>NZ_JBHVHT010000004.1:0-1477 GCF_042799975.1 Microbacterium sp. NPDC057658 | reverse complement strand
GCGCCATCGCATGATGTGCCGCAGCGGGGTCGGCTTCTGCAATCCAATAACCCCCTGCGACGTTTCGGTGCCGCGACTGTTCGCTCTGAAGCGCCATCAAGAGTTCTCGGTGAGTCTCGTCATACCCGCTTCCCGCAGCGAGGCGTGCTCGGTATGCCGCCCGCTGCTTCAGAGCGAAGCGAGAGATCCGGTCGTCGACGTAAACACTCTGGGGTGTCGCAATTTTACTGTCCCCTAGTATGAGCAGGTCAACGCCATTTTCGTTCTTGCGCGCGATTGCGACAGTGCTCGACGGCGAGGCGCCAGGGCGGAGATCGAGGTGCGAGGCCGATTCCTCGATCCCGTGTGCGAGGAGATCTGTGAGCCGAGTACGAGGTTCCGTGGTGAGGCCCTCGACGAGGAAGCTCCCGAGCGTGTCGACGTATGCCGACGGCGACACCTCGACCGGTACGAAGGCCGAAGCCCCATCAAGGACGATCACGGCGTTCCGGGTCATGAAGATGCGGTCCTGTGACGAGCTGGCGTCGGGGAGCATCGCCGCTTCGACACGCATCAGCTTTCCCACCACAGCGTGTCACCGATCGCTGTGGTGCTCGTGATTGCGAAGCCGTCGTAGCCGCTCTCGACCAGGAGCGAGAAGTCGTGGCCTGCGGCGTCGCTGTAGAGCTCTGCGGCGTTGGCGGTCAGGTACTCGACCGCTCCTAAAGAGCCGATCGCATGAAGCCCTGCTACATGAGTGATCGTCCGGCCCGCCTCACCACGCCGCGCAACGTAGGCCAGGTCGACGCTTTCGCGTGCTGTGTCGCTCGGCGAGTGGTGGCGTACCTGCGACTGGCGGTCCTTGATGTACCAACCGTCTTCATCGTGCGCGATGGTGAGGCGGGGATCGGTGTCGAGCAGCGGCATGACGGCGTGCGACGACTTCGGTCCACAGATGACGAAGAGGTCACCACTCGGAAGCTCGGTGTCGTCCGGCCCGACCTGTGCCGAGCGCGTGACAAAGTCGAAGGACTCAAGGAGTTGCTTCGCTGCCTCGCCTGCGGCCACGTCCTCGGCCGCAAGGAGCGGACGCTCACGGTCGGTCACCTGGTAGCGGTAGGGAGTCACGATCGTGACCGGTCCGACGCCGAACAGCGCACGTGCCGGAGCCGGCGCGGTCGACCGGATCTGCGTGACACGGCCCTTCGTGATTCCCAGAGAGGTAGCGATCTGGCTGTACGGCAGTCCGAGATCCCGGTGCGCCTCCTCCAGCGCCTCGCGGCGCAGGCGTGCAAGTTCCGTCGAGCGCTGCTGATAGAGAGCGAGCAGCTCGGTCGCGCGACGACCACGGCGGATCGGGTCAGGATCACGCCGCACGTCAGCGAACTCGTCCGTGGATGACACGCCACGAGTTTAGACCCCTTGACGCGTACGCCGCCGAGCCCTACTCTCTCGTTTAGACCCCTATACCTCACCTCGTAGGCAGTCGACCTCAGGG
>NZ_JBHVHT010000003.1:0-5106 GCF_042799975.1 Microbacterium sp. NPDC057658 | reverse complement strand
GGGCTTAAATTCTCAGCTTCGCCTTGCGGCTAACCGGTCCTCTTAACCTTCCAGCACCGGGCAGGCGTCAGTCCGTATACATCGTCTTGCGACTTCGCACGGACCTGTGTTTTTAGTAAACAGTCGCTTCTCCCTGGTCTCTGCGGCCGTCCACGCTCCCACCGCGAGGGTGTTCACGCTTCGGGCCCCCCTTCTCCCGAAGTTACGGGGGCATTTTGCCGAGTTCCTTAACCACGATTCTCTCGATCGCCTTAGTATTCTCTACCTGACCACCTGAGTCGGTTTGGGGTACGGGCGGCTAGAACCTCGCGTCGAGGCTTTTCTTGGCAGCATAGGATCACCCAGTTCGCGCTTGTGCGCTCACCGTCAGCTCTCAGCCTGTATGTCTGGCGGATTTGCCTACCAGACGGCCTACGGCCTTGGACGTGGTCTACCATCGCCACGCCGGGCTACCTTCCTGCGTCACCCCTGTTAATACGCTTACCTACTACCGGTTCGGGTCCCGCGCGCCCCTGTCCGGTGGCCCCGAAGGGCCGGTGGACAGGTTTGGGCGGTCAGCATCACCGGGCTCGGTATGGGCGGTTCTTCGCCGGTAGGAGAATATCAACTCCTTGTCCATCGACTACGCCTGTCGGCCTCGCCTTAGGTCCCGACTTACCCAGGGCGGATTAACCTGGCCCTGGAACCCTTGGTCATTCGGCGGACGGGTTTCTCACCCGTCTTTCGCTACTCATGCCTGCATTCTCACTCGTGTGGGCTCCACCACTGGGTTCCCCCGCGGCTTCACTGCCCACACGACGCTCCCCTACCCACCTGCGCCTCTGGACCACGAAGGCCTGAGTTGAGCGCAGATGCCACGGCTTCGGCGGTGTACTTGAGCCCCGCTACATTGTCGGCGCGGAATCACTTGACCAGTGAGCTATTACGCACTCTTTCAAGGGTGGCTGCTTCTAAGCCAACCTCCTGGTTGTCTGTGCAACTCCACATCCTTTCCCACTTAGCACACGCTTAGGGGCCTTAGCCGGTGGTCTGGGCTGTTTCCCTCTCGACTACGGAGCTTATCCCCCGCAGTCTCACTGCCACGCTTCCACTTACCGGCATTCGGAGTTTGGCTGACGTCAGTAACCTTGTAGGGCCCATCGGCCATCCAGTAGCTCTACCTCCGGCAAGAAACACGTGACGCTGCACCTAAATGCATTTCGGGGAGAACCAGCTATCACGAAGTTTGATTGGCCTTTCACCCCTAACCACAGGTCATCCCCCAGGTTTTCAACCCTGGTGGGTTCGGTCCTCCACGCGGTCTTACCCGCGCTTCAACCTGCCCATGGCTAGATCACTTCGCTTCGGGTCTAGACCCAGCGACTATGGGCGCCCTGTTCGGACTCGCTTTCGCTACGGCTTCCCCACACGGGTTAACCTCGCCACTGAGCACTAACTCGCAGGCTCATTCTTCAAAAGGCACGCTGTCACCCCAACCAAGGAGGCTCCAACGGATTGTAGGCACACGGTTTCAGGTACTATTTCACTCCCCTCCCGGGGTACTTTTCACCTTTCCCTCACGGTACTGGTCCGCTATCGGTCACTAGGTAGTATTTAGGCTTAGCAAGTGGTCTTGCCAGATTCACACGAGATTTCTCGGGCCCCGTGCTACTTGGGATCCCCTTCGGGAGGCCGCACCATTTCGTCTACCGGACTCGCACCGTCTGTGGTCCGCCTTTCAATGCGGTTCGACTATGACACGACTTTCTGACTCCCCGGCGGACTGTCAGATCCACCAGAAGGGTCCCACAACCCCGAACACGCAACGCCTGACAGCTTTAACACGCGCCCGGTTTGGCCTCATCCGCTTTCGCTCGCCACTACTCACGGAATATCTCTTCCTGTCGGTACTGAGATGTTTCACTTCCCGACGTTCCCTCCACACACCCTATATATTCAGGTGCGGGTCACACGACATGACTCGTGCGGGGTTCCCCCATTCGGACACCCTCGGATCACAGCTCGTTTGCCAGCTCCCCGAGGCTTATCGCAGGCTACAACGTCCTTCTTCGGCTCCTAGTGCCAAGGCATCCACCCTGTGCCCTTAAAAACTTCAACAAAAACAACAAAACTGCAGAGAACCAAGAACCACACCCGAAGGTGTGTCTTGATCTTTACAAAGATGCTCGCGTCCACTGTGCAGTTCTCAAACAACCAACGACCCCGACCCCCACCAGGACCCGCCTACCACCCCCACCCCTCCACGAAGGAGGACCAAGGACAGCGGTTCGTGATCCGGAGACCGGCCCGTACCAGGCACCCCACCAACCGGTGGCCGGTGACCTGAGGACCCAACAGTGTGCTCGACAAGCCCCCCGACTCTCACCCGTGATGTTCCACCACCACCCCACCCGGCCCCGAAGGACCAGATGAGCCGGCAGGTACTGACACCAGCAAGACCAGAAGACTCTTTCGTCAATGTTCCACCCATGAGCAACCACCCACCACACGTGCGGCGATGGCGTGGCACCTGAACAACCCGCTCCGACCACAGGCCGGCGAACGAGCTGTTGGTAGCTCCTTAGAAAGGAGGTGATCCAGCCGCACCTTCCGGTACGGCTACCTTGTTACGACTTAGTCCCAATCGCCAGTCCCACCTTCGACCACTCCCCCCGCGAACGGTTGGGCCATGGGCTTCGGGTGTTACCGACTTTCGTGACTTGACGGGCGGTGTGTACAAGGCCCGGGAACGTATTCACCGCAGCGTTGCTGATCTGCGATTACTAGCGACTCCGACTTCATGGGGTCGAGTTGCAGACCCCAATCCGAACTGAGACCGGCTTTTTGGGATTCGCTCCACCTTACGGTATCGCAGCCCTTTGTACCGGCCATTGTAGCATGCGTGAAGCCCAAGACATAAGGGGCATGATGATTTGACGTCATCCCCACCTTCCTCCGAGTTGACCCCGGCAGTCTCCCATGAGTCCCCGGCATAACCCGCTGGCAACATGGGACGAGGGTTGCGCTCGTTGCGGGACTTAACCCAACATCTCACGACACGAGCTGACGACAACCATGCACCACCTGTGCACGAGTGTCCAAAGAGACCACCATCTCTGGTGGCTTCCCGTGCATGTCAAGCCTTGGTAAGGTTCTTCGCGTTGCATCGAATTAATCCGCATGCTCCGCCGCTTGTGCGGGCCCCCGTCAATTCCTTTGAGTTTTAGCCTTGCGGCCGTACTCCCCAGGCGGGGCACTTAATGCGTTTGCTGCGGCACGGAACTCGTGGAATGAGCCCCACACCTAGTGCCCAACGTTTACGGCATGGACTACCAGGGTATCTAATCCTGTTCGCTCCCCATGCTTTCGCTCCTCAGCGTCAGTTGCGGCCCAGAGACCTGCCTTCGCCATCGGTGTTCCTCCTGATATCTGCGCATTCCACCGCTACACCAGGAATTCCAGTCTCCCCTACCGCACTCTAGTCTGCCCGTACCCGATGCAAGCTCGAGGTTGAGCCTCGAGTTTTCACACCAGACGCGACAGACCGCCTACGAGCTCTTTACGCCCAATAATTCCGGACAACGCTTGCGCCCTACGTATTACCGCGGCTGCTGGCACGTAGTTAGCCGGCGCTTCTTCTGCAGGTACCGTCACTTGCGCTTCTTCCCTGCTGAAAGAGGTTTACAACCCGAAGGCCTTCATCCCTCACGCGGCGTCGCTGCATCAGGCTTTCGCCCATTGTGCAATATTCCCCACTGCTGCCTCCCGTAGGAGTCTGGGCCGTGTCTCAGTCCCAGTGTGGCCGGTCGCCCTCTCAGGCCGGCTACCCGTCGTCGCCTTGGTAGGCCATCACCCCACCAACAAGCTGATAGGCCGCGAGCCCATCCCTGACCGAAAAACTTTCCAACCACCCCCATGCGAAGGCGGCTCATATCCGGTATTAGCCCCGGTTTCCCGGAGTTATCCCGAAGTCAAGGGCAGGTTACTCACGTGTTACTCACCCGTTCGCCACTAATCCACCCAGCAAGCTGGGCATCATCGTTCGACTTGCATGTGTTAAGCACGCCGCCAGCGTTCGTCCTGAGCCAGGATCAAACTCTCCGTAAATGAACAACGCCCACCACCAAGCACAGCCCGGCAGTGAACAATCCATACGAAGCGAACCCCAACAGGGTCCACAAAACTGGCATCAACACGAAAGATGACATCATCTTCCGAAATCAACCAAAGGAATCCCAGACACAACCAACCACCCCACCCGACGGGCAGAAACGATCAGCCATGCCACAGGGACAAAAATTGGCATTGACTAACAAGCACACTGTTGAGTTCTCAAACAACCGACACACACCAACTCAGCACCACCCGACCGGGCAGAACCTCGCTTGGGGCAACCCTTCAACCTTACCAGTTCTTCCCCGGATCCTCAACCCCGGCTGTTCGCCGTGGTCCAGTCACCGTGGTCTTCCTCGTCGCGGGCAGGGACAATCCTACGCCATGCGGTGGAAGGGTTTCGACCCCGGGACCAGCCACCCTCGATCGTTCGAGGCGGTGTCTGTTCCTCCCTGTCGGGCCGACGTCCAGAACATTACGCGGCCCGTCGCGCCAGGGTCAAGCCAGGTCCGGGTGACCCGGCACACAGGCTGTCGGTCGTCCGCACGCGGTCCCGCCCCAGGTCGGGACGCCTCGGGCCTCCCCCGCGCGCCAGGCAGGGGCGCCACGGCAGGTCCCGGCCCGTCACGACGGCCGCGCGGCCCGCAGCACCACGCGGTCCCCCGGTCGGAGCTGAGCCGCCCGGTCGACGTCGTCGGCACGCAGCACCCCGACGACCGGGTATCCCCCGGTGACCGGTCGGTCCGCCAGGAAGACGACCGGTCGGCCGTCGGGCGGGACCTGCACCGCTCCGCGCACGAGCCCCTCGGAGGGCAGCTCGCCCGCACGGCGCGGGACCGCCTGCCCGTCCAGCCGGATCGCGACCCGGTCGCTGTCCGCGCTCACGGTCCGCAGAGCACGCAACGCCTGCCACGCGCCCGGGAGGAACCAGTCGGCGCGCGGCCCGGGAAGGACCTCGAGCACCGCGCCCGCCCGCTCACCGGGGCGCAGCTCCCCGGGCACATGACGCACGGG
>NZ_JBHVHT010000002.1:361786-619354 GCF_042799975.1 Microbacterium sp. NPDC057658 | reverse complement strand
CATTTGACAAGTGCACGCTGTTGAGTTCTCAAGGATCGGATGCTCCCACGACCCAGCCATCACAGCCAGGCCCGAAGGGCAACTTCTCTATCTTAGCCATCCCGACCCGCTTGTCAAATCGGCGCGCCGCGCGGATCTTGGATCCGCTGCGCAGCCGGTGACAGCCGCAGAAGGGGTGGATCTCCCATCCTAGGCGCAAGCGCCGGATCTCTCAAGTGAGAGTGAATCGGGAGTGGTTCTCCGCTTGAGGGGGGTGAAGCTCTGGGCTTCTCCGCTTCCCTGTGGGGCGAACAAGTAATAAGTTACGTGGATTCCGGGGGTCTGGCAAATCGGGCGCACCACCCCGGGCGTGTCGCGGGCGCCCCGCGCCGGGATTCGGCCGGATCAGCGGCTGTTTCCAGCGGTATCCGGGGGCGGAGTAGCATCACGCCCATGCCCGCTCCCTCCTCCGACACCACTGCCGATCTGCTCGTCCGTGTGTGGCGGGACACGGGCGTCGCGCCCCTCCCCGCGGACTCCCTCGCGTCACTCCGCACTCTCGATCCGGTGCCCCTCGCCTCGCGCACGGCGACCGCAGAGCTGGCTCTCGCCAGTGTGGCCGCGGTCACCGTGGCCGCCGGACTCGACCCCGGGTCCATCGATCCCCGACGCGTGGCCGTCGCCTACCGGAGCGACCGCTACCTGCTGGTCGACGGAACTCCCCCGCCGGTGTGGGCGCCGCTCTCCGGGTTCTGGGAGAGCGGCGACGGGTGGGTCCGCACACATGGCAACTACCCGCACCACGCTCGAGCGCTTCGCCGCGCGCTCGGTCTGTCCGGCTCGGCGGGTGCGGAGGCCGTGACCCGCAGGATGTCGACCCTCTCGACCGACGAGGCCGTGGGCCTCATCTCCGCGGCCGGCGGACTCGCGGTGGCCGTGCGTCACGAGGACCCCGAGGCCGACCGGGCGCAGCGAGCTGCTCCGCTCCTCGATGTCGCGGTCGCCGACCCCGAGGGCGGACGAGCGAAGGACCGACGGACCTCGTCTCCCGCCGTCTCGGCGCGCGCTCCGCTCGCCGGCCTCCGTGTCCTGGACCTCACCCGAGTGATCGCGGGGCCGGTGTGCACACGGACGCTCGCTCTCCTCGGCGCCGACGTGCTGCGTCTCGACCCGCCGCAGCTCCCCGAGCTCCCGTGGCAGCACCTCGACACCGGCCATGGCAAGCGCTCCGCACGCCTCGACGCCCGGTCCCCCGAGCTGCACGCCCTCCTGCAGTCGGCGGATGCGGTCGTGCTCGGATATCGGCCCGCCTCGCTGGACCGGCTCGGCCTCTCCCCCGACGCTCTGGTCGAGCAGCACCCGGGTCTCCTCGTCGCGCAGCTCAGCGCCTGGGGACCCGATCATCCCGAGCGCGCCGGTTTCGACAGTCTCGTCCAGGCGGAGAGCGGCATCGCGATGATCGAGGGCGACGACGGACGGCCGGGCGCCCTCCCCGCCCAGGCGCTGGATCACAGCAGCGGATATCTTCTCGCCGCCGCACTCACCCGCCTGCTCCGTTCCCGCGACGGGCGCTCGCGCATCGTGCGCACCTCCCTGCGCCGGGTCGCCGCCGAACTGCTGGGGATGCCGCGCACGACCGCTGCCGTGCGCGCGCCGGAGATCGACGCCTCGGCGCATCTCGCGCGATTCGACGTGGACGGGACCCCGGTCGTGACGGCGGCACCCGCGCTCCCCGGGCTCAGGTTCGAGGCCCCGCACGCATGGGGTACGGACGCACCACGCTGGTGACCCGGCTTCCCGACGTGCCGCGTCCGCTGCGGGTCAGACCGCGGAGCGCGGCCGCCGCACGGCGAGGACCACGCAGAGGACCAGAGTGAGCAGGCCCCACACCGCACAGGCCGGCGGCAGCACCCGATACGCGAGATGCTGCACCGTGAACTCAGCGGAGAGCGGGCCGAACGCGAGCAGTCCGCCGACCCACGCGAGCACGAGGATCACCGGCAGCGAGAGCCACCACGCGATCCGCACGACCGTCGGAAGGATCCGGGGCGCATGCGTTCGCGGGGTCGCACGACGCAGCCACAGTGCCGCCCAGATCGCCAGACCCAGCAGGCCGAGCGCGCTCGAGGCGTACTGGAGCCACTTGTAGCCGTCGAACGGACCCCACGAGTTCGCGAGCGCGGGCAGCAGATCGACCCCCCACCGCGACTCATGCGTGAACGCGTCCCAGAGGATGTGCGAGAGCACCCCCAGCATCGCGGAGAGCACGAGCAGGACCGGATACGGCGACCGCGCACTCCGATACCGGGGACGGTCGTCGCGGGTCAGCGCCTCGACCCCGGCCCGGAGTCCGCTCGCGCCCCACCCGGCGGGCAGCCGCGTGCTCACCCAGTCCGGCAGCAGCTCCAGGGTCGCGGGGCGCAGCAGCACACGCCACAGCAGGAAGAGCACGAGCGCGAGCAGAGCCGTCCACAGGACGTTGACCGGATCGTGCAGGAAGCCGTAGTTGAGCCCGATGTTCCGCAGGAACAGCGAGATGTCCGGCGTCATCGCTCCGATCGCGATCGCCGCGGGAACCAGGGGCGTGCGCACGAACGGCAACGCCACGATCGCGTGACTCGGGGTGAACGGCATGCCTGACCGGGATCAGCCGAGGAAGACGCCGGCGAGAGTCTTCTTCCCGCGACGCAGCACCGAGACACCACCGGGAAGCGTGCCCTGCACGGTCGCGGAGTCGTCCTCCACCCGCTCGCCGTCGAGGGACACCCCGCCCTGCGCGATGGCGCGACGGGCCTCCGACAGACTCGACACCAGCCCGGTCGCGACGAGTGCGTCGACGACCGGAGTACCGGCGGCGACCGTCGCGTGCGGGAGCTCGTCCAGAGCCGTGCGCAGCGTCGCCGCGTCGAGAGTGGTCAGGTCGCCCTGCCCGAACAGCGCCTCGGACGCCGCGATCACGGCCGCCGTCGCCTCCACGCCGTGCACCGTCGCGACGACCTCGAGCGCGAGGCGCTTCTGGGCGGCGCGGCGGAACGGCTCCGTCGCCACGAGTTCGGCGTACTCCTCGATCTCGGCCCTGGTCAGGAACGTGAAGACCTTGAGGCGTTCGATCACGTCGGCATCGGCCGTGCTGAGCCAGAACTGGTAGAACGCGTAGGGGCTCGTGAGCTCCGCGTCGATCCAGATCGCGTTGCCCTCGCTCTTGCCGAACTTCGTGCCGTCGCTGTTGGTGATCAGCGGCGTGCCGATCGCGTGGACCGAGGCCCCCTCGACCCGGTGGATGAGGTCGGTGCCGCTGGTGAGGTTGCCCCACTGATCCGAGCCGCCCGTCTGCAGCACGCAGTCGTACTGGCGGTAGAGCTCGAGGAAGTCGAGCCCCTGGAGGATCTGGTAGCTGAACTCGGTGTAGCTGATGCCGGCGTCGGAGTTCAGGCGCGCGGCCACCGCGTCCTTCTTCAGCATCGTGCCGACGCGGTAGTGCTTGCCGATCTCCCGCAGGAAGTCGATCGCGGAGAGCGGCGCCGTCCAGTCGAGGTTGTTCACCATGCGGGCGGCATTGTCGCCCTCGAAGCTGAGGTACCGCTCGACCTGGCCGCGCAGGCGGTCGACCCATTCCGCCACCGTCTCGCGGGTGTTGAGCGTGCGCTCCGCCGTCGGCCGGGGATCGCCGATCAGGCCGGTGGAGCCGCCGACGAGACCGAGCGGCTTGTGCCCGGCGAGCTGGAGGCGGCGGAGCAGGAGCAGCTGGACCAGGTGCCCGAGATGCAGACTCGGTGCCGTCGGGTCGAAGCCGCAGTAATACGTGACGGGGTCTCCCGCGAGCAGGGCGCGCAGCGCCTCCTGGTCGGTGGACACGTGGACGAGGCCACGCCACACGATCTCGTCCCACACGTTCTCGAACGTGGGGTCAATCGCCTGCGGCGCGGTCGTCAGAGCGGGAGTTGACACGCGCTCCAGGCTAGCAGCGCGCAACTGTCCCGCTGCGTCGCGGGCGGGGGTGTCAGCTGTGCGCCGCCCACCAGACGAGGAACGCGGCACCGAGGCCGATCACCCAGCTCACGAGGCTGCCGACGAGGAAGTACTCGGCACGCGCGCCGGTCTCCCCGTCGCGGGAGATCTCCGGGAAGCGGACGATGCCCTTGGCGGCGAGCATGGCTGCGAGCACCGGGTAGGCCGCGGCGAGCGTGAGGATCATCACGAGCACGCGTTCCAGGGGGCCGATGAGCCGCCCGCCCTTGAAGCCGTGGCGGGGATCGGCGGGGATCACGGCGGACACCGCAGGGGCGTCGGCCTCCGACCGGTCGGAGGGTACGGGCTCGGGCGCGACGGTCCCCGAGACCTCGGCCGGGCGCCAGGTGTGCTCGCCGTCGAGAGCCGCACGGACGACGAGGTTCGCGGATTCGAGGAGGAAGACGCCGGCACCGAGCGCGAGCACGGCGAGATCGAACGGCACCTCGCCGAAGGGCGAGCGGAGCGTCCAGAGCTCGCCGATGAGACCGGACGTGCTCCTCGACCCGCCCCAGACCACGGCGGCGATGCTGAGGGCGGCCAGCGCGACCGCCGGCCAGAACCCGGCCCGGGACGGCCCCTCGTCCGGCATGCTCCACGCCCACAGCGCCCCGGCACCGAGCCCCAGGAGCGCGGGCAGCAGCGCATCGCCGCCGATGCCGAGGAGGAGGACCACGGCCGCGGCCACGACGAAGCCGATCCACCGCCGCGGCACGAACTGCCGGACGAGGTCGGTCGCGCCGACGGCGAGGAGGACGAAGCCGGCGAGGATCATGCGGACTCCCCCCGGAGCGCGGCCACGCCTTCGATGAGAGCGGCGGCTCCCGCACTCCGCAGCGACTTGGAGACGCTCGGCTGCGAGATGCCCTCCTGGGCGGCGAGCTCCTGCTGGGACCGGCCGACCAGGCGTCCGTAGGTGAGGTGGCGTTCGCGCGTGCTCATCGCCCCCACCAGCTCGTCGCGCGCGAGGACGTAGGCGTTGGACGCGGCGATCACGGTCTCCATGACCTCATCCTGACCCGGGGCGCCGACAATCCAGGTGCGCGTGCGCGGCACGGCGCGCTGTTCGCGTGCGTGGACGGTCTCGATCGCGGCGCGTGCCGCGTACCACCCGGGTCCGTCGGCCAGCTCGCCGTGCACCGAGGTGACCGGCCTGACCTCGCCGACGCCGATGCCGAAGCGGAAGGCGAGACCCTCCGGGAGGCGGAGCTGGACCATGAGGAGGGAGAGGAGCGCGTCAGGCAGTGCGCGGTAGACGCCCTGCTGCTCGTCCCCTACCGTGGGCGTGAGCGGGTGGATGGCCAGCGGGCGATCCTGTTCCACCTGTGCGATGGTCTCGTCCAGCGCGCGCTGCGCAGCACCGCGGTCCCGGAGTTCCCGGGACCCGACGATGTCGGCGATCACAGCGACGACCATGACATAACCGTAGCACGAATATTCGCTGTTTATGCCGTTATCAGCTATAGATGGGAAATATGCCTGAATCACGCATCATCAACTGGACCGATGCCACCTGGACCCATGCCCCCGCCTGGACACACGTCGACGGTCACCTCGACGCCACCGCGGCCGAGGGCAGCGACGCCTGGCGCCACACCGCCTACGGTTTCGTGCACGACACGGAGCACGCGCTGCTCGCGCCGCTCGCGGTCGGCGAGGCGATCGAGGTCGCGTTCCGTGCGCCGTGGGAGGGGCAGTTCGACCAGGCGGGGCTCTTCGTGCGCGCCGATGAGGAGCACTGGATCAAAGCGGGCGTCGAGTTCGCCGATGGCCACCTCGGTCTCGGTGCCGTCGTGACCGCCGGCCGATCCGACTGGTCGGTCGGCTACGTCGACGACTGGCGCGAGAGCGAGATCACGGTCAGGGTCAGCCGCTGGGCGGACGCGATGATCGTGCGCGCCCGGGCGGACGACGGCCCCTGGCGCCTGGTCAGGGTGGCTCCCTTCTCCGGCGATGCGACCGTCTCCGCGGGACCGTTCCTCGCCGCGCCCACCCGCGCGGGTCTGACCGTCCGGTTCACCCGGTGGGAACGCTCGGCCGCCGACGGCGACCTGCACTGAGGCGAGGCCGCCGCCGGAGCGATTACAGGCCGAGCGCGTGCGCAGCGGCCTGCGCGCGGGCGACGAGCTCCGCGCGCTGCTCGGCCACGCGCTCCGGAGCGGTGCCGCCGACGCCCGTGCGCGACGCGACGGAGCCCTCGATCGTGAGCACCTCGCGGACCTCGGGGACGAGGTGCGGCGACACCGACAGCAGCAGCTCGTCGGAGGCGTCCTCCAGCCCGATCCCCTGCTCCTCGCAGGCACGGACGAGCGCGCCGGAGATCTCGTGGGCGTCGCGGAACGGCACGCGCCGCTTCACCAGCCACTCGGCGACATCCGTCGCCAGGGAGAACCCCTGGGGGGCGAGCGCGGCCATCCGCTCCGTGTGGAAACGCAGCGTCGCGATCATCCCGGCGAACGCCGGCAGCACGACCTCGAGCGTCCGCACCGAGTCGAACACCGGCTCCTTGTCCTCCTGCAGATCGCGGTTGTACGCGAGGGGCAGGCCCTTGAGGGTCGCCAGCAGGCCGGACAGGTTGCCGATGAGACGCCCGGACTTGCCGCGCGCGAGCTCGGCGATGTCCGGGTTCTTCTTCTGCGGCATGATGCTGGATCCCGTGGAGTAGCCGTCGTCGAGGGTGACGAAGCCGAACTCCCGCGTGTTCCAGAGGATGATCTCCTCGGACAGGCGGGAGAGGTCGACCCCCGTCATCGCCGCGATGAACGCGAACTCCGCCACGACGTCCCGCGCAGCGGTGCCGTCGAGGGAGTTCTCCGCCGGCCGGTCGAGGCCGAGCTCCGTCGCGACGAGCGCGGGATCCAGGCCCAGGGTCGACCCCGCGAGTGCTCCCCCGCCGTACGGCGAGACACCGGCGCGACGGCGCCAGTCGACGAGGCGCTCGAGCTCGCGCACCAGCGGCCAGGCGTGGGCCTGGAGGTGATGGGCGAGCAGCACCGGCTGTGCGTGCTGCAGGTGCGTGCGGCCGGGCAGGATCGCGTCGGGATGCGCCTCCGCCTGTGCCACGAGCGCATCGATCACGCGCAGCAGGTCGCGCGCGATCACCCGGGCGTGGTCGATCAGGTACATCCGCACGAGCGTGGCGATCTGGTCGTTCCGGCTGCGGCCGGCGCGGAGGCGTCCGCCCAGCTCCGGACCCAGCTCGGCGATCAGCGCCTGCTCGAGTGCGCCGTGCACGTCCTCGTCGGTGGGCAGCGGCTGCAGGGTGCCGTCGGCGACCTTGCGCGCGACGGCGTCGAGGCCCTCGTGCATCCGGGCGGCCTCATCCGGCTCCAGGTACCCCGCGGCGGCCAGCGCCGTGGCATGCGCGTGGGATCCCGCGATGTCGTACGGCGCCAGGATCCAGTCGAAGTGCGTCGACCGGCTCAGCTCGACGAGCTCCGGCGACGGACCGGTGGCGAACCGCGCGCCCCAGAGCGCGCCCTCGTTGGTTCCTTCGTGCGAACCGGCCATCACGCGTCCTTCTTCCCGAGAAGCCAGACCAGCAGGGCCTTCTGGGCGTGCAGGCGGTTCTCCGCCTCGTCCCACACCACGCTCTGCGGACCGTCGATGACCGCGGAGTCCACCTCGTAGCCGCGGTCAGCGGGCAGGCAGTGGATGAAGATCGCGTCGTCGTGCGCGAGCTCCATGGTCTCGGGCGTGACCTTGTAGCCCCCGAGATCGCGGATCCGCGCGAGCTTCTCCTCCTCCTTGCCCATCGACACCCAGGTGTCGGTGACGACGACGTCGGCGCCGGCGGCCGCCTCGACCGGGTCGGTGAAGAGCGTGATCGATCCGCCGGTCTCCCCGGCGCGGCGGTCGGCCGCTTCGATCACGTCGGCGCGCGGCGCGTAGTCCTCCGGCGAGGCGATGCGCACGTGCATGCCGGCCGTGACGCCCGCGAGCGCGTAGGAGTGCGCCATGTTGCTCTGGCCGTCGCCGAAGAACGTCAGCGTGAGGCCCTTGAGGTCGCCCTTGTGCTCACGGATCGTCAGCAGGTCGGCGAGGAGCTGGCAGGGGTGGAAGTCGTCGGACAGCGCATTGATCACGGGGACCCGGGTGCCGGCGGCCATCTCCTCCAGCCCCGACTGCGCGTAGGTCCGCCACACGATCGCGGCGACCTGGCGCTCGAGCACGCGGGCCGTATCGGACGGCGTCTCCTTCCCGCCGAGCTGGCTGCTCGCCGTGGAGATGATGAGCGGCGTGCCGCCGAGGTCGGCGATACCGACGGCGAACGAGACGCGCGTCCGGGTGGACGACTTGTCGAAGATCACGGCGACGGTCTGCGGGCCGGCGAGGCTCTTGTCCGCCCAGCGATCCTTCTTGAGCTCGAGCGCGAGATCGAGGATCTCCGCCTGCTCGGCGGGCGTCAGATCGTCGTCGCGCAGCAGGTGGCGGGTCATGCGGGGACCTTTCCGGTGGCGGAGGTGTGGACGTCGGAGAGAGCGGCGGCGAACAGCTCGCGGAACTCCGCCAGCTCCGTGTCGCCGATGGTGAGCGCCGGCGCGACGCGCACGGTCTCGGGGTTGGCGGCGTTGACGATGAGACCGCGGTCCTGCGCGGCGGCGACCACCGCACCCGCCACGGGCTGCGAGAGCGCGACGCCCACGAGGAGTCCGCGGCCGCGGACGCCGCCGACCAGCGGGGAGTCGATGCCGAGGATGATGTCCCGCAGCTCTGCGCCACGGCGCGCGGCGTTGTCGACGAGGTCGGCGCGCTCGATCTCGGCCAGCACCGCGTCCGCCACGGCCGTCGCGAGCGGGTTGCCGCCGAACGTGGAGCCGTGCGAACCGGGGGTGAACAGGGCGCTCGCGGCCCCGTAGGTGACGAGGGCGCCGATCGGGAATCCGCCGCCGATGCCCTTCGCGAGCGTGATGGCGTCGGGCGTGATGCCCTCGTGGCTGAATCCGAACCAGGCGCCGGTCCGGCCCGCGCCCGTCTGGATCTCGTCGACGATGAGCAGGGCGCCGTGCGCGAGGGTCAGCGAGCGTGCCGCGGCGAGGTAGCCCTCGGGCAGCTCGACGACACCGGCTTCACCCTGGATCGGCTCCACGATGACGGCGGCGACCCGGTCGTCCATCGCGGCCTCCAGCGCTTCGATCGTGGCCGGGATGTGCTCCACGCCTCCGGGCATCGGCGCGAACGGCGCACGCATCGACTCCTTGGCCGTGAGCGCGAGCGAACCCATCGTCCGGCCGTGGAAGCCGTTCTCCAGTGCGAGGATGCGCGGACGCTCCGCGCCGCCGTGCAGACGGGCGAGCTTGAACGCGGCCTCGTTGGCCTCGGCACCCGAGTTCGAGAAGAACACGCGACCATCGATCCCTGCGCCGGCAAGGCGCTTGAGTCGGGCGGCGAGCGCGAGCTGCGGCGGGGTCGCGAAGTAGTTGGAGACGTGCGCGAGGGTGGCGGCCTGCCGGGACACCGCATCGACGAACACCGGGTGCGCGTGGCCGAGGGAGGTCACCGCGATGCCGGCGAGGAAGTCGAGGTAGCGTCGGTCTTCGGCGTCCCACAGGTACGAGCCCTCACCGCGGGTCAGCAGCGCGAGGCGCTCCCCCGCGTTGAGCACGAGATCACGTGCCGCGTCGTCCTGCCAGACGGTCATGCCGTCGCCCCTTTCTCTCCCAGGACCACTTCGGTCCCGATTCCCTTGCTGGTGAACAGTTCGACGAGCACCGAGTGCGGCACCCGTCCGTCGATGATCGCCGCCGCGTCGACGCCGCCCTCGACCGCATCGAGGCACGCGCGCATCTTCGGGATCATCCCCGACTCGAGGCGCGGAAGCATCTCGATGAGCGCGTCCGATGTCAGGTGCGACACGAGCGAGTCGCGGTTGGGCCAGTCGGCGTACAGCCCCGGCACGTCGGTGAGGATGACGAGCTTGCGCGCACCGAGGGCCACGGCCAGCGCGGCGGCCGCGGCATCCGCGTTGACGTTGAGCGACTGCCCCGGGTGGTCGAGGTCGGGCGCGATGCTCGACACGACCGGGATCCGCCCTGCGGCGAGGTGATCGAGCACCGGTGTCGGGTCGACCTGGACCACGTCGCCCACGCGGCCGAGGTCCACCTCCTCGCCGTCGATCATCACACCCCGACGGCGGCCGCCGAAGAGCCCGGCGTCCTCGCCGCTGAGTCCGGTGGCGATGGGGCCGTGCGAGTTGATCTTCGAGACGAGCTGCGGGTTCACCTGGCCGGTGAGGACCATCCGCACGACGCCGATGGCCTCGGTGTTGGTGACGCGGTACCCGCCCTTGAACTCGCTGGGGATCTCCAGCCGCTGCAGCATGTCGGAGATCTGCGGCCCGCCGCCGTGCACGACCACGGGCTGCACACCGACGTAGCGGAGGTACGCGATGTCCTGGGCGAAGGCCTCCTGCAGCTCGTCCGAGACCATGGCGTTCCCGCCGTACTTGACGACGACGATCTGGTCGCGGAACTTCTTCAGCCACGGCAGCGACTCGATGAGGGTGGTGGCCTTCTGCGCCGCGATGTCCGGCGTGGTGTCCTGGATGTCGGTCATGAGGCGTAGGCGCTGTTCTCGTGCACGTAGTCGTGGGTGAGGTCGTTGGTGAGCACCGTGGCGGTGGCCTCTCCGACCTTGAGGTCGATCATCAGGTGCGTGGCCCGCGGCGTCAGGTCGACCTCCTCACGGGGGCGGTCCGGCCCGCCGGCGGTGCAGACGCGGACACCGTTCATCCACACGTCGACGTCGTAGGGGTCGAACTGCGCGGCCGTCGTGCCGATCGCCGCGAGGACGCGGCCCCAGTTCGGGTCGTTGCCGAAGATGGCCGCCTTGAACAGGTTGTTGCGGGCGACCGAGCGGCCGACCTCGACGGCGTCCTGCTCGGAGACGGCGTGCTGCACCTCGATCGTGATGTCGTGGCTCGCGCCCTCCGCGTCGCCCTGCAGCTTGACCGCGAGCTCCTGGCAGAGCGCGGTGAGCGCCTCGGCGAAGTCGTCGAGGTCGGGGACGACCTCGGAGGCGCCGTTGGCGAGCAGCGTCACCTGGTCGTTGGTCGACATGCAGCCGTCGGAGTCGAGGCGGTCGAACGTGCGCCCCGTCGCCCGGCGCAGCGCCTCGTCGGCCTGGAGCGGTTCGAGCACGGCGTCGGTGGTGAGCACCACGAGCATCGTCGCCAGACCCGGGGCGAGCATGCCCGCGCCCTTCGCCATGCCGCCGATCGTCCAGCCGTCGCGGGTCACCACAGCGGTCTTCGCGACCGTGTCCGTGGTCATGATGGCGTGCGCGGCGCTCTCCCCGCCGTCCGCGCTCAGCTCGGTGATCGCCTGCGCGGTGCCCGCGAGGACCTTCTCGCGGAAGACCTCGTCCCCCGTCCCGATGAGCCCCGTGGAGCAGACGAGCACGTCGCCCGCGCTGATGCCGAGCAGTTCGGCCGCCTTCTCCGCGGTCTGGTGGGTCGTCTGGAACCCGAAGCTCCCGGTGAAGCAGTTTGCACCGCCGGAGTTGAGGACGACGGCCTCGACCACGCGGTCCGCGACGGCCTGCTGCGACCAGATGATGGGGTTGGCCTTGGCGCGGTTGCTCGTGAAGACGGCGGCGCCGACCTTGCGGGGGCCGCGGTTGACCACGACGGCGACATCGGGCTTGCCGGTCGACTTGAGTCCGGCGGCGACCCCGGCCGCCTCGAATCCTGCGGGGGCGGTGACGCTCACGGGGCGACTCCGTTCACTGAGAGGGCGCGGGTCTCGGGAAGCCCCAGCGCGATGTTCATGGACTGGACGGCAGCTCCGGCGGTGCCCTTGACGAGGTTGTCGACGGCGGTGACCACCGTCACGCGGTTCGCGGCGCGGTCGATCGCGAGGCCGAGGAGGGCCGTGTTCGCCCCGAGCACGTCCGCCGTGCGCGGGAAGCTCCCCTCCGGCAGCAGCTGGACGAAGGTCTCGTCGCCGTAGGCGCTCTCCCATGCCTGACGGATCTCGGCGTCGCTCACACCCTCGACGATCGGCGCTGTGGACGTGGCGAGGATGCCGCGCGACATCGGCACGAGGACCGGAGTGAACGAGATCCGGATGTCTTGGGTCCCTGAGCCCGTCGAAGGGCCTGAGTCCGTCGAAGGGCCTGAGCCCGTCGAAGGGCGGGCGGCGGCGAGCGCCTGACGGATCTCCGGGATGTGGCGGTGCGTGCCGCCGACGGCATAGGGGTTCGCGGAGCCGAGGATCTCGCTGGCGAGGAGGTTCGTCTTCAGGCTCTTGCCCGCCCCGGACGGGCCGACGGCCAGGACGGAGACGATGTCGCCCGGGTCGATCACGCCGGCCGCGACACCGGGGGCGAGGCTCAGGCTCACCGTGGAGGCGTTGCAGCCGGGTGCGGCGATCCGGGTCGCGCTGCGGAGCGCGTCCCGCCCCTTGCCCCCTCCGACGAGGAGCTCGGGCACGCCGTACGTCCACGGCTCATGGAAGGACCCGCCGTAGAACGCGTCCCACTCCGCCGACGAGGTGAGCCGGTGGTCCGCTCCGGCGTCGATCACCAGCGGGGTGTCGCCGAGGGCGTCCGTGTACTGCCCGGACTGCCCGTGCGGGAGGGCCAGGAACACGATGTCGTGTCCGGCGAGGACCTCGGGTGTGGTGTCCTGGAGCGTCAGGTGGGCGAGTGAACGGAGGTGCGGCTGATGGGCGACGAGGGGCTGTCCGGCGTTCGAGTGCGCCGTGACGGTGCGGATCTCGACGTCGGGGTGAGCGGCCAGGAGGCGCAGGATCTCGCCGCCTGCGTAGCCGGAGGCGCCGGAGACGGCGACGGAATACGTCATGCTTCTACCTTAACGGTCGGGTCCTCGACGATCTCGGGACCGGGGGCGGGGCCGGAGGCGGCGACACCGGCACTCGACCGCCGCGCGGACGCAGGCAGAAGGGCGGGGTCGCCTAGAATCGGCGGCCGCGACGTCGGCGCACGGCGATGACGCTCGGGACGAGCGTCGAAGGAGCGGTGGCGACCGAAGGCATGCGGCGACGATAGCGCGGGCGTGTTCGGCACCGCAAATCCGGGGCGTCACACGACAGCGTGCGCGACCGGTGCGGCGAAGAAGGCCCGTTCGTGCGCGCTCGATGCGAGGAAGGCTCGCCGCATCCGCTCTCGGCCGGTGTCGTCGGCCCTCGCGGCCGCGGCGGCGACATGCGCGACGGCCTGCCGGGTGGCCTGCGCGAATGCCGGATCCGCGTAGGTCGCCAGCCACGATGCGTAGGGATGCCGGGGGTCGCGGGGCGCCGCGCCGAACGCTCCGGCATGGAGCCGCTCCCCCAGGTCGGTGTAGAGCCAGAAGCACGGCAGCACGGCCGCGATCACCGTGGCGTAGTCCCCGCCGAAGGCGACGGCACGCAGGTGGTCGAGGTAGGCGACCGTGGCCGGGGCGGGCTCGGCGGCGAAGGTCGCGCCGTTCACCCCGGTCTCCGGGGTCAGCCACGACGCGTGCAGCTCCAGCTCGCCGCGGATCGCGCCGTGCGCGGCCTCGGCCCAGAACGCCTGCTCGTCGGGGGTCGGAGCGAGACGTGACGCCTCCGCGAGCACCCGGGCGTACTCGCGGAGGTAGAGGGCATCCTGCGCGAGGTAGAAGACGAAGGCGTCGCGGTCGAGAGTCCCCTCGGCGAGCGCGCGCACGAAGGGCAGCGCGTCGATGTCGCGGCGGATCGCGGCGGTCTCGTCCCACCAGGCCGCGGCCACCTCCTCCGGTGTCGGCCGGGTCTCGACCCCGCCGCGCGCCCAGAGTCCCGAGAAGGGATGGATCGGGCCGTGTCCTCGCCCGATCTCCAGGTCGTCCGCCGCGCGGAGGGACTCCCGCAACCAGGCGCGCGCGGCGCGCACCGCGGTCGCGGGATCGTCGCCCGTCGCCAGTCGTGTGGCCAGAGCCGCGGACAGCGAGCAGCCGGTGCCGTGGGTGTTCGCCGTGTGGATGCGCGCGCCGGGGAACTCCGCGTGCGTACCGGCTGCCGTGTCGATCAGGGCGTCCGGTGCCTCGTCCCCGGGCAGATGCCCGCCCTTCACCAGCACCGCGGTCCCCATCGCGGCCGACAGCTCTCGCGCCGCGGCGAGCGCGTCCGCCCAGTCCGCCACCTCGTGACCGACGAGCACCGCGAGCTCGGCGAGGTTCGGGGTGACCACGGTCGCCAGGGACAGCAGGCTCCGCAGCTCGCGCTCCGCATCGGGGTGGAGCAGCCGATCCCCCGAGGTCGCGATCATGACGGGGTCGAGCACGACGATCGGGGGCTGTGTGTCCCGGAGCCACGCGGCGACCGTCCGGATCACCTCCACGTCCGCGAGCATGCCGACCTTCACGGCGTCGATGCGGATGTCGTCACCGACGGCGTCGAGCTGCGCCCGGAGGAAGTCCGCGGGAGGAACGTGCACGGCGCGGACGCCCTGCGTGTTCTGGGCGGTCAGGGCCGTCAGGGCCGCCATGCCGTAGCCCCCGTTCGCGGCGATCGCCTTGAGGTCGGCCTGGATGCCCGCGCCCCCGGACGGATCGCTGCCGGCGATGCTGAGCACGTGCGGCACCGCCCGCCCGAGCCAGCGCCGACGGAAGGCCGCGGCGGCGGTCCGGGGGTCGTCCGCCGCGCACAGCGCCGAGACCACCGCGATCCCGGCCGCGCTGGCCGCGCGCAGCGCCGCCGTGTCGTCGAGCTCCACCCCGCCGATCGCGACGCACGGCAGCGCACTGCGCGCCGCGAACGCGGCGAAGCCGTCGATGCCGAGCGGGGCCGGGTGGTCGGGCTTGGTGCGCGTGGGGCGGATCACGCCGACCCCGAGGTAGTCGACCGTGCCGGGCGGCAGCGCGGCGACCTCCTCGAGGTGCGCGGAGGTGTTCGCGGTCAGCCCGATCAGGGCCTCCGGGCCGAGGAGCTCGCGCGCGCGGAGCACCGAGGCGTCCGCCTGACCGAGGTGCACCCCGTCCACCCTGGCGCCGCGACGACGGGCCTCGACGGCCGCATCGAGGCGATCGTTCACGACGAGCAGCGCGCGACCGTCGATGGCCGCGGACAGAGCGAGGAGCTGCACGACGGTCTCCTCGTCCGTCGCCTCCTTGTCGCGCAGCTGCACGATGCGGACGCCGCCGGCCACCGCTTCGCGGACGGTCGCGACCACCCCGCGTGCGCCGCACAGCGACCGATCGGTGACGAGGTACAGGGACAGGTCGACGGTCATCGGGTCTCCTCCTCGACGCGGGCGCGGTCCCGGAGATCCGCCGGGGTCACGGCGGACAGCGCATCGAGCAGTCCGACGGCGAAGCTGCCCGGTCCGCGGGAGGCCTCCGCCGCCTGCTCGGCCGCGACCGTGTAGACGAGGGTCGCCGCGGCCACCGCCGTCAGCGCATCGGTCCCGGTACCGCGGGACGCCCCGAGGAAGGCCGCCATCACGGCCCCCAGCGCGCAGCCGCCGCCCGTCACCCGCGTGAGCAGCTCGTTCCCGTTGGCGATGCGGATCACCCGTTCCCCGTCGGTGAGGAGGTCGACCGGACCGGAGACGGCGACCACGGAACCGTGCCGGTCGGCGAGCTCCCGCGCCGCCGCTGCCGCCGCCTCGGTACCGTCCGTCGCGTCGACACCGCGGCCGCCGCTGCTGTGCCCGGCGAGCGCGAGGATCTCCGACGCGTTGCCGCGGATGGCGGTCGGGCGCCGCGCGGCCAGCTCGTGGGCCAGTGCCGTCCGCACCGGGAGCGTGCCGATCGCGACGGGATCGAGCACCCACGGCGTGGCGGCGGCGAGCGCTCCGGCCACGGCTTCCCTGCTCGCCTCCCGCTGCTCCGGGGTCGGCGTCCCGAGATTGACGAGGAGCCCCGAGGCGGCACCCGCGAACGGTCCGGCCTCGCCGACGATGTCGACCATCGCCGGCGCCGCGCCGAGCGCGAGCAGCACGTTGGCGGTGAACCCCGTCACGACGGCGTTCGTGAGGCAGTGCGTCAACGGCGGCGCAGCCCGGACCTCCTCCCGCAGCCTTCCCGCCGTGACGGCGAGGTCGAGGACGGATTCCGGACGCACAGGATCGCTCATTGCGACATCCCTTCGCTAGTACGAACTAGATCAGGTTCGACGGGTGTGATCTCAGCCGCGGATGCGGCACCCCGTGTCACTGCCTCGCAGTCTAGCGAGCGAAGGCGTCGAGCAGCGCCCGCTCCTCCGTCCGCGTGAGTCCGGCACGGCGCTCCCGGTCCACGCCCCGTTCGCGCTCGTCCGCCACGACGCGTTCCACCGTCTCTTCGAGGGGCCGGAGCCTACCTCCGCCGCGCCGGTACCGCGCGTTCGAGCGGGTCATGAATCCGCTCATCTCGGGCGGCAGCCACAGCGGGAGCGAGCGCGGCCCCGCCCAGTACGCGACACCCTCCGCGACGAGACGCTCCTCCGTGCCGACGACGACCGGACCGGTGTGCCCGGTGGAAGCGCGCACCGTACGCAGCACGTCCTCCAGGTCGCGCACGTCGCCGATCGCGTTGACGGCACCGGTGACGGTGGCGGACACGACGAAGGCGGCGACGTCCTCGACGTCGATGACCTGCGCCGTGCGCCCGTCGAGCGGCGGGAGCAGCACGGGCTCGTCCAGGGCCCGGAGGAACGCCGCCGCCCAGTAGCCGAAGCGATCGCTCGGGTCGCCGTCGCCGACGATGAGGCCGGGACGGACGAGGAGCGCGCGGTCGCCGAGGCTCTCCTGCACGGCGTCCTCCGCCGCGACCTTCTGCCGCGCGTAGTCGTCGTCCTCACCGGCCTGCGCCGCCGGGTGCCGCGGGGCCGACTCGTCCGTCCCGACCGTCTCGTCGTCGCGGTACACCGACATCGACGAGACGCAGGTCCACCGGGCGGCACGCTCGCCGAGCGCGCGGACGGCCCCGGAGACATGAGCGGCGCGGGAGGAGACGTCGACGACGTGGTCCCAGTCGGTGCGCGAGACGACGTCATAGGCGTCCTCGTCGTCGCGGTCGGCGAGCACGAGGGTCGCTCCCGGTGGCGCCGGCCGCCCGCCGCGGGCGAGGCAGGTCACCGACGCGCCCGCCCCCAACGCGTGCGCGGCGATGCGCTCCGACAGCCATCCGGTTCCCCCCAGGATCAGCACATCCGTCATGTGCCCATGTCATCAGGATCGACGACTCGGGGGAAGGGCCTCCGCTCAGAGCGGAGCGACACAGGCCACCCCGCGAGCACAGGCCCTCACGCGGACACCGGCCCTCACGCGGACACCGCCCACCACGCGAGCTCAGGCCCTCACGCGAGCACAGGCCATGGGCGCTGCTGTCGCCTGATGCCGCGCGAACGCCTGATGCCGCGCGGGCTCGGCGCCGTCGCGGAGGCCGGCCCCGAAGCGGTCAGGGGACGACGATCTCGTCGAGGCCGTCCAACACCGGGATCGTCCACGACGGGTCCGGTCGCCAGTCGATCCACTCCCGATCGAACGGCCAGTCGCCGGCATGGAACGACGCGATGGCCGCGACCGCGTGCCGCTCGATCTGCGCGGCCTGCGCGGCGGTCAGCCGTCCCTGGTCGACGGCGGCGACCAGCTCGTCCTCGTCCTTCATCGCCACGCGCCCGTCCTGTGCGATCTCGACGTCGAGGACGTGATCGGAGGTGTAGGTGGCACTGTCGGTGCGCAGGTGCGCGTTCTCGAGGTTGACGTACCAGCCGGCGAAGTCCCACGTCGTCCCGGTGACCGAGCTCCAGAACAGCCAGACCGACCACGGCACTCCCGCGGGCGCGATGCGCAGGATGCCGTTGCCCCACCACTCCTCGACGATCCGGCGCCGGGGCTCCCGCCACCGCCGATCGAGCGGGACGGTCCGGATGCGCTCCCCGTCCCGCGTGCCCTGACCTTCCTGCTGCGTCCCGGCGGCGAGCCACGCGACGAGACCGCGCTCATCGTCACGGACGACGCGCATGGGGGTGACGGTCGCCGCCTCCCCCGTGGTCCACCCCGGCTTGCGGTAGTGCCAGTCGAGCTGCGCACCCGGCGAGAGGAACGGTCCCTCCCCGAGCGATCGCGCTCCGGCGGGGACCGAGGGTGGCGTGGGCTGCAGGAGGAGGCTCGTCATCCGGCCACGCTATCGCGAGAGCGCACGGCTCCCCGGAAAGGGGCCGTGCGCTCTCCCGATCAGTCGCGGAGGGCGGCGCCGAAGCGCTCCGCGGCGACGGCGACGCCCGCCATCTTCGCCTCGGAGGCCTCCGCGGCGGTCAGCGTGCGGTCGTCGGCCCGGAAGCGCAGGGCGAACGTCAGCGACTTCGATCCCTCGGGCACGCCCTCGCCGCGGTAGTCGTCCACGAGCCGGACCGACTCCAGCAGCGCGCCGGCGCCCTCGATGAGAGCCGCGCGGACCTCGCCCGCCGGCACCTCGGCCGGCAGCGTGAGCGAGACGTCCTGCGTCGCGGCCGGGAACGTGGACAGCGACGCCGCAACAATGCGTCCTCCGGCGAGCGTGAGCAGCCGGTCGAGGTCGAGTTCCAGTACGGTGGCGCGGCCGGGCAGGTCGGCCTCCTCCGCGACGGCGGGATGCAGCTCGCCGACATAGCCGATCTCCTCGCCGGCGGCGACCAGCGCACCGGTGCGTCCGGGATGGAGCGCGGCGCGCTGCGTCTGCACGACGTCGATCTCGATGCCCGCGGCGGCCCCGATCACGCGGACCGCGTCGAGCGCCTCGACGAGCCCGGCGGCCTCGGCGGCACGCCCCGGCTGACGCGGCGACACATTGCCGGTCAGCAGCACCGCGACGTGGCGCTCCTGCGGGGGGATGGAGGCGTCGAGCTCGGCGAGCACCTCATCCGACGGCCGGACACCCAGCGGCGGGACCTCGGCGGTGCCGTACTCCACGCCGGGCTCCGGGACGAACACGGCCCCGGTCTCGAACAGCGCGAGATCCGTGAGCCCGCGCGAGATGTTGCGGTGCGCGGTCTGCAGCAGACCCGGGATGAGCGAGCGCCGCAGGAACGGCACCTGCCCGTCGAGCGGGTTCGCGAGGCGGATGCTGGGCAGGTGCTCACCGGACGCGGAGCCGTGCAGATCGTTCTGCGCCTCGGTCGTGAACGGGAACGCCGGAGTCTCCACGAACCCGGCGGCTGCGAGAGCGTTCGCCACGCGGCGACGCCCCTGCTGGTGGGCCGTGAGGCCGCGGCCGGACGGCGGCGTCGGCAGCACCGCGGGGATGCGGTCGAGCCCGTGGATGCGGGCGACCTCCTCGGCGAGCGTCCACTTGTCGGTGAGGTCCGGGCGCCAGGTCGGCGGGATGACTGTCCACCCGCCCGGGGTCCCTGAGCCTGTCGAAGGGCTGACCTCCGCCCCGATCGTCGTGAGCGCCCCGGTGATCTCGTCGTCGGTGTAGTCGACGCCGATCAGTCCCTGCACGAAACCGCGCGGGAGCTCGATCTCGGCGACGAAGACCTCGGCGAAGAGCGCGCCACCTTCCTCCGTGAGCGTGCCACCGGCGAGCTCGACCATGAGGTCGGCCGCGCGCCGGGCCGCGACGAACGGGATCAGCGGGTCGACGCCGCGCTCGAAGCGCTTGGACGCCTCGCTCGGGAGCTTGTGCCGGCGGGCCGTGCGGGCGATGGTCGTCGCGTCGAAGGTCGCCGCCTCGATGAGCACGTTCCGCGTGGTGTCGCTCATCTCGGTGGTGCCGCCGCCCATGACACCGGCGAGGCCGATGGGGCCGGAGTCGTCGGTGATGAGGAGGTCTTCGACGTGCAGCTTCCGCTCCACGCCGTCGAGCGTGGTCATCGTCTCCCCCGGCGTCGCGCGCCGGACGGTGATGCCTCCCGTGAGCTTGTCGAGGTCGTAGCCGTGCAGCGGCTGCCCGAGCTCGAGCATGACGTAGTTCGTGATGTCGATGAGCACCCCCAGCGACCGCATGCCGGCGAGGCTCAGGCGCGCGATCATCCACGGCGGGGTGGGCCGCGACGGATCGACGTCGCGCACGACCCGGGTGACGAACTCGCTCGCGCCGACCTTGCCGCGCACCGGCGCCTGGTCGTCGACCACGGCCGTGTGTCCGGAACCGGGCTGCAGCTCGGCGAAGTCGCGCTCGGCGGGGTCGCGGAAGGCCGCCCCCGTGGCGTGGGAGTACTCACGGGCGACGCCGCGCACCGAGAACGCGTAGCCGCGGTCCGGCGTGACGTTGATCTCCACCGCGACGTCGTCGAGGCCCAGCAGCGCGATCGCGTCCGTGCCCACGGGCGCATCGATGCCGAGGTCGCTCAGCACGACGATGCCGTTGTGCTCGTCGCCGAGACCCAGCTCGCGCGCGGAGGCGATCATGCCGTCCGACACGTGACCGTAGGTCTTACGGGCGGCGATGGGGAACGGACCGGGAAGGACGGCGCCGGGCAGGGTCACGACGACCTTGTCGCCGGCGACGAAGTTGTGCGCGCCGCAGACGATCCCGCGGACACCGCCGTGCTCAGGACCGACGTCGACCTGGCACCAGTTGATGGTCTTGCCGTTCGACTGGGGCTCCGGCTCGAGCGAGACGACCTGGCCGACCACCACGGGACCCGTGATGTCGAAGCGGTGCACGTCCTCCTCTTCGAAGCCGACGGTGACCAGCGCCGCGAGGACGTCCTCGGGCGTGGCATCCGCTGCCAGATCGACGTACTCACGCAGCCACGAAAGCGGGACGCGCATCACACCACCATCCCGTACTGCTCGCTGAAACGGACATCGCCCTCGGCCATGTCGCGCATGTCCTGCACATCGCTGCGGAACATCAGGCCCCGCTCGATGCCCATGCCGAACGCGAAGCCGCTGTACACCTCCGGGTCGATCCCGGCCGCGCGCAGCACGTTCGGGTTGACCATGCCGCAGCCGCCCCACTCGATCCAGCGCGCGCCGCCCTTGAAGGTCGGGTGCCACAGGTCGAGCTCGGCGGAGGGCTCGGTGAAGGGGAAGTAGTTCGTGCGGAAGCGGGTCTTGGCCTCCGGACCGAAGAGCTGCTTCGCGAAGTGGTCGAGCGTGCCCTTGAGGTGCGCCATCGTGATGCCCTTGTCGACGACCAGTCCCTCGAACTGCGTGAAGACCGGGAGGTGCGTGGCGTCGAACTCGTCGGTGCGGTACACGCGGCCCGGGCACAGCACGTAGATGGGGACCTCGCGGTTCAGCATCGACCGCACCTGCACCGGGCTCGTGTGCGTGCGCATGACGAGGTGGCGCGAGGTCGGGTCGACGTAGAAGGTGTCCTGCTCCTGGCGGGCGGGGTGGTCGACGTCGAAGTTCAGCGCGTCGAAGTTGAACCACTCGTGCTCGAGCTCCGGCCCCTCCGCGATCTCCCACCCCATGCCGACGAAGATGTCCTCGACGTGGTCCTGCAGGAGAGCGAGCGGGTGCCGGGCGCCCACACGCGTCCGCGACGGGACGGCGGTGATGTCGACGCGCTCGGCCTCCAGGCGCGCGGCGACCTCGGCGGCGGCCAGCTCGGCCTCCTTCGCCGCGAGCGCCTGGTTCACACGACCGCGGCCCTGGCCGACGAGCTTGCCGAACGCGGCCTTGTTCTCGGGGGCGACCTGGCGCATCGAGGCGTTCAGGACCGCGAGCGGCGATCCCTCCGCGACGTGCGCCGCACGGGCGGCTTTCAGCGCGGCGGTGTCGGCGGCCGCGTCGATCGCCGTGAGGGCGTCGGCGACAGCGGCTTCGACCGCTTCGGGGGTGATTTCCGGAGACTCTGACACGGGAGTCGAGTCTACCGGCGCGGGACGGGCGCCCCGCGCCGGTAGCGGCTCAGAGGCCGGAAGCGCCGGAGTTGTTGGCGTCGAACTTGCCCAGCCCGCGCTGCGCCACGATGAGCGACGTGTTCGTCTCGCCGTCGTGCTGGCGAGGGTCCGCCTCGTCCGGTCCGGCCTTGGCCGAGCGCTTCGCCCGACGCTGCAGGCGGTAGGCGATGTAGGACAGCACCAGACAGACCGCGACGTACATCGAGCCGCCGACGATCGCGGCGGGGATCAGCGGCGACCCGTAGGGCGCCTGATTGCCGATCTGGTTGATGACGTACAGCAGCTCCTGGTACGTGATGATGAAGCCCAGCGCGGTGTCCTTCAGTGCCACCACGAGCTGCGCGATGATCACGGGCATCATCGCCCGGACGGCCTGCGGGATGAGGATGAAGTACATGACCCCGGTCTTGCGCAGACCGATCGCGTAGCCGGCCTCCTTCTGTCCGCGCGGCAGCGACTCGATCCCGGCGCGGAGCACCTCTGCGAGCACGGAGCCGTTGTAGACGATGAGCGCGATGACGACCGCGAAGTACGGGGGCATCCGGATGCCGATCACCGGAAGGCCGTAGTACAGCAGCATCATGAGGATCAGGACGGGGATCGCCCGCATGATCTCGATGATCCACCGCACCGGCTCCCGCACCCAGGCGTGCTCGGAGAGGCGGCCGATGCCGAGGACGAAGCCGAGGACCAGCGAGCCGACACCGGCGACGGCGAAGGCGGAGAGCGTACTGAGCAGGCCCTCCCCGAAACGCACCCAGACCGCCGAGTAGGTGAAGATGTTCCACTTCTCCGCGGAGAACTGGCCGGTGGCGTACAGGCGCCAGACCACCCAGCCGAGCACGGCGAGGACGACGAGGATCGTGACGGCACCGATGATCCGGTTGCGGGCGACCGCGCGGGGGCCCGGGACGTCGAACAGGACGGAACTCATCGCGCGATCCTCCACTTGTTCTCGAGCACGCGCTGCACCCAGCTCAGGAGCAGCACGAGCACGACGAAGATGACCATGACCCAGAGCAGCACGACAAGGGCGTTCTCGCCCCGCTCGCTGAGTGCCGCCCGGATCGTGCCGAGGTTGACCACCGAGAAGCCGGCGGCCACCGTGGTGTTCTTCATGAGGGCGATCAGCACGCTCATGAGCGGCGGGACCACGGACCGCGTGGCCTGGGGCAGCACGACGAAGCGCATGACCTGGCCGAAGTTGAGGCCGATGGCGCGTGCCGCCTCCGCCTGTCCGACCGGCACCGTGTTGATGCCGGCGCGGATCGCCTCCGCGACGTACGTGGCGGTGTAGATGCCGAGGGCGATCGTGGCCAGCAGCAGGGAGTTGACCCGCTCCCCCAGCAGGATCGGAAGGCAGAACGCGAAGAAGAACATCACCAGCGTGAGCGGGGTGTTCCGGATCCAGTTCACGTACACGGCGCCGACGCCGCGCGCGATCGGGACCGGGGACACGCGGGCCGCTCCGACGATGAGTCCGAGCACCACGGCGATGAGGCCACCGCCGAGGAACAGCGCGATGGTTCCCCACAGCGCTTCACCCCAGAGGTCGAGGTGGTCAGAGATCACTCCCACTGCTGTGCCTTTCGGTTCGTTTCCGCGTCAGGTCGACGCCGAGGAGGACGGGGGCGGCCGGTCGGACCGGCCGCCCCCGGGAGATCAACCGACCGGGTCGACCTCGGGCTGCTCGGCCTTCACACCGGAGGCGCCGAGGTTGTTGTCGAAGATCTGCTGCCAGATGTCGCCACCGTCGGTGAGCTGCGTGTTGAAGTACTCGACGAGCGCGTCGTCGCCCTTCGCCACACCGATGCCGTAGCGCTCCTCGCTGAACGGCTCGCCGACGACCTTGAGGTTGTCGGGGTCCTGCGCCGCGTAGCCGATGAGGATGGCCTCGTCGGTCGTGACCGCGTCGACCTGACCGTTCTTGAGGTCCTCGACGCACTTGGAGTACGTGTCGTACTCCTTCGTCTTCACCTCGGGGTAGTTCTCCTTGATGTTCTGGATCGGCGTCGAACCCGTCGCCGAGCAGACCGTGGTCGAGGAGTCCAGGTCGTCGACGCTCGCGATGTCGCTGTCGGCGGCGACGAGGAGGCCCTGGCCGGTGACGAAGTAGGGACCGGCGAAGGCGATCTGCTCCTTGCGCTTGTCCGTGATGGAGTAGGTGCCGACGTAGTAGTCGATGTCACCGTTGACGATGGCCTGCTCGCGGTTCGCGGAGGCGATCGCCTGGAACTCGATCTTCTCCGGGTCGACTCCGAGGGACGCCGCCATCCAGCGGGCGATGTCGACGTCGAAGCCGGTCCGCTCCCCGGTCACGGGGTCGAGGTAGCCGAGACCGGGCTGGTCCTCCTTGACGCCCACCTTGACGGTGCCCGACGAGGAGATGCGGTCGAACGTGGGGCTCCCCTCGATCGTGACGTCCTCCTCGACGGTCCAGGGCGTGCTGCTCGAGGCGTCGCCCTCGTCGCTTCCCGACGTGCCGGTGCTCGACGGCGTGCCGCTGTTGCAGGCCGTGAGCGCGAGCAGCGCCACCGTGGCGATCCCGAATCCGGCCAGTGTCCGTGTGCGTCGCATGTGCGTCTCCTTCGTGTGCTGTGCTGTGGGTGCTGGGTCTGGGAAGTCAGTGCGTGAGGAGCTTCGAGAGGAAGTCCTTGGCGCGGTCGCTCTTCGGGTTCGTGAAGAACTCCTCGGGCTTGGCCTCCTCGACGATCCGGCCGTCCGCCATGAAGACGACGCGATCGGCCGCCTTGCGGGCGAAGCCCATCTCGTGGGTGACGACGATCATGGTCATGCCCTCCTGGGCGAGCTCGACCATGACGTCGAGGACCTCGTTGATCATCTCCGGGTCGAGCGCGCTGGTCGGCTCGTCGAACAGCATGACCTTCGGCTGCATGGCGAGGGCCCGTGCGATCGCGACGCGCTGCTGCTGGCCGCCGGAGAGCTGCGCGGGGAGCTTGTTCGCCTGCTGCGCGACGCCGACGCGCTTGAGGAGCATCATGGCTTCCGCCTCGGCGTCGGACTTCTTCAGGCCGCGGACCTTGATCGGGCCGAGCGTCACGTTCTCGAGGATCGTGAGGTGCGCGAAGAGGTTGAAGGACTGGAAGACCATGCCGACGTCGGCCCGCAGGTGCGCGAGCGCCTTGCCCTCCGCGGGCAGCTCCTTGCCGTCGATGCGGATCGAGCCGCTGGTGATGGTCTCCAGACGGTTGATCGTGCGGCAGAGCGTCGACTTGCCCGAGCCGGAGGGGCCGATCACGACGACGACCTCCCCCGCGTTGACGGTGAGGTCGATGTCGCTGAGCGCCTGGAACTCGCCGTAGTGCTTCTGGACGTTCTCGACGACGACGAGCGGGGTTTCAGAGGTCATCATTTCTCCAAACTAGCCACGCGATGCGCGCGGTTCCAGGCACCACGGTGAGGTTTACACGTTCGTAATCACCTGATCGCGGCGCCAATGCATCCTCGCAGGGGCACCCCACGGCCCGCCCCCTCGGGCCGCGGGATCGCCCTGCTGCCACGCTCCCAGCGACAGCAGGCAGCAGGTGTCCGATCGTGTGCGATCGACCTCACCCTGGCAGAGCCGGCGCACGGCTGTCAGGGATCTTGAGGATTTCTTGAGGGGGGCGCCGGTCACCGGCGCAGATCGCGGTAGTACTGCTCCGCGCCGGGGTGCAGGGGCACCGGTCCGGTGAAGATCGCCGACCGGCGGTCCAGCAGCGCCGCCGCCGGCACATCGGCGGCGAGTGCGGTACGCGCGGCGAACAGGCCCGCGACGAGATCGTGGACGACGCCGGGCGGGGTGCTGCCGGCGGTGACGAGGTAGTTCGGCACCGCCATCGTCGTCACGGAGACGTCGAGTCCGTAGGTGCCCGCAGGCACGTCGGCGGGCCGGTACGCGTGGGAGTACCGCTCGTTGACCGCGTTCACCCAGTCCTGCTCGACCGGGAGCAGGCGCACGTCCACGGTCTCCGCGAGGTCCGCGATTCCGGGCGTCGGCAGCCCGCCCACCCAGAAGAAGCCGTCGATCTCGCCGCGCTCCATGGCGGCGATGGAACCGCCGAGGTCGAGCTGCGGATCGTCGATCGCGTCGGCGGCGACGCCGGCCGCGTGGAGCACCCGGGTGGCGATGACGTTCACCCCCGAGTTCTCGGCTCCGAGGGAGATCCTCCGCCCGGAGAGGTCGGCCAGGTCGTCCAGGGCCGAGTCGTCGCGCACGACGATCTGCAGGTACTCGTCGTAGAGACGGGCGATCGCCTGCACGTCCAAGGCCTCGGTGAAGGCACCCGTCCCCGCCACCGCGTCCGCCGCCGCATCACCCTGCGCGAAGCCGAGGAGGACCTCCCCCGCACTCACGCGCAACAGGTTGTCCACCGATCCCGCCGTCACCTCCGCCGTGAGGTCGACGTCGAGCTCACGCGACAGCTCGGCCGCGAGGTGGCTGCCGTAGTCGTGGTAGACACCGGTGGGGCTGCCCGCGGCGAGCACGGCGACGGTCTCCGTCCAGTCCGCGGAGCGCGGGCTGCACGCGCTCAACCCGACTGCGGTGACGAGCGCGAGCATGCCGGCGACGACACGCCGCCCCCACGCGCTCATGCCGCCGCCTCCGCCGGGAGGACGAGGGCCACGAGGAGCCCGCCGCCGTCGGCCCCCTGCACCCGCAGCTCGCCCCCGACCGTCGCGAGGAGGTCGGTCGCGATCGCCAGCCCGAGCCCGGTCCCCGGCATGTCGCCGCTGTCCGCGCTCCGCCAGAAGCGATCGGCCGCCGCCGACGCATCCTCCGGCGACAGTCCGGGGCCGTGGTCGCGCACGGTAAGACGGCATTCGTCACCCGCGCGCTGCGCGCCGACCTCGATGGACGAGCCCTCCGGCGAGTACTTCACCGCGTTGTCGATCGCGGCGTCGAGCGCGCTCTCCACGATGGTGCGGTCGGTGATCGTCATGACCGACGACTCCCCCGTCCGACGCAGCACGATGGCCCGCTGCGCCGCCACCTCCTGCCAGGCCTCGACCCGGCGTCCGGCCACGGCGGCGAGATCGACCGCCGACATGGTGGAGTCGGTGCGACCGCCGCGGGCGAGCCCGAGGAGGGTCTCCAGGATGCGGGTCATCCGCCGGCCCTCCTCCCTGGTCTCCTCCACGTCGTGGTCCCACTCGCGTCCCAGACCCGTCGCGAGGTGCTCGACGCGCAGCAGCAGCGCGTTGAGCGGATTCCGCAGCTCGTGCGAGGCGTTCAGCGCGAACTCCTGCTGGCGGGTCATGACGCGCTCGATCTCGTCGGCCATGCCGTTGAACACCCGCGTCATGCGCCGCAGCTCGGGCGGCCCGGTGCCCTCGGCCACCCGCGCGTCCATCTCCCCCCGCTCGATCGCCGCCATCGTCTCGTCGAGACGGCGCACCGGGGAGAGCACCCAACGGGCCAGCCCGGCGACCAGGAGGATGCCGAGCGCGCACAGCAGCACGACGATGAGGCCGAGCACGAGCGTCTGCCGGAGGATGACGGTCTGCGGCGTCTGGGTGCCTCCGGTCACGAGCACGGCGCCGATCACGTCGCCGTCGTCGAACACCGGCTCCACGAGCGCCGCATCGGACACGATCCAGGCGGAAGAGGTCGGCTGCTCGGCGCGGCGTCCGGAGAGCGCCAGCCGCACCCGCTGCGCATCCCCCTCCGACAGGACCGTGTCTCCGTGGTCCCCCGCCGCCCACGGGCTGCCGGTGAGATCGAACACGGTCACCTCGATCCCGTAGACCTCCTGGAAGCGGCGGACCTCGGCGTCCATCACCGCCGGGCTCCCGGAGCGCAGCGCCTGTCGGGCGCTCGTCGCGAAGTACCCGAGGTCGCCGAGCTGCTCGGCGTAGAACGACTGCTGGACGCTGCGAGCCGCGCTCCACCCCGTCACGCCGCCGAGCGCGACGAGCACCACGATCAGCGGCACGAGGAAGACGACGGTCAGGCGGCGGCGCACGCGTCAGGACCCCGCGAGCCGGTAGCCGACGCCGCGCACGGTCTCGATGAACGCACGGTCACCGCTCTTCTTCCGGATGGCCGCCACATGCACTTCCAGCGAGTGGCCGAAGCCGCGCCAGTCGGTGTTCCAGACCTCGCGGATGAGGCGCTCCTTCGGCACCGCGACACCCGGATACCGCGCGAGCACGCCCACGATGTCGAACTCCTTGCGGGTGAGCGCCAGCGGCACCCCGCCGACCTGCACCTCCCGCGCGACGAGGTCGATCTGCACCGCTCCGCCATGCAGCAGCACCCGGGTGTCCGGCTCCGTCCGCAGCGGCCGCGACCGCCGGGTGACCGCCTCGATCCGCGCCAGGAGCTCGTGCACGTCGTAGGGCTTCACCACGAAGTCGTCGGCGCCGGCGCGCAGTCCCTTGATGCGCTCGGCGACCTGGTTGCGCGCGGTGACGATGACGATCGGCACGTCGGAGCGCCCGCGGATGCGGCGGCAGAGGTCGATGCCGTCGACATCCGGCAGCCCGAGATCGAGCAGCACGACCTCGGTGTCGGCATCCAGGTGCTCCAGCGCCGCGTTCCCGTCGGCCGCGTGCACGGTGGCATAGCCCGAGCGCGCGAGGAAGGCCTGCAAGGCCCCCGCCACCCGCTCGTCGTCCTCGACGATCAGAATCCTCATCTCCCCGCGCCCCGCCTCACCCGCTCAGCCGGCCGGAGCCGCGCGTTGGGCGAACGCGCTCTCGTACAGGCAGACGCTCGCCGCGGTGGCCAAGTTCAGCGACTCCGCACGCCCGAAGATCGGCAGCCGGAGCACCCGGTCGGCCCTGGTCAGAGCCTCGTCCTCGAGCCCGCGCGCCTCGTTGCCGAACAGCCACGCGGTCGGCTCGCCGAGGACGCCGTCGGCGCGTGCGGCGAGGAGGTCGTCCCCCTTCACGTCCGCCGCGAGGATCTGCATTCCCGCCTCGTGCGCACGCCGGACGACCTCGTCGAGCTCGCCGCCCACCGAGACCGGGAGGTGGAAGAGCGAGCCGGTCGTCGCGCGCACCACCTTGGGGTTGTACGGGTCGACGGTGCGGCCGGTCAGCACCACCGCGTCGGCGCCCGCCGCGTCCGCCGCGCGGATGATCGTGCCCAGGTTGCCGGGGTCGCGCACCTCCTCGCAGATCGCGATGAGGCGCGGCGTGCCGTCGAAGATCTCGCGGACCGAGGTCGGCGTCTGGCGGACCACCGCGACGAGTCCCTGGGGCGTCACCGTGTCGGCCATCGCGTTGAGCACGTCCTCGCTCACGTACTCGACCTCGACGTCGGCGTCCGCCGCCTTCGCGCGGATGTCCGCGTGCTTCTCCCAGCCGTGCGGGGTCGCGAAGAGCTCGACGATCGCATCCGGGCGGTACGTCAGCGCCTCGCGGACGGACTGCGGACCTTCCAGCAGGAAAAGACCGGTCTCGGTGCGGGCGCTGCGCTTGGTCAGCTTGGCGACGGCACGGACTCGGGGGGAACGGGGGTTCTCCAGCACGAACTCAGTCTACGGTCAGCCCGACACCGCCCGGATACGCGGAACGGGCGCCTTCCCGGAGGAAGACGCCCGTTCGGAAGCGAGATGCTTACGCCGCGGACTTCGGCGCGTTGACGTCGGAGGGCAGAGCCTTCTTCGCCGTCTCGACCAGCGTCGTGAACGTCGCGGCGTCGTTCACCGCGAGGTCGGCGAGCATGCGACGGTCGACCGTGACACCCGCGAGGCCCAGCCCCTGGATGAAGCGGTTGTACGTCATGCCGTTCTGGCGAGCCGCAGCGTTGATGCGCTGGATCCAGAGGCGACGGAAGTCGCCCTTGCGCTTGCGGCGGTCCCGGTACGAGTAGACCAGGGAGTGGATGACCTGCTCCTTGGCCTTCCGGTAGAGGCGCGAACGCTGACCGCGGTAGCCGGAGGCGCGCTCGAGGATGACCCGACGCTTCTTGTGGGCGTTGACCGCCCGCTTGACTCTTGCCATTTTCCTGTGTTCCTATCCTGCGATCGGGCGCGTCAGCGACCGAGAAGCTTCTTCGCGACCTTGAAGTCCGCCTTCGCGAGCACCTGGTCCTGGTTCAGACGACGGGTGCGACGGCTCGACTTGTGCTCGAGGTTGTGGCGCATCCCGGCCTGCTGCTTCTTCAGCTTGCCGCTGCCGGTGATCTTGAAGCGCTTCTTAGCACCCGAGTGGGTCTTCTGCTTCGGCATCTTCTCTTCCTTCGTATGGCGCCTTCTCAGGCGACGGTGTCAACCCGCGGTGCGGGAGTTCTGGGGGCGGACCTACTCCGCCTTGGCGTCCGCGGAGGCGTCCGCGTCGTTCTTCGCGTCGCGCGCGGCCTGCTTGTTCGCGGCGCGCACGGCGTTCTGCTCCTGCTTCGCCTCGGACTTGCTCTTGTGCGGCGCGACGACCATCACCATGTTGCGGCCGTCGATGGTCGGGTTCGACTCGACCGTGCCGAACTCGGCGACGTCTTCGGCGAACTTGCGCAGCAGACGGACACCCTGCTCCGGGCGCGACTGCTCGCGACCGCGGAAGAGGATCATGGCCTTGACCTTGTCGCCGGCCTTGAGGAAGCCCTCGGCGCGCTTGAGCTTCGTCGTGTAGTCGTGCGCCTCGATCTTCAGACGGAAGCGGACTTCCTTGAGGATCGTGTTCGCCTGGTTGCGACGCGCTTCCTTTTCCTTCTGCGCGGCCTCGTACTTGAACTTGCCGTAGTCCATGATCTTGACGACGGGCGGCTTCGAGTTCGGGGCGACCTCGACGAGGTCGAGATCGGCTTCCTGGGCGAGACGCAGCGCTGCCTCGATGCGGACAACGCCGATCTGCTCACCCGCGGGGCCGACGAGGCGGACCTCGGGGACGCGGATGCGCTCATTGGTACGGGGATCGCTGATGCGGAGCTCCTTAGACGATGTGATTCGGCCACCGCGATGCGGTCTGCATCCCGGGCGAAATCGGAGTCGTCCCCCACCCGCCGGCTCTCAGACGCCGGCTCCGCACCCTGTCTACCGGTCCTCTCGTGACGAGCGGAGCCGGCGGAGTGCAAGACCCGGTAGCCTGGAACGGCAAGCGCGGGTGGGAAGTGAATCCTCTTTCGTTCCGGAGCACGACGCTCCGGAGCCCGCCAAAGTCTAACAGAAAGCAAGGCGAAGTGACGAACCAGGCATCGGACGAGGCGGCCCGCGAGCGCGAGGAGCGATGGGCTCGGCAGGAAGAGGCAGCCTCCTCGGCCGTCCGTGACATCGCCGACGTCCCGGCCGTCGAGGTGATCACCACCGCCGCCGTGCACCTCATGAGCGCGGCGGCCGTGAAGCTCGGCCTCGCGGACGACCCGGACGCCGCGGCCCAGCTCGACCTGGACGAGGCGCGCAAGCTCATCAATGCCCTCGCGGGGCTCATCACCGCCGGCGCCCCGGAGATCAGCGATATGCACGCCCGGTCGCTGCGGGACGGCCTCCGGTCGCTGCAGCTCGCCTTCCGCGAGGCCTCGACGATCCCCGACCCGATCGGCAAGGGGCCGGGTGAGAAGTGGACCGGTCCCGTCACCTGATCCGGCCGACGCTCCGCCTCAGATGCTGCGGCGGAGCTTGACCGTCAGCGAGTCGGCGAGGACGGCGATCCGGTCGTCCGCCGCCCAGCGCTGAGCGAGCCGCGCGAGCACGGCATCCAGGACCTCTCGCTCCAGGCCGTCGACGAGCTCCAGGACCACGATGAGCTCCGGTCCGCGGAGGCGCGCGTCCGGGTCACCCGGCGCGACGGAGACGTCGATCACGGCGAGCTCGTGGGCGATGCTCTCCCGGAGGGCGGTGACGACCTCGGGAGAGAGGAAGCTCGGCTCCCAGGCGTGCCCCTGCGCCACGGCCCAGACGGCGGGGCGGCGGATCACGAACTCGGTGTCGGACGTGGGGTCCAGCACGATGAGATCGGTGTCCTCCGACGACGCGGCCAGGGCCGCACGGACGGCCTCGACCGGGATGGGGCGGGCCGACGGGTCCCAGCGCTGCATCGTCTCGACCGACGAGAACACCGGCTGGACGCGGCGCCCGTCCGGTGCGGCCACGGTGACGATCGAGAGCTCCTGCGTCTTGTCCACCGCGAGACCGCTGGGCGCCACGCCCTCCTCGCCCTTCTCCGCGATCAGGGGCACGAGCACACGGGCGGAGCGGAACGCGTCGACGACCTCGGCCTGACTCCCCTCGCCCGCACGGAAGCGGTGCAGCGCGGCGAGCAGAGCGGGGTCCGCGGAGCCGTCGTCGGCCGCGTGCGGATTCGACTCGAAGCTGCGCCCCTCCCAGGGGACGCCGGCGGAATCGGCCCGGTTGTGCGACTCCGGACCGCAGGCGTGCGGATCAGTCTCCGGCGACATCCAGGGCCTCCGCGAGCGTGAAGGCGCCCGCGTACAGAGCCTTCCCGACGATGGCGCCCTCGACGCCCAGGGGCACGAGGTCGCGCAGCGCGGCGATGTCGTCGAGGTTCGAGATGCCGCCGGACGCGACGACCGGCTTCGGCGTGCGCGAGGTCACCTCGCGCAGGAGTTCCAGGTTCGGGCCGCGCAGCGTGCCGTCCTTGGTCACGTCGGTGACGACGTAGCGGCTGCAGCCGGCGTCCTCGAGGCGCTCGAGCACCTCCCAGAGGTCGCCGCCCTCCTTCGTCCAGCCGCGCGCCGCGAGGGTCGTGCCGCGGACGTCGAGGCCGACGGCGATCGCCTCACCGAAGCGGCTGATCACGTCGGCCGCCCACTCGGGGTTCTCCAGAGCGGCGGTGCCGAGGTTGATGCGGGCGGCGCCGCTCTCCAGAGCGGCCTCCAGGCTCGCGTCGTCCCGGATGCCGCCGGAGAGCTCGACGTTGACGTTCTTGAACTGCTTGATGACCTTGCGCAGGATCGGCGCGTTGCTGCCGCGTCCGAACGCCGCGTCGAGGTCGACGAGGTGGATCCAGGAGGCCCCCTGCGACACCCACTCCCCTGCCGCGTCGAGCGGGTCGCCGTAGCTCGTCTCGGTCCCGGCTTCCCCCTGCGTGAGACGGACCGCCTTGCCGCCGGCGACATCGACCGCGGGAAGGAGCGTGAGCGAGGGGGACTGCGCGAAGTCGTTCATGGGGTCCTTGGTTCGGGTGGGTCTGCGGCCCGAGCGGGCACGAGAGACGAGGGTAGTCCGCCGCGGGGCGCGGGACAAACCGCGTGACGCCGGGCGCCGACGCAGCTGGGGTCAGAGGCTCTGCACCCAGTTCCGGAGCAGCTGGATGCCGGCGTCCCCGGACTTCTCCGGGTGGAACTGCGTCGCCGAGAGCGGGCCGTTCTCGACGGCCGCGAGGAAGGGGCCGCCGTAGGTCGCCCACGTGAGCACGGGCTGCGGGAACGGCGGGATCACGTCGAGCTCCCAGGACTGCGCGGCATAGGAGTGCACGAAGTAGAAGCGCTCCTGCTCGATGCCGCGGAACAGGACGGTGTCCTCCCCCGGCTCGACCGTGTTCCAGCCCATGTGCGGCAGGACCGGGGCGTCGAGCTCCGTCACAGCACCCGGCCACTCGCCGAGGCCCGCGGTGTCGTGCCCCCGCTCGACGCCGTGCTCGAACAGCACCTGCATGCCGACGCAGATGCCGAGCACCGGTCGGCCCCCCGCGAGACGACGGCCGATGATCTCGTCGCCGCCGTGGGCGTGCAGGGCGTCCCGCACAGCCTGGAAGGCGCCGACACCGGGCACGACGAACCCGTCGGCCTCCAGCGCCTCGGCGCGGTCGCGGGTCAGCACGGCATCGGCTCCCGCGGCGACGAGCGCCTTCACAGCGGAGTGGACGTTCCCGGACTCGTAGTCGAAGACGGCGACCCGCGGCGCGGCGCTCACAGCGCCCCCTTGGTCGACGGGATGCCGTCGACGAGAGGATCCAGGGCCTTCGCCTGGCGGAACGCTCGCGCGAACGCCTTGAACTCGGCCTCGGCGATGTGGTGCGGGTCGCGCCCGCTCAGCACCCGCACGTGCACGGTCAGCGCGGCGTTGAAGGTGATGGCCTCGAAGACGTGCCGCACGAGGGATCCCGTGAAGTGCCCGCCGATCAGGTGGTGCTCGAAGCCCGCGGGCTCCCCCTCGTGCACGAGGTAGGGGCGGCCGGAGATGTCGACGACCGCCTGCGCGAGCGCCTCGTCCAGGGGGACGAGGGCGTCGCCGTACCGGGAGATGCCGGACTTGTCTCCGAGGGCGGCCAGGATCGCCTGGCCGAGCACGATCGAGACGTCCTCCACGGTGTGGTGCGCGTCGATGTGGGTGTCCCCGGAGGCCCGCACGGTGAGATCCGTCAGCGAGTGCTTGGCGAACGCCGTGAGCATGTGGTCGAAGAACGGCACCGAGGTGTCGATGCGGCTCGCACCGGTGCCGTCGAGGTTCAGCTCGACCTCGACGGTGGACTCCGACGTGCTGCGCACGCGGCTCGCGGTGCGTGCGGTGGGCGCGGGGATGGTCATGATGCCGATCCTATCGAGGCCAGGGCGTCCAGGAACGCCGTCGTCTCCGCCTCCGTGCCGGCGCTCACCCGCAGGTGGCCGGGGATGCCGACGTCGCGGACGAGCACACCGCGGTCGTACAGCTGCTGCCACGTCGTCTGCGGATCCGCGACGCCGCCGAACAGCACGAAGTTGGACCACGAGAGGTGCGGGGTGTACCCGAGGGCTTCGAGCGTCGCCGTGATGCGGTCCCGCTGCTCCACGATCTCCTGCACCATGCCGAGCATGACGTCGGCGTTGCGGAGGGCGGCGACCGCGGCGGCCTGCGTCAGAGCGCTGAGGTGGTACGGCAGTCGCACGAGCCGGAGCGCGTCGATGAACGCCGGGTCGGCCGCGAGGTAGCCGACGCGGGCGCCGGCGAAGGCGAAGGCCTTGCTCATCGTTCGGGAGACGGCGAGGCGCGGCCGTCCTTCCAGGAGGGTGAGGGCCGACGCCGCATCCCGTGGCGCGAACTCCTGGTAGGCCTCGTCGACGATCACGACGCCGCGGGCCGCCTCGTAGACGGCCTCCACGACGTCGAGCCCCAGCGGGGTGCCGGTCGGGTTGTTCGGCGAGCAGAGGATCACGATGTCGGGGTCGGCCGCGCGCACCTGCTGCGCCGCCTCCTCCGGGGTGACCGTGTAGTCGGGCTGACGGGTGCCCGCGATCCAGGACGCGCCCGTCCCCTTCGCGATGAGCGGGTACATGGAGTACGTGGGCGCGAATCCGAAGGCCGTGCGTCCCGGCCCGCCGAACGCCTGGAAGATGTGCTGCAGCACCTCGTTGGACCCGTTGCCCGCCCAGATCTGCTCCGGCGTGAGGCCGTGACCCAGGTAGTCGGCGAACGCCTCCCGCAGCGTCGTGAACTCGCGGTCCGGGTACCGGTTCACGTCTCGGATCGCCACGGCGATGTCATCGAGGATGTCGCTCGCGACCTCGTCGGGAACCGGATGCGTGTTCTCGTTGACGTTCAGCGCCACCGGCAGCGGGGCCTGCGGCGCTCCGTATGGGGTGAGTCCGCGCAGATCGTCGCGGAGCGGGAGATCGTTGAGGGAGAAGGTCACCCTTCCCATCTTAAGAGGAGCAGGGAGAGCCGAGGTCATCGTGACGATTCGGCCGGGAGGACTCGGCGTCAGTCGGTGTACCGCGCCGGCAGTGCGAGCTCCTGGCCGACCTGGAGCTCCCCGCCGCGCAGCAGGTTCATGCGGGTGATCTCACCGATGACATCCCGCGGGTCGGCCTCGGGAGCGATGCTGCTCGCGATCGACCAGAGGGTGTCGCCGGGCATGACCGTGACGGTCTCGACGGAGACGGCCGGCGCGTCCGCGCCGGAGGCGGTCGCGCTGCCCCCGCTGAGCGCGGCGAAGGCGATGCCCGCCGCGAGCGGGACCGACGCGAGCGCGAGCAGAGTGCGACGGCCGCGTGCCGTGATCCGCAGCCGGGTGGCCGGACGGGCCGATGCCGGGAGGGCGGTCGCGGTGCTGAGGCTGATGCTGCTCATGTCTGCTCCTTACTGTCCCGGCGCCGGAGCCCGGGGAGGTTGGCGTAGCTTTCGCATCCGCGCCTCGGCCGGGAGCCGTGGATGCGAAGCTACGTTCCGAAGATATCTTCGAGTTCGAACATCTGTCAAGCTGTCTTCGAAACCATGCCCCGCGAATCAGCCGACACGCTCGAACAGATCTTCCAGATCGGCGCTTTTCTCGGATACGGTTTCGATAAGGACACCCCACCACGGGCCACCGACATTCGAAGCGGCACGTCGGATCACGCAGTGAAGGAGCACCATGAGCGACACCTCAGCCCTCGAGTCCGAGGCGCCGCGCACCCGCCGTCGCAAGAGCCTCAGCCCGAAGCAGATGGCGATCCTCGAGGTCATCCAGGCCTCGATCGCGCAGAACGGCTATCCGCCGAGCATGCGCGAGATCGGCGACGCCGTCGGGCTCAAGTCGCTGTCCAGCGTCACCCACCAGCTCGGTCAGCTCGAGCTCAGCGGCTACCTGCGTCGCGACCCGGGCAAGACGCGTGCCATGGAGGTCCTCATCGACCTGCCCGGCACGGGCGCGGAGAACCCGGCGGACGTGGCGACCCCCGTGGGCGATGCCGCACTGGTCCCACTGGTGGGGCGTATCGCCGCGGGCGTGCCGATCACGGCGGATCAGCAGGTCGAGGAGATCTTCCCGCTCCCCCGGCAGCTCGTCGGCAAGGGCGACCTGTTCATGCTCAAGGTCTCCGGGGAGTCGATGATCGACGCCGCCATCTGCGACGGCGACTGGGTCGTCGTGCGCTCGCAGAACACGGCGGAGAACGGCGAGATCGTGGCTGCCATGCTCGACGGCGAGGCCACCGTCAAGGTGCTCCGTCGTCGCGACGGTCACACGTGGCTGCTCCCCCGCAACTCTGCCTTCGAGCCGATCCTGGGCGACGAGGCGGTCGTGCTCGGCAAGGTCGTCGCGGTCATGCGCGCCGTCTGAGTCCCCGCATCGTCGGTGAGACAACAACGAAGGCCCTCCCGGGCGCACCGGGAGGGCCTTCGTGTGTCCGGGGACGACCGCGTCAGGCGGTGACCACCACGTCCTCGCGCACGCGCCGCGTGGCCTCGACGATGTTCCGCAGCGACGCCGTGGTCTCGGCGTATCCGCGGGTCTTCAGACCGCAGTCCGGGTTCACCCAGAGCTGACGGAGGGGGATCTCCTCCACCGCACGCCGCAGCAGGGACTCGACCTCCTCCACGGTGGGCACGCGCGGCGAGTGGATGTCGTACACGCCGGGGCCGATGCCGTGGTCGAAGCCCACCTCGGCGATGTCCGCGACGACCTCCATGCGACTCCGGGCCGCCTCGATGGACGTGACGTCCGCGTCGAGCGCACGGATCGCGTCGATCACGACGCCGAACTCCGAGTAACAGAGGTGGGTGTGCACCTGGGTCGCCGCCGCAGCGCCGCCCGTGGCCAGACGGAACGAGGCGACGGACCAGTCGAGGTACGCCGGCTGGTCGGCCTGCTTCAGCGGGAGCAGCTCCCGGAGCGCCGGCTCGTCGACCTGGATCACCTGGATGCCCGCGGCCTCCAGGTCGGCGATCTCATCGCGGAGCGCGAGCGCCACCTGGTTCGCCGTCTCCCCCAGCGGCTGGTCGTCGCGGACGAAGGACCACGCGAGGATCGTGACGGGGCCCGTGAGCATCCCCTTCATGTGCTTCGCCGTGAGCGACTGCGCGTACGCCGACCAGCCGACCGTGATGGGCGCGGGACGCGAGACGTCTCCCCAGAGGATCGACGGGCGCGTGGCTCGCGAGCCGTACGACTGCACCCAGCCGTGCTGCGTGACCGCGAAGCCGTCGAGGTTCTCCGCGAAGTACTGCACCATGTCGTTGCGCTCCGGCTCACCGTGCACGAGGACGTCGAGACCGAGGTCCTCCTGCAGGGAGACGACCGCCGCGACCTCACGGCGCAGGAACTCCTCGTAGTCGTCCTCGGGGATCTCGCCGCGGAGGAACTGGGCGCGGGCGCGGCGGATGTCGCCGGTCTGCGGGAAGGAGCCGATCGTGGTCAGGGGCAGCGCCGGCAGGCCGAGGGCGTTCTGCGCCTCCTCCCGCTCCTGGTACGGGGCACGGGCGAAGTCGGCGTCGCTCAGCGCACGGGAACGCACCGCACCGTCGCGCACACCGGGAGCGGTCAGGCGGTCCTGCAGCGCAGCGGTCGCGGCGTCCAGCTCGGCCCCGATCGCCGTGCGCCCTTCGGACAGGCCGCGGGCGAGGGTCACGACCTGCTGCACCTTCTGATCCGCGAAGGCGAGCCAGGAGACGAGGCGCGCGTCCAGCGCCGTCTCGTCCTCCACGTCGTGCGGCACGTGCAGCAGCGAGGTCGAGGTCGATGCCGACACCGGGGCCCCGAGCGCACGGAGCGCCTTCAGAGAATCGAACGCCGCGGACAGGTCGCCACGCCAGATGTTGTGACCGTCGATCACACCGCCGACGAGGGTCTTGCCCTCGAGGCCCGGCACCGCGTCGGGCACGGTGCCGCGCACGAGATCCACGGCGATGGCCTCGACGGGGGCGGCGGCCACGGTCGCGAACGTCGCGCCGAGGCTCGCGTACGGGGCCGCGACGAGGATCGAGGGCCGCTCTTCGGCGTTCCCGAGCACTGCGAGCGCGCGCTCCGCGGCGGACGCGAGCTGCGCGGTCGTCGCCGGCAGGGACTCGCTCACGAGGGCGGGCTCGTCGAGCTGCACCCACTCGGCGCCCGCGGCGCGCAGACGGGCGAGCAGATCGACGTAGACCGGCAGGACGTCCTCCAGCCGCGAGAGCGGCTCGAAGCCCTCCGGCGCGTCGTCCGACGCCTTCGCGAGCGCCAGCAGCGTGACCGGTCCGACGACCACGGGACGCGTGACGAAGCCGGCGGCGACGGCCTCGGCGACCTCGCGCACCAGGCGGTCGCTGGCGAGGGAGAACACCGTCTCCGGGCCGATCTCCGGCACGAGGTAGTGGTAGTTCGAGTCGAACCACTTCGTCATCTCCAGCGGCGCCCGCTCGCCTTCGCCGCGGGCGACGGTGAATAGGGCGGAGAGGCCGATCGACCCGTCGGCCTCGCGGAGGTCGTCGAAGCGGGCAGGGATCGCGCCGACCGTGACAGCGGCGTCGAGGACCTGGTCGTAGAAGGAGAAGGACTCCGGGATGGACGAGTCCGTGCGGCCGAGGCCGAGCCCCGCCAGGCGCTCGCGGGTCGCCGCGCGCAGGTCCGCGGCCGTCCGCTCCAGCTCCTGCTCGTCGATGCGGCCGGCCCAGAACGCCTCGACGGCCTTCTTGAGCTCGCGGCGACGGCCGATGCGGGGGTAGCCGAGGATGGTGCCCTCGGGGAATGCGGTCATGGTGTTTCCTTTCGGCGGGGACTAGTGCCGGAGCGCCGGGACGATGCCGGCTTCGGCAAGGACGGTCAGGACGGTCTCGTGCTGGTTGAAGGCGTACAGATGCACGCCGGGGGCCCCGCCGGCGACGACGTCGGCGGCGAGGCGCGCGGCCCAGGAGATCCCGATCTCCCGCCGCCCTTCGGCGGTCGGCTCGACATCGAGGGCGATCGCGAGCTCGCTGGGCAGGTCCTCCCCGGTCAGCTCCAGCACCCGGGCGAGCCGGGCCGGCGACGTGATCGGCATGATGCCGGGGAGGATCGGGATGGTGACGCCTCCGGCGCGGGCGCGCTCCACGAAGGCGAGGTAGTCATCGGGGTGGAAGAAGAGCTGCGTGATGGCGAAGGTCGCCCCCGCGGCCTGCTTGGCGAGCAGCGCCTCGACATCCTGCGTGCGGTGCGTGGCCCGGGGGTGCCCCTTCGGGAACGCGGCGACCGCGATGTCGACCTTCTGCCGCGGGGCCACGAGTGCGGCTCCGGGGAGACCGGGGACCGGAGACTCCTGGTACGGCGCACGCTCGGCCTGGACGCGATCGATGAGCTGCACGAGCTGGGCGGCGCTCTCCAGGTCGCCCAGGAAGGGCTCGCTCTGTCCCGCGGGCGGGTCTCCGCGCAGGGCGAGGAATCGGAGGATCCCGGCGTCGAGGAACTCCCGGATGAGCGCGGTGGCTCCGGCGTAGGTGTTGCCGACGCACGTGAGATGAGCGAGGGGTTCGACGTCGGTATGCTCCCGGATGAAGCGCAGCACATCGAGCGAGCGGCCGCCGGTCGAGCCGCCGGCGCCGTAGGTCACCGACAGGAACTCCGGGCCGGCCGCGGCGAGACGACGGACGGTCTCGTGCAGGGCCTCCTGGCTCGACTCCGAGCGCGGCGGGTAGAGCTCGAAGGAGAACGGCACGCGGGAGGCGCGGGAGGCGTCGAACGTGGAAGACATCTTCTCTCCAGGGGACAGGGGCCGGGGTCCGCGCACGACGAAGAGCACGTCGTTCGCGGGCGGGTGCCGGGCTCGGCTGTCGCTCCACGCCCGGGATGAACCGGGCGTTTCCAGAAACCTAGAACACGCCCTCGGCCCGCCGCACGAGTGTGACGTCGTGTGTCACCGCCCGTAGGCTCGAGGCATGTCCTCACCGTTCGGCTCCTGGTCCTCCCCCTTCACCGCCGCAGCCGTCGCAGGAGCGGCACCGCGCATCGACGGGGCCCGCTTCGTGGGCGACGAGGTGTGGTGGGCCGAGTCCGTGCCCGCCGAGGGCGGACGCGTCACGGTGCGCAGCTCGACGGGCGCGGAGATCCTCCCGGCACCCTGGAACGCCCGCTCCCGCGTGTACGAGTACGGGGGCGGCGCCTGGACCGTCGACGGCGACACCCTGTACTTCGTCTCCGGAGCCGACCAGCGCGTGCACCGGATGGATCGCGGGACGGAGCCGAGCCCCCTCACCGCCGCCGGCCCCGCGTACGGCGGGCTGCGCGTGCAGAGCGGCCGACTGCTGGCCGTGCGGGAAGACCTCTCGACCGACCCGCACCGCCGCGCGATCGTGGAGATCCCCGTGGACGGTTCGGCCGCCGAGGACGCCTCCGCGATCCGGGTGATCGTCGAGGGTCCCGGCTTCTTCGCCCATCCCGCGCTCTCGCCCGACGGCAGCCGCGTCGCCTGGGTCGAATGGCAGGCGGACAGCATGCCCTGGGAGAGCGCCGCGCTCGCGATCGGATCGGCGGCCGGCGGGACGATCACCCGGGTCCCCACCTCCGCCGCCCTGCAGCCGGAATGGATCGGCGACGACGCGCTCGTGTTCGCCGACGACGGCTCGGGACGCTGGCAGCTCCATCACCTCGCGCTCGACGGCCTCCAGGCCGGTGCCTCCCGCCCGCTCACCTCATCCGACGCGGACACCGGCTACGGCCTGTGGGTGCTCGGCAACCGCTGGTTCCAGCCGCTGGCGGACGGCCGCCTCGTGGCCGTCCGCACCGACGGCCGCGACGAGGTGCAGCTCGTGTCCCCGGACGGCGAGACGCGCGCCATTGCGGTCCCGGGCGACGGGCATCTCAGCGTTGACGACGTCTCCGGCTCCCGCGTGCTGCTCAGCGGAGACGGCTCGCGCGTGACCTCCGGCATCTGGTGCGTCGACGTGGACAGCGGGGCCGTCGAGACCGTCACCGGCGGCGCTCCGGTCGACGAGGACTGGATGCCGGCGGCCCAGCAGCTCGTCGTGGAGGGGGCGCACGGCCCCGTGCACGCCTTCGCTTATCCGCCCGCCGCGCCCGGAGAGCCCCGCGGCGCCGACGGCGAGCTCCCGCCCTACATCGTGCTCGTGCACGGCGGGCCCACCGCCCATGTCACGGGAGCGGCCTCCGCCTCGATCGCCTTCTTCACGAGCCGGGGAATCGGGGTCCTCGACGTGAACTACGGCGGGTCCACCGGTTACGGTCGGGCGTACCGCGACCGCCTGCAGGGACAGTGGGGCGTCGTGGACGTGGACGACGTTATCGCGGCCGCTCGCGGGCTCGCCGACGCCGGTCTCGCCGATCCCGCGCGCATCGCCATCCGCGGCGGCTCGGCGGGCGGCTGGACGGTGCTCTCGGCGCTCGTGCGGGGTGGCACGTTCGCCGCGGGCATCAGCCGCTACGGCGTCGCGGATCTGCGGATGCTCGCCGCCGAGACCCACGACTTCGAGGCGTCGTACCTCGACGGCCTCGTCGGTCCGCTCCCCGCCGCCGAGGACGTGTACATCGAGCGCTCGCCTCTGACCCACGCCGACCGCATCGACGTGCCGGTGCTGCTGCTGCAGGGCGGGGAGGACCGTGTCGTGCCGCCGCCCCAGTCGGAGGCCATCCGCGACGCGCTGGCGGCGAACGGCATCGACCACGAGTACGTGCTGTACCCGGGCGAGGGTCACGGGTTCCGCAGCGCGGAGACCATCGTCGACGCGCTGGAACGCGAGCTCGCGTTCCTCGGCCGGGTGTTCGGCTTCACGCCGAGCCTCTGAGCGCGGGCGGCTACTCGCCCACCCGGTTGCGCAGCCGCATCGCCCGCTCGGCCTCACGGGTGTCCTGGCGTTCGCGGAGGGTCTGACGCTTGTCGTACTCGCGCTTGCCCTTCGCGAGAGCGATCTCGACCTTGGCGCGACCGTCCGAGAAATACAGCTTGAGCGGGATGAGCGTGTATCCGCCCGCGGAGACGGCGTGGGCGAGCTTCGCGATCTCCTCCCGGTGCAGGAGGAGCTTGCGGATGCGCTTGGCCGAGTGGTTCGTCCAGTGCCCCTGCGAGTACTCCGGGATGTGCACGGCGTCGAGGAAGACCTCGTTGCCCTTCACGAACGCGTACCCGTCGCTGAGGTTCGCGCGCCCCTGGCGGAGCGACTTCACCTCGGTGCCGGTGAGCACCATCCCCGCCTCGTACGACTTCTCGATGTTGTAGTCGTGACGCGCGCGACGATTGGTCGCGATGACCTTCTCCCCGCGTTCCCTGGGCATGATGATCTCCTGTGCTGTGGTGCCGTGGACGGCTCGGCAGCGGATCGGCCGAGCAGCCTTTCAGGGTATCAGGTGCGCAGCCACCGTCGGATCGCGAAGCCCGCCGACAGGGCCGCGAGGACCACGCCGATCCCGACGAGGACCGGGACGACGAGCGCCGCATCCTGCATGGTCACCCAGGTGGTGATGAAGGGCACGCGGCCGCGCAGGTAGCCGTTCACGCCGAAGTGCATGCCCGCGACGACGGCGGCACTGGCCAGGGCGGAGCCCAGCAGCGCGGCGAACACGCCCTCCAGCACGAACGGGGTCTGGATGAAACGGTTCGACGCGCCCACGAGGCGCATGATGCCGATCTCCTTGCGCCGCGCGTAGGCCGACAACCGGATCGTCGTGCCGATCAGCAGCGTCGCGGCGATGAGCATGAGCACGGCGATGCCGACGGCGATGTAGGTGGCCACCGTCAGCGCGGAGAACAGCGGTTCGAGGTATTGGAGCTGGTCCTGGACCTGCTCCACTCCGGCCTGGTCGCTGAACGCCTCGGCGAGCACCTGCGACTGGCCCGGGTCCTTCATGGTCACGAAGAAGACCTCGAACGCCTGGTCGGGCGAGAGCACGCTGGCCTGCTCCTCCCCCACCTGCTCGACGAGCTTGGCGTACGTCTCCTCCTTCGTGTCGAAGGTCATGGAGCTGATGAGCGGCGACAGCGCGTCGCCCTCGAGCTGGGCGCGCACGGCGGCCACCTGCTCCTCGCTCGCCGCGCCGTCCACGCAGGTGTCCGACTCCGACACCGCGGAGCACATGTAGACGGCCACCTGGGCGCGCTCGGACCAGTACCCGCGCATCACGCCGATCTGGGACTGCATGAGGATCGCGGCACCGACGAACGTCAGCGACACGAACGTGACGAGCACGACGGAGATCACCATCGAGATGTTGCGCCGCAGGCCGACGAGGGCCTCGGTCAGGATCAGGCCGATTCTCATGAGGTCGGGCCCACTTCCTCGTCGTCCTGGTCCGACAGGCCGAGGCGGTCCGCCACGCCGAGCTCGGCGACGTCCACCTCCGGGATCACGATCGGACGCGTCCCCGGCGCCCCGGGGGCGGGGCGCGCGGCGGCGGACGGCGGCGCGGCCGGGGGATGCACCACGTCCGGCGGTTCGACCACGCCCGGCTCCCGCGCGGGCTCCGGCGGCTCGACCACCTGCGGGGCCGGGTCGGCGGCGGGCTTGGTGACCGCGGGAGATGCGGCCGCAGCCCGGCGCTGGGCGTCCAGCTCCTCGGCCAGTGCGGCGCGCACCACGGAGAGGTCGGCGGTCTGGCGCTGCACCTCCTGCACGGCGGTGAGGGCGGCGGCGGCCGCGGCACCGCGGACCTCCTCCGGCACCAGGCGCGGGATGTTCGAGGTGTCGCCGTATCCGCCGTGCACCTCGTCGCGGACCATCTCGCCGTCGCGGAGCTCGATCACGCGGCGGCGCATCTGGTCGACGAAGCCGGCCTCGTGCGTGGCCATGAGCACCGTCGTGCCGCCCGCGTTGATCCGGGCGAGCAGCTGCATGATGTCGACGGAGGTCGCGGGGTCGAGGTTTCCGGTGGGCTCGTCGGCCAGCAGCACCTGCGGACGGTTGACGAGCGCCCTGGCGATCGCGACGCGCTGCTGCTCCCCGCCGGAGAGCTCGTGCGGCATGCGCTTCTCCTTGCCGTCGAGTCCGACGAGAGCGAGCGCCTCGGGAACGGCCTGCTGGATGAAGCCGCGGGACGAGCCGGTGACCTGCAGCGTGAAGGCGACGTTCTGATAGACCGTCTTGGACGGCAGCAGCCGGAAGTCCTGGAACACCGAGCCGATGTGCCGACGGAAGTACGGCACCTTCCGGTTCGCGAGCGCCCGCAGGTCGCGGCCGAGGACGGCCACCCGACCGCTCGTCGGCACGTCCTCGCGGAGGATGAGGCGCAGACAGGAGGACTTGCCGGACCCGGAGGCACCGACGAGGAAGACGAACTCCCCGCGCTGCACCTCGAAGTCGACACCGGACAGGGCGGGCTTCGACGTCCCGCGGTAGCGTTTCGTGACGTTCTCGAACCGAATCATGGCGAATCGAGCCTAAGCGCGCCACCGCCTCCGGCTCGGCACGACACCCCGCCGCGCAGCACGCCGCCCTGCGATTCCTCCGCCCCCCGGCCCCACCGGCGTCGTCGCCCGCTGCTATACATGGAGTGTCGATTCGCGTGCCCCACGCGAGCGCACACACGGAGGGGATCCCCATGACGACACCTGCTGGTTGGTACGACGACGGCTCCGGGCGCCTGCGCTGGTGGGACGGCCAGCAGTGGACCGAGCACTTCGCGCCGGAGACGACGGCGACAGGCGACACCACCGCGACGGCGACCGAGGACACCACCGCGACGGCGACCGAAGACGCGGGCGCGGAGGGCACCCCGGCGGAGAGCCCCGCCGCGGCGACCGACGATAGCGCTCCCCTCGGACAGGAGCCGACGGCGTCGGCGGAGACCGTCGCTCCGGAACCCGTCGCCGCCGAGCGCGAGATCGCTCCGGACGAGCCCGCGACCGAGTTCATCGTCGCGCCTGAGCCGGCACAGGACTGGAGCGCACCGACCAGCGGCGCGCACGACCTCCCCGGCGCGGCGCCGATCGTCCCGCCGGCCGGTGCCGGTCAGAACGCGTACCAGGGCCAGGGCGGCTACCCGGCACCGGGCGCGTACCCGGGCGCGCAGAGCGCCGGCGGATACCCGGGCCAGGCACCGGGCACTCAGGGAACGTATCCGGGGCAGGGAACGTATCCGGGGCAGGGGGCGTATCCCGGCCAGGGCGCGTACCCCGGTCAGGCGCCGGCTCCCGCGGCGGCGAAGAAGGTCTCGGTGCTCGGACTCGTCGGCCTCGGGCTCGCCGCGCTCGGCCTCCTCCTCGCGTTCATCCCCGTGACGCTGCCGTTCGCCTGGTTCCTCCTGGCGGCCGGGTTCATCGTCTCGCTCATCTCCCTGTTCCTGAAGGGCACCAAGTGGCCGGGGATCACCGGGCTCGGGGTGTCGGTGCTCGGTGGCATCGTCGCGATCGTCGTGAGCATCTTCTTCGTGCTGGCTGTCGCGAACACCGTGCGTCCGGTCACGCTTCCCGACTACGACGAGGGCACGACTCAGAGCCCGGCGCCGGAGACCGACGACACCGGCGACGCGGGTACGGGTGAGGTCGCCGAGGGCACGCTGGGAGAGCCGGTCACCGTGCCGCAGCTCGAGGGCACGGCCGAGGTCACCATCCGTTCCGCCACGTTCGGCCCGACCAACGGCACGGATTTCGAGCCCGCGAACGGCGGATATCTGGTGATCGACGTGGCCTGGGAGACGCTCGACGGGACGACCTACGTCAACCCGCTCTACTTCTCCGTCGAGACCGCAGACGGCACCGAGGGCGACTACGACATCTTCGGCGAGGCGACGCTGGAGTCCAGCGAGCAGGACGCCGGGTCCACGGCGGAGGGCACCGTCTCGTTCGACGTCGCCGAGAGCCCGTCGTACGTGGTCGTCATCACGGACGAGATGCTGCAGGAGGTCGCGCGCGTGACCGTCGAGGCGTCGGCTCGCTGACCCGTCCGCACCGCACGACGAATGCCCCGGGAACTCCCGGGGCCTTCGTCGTAAGGATCAGTCCTCGTCTTTGCGCTTGCGCCAGCGGATGCCCGCCGAGATGAAGTCGTCGAGGTCGCCGTCGAACACGGCGGCGGGGTTGCCGGACTCCTGGCCCGTACGGAGGTCTTTCACGAGCTGCTGTCCGTAGAGGAAGTAGGAGCGCATCTGATCGCCCCAGCTCGCGGTGATGTTGCCCGCGAGTTCCTTCTTCTTGGCGGCCTCCTGCTCCTTCTGCAGCAGGAGGAGGCGGTTCTGCAGCACGCGCATGGCCGCGGCGCGGTTCTGGATCTGCGACTTCTCGTTCTGCATCGACACGACGATTCCGGTCGGGAGGTGCGTGATGCGCACGGCGGAGTCGGTCGTGTTGACGGACTGGCCGCCGGGGCCGGAAGAGCGGAAGACGTCGACCCGGATGTCGCTCTCGGGGATGTCGACCTCGGTCGCCTCCTCCATGAGCGGGATGACCTCGACGGCGGCGAACGACGTCTGGCGCTTGTCCGCGGAGCCGAACGGGCTGATGCGGGCGAGGCGGTGCGTACCGGCCTCGACCGAGATCGTGCCGAAGGCGTAGGGCGCGTCGATCTCGAAGGTCGCCGACTTGATGCCCGCGCCCTCCGCGTACGAGGTGTCCATGACCTTCACGGGGTACTTGTGACGCTCCGCCCAGCGCAGGTACATGCGCATGAGCATCTCGGCGAAGTCGGTCGCGTCGTCGCCGCCGGCGCCGGAGCGGATGGTCACGATGGCGCTGCGCTCGTCGTACTCGCCGTCGAGCAGCGTCTGCACCTCGAGCTGGTTGATGAGGTCGGTGAGCGTCTGCAGCTCCTTGCGGGCCTCGATCGCCGACTCCTCGTCACCCATCTCGTTCGCCAGATCGACGAGCACCTCGAGGTCGTCGAGGCGCTGGGCGATGCCGGTGATGCGGGCGAGCTCCGACTGACGGTGGCTCAGCGCGCTGGTGACCTTCTGGGCGTTCTCGGTGTCGTCCCAGAGGTCGGGCGCGCCGGCCTCCTCGCTGAGACGCGCGATGTCCTCGCGGAGACGGTTGACATCGACGACCTCGCTGATGTCGCCGAAGGTGTGCCTGAGCGCCTGGATTTCGGCGGAGAGATCTAGTTCGAGCATGACACCTCAGCCTAACGTGCCGCCCGCGCGCGCGGGGACGGTGGTGTCCGGTCGTCCGCGCCGACCGGAGTAGCGTGAAGGGCGTGAGCAGTGCATCCACGGTCCTCCGCCAGTTCGGGCCGATGGTGTACCTGCCGACCGTCCTCTTCTCCCTCGGCGAAGGTGCGGTCATCCCGCTCATCCCGGTCATCGCCGCGTCCATGGGGGCCGACGTCGCCTTCGCCGCCCTCGTCGCCTCGGCGCTCGTGGTCGGTCAGCTGTGCGGCAATCTCCCGGCCGGCTGGGCCGTGGGGCGCATCGGCGAGCGCTTCACGATGGTGATCGCAGGCGTCATCGCCATCCTCGCCGCCGTCGGCATGGTGTTCGCGCCGTCGCTCGGGGTCCTCGCGGCGTCCGTGTTCCTCCTGGGCCTGTGCGCCGCGGCGTTCGGGCTCGCCCGGCACGCGTTCATGACCACGCGGGTGCCGCTGGCGTTCCGCGCCCGCTCGCTCTCCCTGCTCGGCGGCAGCTTCCGTCTGGGCATCTTCATCGGCCCGTTCGTCTCCGCGGGTCTCCTGCAGCTCTTCGGCACCGAGGCCGCGGCGATCTGGTTCTTCCTCGCCTGCCTCGTGGTCATGGTCGTGCTCGTGCTCTTCGGACCGGATCCGGAGAAGACGGTCGCACCGCTGCGGACGACGATCCGGTTCGCGGAGGACAGCGGAGAGGCCGTGACCGGGTCGATCCCCACCGTCGAGCGGGCCGGGATCTTCCAGACCATGTGGCGGCAGCGCGGAGTGCTCGGTCGGCTCGGACTCGCCGCGGCCTCGCTGTCCGCGGTGCGGTCGGCACGGCAGGTAGTCCTGCCGCTGTGGGGGCTCTCCCTGGGCCTCGACGCGTCGACCATCGCTCTCGTCGTCGGGGTGTCCGGCGCCATCGACTTCGCCCTCTTCTACGCCAGCGGCCAGGTGATGGACCGCTTCGGCCGGCTCTGGGCGGCGATGCCCGCGATGGTGCTGATGGGCGCCGGGTTCCTCGCCCTGTCGGTCACGCACGACCTCGACTCCGCGGTGCTCTGGTTCGGCATGTTCGCCGCGGTCCTCGGCGTCGGCAACGGACTGTCGAGCGGCATCCTCCTCACTCTCGGCGCGGACGTCGCGCCGAAGCACGACCCCGCCGCGTTCCTCGGGTCGTGGCGCACGCTGACCGATGCCGGCGGCGCCGTCGCTCCGCTCCTCGTCTCGGGCATCACCGCGGTCGCGTCCCTGTCGTTCGCGGCGGGGGCCATGGGCCTGATCGGACTCGTCGGCGCCGCCGGGTTCCTCCGCTGGATCCCCCGGTTCGTGCCCCGCACGCCGCCGCGCACGCCGGACCCGGCCGACGACTGAGTACCCGGTCGCTCAGCGCAGTGCCGTCCGGCTCGTCGCCGTCGCCTGCAGGGGCACCCCGTCCGGCACGAACGGCGAGAGCAGCGGCGGGTGCCAGGTCGCCGCGACGGTGACGCGCGCGCTCACGCCGTCCGGGGTGCCCGCGTCGACGACGGTCGCCTCGAACCCCGCTCCGAGGACGAGCGGCACCGCCTGCTCGGCCACCCCCGCGTCGGTGAGCGTCGCGCGCGGCACCTCCCCCTCCACCTGCAGCGTGAAGCCGTCCGCTCCGGCGAGCGCCGCCGCATCCGCAAGACCGTCCAGCCGCTTCTGGGCGATGTAGAGGTCGGTGGCGCAGATGCACACGAACAGCACCGCGAGCGCGAGGAGGAGGTAGCCGAGCACGAGCAGCAGCACGCTCCCGTCGTCGCCGCCCTCACGGTGCTGCTTCCGGGCCGGTACGCGTCCCCTCATCCCCCGCCCCATCGCCGCGACACCTTCTGCACCGACACCGCTTCGACGGGGACGGAGGTCGCCTGGTCGAGTCCGAGCACGCCCGGCACGAGCGGCAGCGGTACGCGCGTCGAGACCGTGACGACCACCGTCGCTCCCGCCGCCGGACAGGCCGAGGTCCGGGGACGGCACGACACGGAGACGTCGACCGCTCCGCTATCGATGCCGTACTCCGCGACGATCCCGTCCAGCACCTCCTCCCCGCGGTCGGCCGCCGCCGCGATGTCGGGTGCCGAGGCGATGGCACGTGCGGCCTGGCGCGCCGCAGCCTCGACGCCCAGCGACTGCTCCTGCACCGAGCCCACGGCGATCACGAGGTTCAGCAGCGGCACGAGCATGATCACCCCGACGGCGATGAACTCCAGCGAGCTCGACCCCGCGTCATCGCGCATCGAACGACTCCGCCGGTGCGTGAGCCTCCACCTGCAAGGCCGCAGGGACACCGACGAGCCCGAACACCGGGAGCGTCGTCCGGATCCGGACTGCGACGGTCTCCTGTCCGCCTCGCCGTGCCGAGGCCACCGTGATGTCGTCGGCATAGGAGGGGCCGACCGCGCGACGGATGACCTCGCGCGCCCGCTCCTCCCCCTCCGCGGCCGTCGTGTCCGCGAGAGCCGCGTAGTACGCCCCCTCCACGGCGGCGTCATGGACGACGTTGCGCACGTAGATCGCGAACGCCAGTTGCAGCACCGCGAGGGTGAGCGCGGTGAGCAGGGTGCCGACGAGGAGGAACTCCACCGGGTTCGATCCGCGGTCGTCGGTCACCCCCGCAGGCGCACGCATGTCAGAGCCCCGACACCCGCTGGATGGCCTGCTCGAAGAGGGAGGTGAGCGCGGGTCCGGCGACCGCCCAGATGAGCACGACGAGGCCCGCGGTCATCAGGGTCACGAGCACCCAGCCGGGCACGTCTCCCCGTTCGTCATCGTGGAAGGCACGGAGTATCGAGCGCGCACGAGAGATCATGCCGCCAGTGTGCATCGGAGACCCGCCGCGGCGCGGACGTTATCCACAGGGGCGGCCTTCATGGTCGTCTACCGGAAGCCGCGGGAGCGCAATAGGCTCCTGCCCCATGGAACCCAACCCCCTGCTGCCGTCGATTCCGGTGCTGATCGCGATCGTCGTCGGCGTGGTGATCCTCGTCGCCGTCATCATCATCGTCGTCGCTGCGCGAAGGGCGAAGCGGCGGGGTTCTGTACTCCCGTCGCACGATTCGCACAACCCCGGGTCCGGACACCACGACGAGGGATAGCCTGTCACGCATGCGCCCCGGACCTGACGATGAGATGCGGGCGCGGGTCGAGATCGACGGGCTCACCTATCCTCTGCCTCGCGGCACCGATGTCGTCGCCCTCCGAGAACGGATCGAAGCCGCCGCACGTACCGAGCCGACATTCGTCTCGTTCGCCACGTCGGACGGCCTCGCGAGTGTCCTCGTCCACCCGACGTCGCGAGTGTTCCTCTTCCGGGTCAAGGTAGCCGGCGAGGGAAGCCTCGCCGAAGACCTCGGGGGACTACCGGACTGGGACGTCTGAGCGCCGCGGGAAGCCGCGGCAGCGTCAGGAGGTGAACTCGTCGATGAGGAGCTCGCCGCGCGCGTTCAAGCGCTCCATCATGTGACTGACCCGGGCCGGGTCGATCGCGGGGACCGGGTCGGCGTCGAACTCGAGCACCAGCGGGATGGCCGGGTGCATCCACGCGGAGAGCCGGCCGGGGCTCTTCGTCCCCGAGGGCCACGTCATCATGAAGCTCTCCTGACGCCGCAGCTTCGTGGAGATCACGATCTTCAGATGCGCCAGCAGGGTGTCCTCGACGTCGATCGGCGGACGAGAGCTGTTGTACTCGAGACTTCCCATAGTCAAAAGGTAAGCCCCCGGGACACCTTCGGCCGACCACTCACCCGATGCCGAGGCGCAGGATGAACAGACCAGGGTAGATTGCGAACACGACGGACAACGGCAGGATGAGGAACACCAACGGCAAGAGCATGAAGATCTCCTTCCGTCCGGCCTGTTCGATGAGCGTGCGCTTGGCCTCCTCCCGCGTGTCGTCGGCCTGCGCGCGGAGGACGGTGGCGAGCGGAGCTCCATGCTCGAGCGCGGCGACGATTTGGTCCACGGCCCGGGTCAGTCCCGGCAGCTCCAGCCGAGCCGCCATGGCGCTCAGCGCGTCGGCGAGCGGCGACCCTGTCCCGACCTCCAGCACCACGCGACGCAGCTCCACGGTGAGCTCCCCGGATCCCACACCGGCCACGCGCTTCACGGCATCGAGGAACCCCTCCCCCGCCGAGAGGCAGAGCGCCAGGAACTCCAGCGTCGTCGGAAGCTCCTCGGTCAGACGCACCTTCCGCGCACGCACCCGCGCCGACAGTCGCATGTCGTACCCCACACCGGCCGCCGCTCCCGCGAGGAGCGGGATCGACCCGACCGGAAGCGACCACCGACCCATCACGACGAGAACGATGACGGCGAGCGCCCCGGCGACGATTCCGCTCACGATCACCGCGAGCTGACGACCGCGGAAGGCGACGGGATCGAGTGTCGACCCCGCCTGCGCGAGCCGCCGTCGGAGAGCATCCGTCCCGCCGAGCAGACGGTCGAGCGCCCGCGCCCCGCGCGCACCGAGGCGGAACCCTCCGGCGGGCAGGGTGCCTGGTCTGGGGAAGGCATCGCGCGGCAACACCTCGTCGTCGACGACGTCCCGCACGTACGGCGCGATCCGCGACGCGAGCGACGCCGCCCGCCACCGCGGGAGGCCCGCCAGAAGCGAGAGGACACCCGCGGCGAATCCCCCGCCGAGCAGCACGGCCACGGCGAGCGCAGAGAGCCCGCTCACCCGAACCACCGACGCGGCTCGGGCAGCCGACCGATCCGGATCATGAGGCGGAACGCGACGACGGACACGACCGCGCCCACGACGATCACGGCGATCCCTTCCGGCGTGCCATAGGCCTTGGCCCCCTCCGGGCGCAGGATCAGGAGGGTGAGGATGACCCACGGCGCCACGGCTCCGAGGACGGCCGCCCCGCGGATCCACGACTGCCGCGCCTCGACCTCGCCGCGGAGCGCCGCGTCGGCACGGACCGACGAGGAGAGCGCCCGCAGCACGCCGATGAGCTCGGTCCCGCCGACCTGCCGCGCCATCCGCAGGGTCTCGATGATCCGGTCCCCGAGAGGATCAGCGAGGACGGCTTTCAGCCGGTCGAGACTGGCGTCGAACCGTCCGCTGCTCCGCAGGTCTCGGGCGAACACGTCGAACGCGGGGCGGAGCGGCGGTGGAGCCGATTCCGCGAGGGTGGCCACCGCATCGGGGAGCGACAGACCGACGCGGATCGCGGCGATCAGCAGGTCGCAGACATCGGGCCAGAGCTGGCGCCGCAGACGCCGCAGCCGCAGACGGCGGCCACGCAGGTAGGCGATCGGCGCCGTGCCTCCGGCCAGCCCGGCGAGGATCGCGAGCGCGGCGCTCCCCGTGACGAGCCAGGCGAGGGAGGCGGCGCCGAGCGCGGCACCGGCGATGCCGATCAGGAGAGAGCGGGTCTGCACCGCCGGGAACCCCGCCTCGCCCGCGAGACGAGCCAGACGACCGCGATGCGGAGCAGTAGCGGAGCGTTCTCCCGCCGGCCACAGCCACGGTGACAGGATCAGGAGCACGCCGGCCGCGAGCGTCGCGCCGAGGAGGATCGTCATGCGAGAGGCTCCGAGCCGACCGGGCCCGATCGGCCGCGGGGGCGCCCGGCTCCGAAGACCGGCGTGCTGAGCACCCGCCCCTCGATCACCTCGCCCGTCGGGGCGACGATCTCCTCGACGTATCGGCGCCCCGCCGCATCGCGCGTGCAGTGCACGACGAGGTCGACGGACGACGCGATCGCCGGGGCGACGAAGCCGCGGTCGATGTTCCGGCCGGCGAGGAGGGGCAGCAGGCACAGCTTGTCGAGCGCCTCCGCGGCGGAGTTGGCGTGGACCGTGCAGGCCCCGGGCACTCCGGTGTTGAGCGCCAGCACGAGGTCGAGTGCTTCCGCATCGCGCACCTCCCCCACCACGAGCCGGTCCGGTCGCATCCGCAGGGCCTCCTTCACCAACCGCCTCAGCGTGATCTCGCCGGTCCCCTCGAGGCTCGGCTGACGCCCCTGCAGCGCGACCACATCGGGGCCGTCCACCGCGAGCTCGAACGTCTCCTCCACCGTGATGATGCGCTGTTCGGCCGCGCAGGCGGCGAGCAGCGCTCCGAGCATCGTCGTCTTGCCCGCATGGGTCGCTCCCGACACGATCACGGATGCGCCCGTCCGCATCGCCTCACCGAGGGCCCGCGCGGCATCGGGAGTCAGTGCGCCCTGCGCCGTGAGAGCGTCGAGTGAGCGGTGCCCGGGAAGGAACTTGCGGATGTTGACCGCCCACGCCCCGCGCACGACATCGGCGATCGCCACGTGCAGCCGCGAACCGTCCGGCAGCGAGGCATCGACGAACGGCTGCCCGATGTCCACCCGCCGCCCCGTCGCCTGCAGCATCCTCTCCACCAGATCCCGAACCGTCGCCCCGTCCCACCGCAGCGCCGTCCGCTCCGCGACCCCACCCCGCGCCGTGTGCACGACCCCGTCGCCGTTGACCCACACCTCCTCGATGCCCGGGTCGTCGAGCAGCGGCTGCAGAGCACCGAAGCCACTCACCGCCGCCAGCACGTCCCGCACGCACGCCGCCTCGTCCTCGACCAGCACGCCGCCCCGCGCGAGCGCCCGATCATCGTGACGCCGCACCTCCGCCCGGGCGACGTCCCGCGCCCGCTCCGGGTCCGTCGCCGGATCCACCCCCTCGGTCCGCAGCCGACGCCTCACGAGGTCGGCGATGATCGACGCGGGCCGCTCCATCCCTGCATCCTCGCAACGATCACCTCCCGGCCCCTTGAGTTATCCACACCCCATGCGCCGCCTTCGAACGGAGGCCGTCCGGCACCCGGTACCGTGCAGGCATGAAGCGGTTCACTGTCTCGTGCGGGCTCCTCGGCGTTCTCGTCCTGTCAGGCTGCACCGGGGGTGCCGATCTCCTGCAGTGCCAGAGCGTGGCCGCCGTCGACACGGAGCTCGAGGCCTTCTTCGCCCAGGACACGGTCGGCGGCGTGCCCAGCCCGGAGCAGACCGAGCGCCTGAAGGAGCTCGCGGACGAGTACGCCGAGCTGGACGTCGACGGCGAGGTGCAGGAGGCAGCGACGGCGGTGAGCGACGACCTGCGCGCGCTCTACGACTACCGCGTCGGCGTCCAGAACGGCGACGACGCGGACCCCGACCGCGAACAGGAACTCCGCCGGACCGCGATCGATACGTTCGTCGAGGGACAAGCGGTCTGCATCGAGAGCTCCTCCTGACGCCGCCGTATCGAGCCGCCCGCCCCGGTGTCAACCGGTACGTCCCCCGTCGTCGCGCTCCTTAGGCTGAGGAGCAGACCTGCGAGGAGACGACGTGCACCGCGCCACACCAGCCGCCCCCGAACCGACCCTGAGCGTGGTCATCCCGGTCAAGGACGACGCGGCGGAACTGCGGCGGTGTCTCCGCGCCCTCGCCCGGCAGACGCTCCCGCCCGACGAGATCATCGTCGTGGACAACGCCTCGACCGATGAGTCGGCCGCCGTGGCCGCCCAGCACGGTGCACGGGTCGTGCGGTGCGACACCCCGGGCATCCCCGCGGCGAGCGCGACCGGGTACGACGCGGCGACGGGCGACGTGATCCTGCGGCTCGACGCGGACGGCGTCCCGGGGCCGCGATGGATCGAGACGATGGCGACCGCGTGCACACGCGACCCGCGGGTCGGCGCCTGGACAGGCGGGGCACATTTCGTGGACGGCCCTCGGTTCCTGCGCCGCCCCCTCGCGGCGGCCTACCTCTTCTCCTACGTCGTCGTCTGCGGCTCTGCCCTCGGCCACGCACCGCTGTTCGGGTCGAACCTCGCACTCCGCCGCACGGCCTGGCTCGCCGTCCGGGCCCGCGTGCACCGCGCCGACGCCGAACTCCACGACGACCTCGACCTCGCCTTCCACGTCGGCGAGCGCCACCGCATCCGCTGGCTCCTGCACACCGACATGGGCATCTCCATGCGCCCGTTCGGCAGCGCCCGCTCTTTCGCCCGCCGGGCCTGGGTCGGTGCCAGGACCGTCCTCGTGCACTGGCCGGAGGACTTCCCTCCCGTGCGCTGGGTGCGGCTCGTGCTGCGCCGGGTACTGCACCGCCTCGGCGTCCCCGCGCCCGGAGCCCGCCGATGACCGCCCCGCTCCTCGGAACACCATCCGCCACCGAGCTGCACGTCATGACCCTCAACATCCGCCGCGACCTCGGTGCACTCGCCTGGCCGCGCGCCGACCGCTGGGAGATCCGACGCCCCCGGCTCACCGCGCTCCTGCGCACCGAGCGGCCGGACCTCCTCGGTGTGCAGGAGGCCCTCCCCGCGCAGGCTGCCGCCGTCTCCGCCGCGCTCGGCCCGTCGTTCCGCCGCGTCGGCCACGGCCGCCTCCCCGGACCCCGCGGCGAGGGCTGTCCCCTCTTCTACGACGCCGACCGGCTGGAGCTGCGCACCTGGCGACAGGTCGCGCTCTCCCGCACCCCTGATCGCCCCGGTTCGCGCTCCTGGCTGAGCGTCGCGCCGCGGGTGGCGGTGGAGGCGTCCTTCCGCGACCGCCGCACGGACGCCCCCGTCACCGTGCTCAACACCCACCTCGACGCCTTCTCGCCGTGGGCGCGGCTCCGTCAGGCGCAGGCGGTGCACGACCTCGCCGCCGCCTCTGCGACACCGGTCATCCTCCTCGCGGACGTCAACGCCGCCGCGGGCTTGGCACCGTGGCGTGCCCTGGAAGCCGACGACGTCCTCCGCGATTCGTGGACGGCCGCTGTGACCCGCCGTACCCCCGCCTGGAGCACGTTCTCCGGCTACCGATCGCCGCGCCGTGGACGCCGCATCGACGGCATCCTCACCTCCCCCACGCTTTCCGTGCGCCGGGTGGGCATCGACGCCCGCCAGTATGGAGGGGGCTGGCCGTCGGATCACCTCCCCGTGCATGCCCTGATCGATCTCGCCCCCGCTGCCGCACCCGAGGAGCCCGCATGAAGGAGGACTTCCTCCGCCCGCCGCAGTCCGTCGCGGAGTACGGCGCCGACGCCGTCCGGGTGATCGGCATCCTCAGCGTCCTCGTCGCGGCGATCTGGTCGACCCCGACCGACGCCGGCATCCTCGCGCTCGCTCTTCCCGCCCTCATGCTCCCCCGCGTCCTCGGGATGCGCGGCGGCATCGACCTCACGATCGGCCTGATCGTGCTCATCGCGGCGGCGAGCAACGTGTTCGACCTGTACCGCACGCTCACCGGGTGGGACCTCGTCGTGCACTTCGTCTGCACAAGCGCCCTCGCCGCCACCGGCTACCTCGTGCTCTCCCGCCTCGGCATCGTCACCGCGCAGGAGTCTCCGGCGTTCCGACCGCGCATCCCGATCGTCCTCTGCACCGTCATCGGGCTCGCGGCCAGCGCCGTGTGGGAGATGATCGAGTGGGCGGGACGCACCTTCATCACCGACGAGATCTTCGTCACCTACGAGGACACCATCGGCGACATGGCCATGGGCGGACTCGGTGCGCTCGCGACGGGAGTCCTCGTCGCGGTCGTCCGGCTGGAGCGTGACCGCCCTGCGTGACGGCGCGGAACTGCGGGACGATCCCCAGGGTCGAACAGCGCGCGGGTCAGTAGACTGAAGCCACCGCGCGGGAGTGGTGGAATTGGCAGACACGCAGGATTTAGGTTCCTGTGCCCCAGGGCGTGTGGGTTCAAGTCCCACCTTCCGCACGACGGGTGCTTCGGCGCCCGCATCGCTCCACCGCCGACACCTCACGACCGACGGGAATCCCGCCAGTGCTCGAAAGCATGCTGCACGCCCCCACCGCGCTCATCCCGTGGCTCGATCCGCAGACGATCATCGGGGCGGCGGGTCCGTGGGCGCTCCTCGTGGTCTGCTTCATCATCTTCGCCGAGACCGGTCTGCTGGTCGGCTTCCTCCTGCCCGGTGACACGCTGCTCATCATCGCGGGCCTGCTGACCCACACGAGCAACGTCTTCGGCGTGAACATCTGGGTCGTCTCGCTGCTCATCGCCCTCTCGGCGTTCATCGGCGGCGAGGTCGGCTACGTCATCGGGCACAAGGGCGGCCCCGCGGTGTTCGAACGCAAAGAATCCGGCCTGTTCAGCAAGAAGAACGTCGAGCGCACCAACGCGTTCTTCGAGCGCTTCGGCGGCCTCACCGTGATCCTCGCGCGCTTCGTTCCGATCGTGCGCACGTTCGCTCCGGTCGCCGCCGGCGTGGGCCACATGCCCTGGCGGCGCTATTCGCTCTACAACTTCATCGGGGCGATGATCTGGGGCTTCGGCCTCACGATGGTCGGCTACCTCATCGCCTACATCCCGTGGGTGCGAGACCTCGTCGTCGAGTACATCGACATCATCCTGCTCATCGCCGTCGGCGGCACGGCGATCGTCACCCTGTGGCACTACCTCACCGAGCGCCACAAGGCGAAGAAGGCCGCGGCCGCGGGCGAAGACGTCGTGACCGACCACGAGGAGGCGGAGGAGCTCGTCCTCGACGCCGACGTGTTCGACCGGGCCCCCGACCTCGACGGCGACGGCAAGCACTGATCCCGTCGCGGGTCAGCCCGCGTTCTTCGAGCGCTTCTCCTTGGAGCGGGCCACGCTCGCGCGCAGCGCCTCCATCAGGTCGATGACCTCGCCGCCGTCCGCCGCCTTCTCGCCGTCGCCGCCGAACGTCTCGGCCACATCGAACGTCTCCCCGGCCTCGATCTTCGCGTCGATGAGGGTGCGGAGCTCCTTCTGGTACTCGTCGACGAACTCCTCGGGATCGAAGTCGGCCGAGTAACTGTCCACGAGCGAAGACGACAGCTCCAGCTCCTTCTTCGAGATCCGCACGTCCTCGTCGAGGGACGGGAACTCCGCCTCGCGGACCTCGTCCGACCACAGGAGCGTCTGGAGCACGAGCACCTTGCCCCGCACGCGCAGGGCGGCGAGCCGCGTCTTCTGGCGCAGCGTGAACCGCACGATCGCGGTGCGGTCGGTCTGCTCCAGAGTCTTGCGCAGCAGCACGTACGCCTTCGGCGACTTCGAGTCGGGCTCCAGGTAGTACGGCTTGTCGAGGGTGAGCGGATCGACCTGTTCCGAGGGCACGAACTCCACCACGTCGATCTCGCGGCTCTTCTCCGCCGGCAGCGCGGCGAGGTCGTCCTTGGTGAGCACGACCGTCTGCCCGTCGTCGACGTACGCGCGGTCGATGTCGGAGTAGGCGACCGTCTCGCCGCACACCTCGCACGTCCGCTGGTAGCGGATACGGCCACCGTCCTTGTCGTGCACCTGATGCAGCGGCACGTCGTGGTCCTCGGTCGCGGAGTACACCTTGACCGGCACGTTCACCAGCCCGAACGTCAGGGCGCCCTTCCAGATCGTCCTCATCACACCAGTAGACACCAGCCCCACCCGTCACGACCACCCCTTGACTACGCTGGCTCCATGGTGGGAGAGGCGCAGGTCGTACAGGTCGACGGCCGACGACTGCGCGTGACCAACCTCGACAAGGTCGTCTATCCGGAGACGGGCACGACCAAGGGCGAGGTCATCGCCTACTACACCGCCATCGCGCCCCTGCTCCTGCCGCTCCTCGACGGCCGCCCGGTCACCCGCAAGCGCTGGGTCGAGGGCGTCGGCACCGCCGCGGCGCCCGAAGACTCCTTCTTCACGAAGCAGCTCGAGCCCGGGGCTCCGGACTGGATCCCGCGGCAGGACATCCAGCACTCCGACGGTCCCAAGGCGTATCCGCTGGTGGAGGACGTGCCCACGCTCGTGTGGCTCGCGCAGGTCGCCGCGATCGAGCTGCACGTGCCGCAGTGGCGCTTCACTCCCGAGGGCCTGCCTGGCCGCCCCGACCGCCTCGTCCTCGACCTCGACCCCGGTCCCGGCGCCGACCTCGCTCAGTGCGCCGAGGTCGCCCGGATCGCCAGGACGCTCCTCACCGGCATGGGCCTCGACCCCCTGCCCGTGACGAGCGGCAGCAAGGGCATCCACCTCTACGCGTCCCTGCCCGGCGAGCAGACCAGCGCCGAGGTCTCCGCCGTGGTCAAAGAACTGGCCCGCATCATCGAGAACGACCACCCGGACCTGGCGACGAGCGTCATGTCCAAGGCCGTGCGCGGGGGCAAGGTGTTCCTCGACTGGAGCCAGAACAACGGCAAGAAGACGACGATCTCCCCGTACTCCCTGCGCGGGCGCGCCCGCCCCGGCGTCGCGGCGCCGCGCACGTGGGAGGAGCTCGACGACCCGGGGCTCGCCCACCTCGAACTGGACGACGTGCTCGCACGCGCGGCTGCGGGATTCGACCCCCTCTCGTCGCTCCGCCCCGACGCTCCGGCACTGCCGGCGAACGCGCCCGCCTCGACCCCGGCTCCCGCGATCCGGGCGGCGGCGCCCGCCCCCACCCGCCGCGGACGGCCCCTCGCAGCGCCCGCGCCGTCACCCGCCGGGGGCACCCTCCCCTCCCTCGCCCCGATGCTCGCCGAGAACGGCACCCCCGCGATCGCTCGAAACCTCAGCACCCCGTCCTGGGTGGAGGTGAAGTGGGACGGCATCCGTGCGATCGGCACCTGGCGCGACGGGCACATGTCGCTGCACGCCCGTCGCGGCACCGACATCACCGCCCGCTACCCCGAGCTGACGGCCGACGGCGCCCCCTTCCTCCCGGTCGACGAGGCGATCGTCGACGGGGAGATCGTCGCCTTCGACAGCGCCGCCCGGCCGAGCTTCTCCCTGCTGCAGAACCGCATGCACCTCACCCGGCCCCGGGAGATCGAGCGTGAGGTGGTGCGCACACCGGTCGTGTACATGCTGTTCGACCTGCTCCGCCTCGACGGCCACGACCTCACTGGGATGCCGCTCCGCGAGCGCCGCACGCTCCTGGGTGACATCGTGGCGGGAGTCGACGCGCCCATCCAGGTCCCACCCGTCTTCGACGACGTGGACGCGGCACTGGCGGCGAGCGAGGAGTTCGGTCTGGAGGGCGTCGTCGTGAAGGATCCGGCGTCGCGGTACCGCGCCGGCCAGCGCTCGCCCTCCTGGCTGAAGCTCAAGAACACCCGCATGCAGGAGGCGGTGATCGTCGGCATCCGCCCGGGAAAGGGCGAGCGGGAGGGCACTCTCGGCTCTCTCCTCCTCGCGGTCCCGGAGGGCGGCGACCTCCGCTACATCGGCCGCGTGGGCACCGGATTCACCGACCGGATCCTTCGCGATCTCATCGCGCGCCTGGAGCCGCTGCGCGTGCCGCGGGCACCGCTCGACGGCGTGCCCCGACCCGATTCCTCCGACGCCCTGTGGGTGCGACCCGAGCTCGTGGGCGAGGTGGAGTTCGCGAACTGGACACCGGACGGCATCCTCCGGCACGCGCGTTGGCGAGGTCTGCGCCCGGACAAGACCGTCGACGAGATCACCGTCGAGGCGTGAGCGGCACGCCGCTCAGGCGTGGTGCGGTTCGCAGTCGCTCTGCTCGGCCGGCTCGATCTGGAACGTGGAGTGCGCGACGTCGAAGTGATCCGCGAGGCACGCCTGCATCTCCGACAACAGGGCCGCCGAACGGCCGTCCGCCAGCAGGTCCGGTCGCACGCTGACGTGCGCGGTGAAGACGGGCGCCCCGCGGGTGAGCTGCCACACGTGCACGTCGTGGACCCCGACGACGCCGTCGTAGCCGAGCAGGTGGGTGCGGATCTCGCCGACGGCCATGCCCTTCGGGGCCGACTCGGCGAGCACGGAGAACACCTCCTTGAGCAGCACGAACGCCCGCGGGATGATCATCGCCGCGATGAACAGCGAGGCGAGCGCGTCGGCCGGCATCCAGCCCGTCACGAGGATCACGCCCGCCGCGATGATGACCATGAGCGAGCCGAGCAGGTCGCCCATCACCTCGAGGTAGGCGCCCCGCACGTTCAGGTTCGTGCGCTGGGCCCGGCTGAGCAGCCACATCGACACCGCGTTGGCGACGAGGCCGACGACCGCGACGACGAGCATCAGCCCACCGGCGACCTCGACCTCGGAGGGGTTCAGCAGCCGCTGCACCCCCTGCACGGCGACGACGGTGGCGAGGGCGATGAGGATGACCGCGTTGATGAGGGCGCCGAACACCTCGGCCCGCTGATAGCCGAACGTCCGCCGGTCGTCCGCGGGCCGCGCCGCCACGGTCGCGGCGATGAGGGCGATCACGAGCGCCGAGGCGTCCGTGAACATGTGCGCGGCGTCCGCGAGCAGCGCGAGCGAGCCCGTGAGGAGGGCTCCGACGACCTGCACGATCATCACGGTCGCCGTGAGGGTCAGCGAGATCGCGAGCAGGCGACGGCTGCTCGCCGAACGGAGACCGCCGGGCGCGGGCGCGTGATCGTGCATGCCCCCAGGCTAGCCCGGCATCGGGTGCGGAGAGGCCGTTTCCGCCTAGTCGGGAACAGTAACGATTCTCACCGTCAGCAGGGGTTCTTCTGCGGGATCCTCAGAGCGCGGCGAGCAGCGGCACGAGCGCCGTGAAGGCGCGGGTGCGATGCGACTGCGACTGCTTCTCCTCCGCCGTGAACTCCCCCACGGTGCGCTCCGCGCCGTCGGGCTGGCCGTCCGGGATGAAGATCGGGTCGTAGCCGAAACCGCCGCCCCCGGAGGCGTCGTGGGCGAGGCGTCCGGGCCAGATCCCCTCGACGACGTGCTCGCGACCGTCCGGGAGGACGAGGGCGATGGTCGAGGTGAAGTGCGCCGAGCGATGCGGGTCGGCGATGTCACGCAGCTGGTCGAGCAGCAGCTCCAGGTTCGCCGTGGCGTCCTTCTTCTGTCCTGCCCAGTACGCCGAGAACACCCCGGGCGACCCGCCGAGCACGTCCACGCAGATGCCGGAGTCGTCGGCGAGCGCCGCGAGGCCGGTGTGCGCGGCGGCCGCTCGCGCCTTGAGGAGCGCGTTCTCCGCGAACGTCACCCCGTCCTCGACCGGCTCGGGACCGTCGTAGGCGACGACCTCCAGGTCGGGCCGCGTCTGCTGCACGATCTGCTGGAACTCCGCCACCTTGTGCGGGTTGTGGGTCGCGAGGACGACGCGCATGCTCAGGCTCCCGCCAGAGCGGCGAGCTGCCGGTCCTTCAGCTCCGCGCAGCCGGCGACCCCGAGGTCGAGGAGCGCGTCGAGCTCGCGCTTGTCGAACGGCGCTCCCTCGGCCGTGCCCTGCACCTCGACGAACAGGCCGCGGCCGGTCACGACGACGTTCATGTCGGTCTCGGCCCGCACGTCCTCGACGTAGGCGAGGTCGAGCATCGGCTCCCCGTCGACGATGCCGACCGACACCGCGGAGACCGAGTCGAGCAGCGGCGTCGAGTTCTTGCCGATGAACTTCTTGTCCCGGCCCCATTCGATCGCGTCCGCCAGGGCGACGTAGGCGCCGGTGATCGCCGCCGTGCGGGTGCCGCCGTCGGCCTGGAGCACATCGCAGTCGATGACGATGGTGTTCTCGCCCAGCGCCTTGGTGTCGACGACGGCGCGGAGAGCGCGTCCGATGAGGCGGGAGATCTCGTGCGTGCGGCCGCCGATGCGCCCCTTCACGCTCTCCCGGTCGTTGCGGCTGTTCGTCGCGCGCGGGAGCATCGCGTACTCCGCCGTAACCCAGCCCTTGCCCTTGCCGGTGAGCCACCGGGGCACGCCGTTCGTGAACGAGGCGGTGCACAGCACCTTCGTCCCGCCGAAGCTGATGAGAGCCGAGCCTTCGGCCTGCGCGCTCCAGCCGCGCTCGATGGTGATCTCGCGGAGCTGCGAGGTGGAACGGCCGTCGGCGCGGACGATGTCGGTCATGTGCTTCTCTCGGTCGGGGATGGAGCGACGGGCTCAGCGCGCGTCGAGGGCGGAATCGGGAAGCGTGATGACGCCGGTCTGGACGAGCTGCACATCGCGCACCTCACGGCCCATGAGCCGGTTCGCGAGCGCCGTGAAGTCATCGGCGGAGGCGCCCGTGGCTTCGTAGACGTAGGTCGCGGTGGCGTCGGGCGGCGCCAGCAAATCGCCGCGCACGAGCTGGCGGTACACGTCGCCCGCGGTCTCGTCGTCGCTGGAGACCAGGGTCACGCCCTCCCCCATGACGTAGCTGATGGCACCACGGAGGAACGGGTAGTGCGTGCAGCCGAGGACGAGCGTGTCCACGTCGGCCTCCCGCAGCGGCGCGAGGTACTCCTCGGCCACGGCGAGCACCTCGGGGGTCCCGGTCACGCCGGCCTCGACGAACTCGACGAACCGGGGGCAGGCCGCCGTGAACACCTGCAGGCGCTCGTTAACCTCGAGCATGTCCTGGTACGCCCGGGAGCCGATGGTCCCGACCGTGCCGATCACACCGACGCGGCCGTTCCGCGTCGTCGAGACCGCCCGCCGGACGGCCGGACCGATCACCTCGACGACGGGCACGTCGTAGCGCTCGCGCGCATCGCGCAGCATGGCCGCGGAGGCGGTGTTGCAGGCGATCACGAGCATCTTCACGCCCTGGTCGACCAGCGTGTCCAACACCTCGAGCGCGTAGCGGCGCACGTCGGCGATGGGCTTGGGGCCGTACGGCGAGTGCGCGGTGTCGCCGATGTAGACGAACGATTCGCGGGGCAGCTGGGCCCGGATGGCCCTGGCCACCGTGAGCCCGCCGACACCGGAGTCGAAGATCCCGATCGGCGCGTCGTTCATGACCCCCAAGCCTACCCGCGTGCGCGGCGCCGCGTGCATCGCGGCGCTCACTAAGCTGAGCGCATGACCACGTCGACGGCGCTGCTCACCGACCGTTACGAGCTCACGATGCTCGCCGCCTCGCTCCGGGACGGCACCGCGTCCCGACCGAGCGTCTTCGAGCTCTTCTCCCGGCGTCTCTCCGGCGGACGCCGTTTCGGCGTCGTGGCCGGCACCGGGCGGCTGCTCGGGTTGCTCCGCGACTTCCGCTTCGGGGACGACGAGCTGCGCTTCCTCCGCGACGAGCACGTCGTCGACGCCGAGACCCTCGCCTCCCTGGAGCGCTACCGCTTCACCGGGACCATCCGCGGCTACCGCGAGGGCGAGCTCTACTTCCCCGGGTCGCCCATCCTCACGGTCGAGGGTTCGTTCGCGGACGCGGTGGTCCTGGAGACGCTGGCGCTGAGCGTGCTCAACCACGACTCCGCCGTCGCCACGGCCGCCGCGCGCATGAGCATCGCCGCCGGGGAGCGGCCGCTCGCCGAGATGGGCTCGCGCCGCGCGGCGGAGCGCTCCGCCGTGGCCGCGGCGCGGGCGGCCTACATCGCCGGCTTCGGCGCCACGAGCAACCTCGAGGCCGGTCGCTCCTGGGGCATCCCGACCATGGGCACCGCCGCCCACTCGTGGACCCTGCTGCATGACAGCGAGGAGGACGCCTTCCGCGCGCAGGTCGAGAGCATGGGCGTGGACACCACGCTCCTCGTGGACACCTATGACATCCGCACCGGCGTCGAGACCGCGATCCGGGTGGCCGGGACCGGGCTGGGGGGCGTCCGCATCGACTCCGGCGACCTCCCGATCGTCGCCGCAGAGGTGCGCGCACAGCTCGACGAGCTCGGCGCCACCGAGACCCGCATCACGGTCACGAGCGATCTCGACGAGTACGCGATCGCCGCTCTCGCCGCGTCGCCCGTGGACGCGTACGGCGTGGGCACGTCCGTCGTGACGGGTTCCGGATATCCCACCGCGAGCATGGTCTACAAGCTCGTGGCCCGGCAGGATGCCGACGGCTCGTGGATCGGGGTCGCCAAGGCATCCGCCGACAAGGCCTCGTTCGGCGGCCGCAAGGCGGCGTTCCGCACGCTCAGCGACGGAGTCGCCGCGTCGGAGACGGTCGTCGTCTCCGACGGGTTCGAAGCGCTCGACACGCCTGCCGAGCACCCCGACGGGCGCCCGCTCCAGGTGACCCTCGTCGACGGCGGGGAGATCGACAGCGCCTTCGAGGGTGCTGCGGGGACCGCCGCCGCCCGCGCACACCACCTGCGCGTCCGCGAAGAGCTGCCGGTGCGCGCGCTCGCGCTCAGCAAGTCCGACCCCGCGATCCCGACGGTCTACGTCGAGGCCGACTGACCGGGGTCAGCGGACCATCGACTCGTAGATCTCCTTGCACGTCGGGCAGATCGGGAACTTCTCGGGGTCGCGGCCCGGCGTCCACTTCTTGCCGCAGAGGGCGCGGACGGGCTTGCCCGTGATCGCCGACTCGAGGATCTTGTCCTTCTTGACGTAGTGCGAGAAGCGCTCGTGGTCGCCCGGTTCGATGTTCTCCTCGCGGAGGAGTTCTTCCAGTTCGCGATCAAGCGTTGCCACGCCGCCCTGATCGGGGCTGTCCAGCGGAGTACTCATCCCGCGATTCTAGCCGCGTCTCCCCCTCGGCGGGGCGGTCTCACGCGGTCTCGACGAACTCCATCAGACGTTCGCCGCTGCGCTCGAAGATGCGGCCGCCGAGCACGGCTCCCCCGAGGAACACCGCGATCCCGGTGAGGATGCCGACCCAGAACGCCGCGGGCGCGTAGCCGGAATCGGCGACGATGCTCGCCGCGAACAGCCACATCGTCGGCACACTCAGCATGATCGCGCCGAGGAACGCCGCCGCAGGCCCGTACACGCCGCGGGACGTCGGCCGCTGCGGCTGCTGGAACGGGCTGTCCCCCGGGCGGGAGACCGCGTAGGGCGCGACCACGGACACCACGCTCGAGATCCCGAGGGCGCTGAAAAGCAGACTCGCTCCGAGACCGACGAGCGGCAGGAGGAGGCTCCACCGACCGGCGAGGAGCAGCGAGAGCGGCACCGCGATCGCCAGCACGGGGACGGCGACGAGCAGCACCGGCACGAGGCGCCCGAGACGGTCGGGAAGACCGCGGACGCCGCTCGCGACGTGGGTCCACAGGGCCGTGGAATCATAGGCGACGTCGTTGTGGGGCAGCCAGCCGAAGAACAGGGCCATGACGGGCACGGGCACGAGGGCGGCGATCTCGACCGGCACACCCGCGACGATGAGGGGGAACACGGTGAGCACGCCGGCCACCGGCACCACGATGATGTTCATGATGTACCGGCGGTCGCGCAGCCAGTACACGAGGCTCCGCGCCGCGATGGCGCCGAAGGCGTTCGAGGGCAGGAGACCGAACCAGCCGAGTCCGCTCCGTTCCCGTGCCGCCACCGGACGCTCGGTCGTGGTGAGCAGGCGACGCACGAACCAGGTCCAGGCGAGCCACAGCAGGGCCAGGGTGACGACGGCCACGAGGCCGCTGACCCAGGCCGCGGCCGTCTCCCCTTCCGCCGCCGCGAACATCGCCGCCGGGGAGGCGGCGAGCGGGGTGAAGCCGATCACGGAGGTCAGGGTCGCCAGCGATGCCGGCACCTCGCCGTCCCAGCGGAGGGAGCCGAGGAACACGGCGACGGGGAACGCGATGACGATCAGGGCGAGGGCGAACAACGCGGTCAGCTCCCGGGAGCGGCGCTCCGGAAGCAGGAGCGCGTTGAGCGCCATCCCCACCCGCGAGAGGAGGATGGTCGACAGCAGCCCCATCAGCGCCAGGAGGACGGCCTGGAGCCACGGCGCGCCGGCCCTGATCGCGACGACGGTCACGCTGATGTAGACCGCGAGGAGTGCGAGGCTCGGGACGCTGACGAGCGACGCGATCGCGAGCACCCAGGGCATCTTCCGCTCGTCGACGCCGAACACCGCGAAGCGCCGCGGATCGAGCTGGTCGACGGCCCCCACGAGCAGCGGCCCCACGAGGAAGCCGAGCAGGACGGCCGCCCCGCCGAGCACCGTCACCGCCTTGGATACCGGGACGGGGGCGCCGCCGAGGCTGAACACCGCCACGCACACCACCACGGTGACCGCGATCACCGCGCCGAAGGAGAGCAGGGTGCGCACCCGGTGTTCCCCGCGCAGAGCGCCCAGGAGGAGCGCGAACCTCAGTCGGAGAACGTGTGCAGCCACTCGAGCCCCTCCACCTCGCCGCTGGAGCCCGCGAGCTCCACGAATCGGGACTCGAGCGTCTGGCCCGCGCGCACCTCGTCGATCGTGCCCTCGGCGAGCACCTCGCCGTTCACGATGATCGCCACCCGGGAGCACACGCGCTCCACGAGGTCCATGCCGTGGCTCGACAGGATCACCGTGCCACCGTGCGACACGTACGCCCGCAGGATGTCGAGGATCACGGCGGACGACACGGGGTCGACGGACTCGAACGGCTCGTCGAGGACGAGCACGCGGGGCGAGTGGATCATCGCGCCCGCGAGCATGATCTTCTTCGTCATGCCGGCCGAGTAATCGGACACCACCCGGTTCAGGGCGTCGCCGAGGTCGAAGGCCCTGGCGAGGTCGCCGGTGCGCTTCTCGATGACGTCGGCGGCGAGCCCGCGGAGCAGTCCGTAGTAATAGAGCAGCTGACGCCCGGTGAGGCGGTCGAAGGTGCGCAGCCGGTCGGGCAGCACGCCCATCACGCGCTTCGCAGCGAGCGGGTCGGTCGCCTGGTCGATGCCGCAGATGAGGACGCTGCCCTCGTCGGCGCGCAGGAGGCCGGCGACGATCGACAGGGTCGTGGTCTTGCCGGCGCCGTTCGGCCCCACGATGCCGTAGAAGGAGGCCGCGGGCACCGTGAGGTCGATGCCGTCGACCGCGCGGTTCTCGCCGAACTGCTTCACGAGGCCGCGGATGCGGATGGCCTCGGTGCCGGGCTCCGCCGCCGCGTCGTCATCGGCTTCCGCCGGCGGCTCCTCGGCGATCACCGCGTCGACCACCTCGACGATCTCGACCTCCGCGACGCGGCCGTCTTCGGCCGCGGGCTCCGTCGTCACCGGCAGAGCGGTGTCGGATACCTCGACGGCGGGCTCCGTGGCACGGTCCTCGGTGACCGCGGGGTCCTCGACGAGCGTCGCAGCTTCGGCGGTTCCGTCGTCCGACGCCGTCTCGGCTGAGGCGGTGTCGATGGCCTCTGCGGACGCGGTCGGCGACGACACGGCGCCGGAGTCCTCCGGCTGCGTCTCCGCAGCGACCTGTGCTTCCGCAGCCTCTGTTTCCGCTGCCTCTGTTTCCGCCGCCTCTGCTTCCGCAGCACCTGCTTCCGCCGCCTCTGCTTCCGCGGCTTTCGCGGCAGCCGCCTTGGCCGCGGCCGCCTTCGCCGCCGCGGTCTTGGCGGCGGTGGTCTTGGCCGTCGTCTTGGCCGCCGATGCCTTCGCGGCGGCCGTCTTCGCCGCCGCGGCCTTGGCCGCAGCCGTCTTGGCGGCCGTCGTCCTGGCGGCAGCCGTGCTCGGCTTCGTGGTCGTCGCGGACGGACGCTTCGAGCCGGTGGTGCGCGCCGCGGTGTTCTTCATCGCGGCCGTTCGGGCTGCGGAGGCCGTGCGCGCAGCGGCGGGATCCACGCTCGCTGCGGGCGTGGGCTCCACCACGACCTCGGACGAGGGGGCCGCCTTCTCGGCCGCGGCCTTGGTCGGCGCGGCGACCGGCTTCTTCGCCGCGGGAGACTTCGCCGCGGGAGACTTCGCCGCGGGTGCCTTCGCCGCCGCGGACGACTTCGCCGCGGACGACTTCGTCGTGGAGGACTTCGTCGTGGAGGACTTCGTCGTGGTGGTCTTCGCCGAAGCGGCCTTCGCACCCGCGGTCTTGCCTGAGGTCGACGTCGCACCGGTGGTCTTCGTCGCCGGGGACTTCGCCGCCGTGGCCTTCGCAGCGGTGGACGTCGAGGCCGCGGTCTTCGCGCTCGTCGTCTTCGCGTTCGTGGTCTTCGCCGCAGGGGTCTTCGCCGCAGGGGTCTTCGCCGCAGGGGTCTTCGCCGCGGTCTTCTTCTTCGCCGTCGACGCGTCCGCGGCGGACGTGCCGGCGGTCGAGGTCGCGGCTACCTTCTTCGCGGCGGCAGAGGACGAGGCAGGCCTCTTGGCGGCCGGCTTCCGAACGGGCGCGGGGGCCTCGGCCGGAGTCTCGGCTCCCTCTGCCTGGGGGGTGGGGTCATCAGGGGAGGAAGTCACCGTCCTACGGTATCAACGGGTGGCTGAGAGCCAAGGCCCCACGCGCGATTCCGCCACCTGAACCCGTTGTCCGCCGGTTTTGCAAGGGGGTTGTCGTCCCTGTGCGTTGCGTGTGTACTCGGTCACGAAATGGCAACGGGGCCCACCTGGCCCCGGGCTTTCCAGGGGGAATCGCTACCATGATTCCCGGCACGACGAAGTGTCTGGTCGGTGAACCGGCCGTGAACACAACTTCCTTTAGGAGTATTCGTGACTCTTCAGACCGTCATCCTCGCCGCGGGCATGGGCTCCCGCCTCGGCCGCGCGCTGCCCAAGCCGCTCACCGAGCTCAGCGACGGCCGCACGATCATGGGCCAGCAGCACGACAACATCCGCGCCGCCTTCGGCTCCGACGCCCGCATCACCACGGTGGTGGGCTACCGCGCGGAGACGATCATCGAGGCCTTCCCCTCCGTGAACTACGTCCACAACGACCGCTACGACGAGACGAACACCTCGAAGAGCCTCCTGCGCGCCCTGGGCGCCACCGGCAGGAGCGGTGTGCTGTGGATGAACGGCGATGTCGTCTTCGACCCGATGATCCTCGGCCGCGCCGCCGCGTACATCGAGCGCGACCAGTCGTTCGTCACCGTCAACACCGCCAAGGTCAGCGACGAAGAGGTGAAGTACACCGTCACCGCGGAGGGCTTCATCAAGGAGCTGTCGAAGTCCGTCAAGGGCGGCCTCGGCGAGGCGGTCGGCATCAACTACATCTCCTCCGGCTTCAAGAAGGCGTTCATGCGCCAGCTGCAGCGGGTCGAGGATCAGGACTACTTCGAGCGCGGTCTCGAGCTGGCGATCGCCGAGGACGGCCTGCTGCTCGAGCCGATGGACGTCTCCGACCTGTACGCGGTCGAGGTCGACTTCGCGGAAGACCTGGAGCGCGCGAACCTCTTCGTGTGACGCTCCCCTCCGAGAGCCCCGTTCCGCCACGGACCGGGGCTCTCGGTGTTTTCGCGGTCGCGCTTCATAGGATCGGCACATGGCCCCCAAGGTGCACAAGATCCACTCCCTGCCGGACGACGCCCCGTGGGACAAGGGCGTGCCCCCGGTCGGCTCCCCCGAGCACCCGATGATGGTCCGCGGGCTCGATCGGGTGCTCTCGATCCAGCGCCCGCTGGTCCTCGCCCACATCCGCAGCATCCGGCTGCGCAACCCGCACGCGACCCCCGACGAGATCATCCGGATCCTGGAGCGCCGCTATCTCGCAGCCGTCACGACGGGCGGGGCCGCGGTGGGGGCGACCGCCGTGGTCCCCGGTATCGGCACGGGCATCACGCTCGCCCTCTCCGGCGTCGAGACCGTTGGGTTCGTGGAATCCACCGCCCTCTTCGCGCAGTCGGTCGCCGAGGTGCACGGCATCGCCGTCGGCAACCCCGACCGCGCACGCGCTCTCGTCATGACCCTCATGCTCGGCAAGGAGGGCGTCGACCTCGTCGGACAGCTCGCCCGGCAGGTCACCGGTCGCGGCAGCAGCCGATCGGCGTACTGGGGCGAGCTGGTGACGAAGTCGCTCCCCCGCGCCGCCGTGGGACCGCTCGTGGACCAGCTCAAGGGGATGTTCGTGAAGCAGTTCGCGGCCAAGGGCGGGGCATCGTTCCTCGGCAAGGCGATGCCGTTCGGCATCGGCGCGGCGATCGGCGGCGCGGGCAACCACATCCTCGGACGCCGGGTCCTCACCACCTCGCACCGGGCCTTCGGAGCCGCACCGCTCACCCTCCCCGCGGAGCTGGAGCCCGTGCCCGGCGCCGAGAAGGTCGAGCTGCGGATGCTGCGTGGAGCGCGCTACGCCGGCAACGCGGTCGCGGGAGCCGCGGGCACCGTGGCGCGCGGCGCGGGATGGGTCGGGCACCGGGTCGGCGAGATCGCCGGTCGCCGACGCGAGCACCCCACGGAAGAGCTCGACGCCGGTCCCGCCGAGGGCGATCACGGGTTGCCGCCGCGACCGGGTTCCGACACGACCGCGGGGTGAGCGAGCGCGCACCTCGCCAAAGGATCCGCCGCCCCGTTGTGCCGATCATCCAACGGACGGCGCAGAGCCGACGCTAGGGTGGAATCCGTGACGGACAAGCCCGACCCCTTTACCACCGCCGGAAAGATCGCGGACCTGCGCGCTCGCTACACCGAGGCCGTCGTCGACGCCGAGGCCAAGGCGAAGGAGAAGCAGCACGCCAAGGGCAAGATGACCGCCCGCGAGCGCATCGAACTCCTCGTCGATCCCGGCAGCTTCGTCGAGTTCGACGAGTACGTGCGGCACCGCACGACCGCGTTCGGCATGGATCGCTCGCGTCCGTACGGCGACTCCGTGGTGACCGGCGTCGGCACCATCCACGGCCGCACGGTCGCCGTGTACTCGCAGGACTTCTCCACCTTCGGCGGGTCGCTGGGCGAGGTCGCCGGCGAGAAGATCGTCAAGATCATGGAGTTCGCCCTGGCGGGCGGCATGCCCTGCATCGGCATCCTCGACTCGGGCGGCGCGCGGATCCAGGAGGGCGTCGTCGCCCTCGGCAAGTACGGCGAGATCTTCCGCCTCAACACCCGCGCCTCGGGCGTGATCCCGCAGATCTCGATCATCATGGGCCCGGCGGCCGGCGGCGCGGTCTACTCCCCCGCCCTCACCGACTTCGTCATCATGGTCGACAAGACCAGCCAGATGTTCGTCACCGGACCCGACGTGATCAAGACCGTCACCGGCGAGGACGTCGGCATGGAGGAGCTCGGCGGCGCCTACACGCACAACACCCGCTCCGGTGTCGCGCACTACCTGGCCGAGGACGAGGACGACGCGATCGACTACGCCCGCACGCTCCTCGGCTTCCTGCCGGACAACAACATGGCGGAGCTGCCCTCCTACGAGAGCGCGTTCGAGTTCGAGACCACCGACGCGGACCGCACGCTCAACACGCTCATCCCGGACTCCCCGAACCAGCCGTACGACATCCACACCGTGATCGAGCACGTCGTGGACGACGGCGACTTCCTCGAGGTGCAGCCGCTGTTCGCGCCGAACATCGTCATCGGCTTCGGACGCATCGAGGGCCGCTCGGTCGGCATCATCGCCAACCAGCCGTCCCAGATGGCGGGAACGCTCAACATCGAGGCCGGCGAGAAGGCGAGCCGGTTCGTGCGCTTCTGCGACGCGTTCTCGGTCCCCATCGTGACCCTCGTCGACGTCCCCGGCTACCTCCCGGGCACCGACCAGGAGTGGACCGGCGTCATCCGCCGCGGCGCCAAGCTCCTCTACGCGTACGCGGAGGCCACCGTGCCGCTCGTGACCGTCATCCTCCGCAAGGCCTACGGCGGCGCGTACATCGTCATGGGGTCGAAGCAGCTCGGCGCCGACGTGAACCTCGCCTGGCCGACCGCCGAGATCGCCGTGATGGGCGGACAGGGCGCCGTCAACATCCTCTACCGCGGGGAGATCCGCAAGGCGGAGGAAGCGGGCGAAGACGTGGCGGCGGTCCGCACGCGCCTCGCGAACGAGTACACGTACAACGTGGCCTCGCCCTTCCTCGCGGCCGAGCGCGGCGAGCTCGACGGGATCATCGAGCCGGCGAACACGCGGGTGGCCATCGCGAAGGCTCTCCGGGCGTTGCGGGGCAAGCGTGCCGAGCTGCCCCCGAAGAAGCACGGGAACATCCCGCTGTGAGCGGCCAGGAACCCGCCGTCGACGGGGCGGCGCCTGCGCCCGTGATGCTGGAGGTCACCCGCGGCACCGCGAACGAGGAGGAGCTCGCTGCCCTCATCGCGGTTCTGGGGGACGCCTATGCGAACGAGCAGGCGGAGGCGACGGTCGAGGAGCCGCGGGTCTCCGCGTGGACCCGCACCCAGCGTCCGCTGCGCCGGCCCCTGCGCCGGGACATCCCCTGGGGACGTTTCGCCGGCTGAGTTCCGGCCCGGATCTTGTCCCCCAAAATACCTACAGACAACCGTTGCTCGGGACCGCAGACTAGAGGAGACGCTTCGCGTTCGGCTGGTCTCTCTGTCCCAGGGTAGACAGACGCTGATCGGCCACCAGCGGACGGTTTTCGGGTAACTGTCCGCACGGCGAGGGGCAGGCGGATTCGCCGCCCCTCGCCCACTCTCATCTCCGCGCGTCGGACGTCGTCCCGCGCCGCGCTCTCGTGATCTCGTGCCACAGGTCTACGGAATCGTCGTCCGATGCCCGCAGACCCGCGCGACCGACGACGGTGACGGCGACGAGCGGGTCTCGTGCGGAGCGGATGATGATGCGCCCCGTCCCGGCGCTGCGGAGCACCGACGCGAGCTCGTCGCGGATCTCCATGCGGCGGCCCTCGTCGACGCCGTCGAGTCCGCCCTCGTCGAACACGGTCACCGAGGCGCCGCGACGGCGGGCGGCATCGATTGCGTTGCGGACGTCGTCGTTCAGCAGGTCCGCCCCGCGCAGCTCGTCGCGGAGGCGCCCCTCGGCGAGCCGCGCCTCCAGCCGCTCGTCCTCGTCGAGCTGGCCGCGTGACGCCACCACCCGGCTGAGGACGGGGCCGGCGACCGCGAGGGCGAACTGGGTACGGAGGCGGCGCTCGCGCTGGCGCACCCGTTGCGTCGCGTGCCAGGCCGACACCGCCTGCTGGATCTCCGACAGGCGCTCCGTGTCGCTCACGGCGCGGTCCCAGAACATCACCAGGAGCTGGGCGACCGCGACCCACATGATCGACCCCACGACGCCGAGGTTCAACGCCACTCCGAACCCGAGGGGGGCGGAGGCGGCGACGACGAGCACGACCAGCGTCGCCCAGCCCGCCCACGCGCGGCGACGGACCACGCAGACGATGCCGAGCAGCCCCAGGGCTCCGATGTACCAGGTGGCGAAGGGCGCCGTCCGATCGTCGGGATCCAGCGAGAGGGTGACCAGCACCGGGATGACCGCGCTCGCTCCGAGGGCGAGGAGCGCCGACCACAGCGGCATGCGCACCGTGACCGGACTCCCGAGGATCGCGATGTTCACCACCACGAGGTACACGGCGATGGCGAGGACCATGAGCAGCGGAGCCGTCGGCTGCTCGATCCACCAGATCCCCCGGGCGACGAAGTACAGCGCGAAGCCGACGGCGAGCGAGGTGGCGACGCTGCGGACGGTCCGGTTCATGAGCGCTCCCACCCCAGGGTCACGACGGTGCCTTCCGCATCCGAGGAGATATGCGCGGTCCCGGCCACACCGGCCATGCGGGCGAGGATCGAGGCGCGGATGCCGAGCCGGTCGGGACCGATGGCGTCGACGTCGAAGCCGCCACCGGTGTCCGAGATCGTCACGGCGATGCCCTCGTCACCGTGACCGACGACGAGGATGTGCAGACCACGACCGTGGGCATGCGCGACGGCGTTCCCGATCGCCTGGCGGGCGGCGAGCACGAGGGCCCGCGCGGCCCGCCCCGGGATGAGGCCGCTGCCGCCGCGCTCCTCCACGATGGCGTCCGCGCCCAGCTCGGAGAGTGCTCGTCGCAGTTCCACGACGATCTGCGCGGCCCCCACCGGCTCGTCGCTGCCCTCCTCCGCGACCGCCGCCTCGGTGTTCGCGAGCCGCGTGAGGGCCTCCCTGGCCATCGCCACGGCGAGCTCCCGTGCCCGCTCGCCCTCCGCGCGCTCGGCGGCGATGAGAGCCGCGAGGACGCTGTCGTGCATGAGGGCCGACATCGCGACCCTCTCCTCCTCCGCAGCCGCGGCCGCGGCCGCCGTGGCATACGAGGCCACGGCCGTCCCCCGCGCTTCGTCCACGCCCGCGGCGACCGAACGGAACATCCAGCCGAGCGACACGATCACGACGCCGAGGATCAGCGTGAAGGAGACGTCGAACGCCGTCGTCACCCAGAACTCCCGGGAGAACTCCCCCTGCACCAGACGCACGTACCCGTAGACGAAGGGCACGCCGACGGCCCATGCGAACTGCAACCGCACGGGGAAGGCCAGCATCGCCGCCACCACGCCCACGTTCACGAGGAAGAAGATCCACGGCTGGTCGCCCGCCACCTTGTCCGTGGGGTCGACGACGACGGGCCACGCCGCGAGCGCGAGCACGTACACGACGGCGAACACCCCCGCGGCCAGGCGCACGCCGCGTCCGACCAGACAGGCGACGAGCATCGCGGTCAGCGGTACGAAGACGGCGACGAGCATCGAGATGTGGGGCGCGTCCGCGCGGGACATCGTCTGCACGGCCGCGATCAGCGCCTGCGCTCCGAGCACGGCCGACCCCAGGGCGACGACGATCGCGAGGATGCGCTCCATCCGCTTGCCGGTGAACCGCTCGAAGCCGTTCTCCGCGCTGCCGGGAGAAGGGATCTTGCTCCAGGCGTCGCGGACGCTCAGCGGCTCAGCGGGCACTCGGCGCCCCGTCGGCCGTCACGATGCCGTCCTCCATCGCGCGCCGCAGCAGATCGACCTTGGTGGGCGCCGGCCGACCGACCTCGACGTACTTCACCCGGATCCGGGTGATGTTCTCCTTCGCCGTGGAGTACGCGACGCCGAGACGCTCGGCCACGGCCTTCAGCGGCAGGCCCGTCGCGTACAGACGCAGCACCTCCCGCTCGCGGCTGGACAGCTGCGCGTCGGCGAACGCGCGGTCGCCGTCGACCGCACTCGCCCACTCGACGTTGTTCAGCGCCTCGCCCTGCGCCACGGTGCGGATCGCGTCCAGCACGTCGTCGAGGGCCGACGACTTGCTGACGACACCGGCCGCCCCCGCCGCCAGCGCCTCCCGTACCGCTGCGGGCCGGTCGGCGACGCTGTGGATCACGACGCTGGCGCCGTCGGCGACGAGGGACACGACGTTCTCCGTCACCGTCGTCCCGTCCCCCAGCGTCAGGTCGAGCACGACGACGTCGGCCGGCGGGGCACCCGTGGAGGACCGCCACACGAGGTAGGAGCCGACCGTGCTCCCGGTGAACACGACGGTCTGCCCGTCCCTGGCGCACGCGGCCTCGAGGCCGAGGCGGACGGACTCGTGGTCGTCGATGAGGGCGACGGTGCTCATGCCCACAGCCTAGTGAGTCGCGGACCGGGGGCCGGGAATGCGCTCACCGGGTGAGCAGGGCGACGACCTCGAAGTGATGCGAATGCGGGAAGAGGTCGAACCCGCGGAGCGCGTCGACCTGCCACCCCAGGCCCCGGAAGGTACCGAGGTCGCGCGCGAGGGCGACAGGGTCGCAGGCGACGTAGGCGATCGCGGACGGAGCCAGCGCATGCACGCCCTCCACGACCGCGCGCCCGGCGCCGGACCGGGGCGGGTCGAGCACCACCGCCCCCGTCGCGCCCCCGCGCCGCGGCTGCTGCAGGAAGCGGTCGACCCGGGCCGTGACGGCGGTCACGTCGAGCGGGGCGAGGTTCGCGGCGGCGTGCTGCGTCGCGCGGCGGCTGGATTCGACGGTCACGACGTCGGTGCCGCCGAGATCCGCGAGAGTCCGCGCGAACAGGCCCACTCCGCCGTACAGGTCGTAGTGCGTCGCGTCCGGCTCCACGTGTCCGTCGAGCAGCCCGTACACGGCGCCGTCGAGGACGGAGGCGGCGCGGGGGTGCACCTGCCAGAACCCGCCGGCGTCGACGTCGAACGTGCGGTCGCCGACGCGCTCCTGCACCACCTCGGGCTTCGGCCGGGGGCGGCGGTCCCTGGGCGCCCGGCGCTCGGCCTCGGGGTGCCGGAGGATGCGCACGCGACCGTCCGCGGGCTCCACGAGCTCGATGCGCCCCGGCTTCTCGCCCTGCAGGGCCAGGGCGGCCTCGGCGATCTCGGGGCGGGCGAGCGGGTAGGTCGACACCGGCACGACGCGGTGGCTGCGGGCGGCGAAGGGACCGATCCGCCCGGCATCGTCGACGTGCAGGGTCACCCGCGTGCGCCACCCCGTCCCGTCGCCGGACTCCACGGCCTCGATCTCCGGGGCCTCGAGTCCGGGACCGGCGAAGCGGTCGAACGCCTCCGCCAGCACCTGTCGCTTGAGCGCGCGCTGGTGGTCGAGCTCGATGTGCCCGAGGTCGGCGCCGCCGGGTCGCTGGGCGGGGTCGTGCGCGACGTCCGCCTCCGGCCAGATGTGCGGCCGGCGATGCGGGGAGGCGTCGAGGACCTCGAGCGTCTCGGCGCGCCAGAAGCTCCGGGTGTCCGGCTCCCCGGCGGCGGGGGACGGATCCAGCAGGCGGGCACGGACGCGCTCGCCCGGGACCGCGTCCGAGACGAAGATCACGCGGCCTTCGTGACGGGCGATGAAGGTGCCTCCGTGGGCGATGCCGGTGATGTCGAGATCGAGCACGTCGGCTGCGGAGGAAGTCATCCTTCGAGGATACGGTGGTCTCCATGCGCGTCTGCCTCGCCTCCACCTCCCCCGCCCGGCTCATGCTGCTGCGTCAGGCCGGCATCGAACCCCTCACGCTGTCGCCGGAGGTGGACGAGGACGCCCTCGCCGCCGCGGCCGAGGAGCGCATGGGTCCCGTCGCACCCGCCGACCTGGTGCTGCTGCTCGCCCGCGCCAAGGCCGCGGCCGTCGCCGAGCGGCTGGCCGCCGAGGGCGCGTTCGACGGCATCGTCATCGGCGGGGACTCGATGTTCGCGCTCGGGGAGCGGGTGTACGGCAAGCCCTACACGCCGGAGGAGGCCACACGCCGGTGGCAGGAGATGCGCGGTGCCACGGGCGTGCTGCACTCCGGGCACTCCGTGTTCCGTGTCTCCCCCGGCGCGGCTCTCGTCGAGGCGACCGCGGTCGCGGAGGCCGCCGTGACGTTCGCCGAGGACATCGGCGATGAGGAGATCGCCGCGTACGTGGCATCGGGGGAACCGCTGCACGTCGCCGGGGCCTTCACCGTGGACAGCCTCGGCGGCGCCTTCATCACCCGGGTCGAGGGCGATCCCTCCACCGTGGTGGGCATGTCGCTGTCCACCGTGCGCCGCCTCACCGCCGACCTCGGGGTCCGGTGGACGGATCTGTGGTCGTAGACTCCCCTCCACGTTTTTCCCTCTTTCTTGTCGAGAGTCGTCAAAAGTATCGGGATGCTACTCGCTAGGCTGGCAACCATGCCTGAAATCGCGAAGGTGCTCGTCGCCAACCGCGGCGAGATCGCCGTCCGCATCGTCCGTGCCGCTCGTGACTCCGGGATCGCCTCGGTCGCCGTCTACGCCGACCAGGACAGGGACGCGCTGCATGTGCGCCTGGCCGACGAGGCGTATGCGCTCGGTGGCGCGACCAGCGCCGAGACGTACCTCCAGATCGAGAAGATCCTCTCCGTCGCCCGCCGCGCCGGTGCCGACGCCGTGCACCCCGGCTATGGCTTCCTCGCGGAGAACGCCGAATTCGCGCGCGCGGTGATCGACGCCGGGATGATCTGGATCGGCCCCTCCCCGGAGGCGATCGAGGCGCTCGGCGACAAGGTCACCGCCCGCCACGTGGCCGAGAAGGTCGGCGCGCCCCTCGCGCCCGGCACCCCCGGCCCGGTCTCCGGTGCCGACGAGGTCGTCGCCTTCGCCCAGGAGTACGGTCTGCCGATCGCGATCAAGGCGGCCTACGGCGGCGGCGGACGCGGCCTCAAGGTCGCCCGCGAGCTCGACGAGGTCGAGGAGCTGTTCGAATCCGCCACCCGCGAGGCCGTCGCCGCCTTCGGCCGCGGCGAGTGCTTCGTGGAGAAGTACCTCGACAAGCCCCGCCACGTCGAGACCCAGTGCCTCGCCGACGCCGAGGGCAACGTCGTCATCATCTCGACTCGCGACTGCTCGCTGCAGCGCCGGCACCAGAAGCTCGTGGAGGAGGCACCGGCCCCGTTCCTCACGCCCGAGCAGAACGAGAAGCTCTACTCGGCGTCCAAGGCCATCCTCAAGGAGGTCGGCTACGTCGGCGCGGGCACGTGCGAGTTCCTCATCGGCGCCGACGGCACGGTCTCCTTCCTCGAGGTGAACACCCGCCTCCAGGTCGAGCACCCGGTGTCCGAGGAGGTCACCGGCATCGATCTCGTCCGCGAGCAGTTCCGCATCGCCGCCGGCGGCACGATCGACTACGACGACCCCCAGCCGCAGGGCCACTCCATCGAGTTCCGCATCAACGGCGAGGACCCGGGTCGCGGATTCCTCCCCCAGCCGGGCCCCATCCACGTCTTCAAGACCTTCGGCGGCCCCGGCATCCGCCTCGACTCCGGTGTGACGGCCGGAGACGCGGTCTCCGGCGCGTTCGACTCGCTGCTCGCGAAGATCATCGTCACCGGCAAGGACCGCGCCGAGGCCCTGGAGCGCGCGCGTCGGGCCCTCGACGAGTTCGAGGTCGCCGGTCTGCCCACCGTCATCCCCTTCCACCGCAAGGTCGTCCGCGACCCCGCCTTCACGGCCGAGGACGGGACGTTCGGGGTGTACACGCGCTGGATCGAGACCGAGTTCGACAACGACATCCCCGCGTGGGACGGCGAGCTCGAGGCGCCGGCTCCGGCGAACGCCCGGCACACCGTGGTTGTCGAGGTCGGCGGCAAGCGCCTCGAGGTCAGCCTGCCCGATCGCGTCGCGGTCGCGCCCGGCACCACCGGCCGCCCGGCGGCCGTGCCGCCGTCGCGCCGCAGCCACGCCACGGTCGCCAACGCCGGTGCGTCCGGTGACGCGGTGAAGTCGCCGATGCAGGCCACGGTCGTCAAGGTCGCGGTCGAGGAGGGGCAGCAGGTCGTCAAGGGCGACCTCGTCGTCGTCCTCGAGGCGATGAAGATGGAGCAGCCGCTGCAGGCGCACAAGGACGGCGTGGTGGGCAACATCGACGCCGCCGCGGGCACCACGGTCTCCGCCGGCCACCAGCTCCTCACGATCTCCTGACCCCGAGACCCCGCTTTCACGCCGAGACCCCGGGCTGCAGATGTCTGCAGCCCGGGGTCTCGGCGATTGCGCGGGGTCTCGGTCAGGAGATGTTCACGAGGTGCATCGCGCGGCTCGCGTCGGTGATGCTGCTCGAGAGCGAGGGGTACGCGGCGAACACGCGGGAGACCTGGTCCACGGTGAGGCGACGCTCGACCGCGATCGCGATGGGGTAGATGAGCTCGGAGGCCTTCGGGGCCACGATCACGCCGCCGATCACCGTGCCGGAGCCCTTGCGGGCGATGAGCTTGACGAAGCCGTCCTTGATGCCCATCATCTTCGCGCGCGGGTTGGCGGCCAGCGGGAGCTTGTAGACCATGCCGTCGGCGAGGCCGTCCTCCACGTCCTTGACGCCGTAGCCGACGGTCGCGATCTCCGGCGCCGTGAAGATGTTGGAGGTGATCTTGATGAGCTCGAGCGGGATGACGATGTCCCCCAGCGCGTGGAACACCGCCGTCCGCCCCTGCATCGAGGCCACCGAGGCCAGCGGGAAGAAGTTCGTGCAGTCCCCGACCGCGTACACGTTCGGCACCGAGGTGCGCGCGACGCGGTTCACCCGGACGTGACCGGAGTCGTCGAGCTCGACGCCGGCCTCCTCCAGGCCGATGCCCGCGGTGTTCGGGATGGAGCCGACAGCCATGAGGCAGTGGCTGCCCTCGACGGTGCGGCCGTCCGACAGGGTCACGGTGACGCCGTCACCTGTGACCTCGACCTTCTCGGCCCGCGACTTGGACAGCACCTGCATGCCGCCACGCTTGAACACCTTCTCCAGCACCCGCGCCGCATCCTGGTCCTCGCCGGGGAGGACCTGCTCGCGGCTGGAGACGAGCGTGACCTTCGCCCCGAGGTTCATGTAGGCGGACGCGAACTCCGCGCCGGTCACGCCGGAGCCGACGACGATGAGGTGCTCGGGCAGCGCCTTCATGTCGTAGAGCTGGGTCCACGTGAGGATGCGCTTGCCGTCGGGCTTGGCGGAGTCGAGCTCGCGCGGCGAGGCGCCGACCGCGACGACGATGGTGTCGGCCTCGACGCGGTCGAAGTCCGTGCCCCGCTCGCCCGTGGAGACGACGATCGCGTTCGGACCCTCCAGCCGGCCGTGACCGGAGAGGATCCGCACGCCCGCGTCGAGGAGGGTGGTGCGCATGTCCTCGGACTGCTGACCGGCCAGCGCCACGAGGCGCTTGTTCACGGCGGCGAGGTTGATCGCGATCTCCGGCTTGAGCGGCTTGCCGTTCTCGCCCTTGGCGTAGAAGTTCACGCCCAGGTCGCTGGCCTCGGAGATGGCGACCGCGGCGTCCGCCGTCGCGATGAGGCTCTTCGACGGCACGACGTCGGTGAGCACGGCCGAACCGCCGACACCGACGCGCTCGACGAGGGTGACCTCCGCTCCGAGCTGGGCGGCCGCCAGGGCCGCCTCGTAACCGCCGGGTCCGCCGCCGAGGACGGCGACGCGCTGAGTGCGCTCGAAAGTGGTGGAAGACATGCTCTCCATTCTTCCGCAATCCTGGCACCGGAGCCTGCCACTTCCTAGAGTGGATCCATGCCTGAAACCCACAGCAACCCCCTCGACGACCCCGCTGCGAACCCGTTCGAGGTCGCAGCCGAAGCCGCCGCCGACATCGCGCGGCTGACCGGCGTCGAGAAGCACGACATCGCCCTCACGCTCGGCAGCGGCTGGGGCAAGGCGGCCGACCTCATCGGCGAGACCGTCGCGACCATCCCCGCGACCGAGGTCACCGGATTCTCGAAGCCCGCTCTGGAGGGCCACGTCGGCACCCTGCGCAGCATCCGGACGCCGGGCGGGAAGAACGTCCTCGTCATCGGCGCCCGCACGCACTACTACGAGAACCACGGCGTGCGCCGGGTCGTGCACAGCGTCCGCACCGCCGCGGCGACCGGGGCGAAGATCATGGTCCTCACCAACGGCGCCGGCGGCATCCGCGAGACGTGGAAGCCCGGTCAGCCCGTGCTCATCAGCGACCACATCAACCTCACCGCCGACTCCCCGCTCGAGGGCGCGACGTTCATCGACCTCACCGACCTGTACGCGACGCGCCTGCGCGACATCGCCCGCACGGTCGACCCCACGCTCGACGAGGGCGTCTACACGCAGTTCCGCGGCCCGCACTACGAGACACCGGCCGAGGTGCAGATGGCGAAGCACATCGGCGGGCACATCGTCGGCATGTCCACCGCGCTCGAGGCGATCGCCGCGCGCGAGGCCGGCATGGAGATCCTCGGGTTCTCGCTCATCACGAACCTCGCCGCCGGCATCCAGCAGACGCCGCTCAGCCACGCCGAGGTCATCGAAGCCGGACGCGAGGCGGAGCCGGTGATCTCCGCCCTGCTGGCCCGGGTGGTCGAGGCCCTGTGAGCGAGGAGCGGCTCGCCCAGGCCCGCGCCTGGCTGCGCCAGGACCCGGATCCGCAGACCCGCGACGAGCTCGCCGGCATCGTCACCCGGGCCGCCTACGGGGACGAGGCCGCTCTGGCGGAGCTCGACGACCGCTTCGGCAGCCGTCTCGCGTTCGGGACGGCGGGACTGCGCGGCGCCCTCGGGGCCGGGAGCAACCGGATGAACCGGGTGCTCGTCTCCCAGGCCGCGGCGGGCTTCGCGGCGTACCTGCGCGAGCGGGCCGCCGGGGCGACGCCGACGGTCGTGATCGGCTACGACGGACGCCGGAACTCCCGGGTGTTCGCCCAGGACTCCGCGGAGCTGTTCGCCGGGGCCGGCCTGCGCGCGATCCTGCTCCCCCGCCTGCTGCCGACGCCCGTGCTGGCCTTCGCCGTGCGGCACCTCGGCGCCGACGCCGGCGTGATGGTGACCGCGAGCCACAACCCGCCGGACGACAACGGCTACAAGGTGTACCTCGGCGGCGCGGATGCCGGCTCGCAGATCGTCGCTCCCGCCGACGCCGAGATCGCCGCCCACATCCAGCGGGTCGCGGACAGCGGCGACGTGCGGGCTCTGCCGCGGTCCACCGCCTACGAGACCGCGGGCGAGGATCTCGTCCAGGCCTACGTCGCCGCCACCGCCGCCGTCGCCCCGGCGCCCGCGGGGGCCCGCCGCCTGCGCTGGGTCTACACCGCGATGCACGGCGTCGGCTGGGAGACGGTCGCCCGCATCCTCGATGCCGCCGGCTACCCGCGACCGATCGTGGTCGCCGAGCAGCTGCATCCGGACGCGACGTTCCGCACGGTCTCCTTCCCGAACCCCGAGGAGCCGGGGGCCATGGATCTCGCGTTCGCCACGGCCCGGAGGGCGAAGGCGGACTTCATCCTCGCGAACGATCCGGACGCCGACCGCCTCGCCGTGGCCATCCCGGACGAGACCGCCGCGGACGGCTGGCGCCGCCTCACGGGCAACGAGGTCGGCCTGCTGCTCGGTGCCCGCGCCGCGCGCGCCGCGGACGGCACCCCGGGCGCCTCGCTCGCCTGCTCGCTCGTCTCCTCCCCCGGGCTCGGCGCCATCGCCGCCCACCACGGGCTGGACTTCCACGAGACGCTCACCGGCTTCAAGTGGATCTCCCGGGCGCCTGGCATCGTCTTCGGCTTCGAGGAGGCCCTGGGCTACCTCGTCAACCCCGAGACCGTGCGCGACAAGGACGGCATCTCCGCCGCGGTCGCCGTGCTCGGCCTGGCCGCCGAGGCGCAGGAGCGCGGGCTCACCCTCGCCGATCTCGTCCGCGAGGTCGGCGACACGTACGGGCACTTCGCGAGCGCGCAGGTGTCGGTGCGGGTGGCGGATCTGTCGCTCATCGGCTCGGTGATGCTGTCGCTGCGCTCACTTCCGCCCACCCAGATCGCGGGGCGTTCGATCGCGTCGGCCGAGGACCTGCTGCAGAGCGCTCCGGGGCAGCCCTCCGGAGACGTGCTGCGGTACCGGCTCTCGGACGGCTCGCGGGTGATCGTCCGGCCGAGCGGCACGGAGCCGAAGCTCAAGGTGTACATCGACGCCACGGGTGATTCCGCCGAGGCGGCCGCAACGGCCGTCGCCGAGCTGGAGGCGGGCGTCCGGGTCCTCCTGGACGAGCGCTCCTGACCATGCCCGTCCGCCACGTCGTCGTCAGCGCCCACAACGGCGTGCACGCACGACCGGTCGCGGAGCTCGTGCGCCTCGCGCAGGCGCACGAGCTCCCGGTCACGCTGCGCACCGCGGACGGTGCGGCGGTGGATCTGCGCAGCGTCCTCGCGGTGATGGACCTCGCCCTCGCCCCCGGAGACGCCGTGACCCTGGAGACACCGGCCGGCCCGGCATCGGAGAGCGTCCTCGACCAGCTCGCCCTGGTGCTGGCCCCCGACGCCTGAGCCTCAGCCGTCGATCACGGCGACGAGTTCGTCGAGGAAGCCCTCGAAGGTCGCGCTGCGCCGGACGATCCGCTGCACGCTCTCGCGCTCGCTGAACACCTCCACGAGCTGCTCGAACACGGTCTGGAAGGCGGCGCGGTCGCTCTCGCTGAAGGCGGCCAGCGCGACGACCTGCACGCGTCCCTCGCCCCAGGCCGCCGACCCCTCCGCCACGCCGAGTGCGATCGCCGTGCGGGCCGCGGTCATCTGCAGCGCATGCGGCACGGCCAGCGCGTCGGTGAACGCCGTGGAGGACATGCGCTCCCGGACGATCGTGTTCTCCACGTAGTCGTCGCCGATCAGGCCGGCCCGCACGAGCGGCGCGCCGAGCCGCCGGATGATGGCCTCCTCCCCTTCGTCCGGAAGAGGATGCACGAAGGCGTCGGGGTGGAAGTAGCGCGCGAGCTCCTCTCGGAGCCGGGCCAGCCGCCGCCCCCGGCGCAGGCGCCCGGCGGCCTGCTGGATGCGGTCGACGTCCGCGTCGGTGAGGAACGGCTGGATGCGCACGAACCGGTCGCCCGAGGCCCCGGGCTCGATCGTGCTCAGCACCAGGTCGGTGTCGAACGACGCCCAGTCCGGGTCGACGTTCGTGACGACGCTGGTGACCTCGATCGCGGAGCCCAGCGAACGGTCCACGCTCGAGCGCAGGAGTTCGTGGAGCTCGTAGTAGCCGGGGCAGACGATGGTCGCGGTGAGGATGGACTCCGCCTTGCGGCTCCGTTCCAGCCGGCCCCCGACGTGCATGGCGATGTAGGCGATCTCGTCGTCGTGGATGGGCGTGCCGAGCCGGTCGTGCAGACCGCTCGCGATCGACACCGCGACCTCGAAGATCATCGGGTAGGTCGTCTTCAGCGAGCGGGTCAGCGGATTGCGGGTGAGGGCGCTCTCCTCGGCGCGGCGCAGGAGGTTCTGCACGTGCAGCGCGAGACGGAGCACGAAGGTCTCGTCGACGAGGTCGACGCGGTAGTCCTCCGCGGCCCGCGCGATCTCCGCGCGGACCGCCGCCTCCACGTCCGGGGCGACGCCGCTGCGGGCGAGCTCCTGCGCCGCCTCGCCACCGGGGGCGACGATCCGGGTGAGGACCAGGGAGGCGAGGTGACCGCTGTCGCCCTCGCCCAGGACCACAGTGAAGTGCTCGGCCGCGAGGCGGGCGATCACCGCGCCCACCCGCGGGATCTCCGGTCGGGCTCCCACCGGCGGCGCGTCGAGGGCGCGCCCGGCGGCCACCCGCTCGGCGGCGATCGCGATGTGCAGCAGCACGTCGGCGATCGCGAGTTCGTTGACGTAGTAGCCGAGCTCGCCGAGCTCTCCCACCAGGGCGGACTTGAAGGGTCCCACCGCCCGCGCATCCACCGCCGTGCCGGAGAGGGCCCGCCGGAAGATCTCGGGGTGGAAGGAGGCGTCGTCCATCTCGTCGTGCGCGAGGCGGCTGAGCAGCCGGCGCTGGGCGGCCTCGTCTCCGCGGAGCCGCACCCGCTCCCGTGCGCGTTCGAGCGTGAGGTCCGTGCCGTCGAGGAGGCCGCGCACCCGCACGAGGTCCGCCTCCAGCGTCGCCTCGCTCACATGCAGGGCGTCCGCGGTGTCGAAGACGTCGATCCCCTCCTCCGCGTCCAGCAGCAGCCGGACCAGGGCGTGCAGCCGTTCGCGGGGCGCGGAGTCGCCGCCCTGCCGCACCCGGAGCGCACCGCGGGCACCGGGGCCCGCCCGATAGCCCGCCGGGCCGGACTCGACGACCGCGGCGCCGGGCGTGCGGGCGTTCAGGGCCGCGACGTAGGAACGGATGCTGCGGGGCGTCACGCCGAGGAGGTCGGCCAGCGTGCCCGCGGTCGCCCAGCCCTCCTCGCGCAGCAGGGCGGCGAGGAGCTGGTCCTGACGCTGGCGCGACATGATCCCTCCGAGTTCCCGTGCTGACGGCACTGTCCGACTGCTCTCCATGATGACAGCCTCCGGCGACAGGGGCGCGGCGAGCAGGGTTCCGCAGGGGCGGAAGAGAACGTGTTGGTGCCACCGCGGCCTGGTTTCCCAGACTGTTCTCAGGAAGGTGACATCGATGAGGATTCTCGTGGTCTGCGGCGCCGGGGCGTCGAGCACGTTCGTCGCCCAGCGCCTGCGCACCGCCGCCGCCGCGGCGGGACTGGACTGGGACGCGGACGCCGGCGTCGAGAGCACCGTCTCCCTCGGAGGGCACGACCTCGTCCTCGTGGGCCCACACCTCCGCGAGCGCCTCGGCGCCATCCGCGACCTGACCCGCGCGCCCGTCGCGGTCTTGCCGGATGACGTGTTCGCCGATCGCGACGGCGGCCGCACGCTTCTCCTCGCCCAGTCGACCCTCGCCGCTGCCGGCGGGGCCCCGAAAGGAACACCATGACCGCCACCCGCACCGTCCGCATCGGCTCCTCGCATGGACTGCACGCCCGGCCCGCCAAGATCTTCGCGCAGGCCGCGAAGGACTCCGGCCTCGCGGTCACGATCGCCAAGGACTCCGGCAAGCCGGTCAACGCCGCCAGCATCCTCGGGGTGATCGCCCTGGCCATCGAGCACGGCGACTACGTGACGCTCACGGCCGACGGCGACGGCGCAGAGGGGGTCCTGGACACGCTCACCGAGCTGCTGACCACCGACCACGACCAGGACGCCGCCGGATGAGCGCGCTGCGAGGGGTGGGCATCGGTCTCGGCGTCGCGCAGGGACCGGTCGTCCGCATGACTGAGGCGCTGCCCGCGCCCGAGAACACGCCGAGCACCGCGGGGGCGGACACCGAGCGTGCGCGGGTCCGCGAGGCCGTCGCCGTCGTGGCGCAGGAGCTGACCCAGCGCGGCGAGGCCGCCGGTGGTGCGGCGCAGGAGGTGCTCGAGGCGCAGGCGATGATCGCCGAGGACCCCACCCTGCAGGACGAGGTCGACAGCAGGATCGACGCCGGCGCCACCGCGGAGTGGGCCGTGCACGACGCCTTCGCGGGTTTCCGGGCCACGCTCGAAGCCGTCGGCGGCTACCTCGGTGAGCGCGCCGCCGATCTCGACGACATCGCGCAGCGGGTGCTCGCCCGGCTGCGCGGCGTGGAGGCCCCCGGCGTGCCCGACCCTGGGCACCCGTTCGTCCTCGTGGCGCGTGACCTCGCGCCCGCCGACACCGCACTGCTGAACCTCGACCAGGTGCTCGCCCTCGTCACCACCGACGGCGGCCCGACCTCCCACACGGCGATCCTCGCCAGGGAGAAGGGCATCGTGGCCGTGGTCGGCGTCGGCGACGGGCACGCCCTGACGACCGGGGAGACCGTGATCGTCGACGCGGCCGCGGGAGTCATCACCCGTGAGCCGACCGATGACGAGCGCGCCCGCGCCGCCGAGCGCGCCGCCGCCCGCCGCGCCGCCGACGACGCCCCGCTCACCCCCGGCGCCCTCGCCGACGGCACGCCGGTCGCGCTGCTCGCGAACCTGGGGAAGCCCGCCGACGCCGCCGACGCGGTCGCGCGGGGGGCCGAGGGCGTCGGCCTGTTCCGGACGGAGTTCCTGTTCCTCTCCGCGTCGCAGGCGCCGACGGTCGCCCAGCAGCGGGACGCCTACCGCGAGCTCCTGGAGGCCTTCCCCGGCAAGAAGGTCGTCGTGCGGATGCTCGACGCGGGGGCCGACAAGCCGCTGGCCTTCCTCAACGACGCACACGAGGAGAACCCGGCCCTGGGATTGCGCGGCCTGCGGGCGCTCCGCGCGAGCGAGGACATCCTCCGCGAGCAGCTGACCGCGCTGGCCGAGGCCGACGCCGCGACCGACGCCGACCTGTGGGTCATGGCACCCATGGTGGCCACCGTCGAGGAGACCGTGTACTTCACCGGTCTCGCCCGCGAGTACGGGCTGAAGACAGCCGGCGTCATGGTCGAGGTGCCCTCCAGCGCCCTGCTCGCCGACCGGGTGCTCGCGCACGCCGACTTCGCATCCATCGGCACCAACGACCTCACGCAGTACACGATGGCCGCGGACCGGCTGCTCGGTTCCGTCGCGTCGTTCCAGGATCCCTGGCACCCCGCGGTGCTGCGCCTGGTGCGCGAGGTCGGTGCGGCCGGTGCCCGTCTCGGCAAGCCCGTCGGCATCTGCGGCGAGGCCGCGGCCGATCCGCTGCTCGCCGTCGTCCTCGTGGGCCTCGGTGCGACGAGCCTGTCCATGGCACCGTCCGCCCTCGCCGACGTCCGCCAGGCGCTCGCCGCCCGGACTCGCGACGATGCCCTCCGTCTCGCGGAAGCCGCGCTCGGCGCGGACGACGCCCCCTCCGCCCGCACCGCTGCGGCGACCCTCGCCGCGGCACTCCCCCCTCATCAGAAAGAGACCACATCATGACGACGACGTCACCCGCCGCCACCGCCCCCGGTGGCCTCCGCGTGGGCGTGCAGCGTTTCGGCACGTTCCTCTCCGGCATGATCATGCCGAACATCGCGGCCTTCATCGCCTGGGGCTTCATCACGATGCTCTTCATCCCGAAGGGTTTCTTCGGGGCCGAGAGCCCGTTCGGCTGGCACTGGGCCGGCGTCGCCGAGATCATCGGCGGCGGCGGCGACTCCGCCGTCCTCGGCTGGCAGGGCGCGATGACCGCGGTCGCCGAGGGCGCGGACGGCAACATCCTGGCCTACGTGGGCCTGGTCGGCCCCATGGTCACCTACCTGCTGCCCCTCCTGATCGCGAACACGGCCGGACGCATGGTCTACGGCGAGCGCGGCGGCGTGGTCGCCACGATCGCGACCGTCGGCGTGATCGTCGGGACGAACATCCCGATGTTCCTCGGCGCCATGATCATGGGCCCGATCGCCGCGTGGATCATGAAGCAGGTCGACAAGCTGTGGGACGGCAAGATCCGCCCCGGCTTCGAGATGCTCGTCAACAACTTCTCCGCCGGCATCCTCGGCATGATCCTCGCCATCGTCGGGTTCTTCGCCTTCGGCCCGGTCATGCTCGGCATCAGCGCCGCGCTGGGGGCGGCCGTCGACTGGCTCGTCTCGCTCAACCTGCTGCCGCTCGTGTCGATCATCGTCGAGCCGGCCAAGGTGCTGTTCCTCAACAACGCCATCAACCACGGCGTGTTCACCCCGCTGGGGATCGAGCAGGCCGCGGAGACGGGCAAGTCGATCCTCTTCCTCATCGAGGCGAACCCCGGCCCCGGCCTCGGTCTGCTGCTCGCCTTCACCTTCTTCGGGGTCGGCGCGGCGAAGGCCTCCGCTCCCGGTGCCGCCATCATCCAGTTCTTCGGCGGCATCCACGAGATCTACTTCCCGTACGCGCTCAGCAAGCCGACCACGATCCTCGCGCTCATCGCGGGTGGAGCGGCCGGTGTGACCACCAACATGGTCCTCGGCGGCGGGCTCGCCTTCCCGGCGGCCCCGGGCAGCATCATCGCCGTGACCGCCGCGGCCATCGGGCCAGGCGTCGCCAACCTCCTCGTCGTCTACCTCTCGGTCATCATCGCGGCGACCGTGACGTTCCTCATCACCGGCGTCATCCTGCGGGCCTCGCGCAAGCGCGACCTCGCCGCCGAGGGCGACGCGTTCGGGGCGGCCATCGCACAGACCGAGGCGAACAAGGGCAAGTCGTCCGCGGCGATGGACGCCCTGCGCACCTCGACCGCGACGACGGCTCCGGAGACCACGCCGGCTCCCGCCACCACCGCCGTCGCGGCGGCCCCGATCGAGACCATCGTGTTCGCGTGCGACGCCGGCATGGGCTCGTCCGCCATGGGTGCCAGCGTGCTCCGCAACAAGCTGAAGAAGGCCGGCATCGAGGGCGTCACCGTCACGAACGCCGCGATCGCCAACCTCGACGGCGCCGCCGACGTGGTCATCACGCAGCAGCAGCTCACCGATCGGGCCACGGCGAAGTCGCCGGACTCCCTGCACGTGTCGGTGGACAACTTCATGAACTCGCCGAAGTACGACGAGGTCGTCGAGATGGTCAAGGAACAGCGAAAGGACGAAGAATGAGCGTTCTCACTGCCGAGCAGGTCCGCATCCACCCGGGAGGCGCGTCGCGCGACGACGCCCTCCAGGAGGCGACGGACATCCTCGTCGCCGCCGGTGCGGTGACCCCGGCGTACGTCGACGCGATGCGCCAGCGCGAGGAGACGGTGTCGACGTACATGGGCAACGGCCTGGCCATCCCGCACGGCACGAACGAGGCGAAGGACGCCATCCTCGCCTCCGCCCTCTCCGTCGTCCGCTACGACGGCGGCGTCGACTGGGACGGCGAGCAGGCGCGGTTCGTGATCGGCATCGCCGGCGTCGGCGACGAGCACCTCGACATCCTGTCGCGCATCGCGATCCTCTTCTCCGAGGAGGACGACGTCGCCCGGCTGGAAGCGGCGGCGACGCCGGACGAGCTGTTCGCTCTCCTCTCGGAGGTGAACGAGGGATGAAGGCGGTCCACTTCGGGGCGGGCAACATCGGGCGCGGTTTCGTCGGCCTGCTCCTGCACGAGGGCGGTTACGAGGTCGTGTTCAGCGACGTCGCGGACGCGCTCGTGGAGGCGATCGACCGGGCGGATTCGTACACCGTGCACGAAGCCGGCCCCGGAGGGACCGAACACGTCGTCTCCGGGTTCCGTGCGGTGAACAGCCGCACGGACCCCGCCGTGGTCGCGGAGGAGGTGGCGACGGCCGACGTCGTCACGACCGCCGTGGGCCCCACCGTGCTGCGGTTCGTCGCCCCGTCGATCGTCGCCGGACTCGCGCTGCGCTCCCCCGAGGCCGCGCCGCTGCAGGTGATGGCCTGCGAGAACGCCATCGGCGCCACCGATCAGCTGCGGCAGGAGATCGTCGCCGCGGCGGGGCCGGACGCCGATACGCTGCTCGGCCGCGCCGTGTTCGCGAACACCGCCGTCGACCGGATCGTGCCCGCGCAGCCGGAGGGCGGCGGCATCGACGTCACGGTGGAGCCGTACTTCGAGTGGGCGATCGAGGCCCGGCCGTTCGGCGACACCCCGCCGCGCATCCCCGGCGCCCACTTCGTCGACGACCTCGCTCCGTACATCGAGCGCAAGCTCTTCACGGTGAACACCGGTCATGCCGCCACCGCGTACTTCGGTGCACGGGCGGGCGTCGAGCGGATCTCGGACGCCCTCGCGGACGAGGCGATCGCCGCGCAGGTCTCCGCCGCCCTGGAGGAGACCTCGGCGGTGCTGGTCGTCGAACACGGTCTCGACCCCACGGAGCTCGCGCAGTACCGCGCGACCATCCTCGAGCGGTTCCGCAATCCCGCGCTCGTGGACACCGTGCAGCGCGTCGGCCGGCAGCCGCTGCGGAAGATCTCCCGGCACGAGCGCTTCATCGGTCCCGCGGCGATGGCCGCCGAGCACGGGCTGTCGACGGACGCGCTCGTGGCGGCCGTCGCCGCCGCGCTGGAGTTCGACGACCCTGCCGACGAGCAGGCGGTCGAGCTGCAGACGCTGCTCCGCTCCGAAGACCCCGCAGGCTTCACCGTCCGCACCACGGGGCTCGATCCGGAGCACCCGCTCTTCGCCGCCGTCCGCGACGCCGTGGCACTCCGCCAGGCGGCACTCGCCGGCTGAGCGGACGCGGCGTCCGGACGGGAGTAGCGTTGCTGTTGTGCAGCAGAAGCCCCGACGCCGCGTCCTGAGACGAGTCCTGTGGAGTGTGGCGATCGTCCTCGTGCTCGCCGTCGGCGGGATCCTCGTGTGGAGCCAGGTCGGCGTCATGGCCGCGGAGCCCGAACCGCTCGCCGCCGTCCGGGAGAACCCCGCGATCGCGGTGACCGATGCCGAGGAGGGGATCGTCCTGGAGCCTGCGGACGGCTCGTCCGACCGCGGACTCGTCTTCATCCCGGGGGCGAAGGTCGACCCGTGGGCCTACGCCTCGATCCTCCAAGGGATCGCGGAGGAGGGCACCACGGTCGTGATCACGCGGCCCTGGCTCAACCTCGCCTTCTTCGATCCCCGCGGCCTCGGCTCGTTCACGAGTGCCGCGCCCGACGTGGACACCTGGGCCGTGGGCGGCCACTCCCTCGGCGGGGTGCGCGCCTGCCAGCTCGCGACGGACGCCGATGCCCTCGTCCTCTTCGCCTCCTACTGCGCGACCGACCTCGCCGGAACCGACCTCCCGGTGCTCAGCGTCTCCGGCAGTGAGGACGGCCTCTCCACACCCGAGAAGATCGCGGACGCCCGCTCCGAGCTCCCCGCGGACGCCGAGTTCGTCGAGATCGACGGCGCCTCCCACGCCTCCTTCGGCGACTACGGGCCCCAGTCCGGTGACGGTACCCCGACCATCGACGACGACGAGATGCACGCCGAGGTCACCGAGGTCGTCGGCGGCTTCCTGGAGCAGATCGCTCCCTAGGCCGCCCGCGGATCCCCGAGGATGGGGTCGAGCAGCGGATGCAGGTGCCGGGTGGTGAGGACCCCGGCGGCAGACCGCGCGCCCGCCGAGAGCGCCGACGCCAGGTCCGCCCCCGCCAGCCGCGCGTCGAGGACTCCGGCCAGGAACGCGTCGCCCGCGCCATTGGTGTCGACGACGGTGGTCGGCAGCGCGGGCACCCGCAGCTCGGCGCCGTCCGCTCCGACCGCGACCGCTCCCTCCGCGCCGAGCGTGCACACCGCGAACGCCGCTCCCGCCGCGACGACGGCGCGGAGGAACTCCACCGGCGCGGCCAGCCGATCCGCGTTGCAGAAGACCGCCGCAGCCGCCGCCAGGAAGGGCCGGTGGTACCCGTCGACGCCGTCATAGTCGTGCACGTCGACCCAGAGCGGCGTGCCGCTGGCCGCCGCGAGCGGGAGCAGCCGCCGCGGCTCGGCGGCCAGATCGAGCACGACGGCGTCGGCCGCGGCCATCTCGGCGGCGTGCGCGGCGTCGTCCGTGCCTGACGTCTCCGTCGGCGTGGAGAGGTACAGCGACACCCGGTCGCCCTGCGCCGTCATGAGGTTGAGGTGCCGCTCCGTGGTTCCGTCCGTCCACTGCGCGACCACCCCGGCCGCCTCCAGTGCCGCACGCACCCGCAGCCCCTCCTCGTCCTCCCCGGCGACGGCATGCAGCACGACGGATCGGCCGAGCGCCGTCAGGCTCAGCGCCTTGCCCGCACTCGTGCCGCCGACCGTCTCCCAGCTCGCCTGCGCGAACTGCATGTGCGGCACGGGCTCGGGGAGTCGGTCGAGGAGGACCATGCGGTTCCAGGAGGCGGGACCGGCGAGGAAGACGGAAGCGGGCATGCCCTCATCCTCGCGCCTCGTGCGGGGTCACCCGATGCGCGACACCAGGGCATCCAGGCCCATTCCGTAGTCGATGCGCACGACGGGGAGGGCCAGCTTGTCCGTCCCGATCACCACGTATCCGGGATCGATGGTCCGCGCCAGCTCGTAGCCCGCCTGGCGGACGCCCTCCTTCGCCGTGTCGTCGTAGTGGCCGAACGGGTAGGCCACCACCTCGCGGACGCCGAGCACGTCCCCCGACGTGGTGAGATCGGCGGCGATCTGCGCGGGCGTCCCGTTGACCATGCGTCCCCTGCCGTCCTCGCCGGCCTGATGCATGTCATGGGTGTGCGAGCGCCGCTGGACCCACGGCGAGGGCGCGGGGTCCTGACGATAGGCCGTGACCATGAACGAGGTGCTGAGGAGCCGGTGCGCGTCCACCACCGGCACCGCGAGGTCGAACCACGTCTGATCGGCGTCGTCGTCGGTGATGATGACGCTCCGCGCCGGGAGGGAGAGCCGCCCGTCGATGAACGCGCTGAGCTCGTCCCAGGTCGGCAGATAGAAGCCGGTGGTCGCGATGTGCGCCATGTGCGCCTCGAAGTCGCCGATGTACGCGTAGTTGCCACGCAGCCACCCCTTCTCCCCCGCCGGGTCGGCCGTGAACTGGTGGTACATCAGGATGGGCACGCGCACGCCCTCGGCCGCGTTCTCCTCGGGCGTCTTCCAGGCGGCGAAGAGCTCCGTCTGCTGCTGCTCGCACGCGACCGGATCCGCGCCGTTCACCCGAGCTTCCACCGTGAAGGCGGCGGCAGCGTCGGCGCTGGCGTACCAGCCCGCGAACACCCGGCCGTCGAGCCGCGGGATCGGCAGCCCCCGATACGGCTCGTCCTGGAGCTGCAGCATCGGCGCGGTCGGCGCCCCGTCGCCGCGGAAGGTGACCGCGCACGCGCGGGGATCGTCCGCGTCCGCCAGGATCTGCTGCGACGGCGTGAGCGGAGGCGCCGTGACGGTGCCCCGGGCCTTCGGAACCCGCTCCTCCGGCGTGCGATGGAGCCCCGCGAACGCCGCGACGGCCCCTCCGACGATCACGACGGCGACGAGCGCGCCGACGACTCCGGCTCGTGGACGCGACGACCTCCCCCCGGAGCGCATGTCAGGCGTCGAAGCCCTCGGCGATCATCTCGACGAGTTCCTCCCGTTCCTCGACGGGGAGGAAGGCCGCGGCGGCGGCGTTGAACTGGAAGGCCTCGAGGTCGTCGAGGTCGTACTCGAAGGTCTGCACCAGGAGGGCCAGTTCCCTGGTGAGCGAGGTGGCGCTCATGGTGCGGTTGTCCACGTTCACGGTCACCGCGAAGCCGAGCTGGTAGAGCAGGTCGAACGGGTGATCGGCGAGCGTCTTGCCCCACGCGGCGACGGCCCCCGTCTGCAGGTTCGACGACGGGGAGAGCTCCAGCGGGATCTCCCGGTCGCGCACCCAGCGCGCGAGGTCGCCGAAGCGCACCTGCACCTCGTCGCCCTCCTGCGTGACGACCTCGAGGTCCTCCGCGATGCGGACGCCGTGTCCGAGTCGGAGCGCACGACCGTCCAGCAGGGCCGAGCGGATCGAGGCGAGGCCCGCCGCCTCGCCCGCGTGCACGGTCACCGGGAAGAAGTTCTCGGCGAGGTAGTCGAATGCCGCGCGGTGGTCGGACGGCGGGAAGCCGTCCTCGGGTCCGGCGATGTCGAAGCCGACGGCCCCCCGTCCGCGAAAGTCCACAGCGAGCTCGGCGATCTCCCTGGCACGGTCGGTGTGCCGCATGGCGGTGAGGAGCTGTCCGACGCGGATGCTGCGACCGTCCCGGTCCGCTGCGTCCTCGCCCTCCTCGATCCCCTGCTGCACGGCCTCGACGGCGTCCTCCAGCGAGAGACCGCCGGCCTGGTGCTGTTCCGGTGCCCAGCGCACCTCGCCGTAGATGACGCCGTCGGCCGCGAGGTCCTGCACGAACTCGCGCGCCACACGGGTCAGTCCCTCCCGGGTCTGCATGACCGCGGTGGTGAGCTCGAAGGTCTTCAGGTACTCCTCCAGCGACCCTGCGTCGCTTCTCTTCGCGAACCAGGAGCCGAGCGCCGCCGGGTCGGAGGCCGGGAGGTCGAGACCGATCGCGTCGGCGAGCTCGATGACCGTGGCCGGACGCACGGCGCCGTCCAGGTGGTCGTGCAGCGACACCTTCGGCAGACTCCGCAGGGAGACGCCCTGGATGGCGACGTCGCCGTTCGCATCGATCGACATGGGGATCCTCTCGGTCGCGGGGTGTCCGTCCAGGCTAGCGCCCGGGCCTCACGCCGTGATGCGCTCGCGGACGATCGGACCCACGGTCGGCGCCTCGTCGCCGAGCTCCCAGGCCCCTTCGAGTGCCTCGATGGCCCGGGGGAAGCGCGCCTCGTCCGCCGCCGACAGGGTGAACAGCGGCTGCCCGGCGGCGACCCGGTCGCCCGGCTTCGCGTGCAGGTCGATGCCCGCCTCGAAGATCACCGGGTCCTCGGCCCGCGCGCGGCCGGCGCCCAGACGCCACGCGGCGATGCCGAAGGGGAGCGCGTCCATCCGGGTCACGACGCCGTCCGCGGGCGCCGTGACGACGTGCGTCTCCCGCGCGACCGGGAGGGCCGCGTCGGGGTCGCCGTCCTGGGCGCGGATCATCGCCTTCCAGGTGTCCATGGCGCGGCCGTCGTCCAGCGCCGCCTCCACGTCCGCATCGGGCCGGCCGGCCAGGGCGAGCATCTCCCTGGCGAGCGCGATGGTCAGCTCCCGCACGTCGGCGGGTCCCCCGCCGGCGAGGATCTCGACCGACTCGCGGACCTCGTTGGCGTTGCCGATCGCGCGGCCCAGCGGGACGTTCATGTCGGTCAGCAGCGCCGTGGTGGCGACCCCGGAGTCGGTGCCGAGCGCGACCATCGTGCGGGCGAGCTCGCGGGCGCGGTCGATGTCCTGCATGAAGGCGCCGGAGCCGAACTTCACGTCCAGGACGAGGGCGTCGGTCCCTTCGGCGATCTTCTTCGACATGATGCTGGAGGCGATCAGCGGGATGGCCTCCACGGTGCCGGTCACGTCGCGGAGCGCGTAGAGCTTCTTGTCGGCGGGAGCGAGACCAGAGCCCGCGGCGCAGATCACGGCCCCGACGTCACCCTGCATCTGCGCGAACATCTCCTCGTTGCTGAGCGCCGCGCGCCAGCCGGGGATCGACTCCAGCTTGTCGAGCGTGCCGCCGGTGTGGCCGAGACCGCGGCCGCTGAGCTGCGGGACCGCCACGCCGAACGAGGCGACAAGCGGCGCGAGCGGCAGGGTGATCTTGTCGCCGACGCCGCCCGTGGAGTGCTTGTCCACGGTCTTCTTGCCGAGGGTCGCAAAGCTCATCCGCTCCCCCGACGCGATCATCGCGTCGGTGAGCACGCGGATCTCGTCGCGCTCCATGCCGCGCTGGAAGATCGCCATCGCGAAGGAGGCCATCTGCGCGTCGGACACGTAGCCGCGCGTGTAGGCGTCGACCATCCAGCGCAGGGCCGGCTCGGGCACGATGCCCCCGTCGCGCTTGGCACGGATCACATCGACCGCGTCGAACGGCTCGATGGCTCCCTGAGCCTGTCCAGCGGTCATCGTGCTTCCTCCAGGTCGCGCGGCCCGAACGCATCGGGCAGCACCTCGTCGATCGTGCGGATGCCGGAGACCGTCTCCAGCAGCATGCCGGGTACGGCGTGCTCGAACAGCAACTGCCGGCATCGGCCGCAGGGCATGATGGTCTCGCCGTCGTTGTTCACGCACACGAAGGCGACGAGCTGGCCGCCGCCGGACATGAACAGGTCGCCCACGAGCGCGCACTCGGCGCACAGCGTGACGCCGTACGAGGCGTTCTCGACGTTGCAGCCGGCCACGATCCGCCCGTCGCTGACGAGCGCCGCCGCCCCCACGCGGTAGCGCGAGTACGGCGCGTACGCCTTGGTCATGGCCTCAGCGGCGACCTGGCGCAGCTCGTCCCAGTCGATGTCCGTCATGGTGATGGTTCCTTCTTCCCTGCGGGTTCTACGACTTGATGTACGGCTTGCCGCTGGCGGCAGGACCCCGGATCTGTCCGGCGAACCCGGCGACCGCGAGCAGCGTGACCACGTACGGCAGCATGAGCATGAACTCGCCGGGGATCGGCGTCTTCAGGATCGAGAGCAGGTTCTGCAGGTTCGTCGCGAATCCGAAGAGCAGGGCGGCGAGCGTCGCGCGGATCGGGTCCCAGCGTCCGAAGATCACCGCGGCGAGGGCGATGAAGCCGAGCCCGGCCGTCATCTCCTTGCCGAACTGCGGGACCGAGACGAGGGTGAAGTACGCGCCGCCGATGCCGGCGATCGCGCCCGCGAGCAGCACGTTCCAGAACCGCGTCGGGTTGACCCGGATGCCGACCGTGTCGGCCGCCTGCGGGTGCTCGCCCACGGCGCGGAGGCGCAGGCCCCACTTGGTGCGGTACAGGCCCCACGCGACGACGGCCACGGTGATGAACATGAGGTACACGATGAAGGTCTGGTTGAAGAGCACCGGACCGATGATCGGGATGTCGCTCAGCACCGGGATCTCGATGCGGGAGAAGCGCACCGGGGTGTTCAGTTCGGCCTCGTTCGGGGCGAGGAGCGCGCCGTAGAGGAAGCCCGTGAGGCCGGTGACGAGGACGTTGAGGACGACACCGACGATGACCTGCTCGACGAGGTACTTGATCGCGAACGCCGCCAGCACGCTCGCGACGAGAACGCCGCCGATCATGGCGCCGATGAGGCCCACGAAGGCGTTGCCGGTGATGCTGGACAGGAGCGCCGCCGAGAACGCGCCGAGGAGCAGCTGCCCCTCGATGGCCACGTTGACGACACCGGCCCGCTCGCCGATGACACCGCCGAGCGCGCCGAACACGAGCGGCACCGACAGCGACACCGCACCGAAGAGGAGGCTCGTGACGGGGACCAGGCCCCCGGCCGCGGCCCAGACGAGGAACGCGAAGACGGCGAGCACGCCATAGGCGACGATGAGCCAGATCGACGGCGCACGGTACGTCCATGCCCGGAGGAAGGCCCCGACCGTGAGGACGACGAGCACGGCGAAGACCACCCAGAAGGTCGGCGCGGTGGGCAGCCCCACGTCGGGGAGCTCGAAGGCCGACGTGCGGTCCCCGAGGCGGAAGGTGCTGGTGCCGCTGCGCGGCACGGCGAGGAAGAGCACCGCCAGCAGCGCGGTGACGACCGCGAGGCTGATCGGCGCCTTGAGGTGGCGCTCCCGGACGGTGGCGAGCTGCACCGTGCCGTCGGCGGCTTCGGTCTGCACGAGCGACATCATGCCGTCACCGCCTTCTTCGCGGCCTTGGCTCTCGCCTTGGCCGCCTTCTCTGCGTCGGACTTGGGGAGGAAGAACACCGTGCGCAGCAGCGGCGGCGCGGCGATGAACAGCACGACGAGCGACTGCACGACGAGCACGATGTCGACGGGGATGTCCTGCGCCTGCATCGAGAACGAGCCCGCTTTGAGGGCACCGAACAGGATTCCGGCCGCGAAGGTCCCCCAGGCACGGCTGCGCCCGAGGAGGGCGACCGTGATGGCGTCGAAGCCGATGCCGGCGTCGATGGTCTCGGTGACGCCGGTGGTGACGGCGCCCTGGAGCTGGTTCATCCCGGCGAGGCCGGCGAGGGCACCCGCGAAGAGCATCGCGTAGACGTAGACGCGCTTGACGCTGATGCCCGCGGCGCGAGCGGCGTGCGGGTTCTCCCCCACCGCGCGCATGCGCATGCCCAGCGAGGAGCGCTCGATGAGCCACCACACGAACACCGTCGCGATGACCACGATGACGAAGCCGAGATCCAGCAGCGGGAACTGCGGGCCGAGCAGGGTCGGGAACTGCGCGCTCTCCGGCGTGGCCGAGCCGAGCGCCTGGTTGGTCCCCGGCTTCTGCAGGAGCCCGGGCGTGCGGATCATCCACAGCAGCAGGTAGTACGCGATGTAGTTGAGCATGATCGTGAGGATCACCTCGTGCGCGCCCGTGCGTGCCTTGATGAGACCGGCGATGCCGCCCCAGAGCGCCCCGCCGGCGATACCGGCCAGCAGCGTGACGGGGAGGTGGAACCAGATCGGCAGGTCGAGGTTGAAGGTCAGCAGGGCCGCGATCGCGACGCCGACGAGCATCTGACCGCGGGCGCCGATGTTGAACAGACCGACGCGGAAGGCGAGCGCGACGCCCAGACCGGCGGCGATCAGCGGAGCCGCGAAGCCCAGCGTGTTCGTCAGCGGACGGATCTGCGCGGCGAAGTCGGCGCCGCGGGCGTTGAAGATCGCTCCGCGGAACAGCGCCTCGTAGCCGTTGTAGACCGCGTTCCAGGCCGCGACGAACGTGTCGCTCGGCTTGGCGAAGAAGTACCCGGAGGCCTTCTGCACGTCTTCGTTGGTGAAGGCGATGAGGATGCCGCCGACGATGAGCGCGAGGACGATCGCCAGGATCGTCGTGACGGCGCTGCCGCGGAGGATCTCCTTGAGGACGACGTTGCCGCGCGGAGGCGGGGGTACCTCGTCCGCGAGGCCCGTGCTGGGCGGGAGCTGCTCGGGAGGCAGCCCCTTCGTGACGTCTCCTGCACCGGGTGTCGCGCCGCTCACGCGGTCACCTCCGCATCGGCCGCTCCGGCCATCATGAGTCCGAGTGTCTCCCGGGGCGTGTCACCGGGGACGATGCCGACGATGGTGCCGCGGTACATGACCGCGATCCGGTCGGCGAGGGCGGCGACCTCGTCGAGCTCGGTCGAGACGACGATCACGGGGATGCCCGCGTCCCGCGTCTCGATGATGCGCTTGTGGATGAACTCGATCGAGCCCACGTCCACCCCGCGGGTCGGCTGCGCGGCGACGAAGAGCCGCAGTTCGCGGCTCATCTCGCGGGCGATCACGACCTTCTGCTGGTTGCCTCCGGAGAGGGTGCCCGCGGGGGTGTCCGGGCCCTGCGTGCGGATGTCGTACTCCGCGATGCGCTCCTTCGCGAAGTCCTCCAGGGCCCCGCGGCGCAGCGTCCCGGCCCGGCTGAACGCGGGATCGTCTGAGCGGTCGAGGATGAGGTTCTCGGCGACCGAGAACCCGGCGACGAGGCCGTCCTCGGTGCGGTCCTCCGGCACGAACCCGACGCCGGCGTCGAGGATGCCGCGGACGCTCTTGCCCACGAGCTCGGTGCCGTCGAGGATGATGTTCCCCTCGACGCGTGCGGCGAGGCCCACGATGGCCTCGACGAGCTCGGTCTGGCCGTTGCCCTGCACACCGGCGACGGCGAGGACCTCGCCGGGTCGCACGGTGAAGTCGACGTCGTCGACGACGATGGCTCCAGTGGCGGTGAGCACGCGGAGGTTGCGGACCTCCAGGCCGCCCTCGCCTAGCCGCGGAGCCTCCTTGTGCACGGTCAGCTCGACCGCGCGGCCGACCATCAGCGAGGCCAGTTCGGCGTTGGTGGCGGTCGGCGAGGCCTCCCCCACCACCCGACCCAGCCGGACGATCGTGATGCGGTCGGCGACCTCGCGCACCTCGCGCAGCTTGTGCGTGATGAAGACGATCGCGGTGCCCTCGTCTCGGAGCTGGCGCATGATGGCCATGAGCTCGTCGGTCTCCTGCGGCGTCAGCACCGCGGTCGGCTCGTCGAAGACGAGGACCTTGGCGTCGCGGGACAGCGCCTTGATGATCTCGACGCGCTGCTGCACACCCACCGGCAGGTCGCCGACGACGGCGTCCGGATCGATGTCGAACCCGAACCGCGCGGCGACCGCGCGCACGTGCTCGCGGGCCTTCGCGATGTCCAGCGTGCCGAGGCCCTTGGTCTGCTCGTGCCCGAGCATGACGTTCTCGGCCACCGTGAACACCGGCACGAGCATGAAGTGCTGGTGCACCATGCCGATGCCGGCGGCCATCGCGTCGCCCGGGCCGCGGAAGTGCTGCACGACGTCGTCGAGGAGGATCTCGCCCTCGTCGGCCTGATACAGGCCGTAGAGCACGTTCATCAGCGTCGACTTGCCTGCGCCGTTCTCGCCGAGGAGAGCGTGGATCTGACCGGGTTCGACCACGAGATCGATGTGGTCGTTCGCCACGAGGCTGCCGAATCGCTTGGTGATGCCGCGAAGTTCGAGCTTCATATCTGCACCTTATCCAGAAGAGTCACCGAGGAGAATCGTCGCCGCCCACAGTGCGGGGCGAGTGGCAGCCTGCGCCACTCGCCCCGTGCTGGGTACGGCTCCGACTCAGCGGGTGGGAGAGTTCTCGGACTCCACCGTGATGTCACCGGAGATGATCTGCTCCTGCAGAGCGGACAGCTCGTCCGTCAGGCCCTCGGGCAGGTCTGCCTCGAAGTCGCCGAAGCCGGAGAGCTTGACGCCCTCGTTCTCGAGCGTGCCGATGTAGGGCTCCGGGTCGAACTCGCCGGCGGCGGCCGCGAGCGTCGCGTCGCGGACGGCCACGTCGATGGCCTTCATGATCGAGACGAGCGTGATGTCGGCGACGCTGGGGTCAGCGACGGCGAGGTCGCTGTCGACACCGAGCATCAGCGTGTCCTTGCCGCTGTCGTTGATCGCCGCTGCGGCGCTCTGGTAGACCGGGCCGCCGACGGGGAGGATGACGTCGACACCCTGGTCGAGCACGCCCTGGGCGGTCTGCTTGGCCGTGTCGTTGGCGTCGAAGCCACCCGTGAAGGAGCCCTTCTGGGTCTCGGCGTCCCATCCGAAGACCTGGACGTCGGCCGACTTGTCCTCGTTGTACTTCTCGACGCCGAGCTGGTAGCCGTCCATGAAGACCGCGACCGACGGGATCTGCATGCCGCCGAAGGTGCCGACCTTGTTCACGCCGGCCTCCGCGGACCAGGCGGCCGCCGCGTAGCCACCGAGGTAGGCGGCCTGGGCGGTGTCGAAGACGAGGGGCTTGATGTTCGGCGCGTCGGTGGTGCCGTCGAAGTCGTTGTCGGCCCAGTCGTCGATGATCGCGTAGTCGATGTCGGGGTTCGCGAGCGCGGACTCGACCGTGGCGGCGGACAGCTTGAAGCCGACCGAGACGATGAGCGAGCAGCCCTCGGAGACGGCGGTCTCGAGGTTCGGCGCGTAGTCGTTGTCGTTCGCGGACTCGAACTCCAGCGGCTTGATGCCGAGCTCGTCGGCGGCGCTGTCCATGCCCTCCTTGGCCGACTGGTTGAACGACTTGTCGTTCCAGCCGCCGGCGTCGGAGATGAGGCAGGGCTTGAAGTCGGAGTCGACGGGGGCGGATCCGCCCTCGGACTCGTCGGTCGGCGCCTGACCGCAGCCGGCAAGAGCGAAGACGACACCGGCGGCGACCGTCGCGCCGAGCAGCTTCTTGGTGGTGGAGATGGTCACGGATGCCTCCCTCAACGAACCCGCGGCCATCGCGGATCGATCAAAGTTACCTAGTGTTTCGACGTTCGTGCACGTCGGCCCCGGGCGGCCGGGCCAATGGTTACAAAGCTGAAATCAACCCTGCCGATGAGCACGAACCGATGCTCATCAGAGCACGTCGCCCTGTCCGTTGAGTTTCAACGACTCCACCACGCCCTTCACCCGCTGCGCGTTCTCGACCGTCGTGACCAGGAGCGCGTCGGGGGTGTCGACCACGACGATGTCCTGCACGCCGACGAGGCTGATCACGCGGGTGGTCTGGCTGACGAGGATGCCGCTGGCCGCGTCGGTGAGCACCCGGGCCCGGGGTCCGAGGACGGCGAGGTCGTTCTTGCGGCCGTTCGTGATGAGCTTCGTCAGCGACGCGAAGTCCCCCACGTCATCCCAGTCGAAGTGCCCGGGGACCACGGCGAGGCGCCCGCGCCGCGCCGCCGGCTCTGCGACGGCGTAGTCGATCGCGATCTTCTTCAGCCGCGGCCAGATGCGGTCGACGGCCGGCCCGCGGAGCTCCCGGTCGTCCCAGGCCTCGGCGAGCTCGAGCAGACCGGCGTGCAGCGCGGGCTCGTTCGCCGCGAGCTCGTCCAGCAGGACGCTCGCCTTCGCGATGAACATGCCCGCGTTCCACAGGTAGGTGCGCTCGGCGAGGTAGGCCTTGGCCGTCTCCAGATCCGGCTTCTCGACGAAGCTCTCGACGAGGGCCGCCTCCCTGGCGCGCTCGACGACCAGCTCCGGCCCCTTCTTGATGTAGCCGAAGCCGACCGCCGGCTCGGTCGGCGCGATGCCGATCGTGCAGATGTAGCCCTCCCTCGCGACCTCGACGGCGTCGCGGACGGCGAACTCGAAGACCCGCGTGCCCCGGATGACGTGGTCGGCGCTGAACGAGCCGATGATGACGTCCGGGTTGCGCCGGTGCAGCACGGCCGCCGCCAGCCCGATCGCCGCCGCGGACTCGCGGGGCTCGGATTCCAGGAAGACGTTGAGGTCGGCGATCCCCGGCAGCTCCGCCTCCACCGCCGCCCGGTGCGCGCGCCCGGTGACCACCGCGATCCGGTCCGGACCGGCGAGCGGCTCCAGACGGTCCCACGTGTCGCGCAGCAGCGAATGCCCGGACCCGGTGAGATCGTGCAGGAACTTCGGGGCGTCCGCCCGGGACAGCGGCCACAGCCGACTGCCGATGCCGCCGGCAGGGATGACCGCGTAGAAGTCTTCGATCGGCTCGCTCATGCAGGCCAGCGTAGCGGCGGGTCCGACTTAGGCTCCCCTTCGTCGCCCGGGGCGTCCGCGCGGGAATAGGATGGACACCGATCGGGCGTGCCTGACCCTCCTCCAGGCCAGATGTGGACGAAGCAGCGCACGCGACCGAAACACATCGATCCAGGGAGGACGACCGTGTCCACAAGCGCTCGCTTGACACCGTCGATTTCGGAAACCACGTCCAAGACCCCCCGCGGCACCCTCTATCGGGGTCGCGAAGGCATGTGGTCGTGGGTGCTTCACCGCATCACCGGAGTCGCCATCTTCTTCTTCCTGTTGGTGCACGTGCTCGACACGGCGCTGATCAGGGTGTCGCCGGAGGCGTACGACGCGGTCATCGGCACATACAAGAACCCGGTCATGGCGATCGGCGAGGTCGTCCTCGTGGCGGGCATCGTCTTCCACGCCATGAACGGCCTGCGCATCATCGCCGTCGACTTCTGGTCGAAGGGCGCCAAGTACCAGCGCCAGCTCTTCTGGGGCGTGCTGCTCGTGTGGGGCGTCATCATGGCCGGCTTCGTCCCGCGCCACCTGATGCTCGCGTTCGCCGGCTTCGGAGGAGGACACTGATGACCGCCCAGACCGTCGCCGCCCCCGCCCGTCGCCAGCGCGGCGTCAACCTCGAGAAGTGGGGCTGGGTCTTCATGCGCGTCTCGGGCGTCGTGCTCGTTGTGCTGATCTTCGGCCACCTCTTCGTCAACCTCATGGTCGGCGAAGGCATCCACGCCCTCGACTTCGCCTTCATCGCCGGCAAGTTCGCCACGCCGTTCTGGCAGTGGTGGGACGTGCTGATGCTCTGGCTCGCGCTCATCCACGGTGCCAACGGCATGCGGACGATCGTGAACGACTACGTGACCAACCCCACCGCGCGCAAGGCGCTCGTCTGGGCCCTCGGCCTGGCCGCGGGCCTGCTCATCCTCCTCGGCACCCTGGTCGTCTTCACGTTCGACCCGTGCCTGGGTGTGACCGAGTCGAGCACGCTGTGGGAGACCTGCCAGGCGCAGGGCTAGAAGAAGAGGCAAACGAGAAGTGACTACCCAGACGCAGGATTCCGTCGTCCGTGACGGCGTGCACTACCACCAGTTCGACATCGTCATCGTGGGCGCCGGCGGCGCCGGCATGCGGGCGGCCATCGAGGCCGGCCCCGGCGCGAAGACGGCCGTGATCTCCAAGCTGTACCCGACGCGCTCGCACACCGGTGCCGCGCAGGGCGGTATGGCGGCGGCCCTCGCGAACGTCGAGGAGGACTCCTGGGAGTGGCACACCTTCGACACCGTGAAGGGCGGCGACTACCTCGTCGACCAGGACGCGGCGGAGATCCTCGCGAAGGAGGCCATCGACGCGGTCATCGACCTCGAGAACATGGGCCTCCCCTTCAACCGCACCCCCGAGGGCAAGATCGACCAGCGCCGCTTCGGCGGCCACACGGCCGAGCACGGCAAGACCCCGGTCCGCCGAGCCTGCTACGCCGCCGACCGCACCGGTCACATGATCCTGCAGACGCTGTTCCAGAACTGCGTCAAGCTCGGCATCAACTTCTTCAACGAGTTCTACGTGCTCGACCTCATCACCGTGAAGGACGCGGCGGGCGCGACGCAGATCGCCGGCGTGGTGGCCTACGACCTCGCCACGGGCGAGCTGCACGTCTTCCAGTCCAAGGCCGTGATCTTCGCGACCGGCGGCTTCGGCAAGATCTTCAAGACGACCTCCAACGCGCACACCCTCACGGGCGACGGCGTCGGCATCGTGTGGCGCAAGGGCCTGCCTCTCGAGGACCTCGAGTTCTTCCAGTTCCACCCGACCGGCCTCGCCGGCCTCGGCATCCTCCTCACCGAGGGCGCCCGCGGCGAGGGTGCGATCCTGCGCAACGCCTCGGGTGAGCGCTTCATGGAGCGGTACGCCCCCACCATCAAGGACCTGGCGCCCCGAGACATCGTCGCGCGCTGCATGGTCCAGGAGGTCGCGGAGGGCCGCGGCGCCGGTCCTCACAAGGACTACGTGCTGCTGGACTGCACGCACCTGGGCGCGGAGGTGCTGGAGACCAAGCTCCCCGACATCACCGAGTTCGCCCGCACCTACCTGGGCGTCGACCCGGTCGTGGAGCCGGTCCCCGTCATGCCGACCGCGCACTACGCCATGGGCGGCATCCCCACCAACAACAACGGCGAGGTGCTCGCGGACAACGACACCGTCGTCCCCGGCCTTTACGCGGCCGGCGAGTGCGCCTGCGTCTCGGTGCACGGCGCCAACCGCCTCGGCACGAACTCGCTGCTCGACATCAACGTGTTCGGCAAGCGGTCCGGCCGCAACGCCGTCGAGTACGTCAAGACGGCCGAGTTCGTCCCGCTGCCGGAGAACCCCGCCGGGTTCGTCTCCGACATGCTCGAGGGCCTGCGCAACAACCAGGGCACCGAGCGGATCGCGGTCCTCCGCAAGACGCTGCAGGACGAGATGGACAAGGGCGCGCAGGTCTTCCGCACGCACGAGTCGCTGCAGCACGTCCTCGGCGTGATCGCGGAGCTCCGTGAGCGCTACAAGAACGTGCACGTCGACGACAAGGGCCACCGGTTCAACACCGACCTGCTCGAGGCCGTCGAACTGGGCTTCCTGCTCGACATCGCCGAGGTCGTCGTCTACGCCGCACAGAACCGCGAGGAGAGCCGCGGCGGACACATGCGCGACGACTTCCCGAAGCGTGACGACGAGAACTACATGAAGCACACCATGGCGTACCTCACGGGCGACCCGCACTCCTCCGACCCGAGCGACCACATCAAGCTCGACTGGAAGCCGGTCGTCTTCACCAAGAACGACAAGGGCGAGTTGAACTACCCGCCGATGGAGAGGAAGTACTGAGCATGTCGAACGCCATCGCCGAAGCGCCGGCCGAGACGACCGAAGACACCGGGATCCAGTCCTTCATCGTCACCTTCAACATCCGCCGGTTCGACCCCGAGGTCGACGCCGAGCCGCACTGGGTCGACTACGACGTGGAGCTCTACTCCACCGACCGCGTGCTCGACGCCCTGCACAAGATCAAGTGGGAGGTCGACGGCTCGCTGACCTTCCGCCGCTCCTGCGCCCACGGCATCTGCGGCTCCGACGCCATGCGCATCAACGGCCGCAACCGCCTGGCCTGCAAGACGCTGATCAAGGACCTCGACATCTCGAAGCCGATCTACGTCGAGGCCATCAAGGGCCTGCCGCTGGAGAAGGACCTCGTCGTCGACATGGAGCCGTTCTTCGCGTCGTACCGCGAGGTGCAGCCGTTCCTCGTCGCGAACTCCGTGCCGGAGAAGGGCAAGGAGCGCACGCAGTCCATCGCCGACCGCGAGATCTTCGACGACACCACCAAGTGCATCCTGTGCGCCGCGTGCACCTCGTCGTGCCCCGTGTTCTGGACCGACGGCCAGTACTTCGGTCCGGCCGCGATCGTCAACGCGCACCGCTTCATCTTCGACTCGCGCGACGACAACGCCGCGGTGCGTCTCGACATCCTCAACGACAAGGAGGGCGTCTGGCGCTGCCGCACGACCTTCAACTGCTCCGAGGCGTGCCCCCGCGGCATCGAGGTCACCAAGGCCATCGCCGAGGTCAAGCAGGCAGTCCTCCGCGGGCGTCCCTGACGCGCCGGCACAGGCAACCACGCGAGAACAGGCGGTCCCGGACGGGGCCGCCTGTTCTCGCGTCTGCGCCTGTTCTCGCTGAGGCAGGCCGGGCGCGCGAGGGCGGGTCCCGCGCTTGGGTAGGGTGGGGGCGTGTCCGAGCCCGGTTCGGCGACCGACGGTCGCCTCGATGCCGCGGTCGAGCGCGCGACCGCGCTGACCCGGCGCACCCTCGGCCTCTTCCCGGTGCGGGTGTGGCGGCACTTCCTGCAGCACAACGGCTTCCTGCTCGCCGCCGGGGTGAGCTATCAGGCGCTGTTCGCCATCTTCGCCGCGATCTACCTCGCGTTCGCCATCGCGGGCCTCTGGCTCGGCGGCAGTGAGGAGGCGGTGAACGGCCTCATCGACATCATCAACAACTACATCCCGAACCTCATCCTCGACGAGGGCGGCGTCTTCACTCCCGCGCAGGTGCAGGAGATCGCCTCGAACACCAGCGGATTCCTCGGCATCACCGGTCTCATCGCCCTCGGCACGGTGATCTGGACCGCGATCGGGTGGGTGACCTTCTCGCGGCGGGCCGTGCGCGACATCTTCGGCCTCGAGCCCGACCGCCGCAGCTACCTCCTCCTCAAGGCGCGCGACCTGCTCGCCGCCCTAATCTTCGGCGTCGCGCTCATCGTCGGCTCTGCCCTCAGCTCCGCCAGCGCCGCGGTCCTCAGCTGGGTGCTGTCGCTGCTGGGCTGGGATGCCGGCTCCGACGGAGTCAACATCAGCATCCGGATCGGCACCGTCCTGGTGTCGTTCGTCCTGCTGACGGGAGCGCTGGCGGCGATGGTGCGCTTCCTCACCGGCACCTCGCTGCACTGGGGCACGATCTGGCCGGGAGCCCTCCTCGGCGGCGCGGCCATGACGGTGCTGCAGTTCGGGGTCGGGTTCCTGCTGAGCTACACGCCGTCGAACCCGCTGCTGGCGACCTTCGCGATCTTCGTCGGACTGCTGCTGTGGTTCCGGGTGAACGGGGTGGTCATGCTCGTCGCCGCCTCGTGGATCGCCGTCGCCGCCCAGGACCGCGACCTCCCGCTCCTGCTGCCGACGGAGGCCGAGCGGCGGGTGGCGGAGCACGCCACGCTGCTCTCCGCGGCACGGATCCGACTGCGCGACGCCCGCGCCGCGCGCGACGAGGCCCCGTGGTACCAGAGCTGGGCGGCCGGGCACGCCGTCCGCGCGGCGGAGGACGAGGTCGCACGGCTGGAGGCCTCCGCTCCCCCGCCCGCACCCCCGACCTCCCCTCTCGCGCAGCGCCTGCTCTCCGAGCTCGATCACCGTCAGAACCGCGATGTCGGCGGTGCTCGTTAGGCTGGAGGAATGCCTCACCTGCGTATCGCCTCGGTCAATGTCAACGGGATCCGGGCGGCCGCCCGCAACGGGATGAGCACGTGGCTGGACGCCGCAGACATCGACATCCTCACCCTTCAAGAGGTGCGCGGGCAGGACGAGCACATCGAGGCCGCCCTTCCCGGCTGGACCTTCGTGCACGACGAGGCCACGGCCAAGGGGCGCGCGGGCGTCGCGATCGCCAGTCGCCTCCCCGCGCTCGCCTCCCGGGCTGACTTCGGCCCGGAGGACTTCGACTCCAAGGGGCGCTGGATCGAGGCCGACTTCCTGATCGGCGACCGTCCGCTCACCGTCGTCAGCGCCTACGTGCACTCCGGCGAGGCCGACACCCCCAAGCAGGACGAGAAGTGGAAGTTCCTCGACGCGTTCGAGGCTCGACTGGCGAGCCTGAACACCGACGGCGCCCTCGCCCTCGTCACCGGCGACCTCAACGTGGGGCACCGCGAGCTCGACATCAAGAACTGGCGCGGCAACCGCACCAAGGCCGGCTTCCTGCCGCGCGAGCGCGCCTACTTCGATCGCTTCCTCGGTGAGGCCGGGACATCGGTCACCGGCGTCGACGGCTCGGTCGGCACGGGCCTGGGCTGGGTCGACGTCGGACGTCGCTTCCACGGCGAGGTGGACGGGCCGTACACCTGGTGGTCCATGCGCGGGAAGGCCTTCGACAACGACTCGGGATGGCGCATCGACTACCACTTGGCCACGCCCGCTCTCGCCGAGCGCGTGCAGGCGTACCACGTGGCCCGTGCGGCCGCGTACGACCAGCGCTGGAGCGACCACGCGCCGGTCGTCGTCGACTACACCTACTGACCCGGTTCCGGCCGCTCTGAGGGCGACGGATCCGACTCCCGGTACCATCCTCGGTACTCCAGCACGGTGCCGAGCATGGGGTTCACGGCGCGCATGTCGATCGTGCGCCGGCGGTGCTCGGCGTCCCAGCCGTCGACGAGGTCCACGCGCACGCCGAGCGGTCCGGGCAGAGCGAACCGCCGCCCGAACAGCCGCAAGGCGACCCGGACGGTACGCATCCGCAGGAAGCCCTCCGCCGTCACACTGCACTCCTCGATGAGCTCCACGCGGCCACGGGCGCCGAGGAGATTCCGCACCAGCCCCGGCCGCACGCTCACCGTCAGCCGGTCCACGATCCGTGCCGTCCGACCGGGGAAGAGGAACTCGCGGGTGGAGTCGAGCGTCGCGCGGCCCGTCGCCGCGCGACCGGTCGTCGTGCGCAGCACGAACGGCACGTCCCGCCCCGACGTCGGCACCAGCAGACCCGGTCCCACGATCGGACGGGCGAGGGCCGCCCAGCGGCCGAACCGGCTCCCCGCGACCGCGAACACGCCCTCCGCGTGCCCCACCGAGACGGGCGCACGGTACTGCGCGAGGATCTCCGGGTGGAGGCGCTCCGCCTCCGTGCCCAGGGCGTCGAGGAACACCTGTCCGCGTCTCAGGGGCATGCCGTCCGTCATGACGTCAGCGTAGGGGATGCGACGGCGCCGGGCACCGCGGCGCGGGCGCATAGGATTGACGGGTGAACAAGCCTCGCCTCTACTCCGGAATGCAGCCCTCCGCCGACTCCCTCCAGATCGGCAACTACATCGGCGCGCTCCTGCAGTGGCGGGAGCTCCAGACCTCGTATGACGCGTTCTTCTCCGTCGTCGACCTGCACGCCCTCACGGTCGCCCAGAACCCGGCCGAGCTGCGCGAGAAGACCCGCCGGACCGCCGCGCAGTACATCGCCGCGGGCATCGAGCCGTCGCAGTCGACGCTGTACGTGCAGTCACACGTCCGTGCGCACGCCGAGCTCGCCTGGATCCTCAGCACGATCACCGGCTTCGGCGAGGCCGGACGGATGACCCAGTTCAAGGACAAGTCGGCCCGCTACGGCGCTGATGCGACCAGCGTCGGCCTCTTCACCTACCCGGTGCTCATGGCCGCCGACATCCTGCTGTACCAGACCGATGTCGTGCCGGTCGGAGACGACCAGAAGCAGCACGTCGAGCTCACCCGCGACCTCGCGGAGCGCTTCAACTCGCGGTTCGGCGAGACCTTCACGGTGCCCGTCCCGGTCATCCAGAAGGAGACGGCGCGCATCTACGACCTGCAGAACCCGACGGCGAAGATGTCGAAGTCGGCAGAGAGCGACGCCGGTGTGCTGTGGATGCTCGACGACCCGGCGAAGTCGGCGAAGAAGATCATGCGCGCGGTGACCGACAACGAGGGCACCGTGCGGTTCGATCGCGAGGCCAAGCCGGGCGTCTCGAACCTGCTCACCATCTACGCCGCGCTGACCGGACGCCAGATCCCCGCGATCGAGGACGAGTACGCGGGCCGCGGATACGGCGACTTCAAGAAGGGCCTCGCCGAGGTCGTCGTGGAGGAGTTCGCTCCGGTGCGCAGCCGTGCCCTCGAGCTCCTCGACGACCCGGCGGAGCTGGACCGGATCCTCGCCGAGAACGCCGCCCGCGCCGACGCCGTGGCCGATCGCACGCTGTCCGACGTGTACGACCGCGTCGGACTGCTGCGCCGGGTGTGAGCCGCGGCCGAGCCTAGGATGACATCGTGACCGACCCGCAGCTTCCCCCTCCGCCCGGCGCCGTGCCGCCCCTTCCCTCGGTCCCGCAGGAGCCGGTATCCGGTGCGGTCCCGCCGCCCGCGTATCCGTCGACACCGCCGGCCGCTCCGGCACCGTACCCGCCCGCGTATCCGCCGGCACCCCCTGCCGCGCCTCCCGGCGCGTATCAGGTGCCTGTGGGCGGCTACGCGGCACCGTCCGGCTCGTACACCGCACCGGATGCCGCGCCGAAACCCTCGGGGTTCCTCGGCCTGCTCGCTCTCGGCCTCTCGATCCTCGCGGCCGTCGTCATGCCGATCATCGGCGGCGTCAGCGCCTTCGAGGTCGGCCGCCGCATCCCGCAGGGCGTCAGCGGCTCCACGAGCGATCTCGGGTTCCTGTCCCCCGCGCGGGACCAGGTGCTGTGGACGGAGCTGTCCTTCTGGGCCGGCACGGTGTTCGGCATCGCCGCGATCGTACTCGGCATCATCGCGATCCGCCGGAAGCGGGGGCGCGGAGCGGGCATCGCCGCGCTCATCGTCGCCGTCCTCGGCGCGATCATCTTCTTCGTCGCCGTCTTCACCGCTTTCGCCGTCGGCGGGGCGGCGGGGTACGTCACCTTCACCACCTGACGCGCCGCGCGCGCCGGAACCTCAGCGGGGGGCGTGGTGCTTCTGCTGTGCGGCGAGCAGTCCTTCGTCGACGAGGAGCTCGACGGCGTCGGCCGCGTCGCCCACGAGCAGGGGCAGGTTCGCGCGCTCGTCCTTGCCGAACGGGGAGAGCACCCAGTCGGCCGGGTCTTGACGCCCCACCGGGCGACCGATGCCCACGCGCACCCGGGGGAAGTCCGGGCTCGTGAGCGCTCGCGCGATGTCGCGAACGCCGTTGTGCCCGCCGTGGCCTCCCCCGGTCTTGAGCTTGACCGTGTCGAACGGGATGTCCAGCTCGTCGTGCACGACGACCACGTGATCGAGGGGGACGGAGTAGAACCGGGCGAGCGCCGCGACGGGCGTGCCCGAGACGTTCATGAACGTGTTCGGCTTCGCGAGCACGAGCTTGTCGGCGCCGGGGCGGAGCCAGGTCTCCACGACCCGCGCGACCCCCTTGTGCTCCCGGAAGCTCTCGCCGCGGCGGGCTGCGAGCTCGTCGACGACCATCTGGCCGATGTTGTGGCGGGTCGCCTCATAGCGGGGTCCGGGGTTGCCGAGACCGACCACGAGCCAGGTCGCTGCCATTCCTCGTCCTCTCTCGCCGGAGCCGTCGCCCCGGTCAGGATACGACGGAGGGGACGCGATCCGATCGCGTCCCCTCCGTGATGAAGCAGGCGGAGATCACTCCGCGGCGGCCTCCTCGGACGCCTCGGCGGCACCCTCGGCGGACTCGCCCTCGGTCTCCTCGTCCTCGACCGGAGCGGCCGGGACGGAGATGGCGACCACGAGGACCTCGGCGTCGGTGAGGAGCGTCGAGCCCTTCGGGAGGGTGACGTCGGCGGCGGTGATGTGCGCGCCCTCCTCGAGACCCTCGACCGAGACCTCGATGTTCTCGGGGATGTGCGTGGCCTCGGCCTCGACCTGGATGGTCGTGGCGTCGAGGTTGACGATGGTGCCGGGAGCCGGCTCGCCGGTCACGACGACGGGGACGTCGATGGCGACCTTCTCGCCCTTCTTCACGACCAGGAGGTCGATGTGCTCGATGATCTGGTGCACCGGGTCCTTCTGCACGTCCTTGACGAGCGCAAGCTGCGAGGTGCCCTCGATGTCGAGGTCGAGCAGCGCGTTGGCGCGACGGATGATCAGGGAGACCTGGTGACCCGGCAGCGCGACGTGCACGGGCTCGGTGCCGTGGCCGTAGATGACCGCGGGGATCTTGCCGGCGGCGCGCAGACGACGGGCGAAGCCCTTGCCGAAGCTGCTGCGCAGCTCGGCGTGGACCGTGGTGTCTTCAGACATGGGGTTCTCCTTCGGGCACGCAGCGAAGGCGCCGCGCGGTGGTCTTGGAATTGTGGACTCGAACGCGGACGCGTGAGGAAAGCCACCGGGCTTGCTTCGCCGCGTCGATCACGGACGTCCGCGCACGCGCAGAAGCGTCCCTCGCCGAGGTACGACTCCATGGTACCGGATGACCCGATAGGCTGAGGACACCGGTCCCCTCTGCAGAAATTCGGAGTACCTCCATGCTCGACGCCGCGTTCCTCTCTCACGTCCTCCTCTGGGTGATCGGCGCCATGTCGCTGTGCGCCGCCGTCGCGACCGGCGCCGCCCTGTTCTCCCTCGGCCGCTCGGGCTACCGCAAGGACTGAGCGTCCCCCGGCGCTCTCGTGATCGCGATGAGCGCCTTCCGGATCGCCGCCACCTCGCGCCTCAGCGGAAGCGCGGCATCGATGCGGAGCCCGACCTCGTCGTCCCGCAGCGGTTCCCACGCGTCGAGCTGGGAACCGAGCAGCGCGGCCGGCATGAAGTGATCGGGCCGATCGCCCAGCCGTCGTGCGAGCGTCTCCCGTGCCACGCCGAGCTCGACGAAGACGGCGTCCGGTGCCTCCGCCCTGATGGCGTCCCGGTAGTGCCGGCGCAGGGCCGAACAGGCGACGACGATGCGCGTCTCGGCGGCGAGCGTCCGTCCGACCACGCGGAGCCACGGCATCCGGTCGTCGTCGTCGAGAGGGATGCCCGCCGCCATCTTCTCGACGTTGGTGAGCGGATGCAGGTCGTCCCCGTCCACGAAGCGCGCCCCGAGGTCCTCGGCCAGCGCCGCGCCCACCGTCGACTTCCCGGAGCCGCTGGGCCCCATCACGACGATGCGCACGCTCATGCCCGTCGCCTCCCGGCTCAGTAGAACTCGACCGTGTCGACCACGGCACGCAGCTCCCGGCCGTCGAGCAGCCGGGTGGCGTTCTCGGCGAACCTCCGTGCGATGCGCTCCTCCTCCTTCGAGCTCAGAGCCGCCGTGTGCGGGCTGACGAGGACGCGGGGGTGCGTCCAGAGCGGCGAGTCGGCGGGCAGCGGCTCCTGCTCGAAGACGTCCAGCCCGGCGAAGCCGACGCGGCCGTCATCGAGCGCGGCGAGAAGCGCCGTCTCGTCGACGACGCTGCCGCGTCCGACGTTGGTGAGGATGACCCCGGGCTTCACGGCCCGGAGGACCTCCTCCCCGATGAGATGCCTGGTCTGCTCCGTGCCCGGCAGCGTGACGACGATCGCGTCGACCTCGCCCACCGCGTCCACGAGCTCGTCGGGCGCGATGAGACGGTCGACACCCTCGACCGCGCGGCCGGAGCGGCTGGTTCCCCACACCCGGGCGCCGAGCGCGTGGAAACGGCGGGCGCACTCCGCGCCGATCCCGCCGAGTCCGACGACGAGCACGGTCATCTCGTCGACCTGACCCATCTCCCAGCGGTCGGGCCAGGTGCGCTTCCGCTGGTCGTCGAGCAGCCGCGGGAGGCCCTTCGCCCCGGCGAGCACCGCGAAGAGGGCGAACTCGGCCAGCGTTCCGCCGTGGACGCCCGCGCTGGTGGTGAAGACGATGCGGTCGAGGTCGGCGCGGTCGAGTCCCGCCGCCTTGACAGTACTGCCGCCCCCGGCCGCCGTGGTCATGACCCAGCGCAGTCCCGGATTGGCGGATACCGTCCGCGCCAGCGCCTGCGGGTCGACATCGGGGATGCCGAAGAGCACGTCCGCAGAGTCGACGAGATCGTCGAACGCGCGCTGCTGCTCCGGGGTCCGGCTGAACTCCGGGTCTCCCGACCAGTCGGCAGGGCCGCGCATAGGAGGCACGAGCGCCGCATCGTGGACGACCTCGAGCCGCGGCTCGAGCTCTTCGATGAGCCCGCACAGCTCCTCCGCCAACGGCACCGCGACGACGGCGCGGACCTTCTTCTCGGACTCCGTCACGACCGACTCCCTCCAGCTCCTGTGCTCTCCTCAGCGTAGAGGTCCCGAGCGTCCCGGCCGCCCGGCACCGCGGACGATGACCGGGTCGCGTCACGGGTGCGCCTCGATCCGCCCTACAGCGATACGCTGAACTCAACCCTTCTTCACGATCGAGGAGCCTTCCGTGCCCGAAGCATCAGCGAACATCGGAGTCGTCGGACTCGCCGTCATGGGGTCGAACCTCGCCCGCAACCTCGCGAGCCGCGAGGGCAACACCGTGGCGATCTTCAACCGCAGCTACGAGAAGACGCAGACCCTCCTCGACGAGCATCCCGAGGCGGGCTTCATCCCGGCGAAGACCTACCAGGAGTTCGCCGATTCGCTGCAGAAGCCGCGTACCGCCATCATCATGGTCAAGGCCGGAGCTCCGACCGACGCCGTGATCGACTCCCTCGTCGAGGTCTTCGAGCCGGGCGACATCATCGTCGACGGCGGCAACGCCTACTTCCCGGACACCATCCGCCGCGAGAAGGCCGTCCGCGAGACCGGCATCAACTTCGTCGGCGCCGGCATCTCCGGCGGCGAGGAGGGGGCCCTCACCGGCCCCTCGATCATGCCGGGCGGCTCCGACGAGTCCTGGGTCACGCTCGGGCCCATCCTGAAGTCCATCGCCGCGGTCGCCGAGGGCGAGCCCTGCGTGACGCACGTCGGCCACGACGGCGCCGGCCACTTCGTCAAGATGGTGCACAACGGCATCGAGTACGCCGACATGCAGCTCATCGCCGAGGCGTACGACCTCATCCGGCGCGGCACCGGCAAGACGCCCGCGGAGATCGCCGAGATCTTCGCCGAGTGGAACCGCGGCGAGCTGGAGTCGTACCTCATCGAGATCACCGCCGAGGTGCTGCGGCAGGTCGACGCGTCCACCGGCAAGCCGCTGGTCGACGTCATCCTGGACCAGGCCGGCGCGAAGGGCACCGGCGCCTGGACCGTGCAGACCGCGCTCTCCCTGGGCGTGCCGGTCTCGGGTATCGCCGAGGCGACGTTCGCCCGCTCCCTCTCCTCGCACCCCGAGCAGCGCGCGGTCGCCACGGCGCTTCCTGGCCCGGACGAGGAGTTCACGGTCCCGGCCGACGAGGTCGACGCCTTCGTCGAGGACGTCCGCCTGGCGCTCTACGCCTCCAAGATCGTCGCCTACTCGCAGGGCTTCGACGAGATCCGCGCCGGTGCCGCCGAGTACGGCTGGAACATCGATCTCGGTGCGATCTCCAAGATCTGGCGCGGCGGCTGCATCATCCGTGCACAGTTCCTGAACCGGATTGCGGACGCCTACGCCGAGACCCCCGACCTGCCGGTGCTCATGACGGCTCCGTACTTCGCCGAGGCGCTCACCCGCGGCCAGGCGGCATGGCGCCGCGTGGTGGTCACGGCGGCGCAGTCCGGCATCCCGGCTCCGGCGTTCTCGTCGTCGCTGTCGTACTACGACGGCATCCGCGCCGACCGCCTCCCGGCCGCTCTCGTGCAGGGCCAGCGCGACTTCTTCGGTGCGCACACCTACAAGCGCATCGACAAGGAGGGCACCTTCCACACGCTGTGGTCGGGCGACCGCTCCGAGATCGAGGCCGAAGACACGCACTGACCTCGGGTCTTCGAAGGGCCGGGCACCGCAGGGTGCCCGGCCCTTCGTGCGTCAGACGAGGATGTTGTGGTTGCGGCGGAACACGTTCTGCGGGTCCCACTGCGCCTTCACCGCCCGCAGACGCTCGTAGGCGTCGCCGTCGTACATCCCGGACACCGCGTCCGGGCGCTCGCGGTCGACGAAGTTGCTGTACTCGGCGAGGCGGCCCCCGACGATCCGCTGCGCGTCGGCCGCGGCCTTCTCGCGCCCCTGCTCGTCGACCAGCCCGGGGACGTCGAAGGCACCGGCCATGACGAACCACGTCGCGGTGCGTGCCGGGAAGGCTGTCTCCTCCTGCGGCACGTCACTGAACGCCCCACCGAGGGACCGGAGGAACACGACCGAGGCGGGGTACTCCCGCCGATAGGCCACCAGGCGATCGATCGTCTCGTCGTCGAGATCGGCGACGAGACCGTTCCCGCCGAGGAACCCGGGAGGGGCGGGGGCCTCGCCGCCCTCGGGCTGCGGCATCTCCATCAGGATGCCCCGGTAGGCAGGCTCGGTGATCTCCGTCGTGACACCGTCGAGCGCGGTGATCGGCGCGAGTTCCACGCGCAGCGCCTCCGGGTCGGGCCCCGCCCACACGGCGGTCAGCCGGGCACCGGCCGGAGCACTCGGGTCCATGGGCGGCACGTCCATGTACGTGACGGTGAGCTCGCGCGGGGCGTCGCGGAGGAGTTCGCGCGCGGCCCGGAGCACGGCGGTCGCGTCGCCGTCGACGACGGACTCGGCCAGCGCGATCCCCGGCAGGCGATGCGCTTCGAAGTCGAAGCGGGTGACGATGCCGAAGTTGCCGCCACCGCCGCGCAGCGCCCAGAACAGGTCGGGATGCTGCGTGGCCGAGACCTCCACCACGTCTCCGCTCGCGGTGACGACCTGGGCGCCGACGAGCTGATCGACGGCGAGGCCCCAAGCGCGCACCATCCAGCCGATGCCGCCGCCGAGCGTGAGACCGCCGACACCGACGCTGGCCGTGTCGCCGGAGCTCAGGGCGAGGCCGTGGCCGGCGAGGGCTGTCGCGACATCGCCCCAGACCGCACCGCCGCCGATGCGCACGGCGGTGCCGTCGACCTCGATCGAGGAGAGGTCCCCGAGTTCGAGCCGCAGACCGGAAGCGGAGGCATGGGACCAGGGCCCGTGGCCGCCGGAGACGACGGTCAGGGGGACCGCCTCCTGCGCGGCGGCGCGGACGAGCGCGGCGACCTCGGAGACGGTGGAGGGACGATGGACGGTGGGCTGAGCGGATTCGACGTGGTCGACCATGAGCACACGGTAGACCCGGGGTCGGACATCGCGGAAGAGGGGCGGCCCACCGTCCGCCCCTCCCCCGCGCCGCCCGCTATCGGGTGATGTCCCTCACCGTCCCCTGCGTCAGACGCAGCCGTTTCGTCGCCCGCCGCGCCACCGCGGAGTCGTGCGTGACGACGACCATCGTGATGCCCTCCGCGCAGAGGCGTTCCAGCAGGTCGAGGATCTCGTCGCGCATCCTCTCGTCGAGGTTGCCCGTCGGCTCGTCCGCGAGCAGCACCCGGGGGCGTTTGACGATCGCCCGCGCGATCGCGACACGCTGCTGCTGTCCGCCGGACAGCTCCGCCGGACGATGGTCTCCGCGGTCCGCCAGGCCGACGTGGGCGAGAGCGGCGGCGACCCGGGTGCGTCGTTCCGCCGGGTCGATGCCGAGCGGCTCCAGGGCCATATCGACGTTCTCCGCCGCCGTCAGCGTCGGGATCAGGTTGAACCCCTGGAAGACGAAGCCGATCTCCTGCGCGCGGATCCGTCCCAGCTCCGACGGCGAGGCCGACGACAGTTCACGGCCGTCCAGCTGCAGCGTCCCTGAGGTCGGGGTGTCGAGCGCCCCCAGCAGCTGCAGCAGCGTCGACTTGCCCCCTCCGGTCGGCCCCTGGATCGTGACGAAGGCGCCGGGCATGATCTCCAGGTCGACGCCGGTGAGTGCCGTCACCGTCCGTCCTCTCCGCGTATAGGTGCGGGTGACGCCCGTCGCCCGGTACAGCGGGGTCGCCGCCGACGAGGCCGGAACGCGGGCCTCGGAATCCGTCATCGTGGTCATCTCGGTCTCCTTCTCTCCTATGTGGTTCGCGACGCCGCTCATGCGACGGACCGCAGGGCCTCGGCGGGGCTCAGTCGCGCCGCCCGCCAGCCTCCGAAGGCGCCGGCGACGAGCCCGCCCAGCACCGCGAGGCCCACGGCGGCGACGAGCACCCAGGGGGTCAGCGGTGCCTGCAGCACGATGTCGGTGGCGGTCTCCGCGCCCGGGGCCATGCCGCCGGGGCCACCGAAGCCGCCTCCTCCCTCCGGGCCTCCGCCGACGGCGGCGGAGCCGGCGGCCACGGTCGGCTGCGCGACGGTGATGATCAGGATCCCGGCGAGGCCGAGCACGAGACCTGCCGCTCCTCCGAGGAGTCCCTGCACCATCGACTCCCCGGCGACCTGGCGCACGACGCGGCCGTTCGACCACCCCATCGCCTTCAGGGTGCCGAACTCGCGGGTGCGGCGGCCGACACCGGAGAGGGTGAGGAGCACCGAGAGCAGCACGGCGACGGCGAGGACGATGATCGACAGCCAGGTGCCGAGGTTCGTGACGAGCGCCGTCGCGTTCGAGAGCGAGCCGGACACGGTCGCGGCGAGCTCGGACTGCGAGGAGACTGTGGCGTCGGGAAGCTCCTCCGCCAGGTCCGTCTGCACCTCGTCGATGGACGCCGCCGAATCCGCCTGCACGTACACCGTGGAGATCACGTCCTCCACCCCGGCCAGCTCCTGCGCGGTGTCGAGCGGGAGGTAGACGTCCGCCGCGGTGTCTGCGGCATCCGACGCCGAGGCGAGGAGGCCGACGACCTCGACGTCGGAGCCCGCGACGTCCAGGGTGTCGCCGACGGCGATGTCCTCGCTCGCGGCGTACGTGCTGTCCACCAGCGCGACGAGCGCTCCGCTGTCATCGGCGTCCAGCCCACGCCCCTCGCCGATCTCGGCGGAGGCCAGCGGGCCGACCTCCGACGCGGACGGGTCGATGCCCAGGACGGTGAACGAGTCGATGCCGAAAGCACCGCCTCCGCCCCCGCCGCCACCCTGCGGAGGCGCCTGGCCCTCCGCGGGCGCCTCGCCGCTCTGCGCGCCGTCCTGCCCGCCGAAGCCGCCGCTCGGCAGCTCACCGGAGAAGGTCGAGTTCGTCAGGCTCAGCGCACCGGTCGCGGCGGCGACGCCGTCGGTACCGGCCACCGTGTCCAGCACCGCGGCATCGAGCGTCGTCCGGCCGAAGTCCGTGCGCAGGGTCGACTGCTCCAGGGTCGTGGTCTCGCCGTCGCTCTCCCCCGCGTCCTCGTCGAACTCGAACCGCGGCCCCGTCCCGTCGCCCGGTTCCGCGGCGGCACCCGTGACGGTGAGATCCGTCCCGACCCCGTACACCGCCGCGAGCGACTGCGCCTGGGCGTCGCGCACACCGGTCGTCAGGGCGTTCACCACGATCACGAGTCCGATCGCGACCGCCAGACCGATGGCCACGATCGCCGTCTGCTTCTTGCGGCCCGCGAGTTCGCGCCGCAGATATCGTCCGTACATGTCTCTCCTCCCGCCGCGACGATCGCGGCGCGGAACCGACGCTAGGGACGGCCGTTATGCGGATTCGAGGGACGGATGATGAGGGTTCTATGAGGCGGACATCTCCCAGAGAACCCATAGCCCGCTCCATAGAAATCACATAGGAAGTTCCGCAGAATAGAGGCATGACCAGCGACCTGCCCGAACTGCGCCGCCCCGACGGCTCCCCTCTGCGCATCCTCGCCGTGGACGACGAGCAGATGCTCACCGATCTGCTCGCGATGGCCCTGCGCATGGAGGGCTGGGAGGTGCGCACCGCCTCCTCCGGTCTCGAGGCGATCCAGGTCGCGAAGGAGTTCGAGCCGGACGCCCTCGTGCTCGACATCATGATGCCCGACCTCGACGGGATGGCCGTGCTCAAGCGTCTCCGCGAAGCGGGCAACCTCGTCCCCGTCCTCTTCCTCACGGCGAAGGATGCCGTGGGCGACCGCGTCGCCGGGCTCACCGCCGGGGGCGACGACTACGTGACCAAGCCGTTCAGCCTCGAGGAGGTGATCGCCCGACTCCGCGCGATCATCCGGCGCACCGGACACGCCAGCGCCGACGACGGGCAGTCCATCCTCCGGGTCGCCGACCTCACGCTCAACGAGGACAGCCACGAGGTCGTCCGCGACGGCGTGGAGATCGAGCTGACCGCGACCGAGTTCGAGCTGCTGCGCTACCTCATGCGCAACGAGCGCCGGGTGCTGTCCAAGGCGCAGATCCTGGACCGCGTCTGGAGCTACGACTTCGGTGGCAAGTCGTCGGTCGTGGAGCTCTACATCTCCTACCTCCGGAAGAAGATCGACGCCGGCCGCACGCCCCTCCTGCACACCGTGCGCGGCGTCGGCTACATGATCAAGGCCCCGCAGTGAGCGGAGCGACGGTGACGCGACGGCCCATGAGCCTGCAGACGCGGCTGATGACCGCGGTGATCGGGTTCGTGTCGCTGATCCTCGTCATCGTCGCCGTCATCACCAGCGCCACCCTCGGCAGCACGCTGGAGCGCCAGCTCGACGACGAGGTGAAAGGCTACGCGGTCACCATCCGGGACCAGTGGGTGTCGCGCTCCAACCCCTCGGAGGCGACAGCGGAGAACATCCTGTACGGCCGCGACGTCAAGGTGCCCGGCCTGCTGTTCTCCGTGGCCAGCCCGGTGGTGGGCCCGACGGGTCTCGTCTTCGACGACAACCGCGGCGACCTCACCAGTTCGTCCCAGACGCTCACGCCCGAGCAGTTGCAGAGGCTGTACGGAACGGTCGCACTCGGCACCCCTGCGACTGTCTCCTTCGACGGGCTCGGCTCGTATCGGATCTTCGCGACGACCGCGAGCAACGGCGTCGTCGTCGTCACCGGACTCCCGCGCGACGGAATCCAGAATCAGCTCACCCAGCTCCTCACCGTGATCCTGCTCGCGACGGCGGGCGGCCTGATCCTCCTCGCCCTGACGACGGCGGTCACGATCCGTGTCGGGCTGCGGCCGCTGCGGGCGGTTGCGGCGACAGCGACGAGGGTCGCCAATCAGCAGCTCGATCGCGGCGAGGTCAGCATCACCGAGCGCGTGCCGGCGAGCGAGGCCGATCCGCGGACGGAGACCGGGCTCGTCGGCGCCGCGCTGAACAAGCTCCTCGACCACGTGGACACGTCCCTCTCGGCGCGGCAGAAGAACGAGGAGCAGATGCGCCGGTTCGTCGCCGACGCGAGCCACGAGCTGCGCACGCCCCTGGCCTCGATCCGCGGTTACTCGGAGCTCTCGCTGCGGGCCCTGCGTCAAGCGCCGGAGGCGACGAAGGAAGACGCGGTCATCGAAGGCACGACCTCCTCGCTGGAGCGTATCCAGGCTCAGTCGCTGCGGATGACACGGCTCGTGGAGGACCTGCTGCTCCTCGCCCGTCTCGACGAGGGACGCGAACTCGTGTACGGCACGGTCGACCTCACCCAGCTCGCCCTCGAAGGCCTTTCGGATGCGCGACCGACCGCGGCCGATCACCACTGGAACATCGAGGTGCCGGACGAGCCGGTCACCGTCGTCGGGGATGCCGGGCGGCTGCATCAAGTCGTCGCGAACCTGCTGGCCAATGCCCGCACCCACACCCCCGCGGGGACCACGGTGACGCTGAGCGTGGCCCGGGAGGGCGACGAGGCCGTGCTCCGCGTGCACGACGACGGCCCGGGGATCGATCCCGCCCTCCGCGACGAGCTCTTCGCCCGTTTCGCCCGCGGGGACAGCTCCCGCGCCCGGCAGACCGGAGGGACCGGGCTCGGTCTCGCGATCGTCAAGGCCATCGTGGAGGGCCACCACGGCCGCATCTCGGTCGACAGCGAGCCCGGCGACACGACCTTCACGGTCTGGATCCCGATGACTCCTCCCGGCGAGACCCCCGACGCCTGACCCGGGGGTTCCTTCTACCCCGCTCAGCTGCACGACCGGAACCCGCCCGCACGACTGATCCGTTCACACCGTCGTGCACCCGTCCCCCGGTCGTGCAGGTGAACCGGCCGGTCTCCGAGGTCGAGACGAGCCCGTGCTCACCCGCACGCCCCGATCCCGTACGCACGACCCATCCGTCCGTCCCCTCGTGCACCCGTCCCCCGGCCGTACACCCGTCCCCCAGTCGTGCAGGTGTCCCCCGTTCGTGCACCCATCCCGTCTGCACGATCCGGCGGCGGATGCACGACGAGACCGGGGATTCGGTCGTGCGGGTATCGCGGGGTCGTGCAGGTGTCGCAGCGTCCCCGGGCCGAGGGGACGGAGGACGATCCGGGTCAGTAGCCGGCGAAGGCGTCCGTGGTGAGGGAACGGGCCTTCTGCAGCGCGGGCGCGAGGTCGGCGATGAGCCGCGGCGGCCCGGAGATGAAGGCGTGCCGCGCCGAGAGGTCCCCCACCGCGTGCTCCAGGGTCTCCGCGTCCAGACGCGCCCCCTGCGCCCAGGTCCAGTGCGCGGGGAGGTCGGTCGGCTCGTCGCGGGTGAACACGACCGCGCGCACACCCGTCGCGGCGAGCTCGTCGCGGAAGGCGAGCTCCTCCGCCGAGGACGCCACGTAGACGAGGACGATGTCACGCCGCTCCCCCGTCGCCTGGAGCTGCCGGAGCTGCGACACGAACGGAGTCACACCGATGCCGGCCGCGACCATGAGCACCGGCTGCTCGCCGCGCGGGAGGATGAAGTCGCCCCAGGTTCCGGTCACGGCGAACGTCGCACCGGGCTCGGCCGCCGCAAGAGCCCGCTTGTAGCTCGACGGGTGCTGCTGGTCGCCGTTCTTGTACGCGATGCGAAGGGTCGGAAGGTCGGCCGGAGCGGACACGATGCTGAACTCGCGGCGCGTCCCGCGCGCGTCCGGCCGTCGGTGCGGCACGTCGAGCTCGAGATACTGCCCGGGGAGGAACCGCACGCGGCCCTTCGCCCGGAAGGTGAGCTCCTGGGCGGTCGGCGTCACGGAGGTGCGGCTCTCCAGGACGAGACGCACGGACCCGCGGAGCGCGAACGCGAAGGCCACGAGGTTCCCGATGAGCAGTGCGCGCTCCTGCCCGAGCGTGAACAGACCGGCCACCGAGATCGGCCAGCCCGCGAGCACGCCCACCACGACGGCGACGACGAGCTGCTGCCGACGACGCGGCGGGAGCGTCAAGGGCTCCGACAGCATGAACGCGCCGAGGAAGAGGAACGGCGACTGGAGCACCGCGAACGACAGCGCCGTCACGGCGTCGAAGGCCACGTCGAACTGCACGGCCTGCACCGCCTGCCGCACGATCGAGGTGGCGACGGCGACGACGAGGAAGAGCAGGACGACCCCGACCTTCTCCGTACGCCAGAGCACGGCGAGCCCGAGGAGGACGACGGGGATAACGAGCACCGGCGTGCCGACCCACCAGGAGGACGAGGTGCCGAGCCAGCTGAACGCCCCGAACGCCCCCAGGATCGACACGACCGCGGCACCGAACGCCGCCGGGTTGAAGATGTGGCGTCCTCGCCAGGCGATGAGGTACTTGGACACGCTGGCCACCGCGCCCGCGATGGCGAGGCCGAGCAGTGCCGACGGCTCGATGCCGGGACGCAGCACGAACAGCAGGATGAGGGCTGTGACGAGTGAAGACTCCACGCGCCAGGGCAGGCGGAGCAGGCGCTGCGCGACCGCGTCCACGGCCGAAATCACGACCGCGAGCACGAGGAAGGATGCCACCAGCTCCACCGGCGTCGGAGAGACGATCACCCCGAGCAGGGACAGCACGAGCGCGATGAGCGCGAGGGCCGTCAGCGCGAACAGCACGAGACGGTACATCGACAGTGAGCCGAGCACGGCGAGGACGCGCTGGCGTGCGGCGGCGAAGGCGGTGGTCATGGTGTCCTGTCTCCCACGGTTCCGGCGGCTCGCGCAGGAGCTGCGGTGAAGAGCTCGGCCCGGCAGCCGGGCGAGCGCTGCACACGGCCGTCGGTGGTCATGCGCACCCATTCGACGCCCCAGCGGGCGGCCAGCTCCGGGCCGCCGTCGAAGAACAGCGCGGTGGCCACGGCATCCGCCGTCATCGCCTCCGGGGCGAGTGCCCACGTCGCCGCCCAGGTGCGGACGGGCTGTCCCGTCCGCGCATCGAGCACGTGGTGGAGGCCCTCGCCCCAGGCCCGTCGATTGACGGCCGAGGCGCACAGCGCGCCGTCGGTGATCTCGACGACGCCGATCGCCTTCCGCGCATCGAACGGGTGCTCGAGAGCGACGCGCACGCCGGCGCCGCGCACCCGGATGTCTCCGCCGGCATCCACGACCACGTCCCCGGGGACGACCGCCAGCACCGCCATGACCCGGTCGACGAGACGCCCCTTGCCGAGGGCGCCGACATCGAGCAGGGCGGGCGCAGGGGCGTCGATCGCCCCGGCGGACCACGTGAGCCGCGAGGTCCAGGACGCGGGAGCCGGGCGGGGATCGCCGGCCTGCAGCGAGTAGGTGGCGTCGTAGCCGAGGGCGACAAGGCTGTCGGCGACCAGCGGATTCACCGCACCGGCCGTGGCCGCGTCGAGATCGCGATAGGCGTCAAGCATCGGCCCCGCGTCCGGCGAGGACAGGCGACCGCCGGAGCGTCCGAGACGCACCACGTCGGAGTCGTCTCGGAAGCGGGACCAGAGGCGATCGAAGCGCTCGATCTCGGCGGTCACGGCCGCGCGGACGTCATCCGTGAGCGCGGCACCGGTCTCGATCTCCCACCCGGTGCCGATCGCCTCGAATCGCCACTCCCCCATGAGGACGCCTCGCGCCTAGGCGGCGGCCTGCTCCTTGATGGAGGCCACGGCGTCGTTGAAGCCGCCGCTCGTGAGCGACGACCCGGCGACCCGGCTGACGTTCAGCTCGTCGATCGGCTTTCCCACGACCTCGTCGGCGATCCCGTCGATGAACTCGCCCTGGTACCGCTCGGTCTCCGGAGCCTTCGGGTCTCCGGTCACCTCGACCTCCGTCACGACGCCGTCGGCGAGGGTGAGCGTGACGGTGATCTCCTCCACCGTCTCCGGGGTCTGGTACGAGCCGTCGGCGGTGTACGTGCCGTCGGTGTAGGTGCCGGAGGCGTCACCCCCGCTCGACGAGGACGAGGTGCTCGACCCCGCGGTCTCGTCGGTGCCGGTCGAGGTGTCTGCGGCGTCGCCGGTCGACGAGCATCCGGCGAGGACGAACAGCCCCGCGATCCCGAGAAGGGCGGAGCCCGTGCGGACAGAGGTCGGAACGGTCGTGCGGATCATGGGGTCCTCCGTGGTCGTCGTCGGTCGACTCTTCCGTCGATGACTCGACCGTAAGCACCAGGGCTATGCGCGGGCTGTGCCGTCCCGATGAGTTACGCGTCCCCGCCGAACATGCTCGTGACGGAGCCGTCTTCGAAGACCTCATGGATCGCCCGCGCGAGCAGCGGCGCGATCGGCAGCACCGTGAGGTTCTCCCAACGACGCGACGCGGAGAGCGGGATGGTGTCCGTGACGACGACCTCGTCGATCGCCGCGTCCTGGAGCCGCTCAGAGGCCGGGTCGCTGAAGATCGCGTGGGTCGCCGCGACGATCACGCGGTGCGCGCCGTTCGCCTTCAGCGCCTGCGCGGCCTTGACGATCGTGCCGCCGGTGTCGATCATGTCGTCGACGAGGAGGCAGGTGCGCCCCTCGACGGTGCCGACGATCTCGTGCACGGAGACCTGGTTGGCGACCTTCGGGTCGCGGCGCTTGTGGATGATCGCGAGCGGCGCGCCGAGGCTGTCCGACCAGGTGTCGGCCACACGCACGCGGCCCATGTCCGGGGAGACCACCGTGAGGATCTCCCGGTCCTCCGGCGTGAGGGTGCGCTCGAAGTGGTCGAGGAGCACCGGCTTGGCGAACAGGTGGTCGACGGGGCCGTCGAAGAAGCCCTGGATCTGGGCGGCGTGCAGGTCGACGCTCATGACGCGGTCGGCGCCCGCCGTCTTCAGCAGATCGGCGACGAGGCGGGCGCTGATGGGCTCGCGGCCGCGGCCCTTCTTGTCCTGACGCGAGTACGGATAGTACGGGGCGACGACGGTGATGCGCTTCGCCGAGGCGCGCTTGGCGGCGTCGATCATGATGAGCGTCTCCATGAGCCACTCGTTGACCGGCTCGCCGAAGGTCTGCACGAGGAAGAGGTCGCAGCCGCGGATCGAGACCTCGAAGCGGGCGTAGATCTCGCCGGAGGCGAAGGTGCGGTGCTCGACCGGAGCGATCTCGGTGCCGAGCGACGCGGCGACGGCCGCCGTCAGCTCAGGATGCGATCGACCACCCGCGATGACCAGACGCTTCTTCGTCTTGGCGACGAGGCCGGGGGCCACGCCGTTGTCGCGATCCAGGTCGACCGTCTTCTTCTTCCGGGCCATGCTCCGCCTATTCCGCCGAATTCTCCCGGGCCGCGGCATCCGCCGCGCCCGTCCCTGCTCTGTTCTTCTCGACCCACCCCTCGATGTTGCGCTGGGGGGCCACGCTCATGGCCAGGGCACCGGCCGGGACGTCCTTGCGGACGACGGCGCCGGCGCCGGTCTTCGCACCAGGACCAAGCCTAACGGGCGCGACCAGCACCGTGTGCGAGCCGGTGTGCACCTCGTCGCCGATCTCCGTGCGGTGCTTGTTGACGTCGTCGTAGTTGGCGGTGATTGTGCTCGCCCCGAGGTTCACCCCGCGGCCGATGGTCGCATCACCGACGTACGACAGGTGCGGGACCTTGCTGCCCTCGCCGATCTCCGCGTTCTTCGTCTCGACGTAAGCGCCGATCTTGCCCTTCGGGCCGAGCACGGTGCCGGCGCGGAGGTAGGAGAACGGGCCGACGGTCGCCTCGGCGCCGATCACGGCCAGGGTCGCGTCGGTCCGGCGGACGACCGCATCCTCCCCGACCTCGCAGTCGACGAGCGTGGTGTCCGGACCGATCGTCGCCCCCGCGGCGATCGTCGTCGCGCGCAGGATCTGCGTGTTCGGCAGGATCGTGACGTCGGGGGCGAGCGTGGCGTCGTCGTCGATCCAGGTGGTCGCCGGGTCGACGATCGTGACGCCCTCGAGCTGCCAGCGACGGACGATGCGGGCGTTCAGACGACGGCCGACCTCGGCGAGCTGGGCGCGGTCGTTGACCCCGAACGTGACCTCGACGTCCGACACGATCGACGCCGCGACCCGGTCGCCGTCCCGACGCACGAGGCCGGGCACGTCGGTCAGGTACATCTCGCCCTGGGCGTTGTCCACGCCGATCCGCGGCAGGTAGGTGCGCAGCGTGGCGGCGCGGAACACGTACATGCCGGCGTTGATCTCGCTGACCGCCGCCTCCTCCGCCGTGGCGTCCTTCTGCTCGACGATCCGGTCGACCGTGCCGTCGGCGTCGCGGATGACCCGCCCGTAGCCGGTGGGGTCGTCGACGAGGGCGGTCATGAGGGTGGCCGGGGCTCCGGAGGCGCGGTGCTCGTCGAGGAACGTGGAGAGCGTCTCGGCATCGGCCAGCGGGCAGTCGCCGGAGAGCACGAGCACATCGCCGTCGAAGTCCGCGGGCAGCGCGTCGACCGCGACCTGGACGGCGCGGCCCGTGCCCGGCACGTCGTCCTGGTCGACGAAGACCGCGTCCGGGTAGTCCTCGCGCAGCGCCGCCACGACCTGATCGCGCTCATGACGCACGACCACCTCGATGTGCGCCGGCTGCAGACGCGTGGCCGTCGTCAGCACGTGTCCGACCAGAGGCCGCCCGCTGATCCGGTGCAGCACCTTCGGCAGGCGCGACTTCATGCGCGTGCCTTGGCCCGCGGCGAGGACGACGATGGCGAGGTTGTTCCCAGTCATGCTCCGCCGCCAGGACTCGAACCTAGACCTCACAGCTCCAAAGGCTGTCGTGCTGCCATTACACCACGGCGGACCGCGGCACCCCGGGGGCGCCGCCCGATAAGTCTGCCACGTCCCGGTGTCCGTTCCTGTGTGTGCGACCCGCGTCGCACCGGCCCGTCATCCGCCCGAAACACCGCTCTGCGATGCTGGGACGATGAGCCTCGTGATCGACCGTGTCACCGTCGCCACCCCCGAGATCGCGGCCTTCGTCGCCGCCCACCACGCGGAGATGGACGGCACCGCTCCACCCGAGAGCCAGCATGCGCTCCCGCTCGACCGGCTGCTGACTCCGCGCGTCCGGTTTTTCACGGGACGGGTCGACGGACGGATCGCTGCGACGGGCGCCCTCGCGGTCGTGGAGGACGGACATGAGGAGCTGAAGTCGATGCGAACCGATCCCGCCTTCCGCGGACGCGGGTTCGGGCGGACGATGCTCGGTCATCTCCTCGACGACGCCGACGCGCGGGGCGTCCGGCGGCTCTCACTCGAGACCGGCCGCGACCCCTTCTTCGCCCCCGCGCGCGCGATGTACGCCGCCGCCGGGTTCCGCGAGGGCGCCCCGTTCGGCTCCTACCTCCCCGACCCGCACAGCGCGTTCCTCACGATGCTCCTCCCCGCGTCCTCCGCGGCCACGATCTCGCCGCACGCGATAATGAACGGATGAGCGAGGCGGATGAGGTCGATCGGATCGTCGGCGCGTGGAACACGCAGCGCCCCGACCTCGACTTCTCCCCCCTCGAGGTGCTGTCCCGCATGGACCGCCTCTCCCGACACCTCGACCGCGCGCGCCGCGAGGTGTTCCGCCGAAGCGACCTCGAACCGTGGGAGTGGGACGTGCTGTCGGCGCTGCGCCGGGCCGGGTCGCCGTTCCAGCTCTCCCCCAAGCAGCTCCTGCAGCAGACCCTCGTGTCGAGCGGCACCATGACCAACCGCATCGACCGTCTCGTCGGCCGTCGCTTCGTTCGCCGTGAAGCCGACCCGGCGGACGGCCGCAGCGTGCTCGTGACCCTGACCGACGACGGCCGGGTCCGGGTGGACGCCGCGATCACCCGGCTCGTGGACGCCGAGGCCGACCTCCTGCGCGCCCTCTCCCGCGCCGACCGGGACCGACTGGCCGCCCTGCTGCGGAAGCTGAGTCTCAGCTTCGACACCTGACCCGCACCCTGTGTGGTTCGGTCCGGATCGGTCCGTTCCGTCTGTTCCGTCCGGCCTGTTCCGCCCGCACGATCCGCGCACGGCTGCCCGGGAGAAGTGGTCACCTGGTCGTGCATCCGGACCCGGGTCGTGCAGGCGTCGCAGGACCGACCCGGCACGGATCGTGCGAACGGGCAGGTCAGGGTCCGAGGAGGAGGCGCCGGTTCTTGGCCGGGACGGTGTCGGGGAGCGTGCCGACGACCTCCGCGATCGACACCGCCTCCAGAGAAGCCCGCCAGGCCTCGTGGGCACGGCGCATGACGACGGCGAGTCCGCACGGCGCGGCGCAGTCCTCCGGACGGGCGGCCCCTCTCCCCTGCTGACGGAGTTCGCGGCAGATGTAGGGGTCGGCGGCGCCGTCCACCGCGGTGACGAGGTCGAGGATGGTGATGCTCTCGGGCTCCCTGGCCAGGCGGAAGCCGCCGCGGGGCCCCGTGCTCCCGGTGAGGATGCCGGCGCGGACGAGCTTCGCGAGCTGCTTCGAGAGGTACGGCCCCGGCACGCCGAAGTGCTCGGCGAGCTGTGCTCCGGACACCGTCGACCCCGCGGGGAGCTGAGCGATCACCGCGACGGTGTGCAGCACCCATTCCGAGGTCTCCGGGAGTTTCACTTGCCCATCGTATCCGGGCGCCCTATTGTGGACACACAATATCCATGATTGAAGGAGTGGGCATGCGCATCGCGGTCGCAGGAGGAACGGGCCGGATCGGGCGACTGGTCGTCGAGGAGGCCCGGCGTCGGGGCCACGATCCGCTGTCGCTCAGCCGCAGCGAGGGGGTCGACCTGACCGCGGGCGAAGGTCTCGCGACGCTGCTGCGCGGAGTGGACGCGGTCGTCGACGCGACGAATCCCCCGGTATCCGATGTGGCCGAGGCCGAGCGGGTGTTCACCACGCTCAGCCGCACGCTGCTCGCCGCCGAGGACGAAGCCGGGGTTGACCACCACGTGGCCCTCTCGATCGCGGCGCTCGATCGCGTGCGCGGGAACCCCCACTACGCAGGCAAACGCGCCCAGGAGCGAGAGGTCACTCGTGGCCCCGTTCCGTTCACCATCGTGCGGGCGACGCAGTTCCACGACTTCCCCGCGATGATCGCCGAGTGGAGCATCGAGGACGGCGAGGGCGTCGTGCCCCCGCTGCTCCTGCAGCCCATCGCGCCCGCGGACGTGGCCGTCACCCTCGTCGACGCGGCGGAGTCGCCGGCGCTCGGCGGCTCGTTCGACATCGCCGGACCCCGCACGGAGGACGCCGTCGACATGGCGCGCCGCACTCTCGCGGCGTGGGGTCGCGACCTTCCGCTGCGCGCCGCGTGGGAGGGTGCCGCACTCGGCGTCGAGTTCGCGGGTGAGGTGCTGCTTCCCGGCGACGACGCGCGCACGGCGGCGACGACCTTCGACGACTGGCTCGCCGCCGAAACCCGCTGACACCCCGCCGGTTCCGGGGCCTCCTGTCCGGCCCCCTCGCTCCGAATGCACGACCAGGGTTGAGACGTGGGACGAGAACCCCGGAACGGTCGTGCAGGCGCAACGGGATCGTGCAACCGAGGCAGGAGTGGCCGCGGCCCACGGACCCTGCCCGAGCGGTCGCCTAGGCTGGGAGCACCCGGTCGCAGCCCCGCGACCCCCGCTCCGAAGGCCGAGACATGGGCATGCCCTCCCCGCTTCCCGTGCGCGACGGGGTCGGCGCGACCCGGCTGCACGTGCCGATGACGGGTGCGTGGCCGACCATCGCCGCCTACATGGTCGAGCGGTTCTTCCACCTCGATCCGGAGCGGCTGCTCGTGCGCTTCGACCGCGGGGAGATCGTCGCGCGCGATGGCCGGCCGCTCTCCCGGGACACGCCTCTCGGCGCCGAGGAGTTCGTCTGGTACTACCGGGAGCCTCCGGTCGAGAAGGAGATCCCGTTCACCGAGGAGATCCTGCACCAGGACGAGCATCTGGTGGTGGTGGACAAGCCGCACTTCCTCCCCACCACGCCGGGCGGCAAGTACCTGCAGAACTCCACCCTCGTCCGGCTGCGCAATCGCCTCGGCAACCCGGATCTCACGCCCATCCACCGCCTCGACCGGGCCACGGCGGGGCTGCTGATGTTCTCCGCCCGCCCTGCCACCCGCGGCGCCTACCAGCTGCTGTTCGAGGACCGTCGTGTGGAGAAGGTGTACGAGGCGGTCTCCGCGCGCCCGGCGGACTGGGATCCGTCGCGGTTCCCCCTCGTCTACCGCAACCGGATCGAGAAGCTCCGCGGTCAGGTGTGCGTGCAGGTGGATGAGGACGGCGAGCCGAACTCCGAGACGCTCATCGAGGTCATCGCCGCCGACGATCGCGTCGTGCACACGCTTCTCCGTCCGCACAGCGGGAAGATGCACCAGCTCCGCGTGCACCTCGCCGCGCTGGGCCTCGGCATCCTCCACGACGGCTTCTACCCCGTGCTGCAGCCGGAGCGTCCGGACGACTTCACCCGCCCGCTCCAGCTCCTCGCACGCGAGCTCCGGTTCACCGATCCGCTGAACGGGCAGGAGCGCACGTTCACCACGCGCCGGAGCCTGCAGGAGGCCCCGGCACGCTGATCGGCCTCAGCGGCGCATGACCTTCCGCGCGAGCCGGGTGCCGAGGAGCTGCACGAGGTGCACGAACACCACGATGAGGATGATCGCCGCCCACATCACGAGCGGCTCGAACTGCCGGAAACCGTAGATCTGCGCGAAGGCACCGAGCCCGCCGCCGCCGATGAGCCCGGCCATCGCGGTCATGTCGATGAGCGCGACGACGATGAAGGTGTAACCGAGGATGAGGGGGCCGAGCGACTCGGGGATCGCGACGGTGAAGAGGATCCGCCACGGCCCGGCGCCCATCGCCCGCGCCGCCTCGATCACGCCCGGCGACACGGAGACGAGATGCTGCTCGACGATGCGGCCGATCGCGAACGCCGCCGCGAGACCGATGATGAAGGCTCCGGCGGTGGTGCCGATGCCGCTGCCGACGACCAGGCGCGCGAACGGCTGCGCCACCGCCATGAAGATGACGAACGGGATCGGTCGGAAGAAGTTCACCACGAAGTTGATGAGCCCGGAGACGACGCGGTTCGGCATCAGTCCGCCGGGGCGCGTCACGTACAGCAGGACGCCCACCGCCAGCCCGAGGATCCCCCCGAGCACGAGCGCGAACGACGTCATGTACAGGGTCTCGAGCGCGGCCTGCCAGAACTCCGGCCACAGTTCGTTCAGACGATCCATCAGCGACCCTCCTCTCCAGCGATGACGGTGACTTCGACACGCTCCGCGATACGCGCCAGGGCCCTGTCGATCGCCGCGCGGTCACCCCGGATGGCGAGCGTGAGGTGGCCGAACGCACGACCCCGGATGTCGTTGATCCCGCCGTAGACGAGCTCGAAGTCGAGACCCGCCGAGGCGAGGTCGAGGAACACCTGGGCCTGCGACGAGTCGCCGTCGCGGAACGACAGGGTCACCAGGCGTCCGGTATGCCGGTCCCGCAGCACCGCGAGTTCCGACGGCGAGGGCACCCCCTTCACCACCGTGCCGACGAACCGCTGAGACGCCGGATTCCGCGGGGCGGAGAAGACATCGAAGACGTCGCCCTGCTCGATGACCCGCCCGTTCTCCATGACGGCGACGCGGGTGGCGATGGTCTGGATCACATCCATCTCGTGGGTGATGACGACGATCGTGACGCCCTGCTCCTCGTTGACGCGCTTGAGCAGGTCGAGGACCTCGTGCGTGGTCTGCGGATCGAGCGCGCTCGTCGCTTCATCCGCGAGGAGGATGGCGGGCTTGGTGGCGAGCGCGCGGGCGATCCCGACGCGCTGCTTCTGTCCACCGGAGAGCTGCTCCGGGTATGCCTTCGCCTTGTCGGCGAGCCCCACGAACGACAGCAGCTCGGCGACGCGCGCCTCGATGTCCGGCTTCGACCAGCCGGCGAGCTTGAGCGGGTACGCGATGTTGGCCTTGACGCTGCGCGAGGAGAACAGGTTGAACTGCTGGAAGATCATCCCGATGCCGCCGCGCACGGCGCGCAGCTCGCTCTCCTTGAGCGCCGTGATGTCGACTCCGTCCACCGTGATGGTGCCGCGGGTGGCCGGCTCGAGCGCGTTGATGAGACGCACGAGCGTCGACTTCCCCGCACCGGAGTATCCGATGATGCCGAAGACGTCGCCCTTGTCGATGGAGAGGGTGACGTCGTCGACGGCGACGATCTCGCGATCGCCCTGGCTGCGGGAGGGGTAGGTCTTGGAGACGTTCGTCAGGGTGACGATCGGCATGTGGTGCTCCGGTCTGGTTCTCGGGAAACGGAGAATCGGGCGGCGCACGAAGCGCCACCCGATTCTCCCTCATCGAACAGGGGGCAGATGACGCCCCGCGGCCGACTACTTCTCTGCGGCGTCCTTCTGGACCTTCTCCAGCGAGGCCACGAGGTCCTCCACCGGCGTGCGCAGCGCCACCGCGGTGTCGCCGGAGGACTCGAGCAGCCCCGCCTGCACATCCTCGTTCGTCTGGAAGATCTCGACGAGCTTCTGGTACGTCTCGTTGTCCGCGTCCTCCGCGCGCGCGGCGAAGATGTTGACGTACGGGAGGGCGTTCGGGTCCTCCGGGTCGTCCTGCGCGATCGCGTCGTCGAACGTCAGTCCGGCGTCCTCGACGAAGTCGTTGTTGATGATCGCGGCCGCGACGTCCGGGAGCGAGGTCGGGATGAGCGCACCTTCGAGGGCCGTCACCTTCACCTTCGACTTGTCGGCATCGATGTCGGCGAGGTCGGAGTACGGCGTGCCGCCGCTCTTGAGCTCGAGCAGGCCCGCCTGCTGCAGCACGTTGAGCGCGCGTGCCTGGTTCGAGGCGTCGTCGGGAACCGCGACCGTGTCGCCCTTCTTGATGTCGTCGACGTCGTCGTACTTCGTCGAGTACAGGCCGAGCGGGTAGATGGCGGTCGAGCCGATGGGCGTGAGGTCGGAACCCGAGGCGTTGTTGTACTCCGCGAGGTACACGATGTGCTGGAACTGGTTGAGGTCGATCTCGCCCTCGGTCAGCGCCGGGTTCGGCTGCTCGTAGGACCCGAAGTCGACGAGCTCGACCGTGATGCCCTCGTCGGCGGCGGCCTCGACGAAGGGCGCCCACTGCGCGTCGCCCTTCCCGACGACACCGATCTTGACGGTCTCGTTCTCGGAGCCGCCGTCGCCGGAACCCGCGTCGGACGAGGTGGCGCACCCGGCGAGGGCGACGAACAGCGGGACCACGGCGAGCGCGGCGAGGGCGGAGGTGGTGCGGCGGGACATGATGAGGGTTCCTTCCTGGCGGGACTCGACAACGTTAGGCAGGAGGGCGCGCTGTCGCGGAATCGGGATGTCACACGGCGTCACAGCCGTGCGGGATCGGATCAGTCGAACTCTTCGATGCCCTGCAGACGCACCTGCTCCGGGTCGAGACGGGCGGAGATCCGGCGGACCACCATGTCGTCCACGGTGCCGGCGCCGCGGAGCCCGAGCAGCACCTCGCGCTTGCGGTCGAGCAGCGCGAGCTTGAGCCGGGTGTGCTCCTCGTGCCGCACGAGCGGCGAGCGCTGGGCGAGGTCCACGTCGGCGGAGGTCGCGATCATCTGCAGCGTCGTGCCGTCCGTCGCCTCGGGGTCGGGGGCGGTCCCTGCCGACACCGCCACGTTACCCGCGTCCTCGTCATCGTCCTCGCGGCTGCGCGCCTCTCCCCCGGTGCCGTAGGGATCGGGGGCGCCGAGCATCTCGTCCAGGGCGTCGGCCTCGGCGTCGATGAGCGCCTGCTCCCGCGCGAGCGTCCGGGCGTTCGCGAACTCCAGCGCCTGGTACCCCTCGGCGCGCACCCGATCGCGCACCTCCTGGCCGATGCCGTGCTCCGCGGCGAGGTCGTCGAGCGCGGCCAGGGCCGCACCCGAGATCGCCCGCTCGGCGAGCTCGTACTCCTCGTCCTCGGCATGGTCGACCGGGAATCGCGCCCAGCGCACGAGCGCCGGAAGGAGAGGCGCCTGCACGAGGAGGCTGAGCAGGATCACCCCGGCGGTCAGAAGACGATCTCGTCACGCCCGCCCACCATGCTCCCTGCGGAGACACCGGTCGGCACCGACAGCGCGATCGCCAGCGACACCGCGCCGCGCATGCCGGCGACCGTGGACACGAGTCGGGCGCGGGAGCGGGCGCCGCGCGGCGGGCGTTCGGCCGGGCGGCGCTGGAACAGCACGTTGAGGAGCTGGAACACGTACCGCACGGCGAAGAGCGTCGCCCACACGGCGAGCGTCACGAGCACCAGGCGGCCGATGGCGGCGGCGGAGATCTCGTGGGCGACGAACTGCACCTCGAGGCCGATGAGCACGAACAGCGCCCCGTTCAGCAGGAAGACGCCGAACGGCCAGGCCGCGTCGGCCTGTCGGCGCGAGGCCGCCGTCGTCACGCGCGGCGACACCCAGGCGACGATGAGTCCGGCCACGACCACGGCGAGCACCCCGGACGCGTGGACGAGTTCGGCGAGCAGGAACGCGGAGAACGGCACGAGCAGCAGCGTGACGTTGATGACGATGGTGGAGGAGATGCGGCGCAGCAGCAGCGTGGCCAGGGCCGCGACGACGATCCCCGCGGCGATCCCGCCCACGTACGACACCAGCACGTCCCAGGTGACCGAGAGCGGCGTGACCTGGCCGCCCAGCGCGAGGGACACCGCGATGGCGTAGAGCACGAGCGCGGTGCCGTCGTTGGTCAGGCTCTCGGCCTTGAGCTTCATGAACATCCGACGAGGCAGCAGCCGGCCGAGGGCGGCGACGGCCGTGGCGTCGGGCGGCGCGACCGCGGCCCCGAGGATGAGGGCGATCTCCCAGGGCATGCCGAACAGCACGCCGATGCCGGCCACCGCGAACGCGGAGGCGACGACGAGGAGCGTGCTCATCGGCACGATGTAGCGGAAGTCGCGGCGGATAGACCGCAGCGATGTCGTGAGGCTCTCCCAGAACAGCATCACCGGCAGGAACAGCAGCAGGACGGTCTCCGGCGGCAGCTGGACCTCGCGCAGCGGCGGGATGAATCCCAGCAACAGTCCGAGGATGACGAGGACGAGGGGCAGCGCGAGACGCACGCGCGGGGCGATCAGGGTTCCGACGAGGATCGTGAGTCCGAGCAGGACGGTTACTTCGAGGCCTTCCATCGCTACTCCCAACAGTCGTGGGAGAAGGATATTCCTCCGTCAGCCGATCTGCTCCGTGAGTTCGAACCAGCGCAGCTCCAGCTCCTCGATCTCGGCCTCCTGCGCCGTGATCGCCTTCATCCGCTCGCCGAGGCCCGCATAGTCGGACTGGTCGTGGTCGGCGAGGGCGTGCTTGGCCGCGTCGACCTGCTGCGTGAGCTTCTGGATGCGACGCTCGAGGGCGGCGGCTTCCTTCTGCGCCGCCCGGAGAGCCGCGCCGTCGAGACCGCTCGCTGCGGGGGCCGATGCCGCCGTCGAGGTCGTCGAGGCGCTCTCGACGCGCTGCCGCAGACGAAGGTACTCGTCGACGCCGCCCGGGAGATGGCGCAGGCGCCCCGCGCCGTCCGGACCGGGAAGGATCGCGTACTGCTGATCCGTCACCCGCTCCAGGAAGTACCGGTCGTGGCTCACGACGAGGAGGGTGCCCGACCAGGAGTCGAGGAGGTCCTCGATCGCGGCGAGCATGTCGGTGTCCATGTCGTTCGTGGGCTCGTCGAGGATGAGCACGTTCGGCTGGTCGAGCAGCACGAGCAGCAGCTGCAACCGGCGCTGCTGACCGCCGGAGAGATCCTTCACCGGCGTCGAGAGCTGAGCCGAGGAGAACCCGAGCCGCTCCAGGAGCTGTCCTGGTGTGAGGTCCTGCGCCTTCGACCCGGCGCCGAGCGTGTACGACGTGCGCAGACCCGAGATGACCACGCGCACGGGGTCGTTCCAGTGCGGGAGGAGTTCGTCGAGGCGCTGCGTGAGCGTGCGCACCTGCACGGTCTTCCCCCGCTTGATCCGCCCCTCGGTGGGCTCGACCGTGCCGGAGATGAGCCCCAGGAGTGTGGACTTCCCGGCGCCGTTCACGCCGAGGATGCCCGTGCGCTCGCCCGGGGCGATCCGCCACTCCACATCCTTCAGCACGGTCTTCCCACCGGTTCCGGATCCCGCCTGGGTCCCTGAGCCTGCCGAAGCCTGGGTCCCTGAGCCTGTCGAAGGGTACGTCACCCCCACATCGAGCAGGTCGACGACGTCCTTGCCCAGCCGCGAGACGGCGAGCGACTGCAGCGAGACCTTGTCGCGGATCTCGGGCACGTCGGCGATGAGCTCGTTGGCCGCATCGATGCGGAACTTGGGCTTGCTGGTGCGGGCCGGGGCACCGCGGCGCAGCCAGGCGAGCTCCTTGCGGGCGAGGTTCTGCCGCTTCGCCTCGGTCGCCGCCGCCATGCGGTCGCGCTCGACCCGCTGCAGGATGTACGCCGCATAGCCGCCCTCGAAGGGCTCCACGATGCGGTCGTGCACCTCCCACGTCTCGGTGCAGATCTCGTCGAGGAACCACCGGTCATGGGTCACGACGAGGAGGGCTCCGGCGTTCGCGGGCCAGCGCTTCTTGAGGTGCCCGGCGAGCCAGGTGATCGCCTCGACGTCGAGGTGGTTCGTCGGCTCGTCGAGAGCGATGACGTCCCAGTCCCCGGTGAGCAGATTCGCGAGCGACACGCGGCGGCGCTGACCGCCGGAGAGGGAGCCGACCTGCGCGTCCCAGGGAAGATCGGTCAGCAGCCCCTCGATCACGTCGCGGACGCGGGCGTCACCGGCCCATTCGTGCTCGGCCATGTCGCCGACCACGGCGGCGCCGATCGTGATGTCGTCGGGGAGGGTGTCGGCCTGGTCCAGCACGCCGATGCGGGTGCCGCCGCGGACGGTCACCCGACCGGAGTCCGGCTGCTTCGTGCCGGCGAGCATGCCGAGAAGGCTCGACTTGCCGTCGCCGTTCCGGCCGACGATGCCGATGCGGTCGCCCTCCTCGATGCCGAGGGTCACGGCGTCGAAGACGACGCGGGTCGGGTATTCGAGGTGCAGGGCTTCGGCCCCGAGAAGATGTGCCATGTCCTCTCCAGGGTAGTCGCGCCGCGTCGGACGGTCTCCCGGTCAGACCAGCGACGGGGCGAAGAGCTCCGGCAGCGCGGCGGTGAAGACCTCGAAGTGGCTGTACCAGACGGTGTGAGCGGCCCCGGGGATGCTGCGCACCGTGACCCCGCCATGCTCGAACCGCCGCGCGTCCTCGTCGGTGACCCAGGCACTGGGTTCCGCGCGGACGACGATGGAGCCGGGGGCGGCGGTCCAATGACCGTCCTCCCCGCAGGAGACGGAGGCCGCGGTCGGCGGATCGAAGCGCTCGGCCGCCCGCGCCTCGACCGTGGCATCGTCGACGGAGTAGAAGGGCCGGAGCCGGCGGAGCTCGGCGGGCGACATGCGCGCGCGGCGGTCGTGCTCGTACTGCGAGATGAGAGAGGCGCGGTCCTGGCCGCCCTGGAGGGCGAGCGGCGCGTCGACGTAGACCGCGAGACTCGGATCGAGGCGGGGCGCGGCGGCGGCGAGCACGGTGGCGCCGAAGGAGTGCCCGACGGCGACGGCGAGCGGCGAGGCCGCCCCGTCCCCCGCTGCGGAACCTGCCCCCGGAGGGAGCGCCGTCTGCGCGAGCGTGGCGACGACGGCATCGGCCGCCGTCTCGATCGTGAGCTCCGGGTCACGCGGAGAGAGGCCGTGGCCGGGCAGATCGAGCGCGAGCACGCGGAAGCCGCGTTCCACGAGCAGCGGGACCACGCGGTGCCAGCTCTCGGCGGACCCCATCATGCCGTGCAGCAGCACGGCGACGCGGTCGCCCTCCCCGGCTTCGATGACGTTCAGGAGCACGGAGCCAGTCAACCACGGTCGTTATCCTTTCGTGATACGACTTTCGGCCAGAATCCTTCGAATCTTCGTTCGAATGTCGGTGGTCGGTGATGGACTGCCGTCATGCCCGCACTGCTCGACGCGACCGACTCCCAGATGGCGATGCTCGCCGATCTGGTGGAGGGGCTGGAAGCGGCGGAGAAGACGCTGAGCAGCATGCAGGCGGCCCGCGACGGACTGCTCGCGATGGCGGGGCGACTGGCGGTCGACATCGCCCGGCAGGCTCGGCATCCGGACGGCGGCGACATGGCGATCCGCACGGTCGCCGCGGAGATCGGGGCCGCACAGCGCGTCAGCGACCGCACGATCGAGCGGCGGATGTCCGATGCGTCCTGGTTGGTCGAACGGTTCCCCGCCGTCTGGGAGGCTCAGGGCGCCGGGCGGATCAGCGCCGCGCATGCACGCGTGATCGTGGAGGCGGGGGCTCACCTCCATGACCCGGACGACCGTTCGCGTTTCGCGGCGGAGGCGATCGAGGTGGCCGCTGCGGAATCTCCGAACCGGATACGCCGACTCGTGCGCCGACTGGCCGACCGGTTCCGGGAGCGGACCCTCGTCGAGCGACATCGTGACGCCAGGGAGCTGCGCCGCGTCTGGGTGACCGATCTCGAGGACGGCATGGCCGAGCTCGGCGCGCGTGGCCCCGCGGCGCTCGTGCACGGGATGTACGACCGGCTCTCCCAGATGGCGCATGCCGTGCGGGAGGAGAACGCGCAGGCACGGCGTCGGGAGGCGGAGGAGAGCATCCTCGACGACAGGACCGTGGATCAGCTGCGCGCGGATCTGCTCGCCGACCTCGTCCTGACCGGCGCTCCGGCGGGCCATGACTCGGAAGAGGGGCTGCTCTCGGAGCTTCGGGCGCGCGTCGAGGTCACCGTGCCGGTGCTGACGCTGATGCACGGGGAGCAGGAACGGACGACAGAGGGCACTCGGATCCTCGCCGCCGAGCTGGACGGGGTCATCCCGATCGATCCGGCCACGGCCCGCCGTCTGGCCGGCGCGGCGAGCGGCTGGGACCGGGTGCTCACCCACCCGATCAGCGGGGCGCTGCTGGCCGTCGACCGGTATCGCCCGAGCGAAGACCTCCGCCGACACCTGCGGGCCCGCGATCAACGCTGCCGCTTCCCGGGCTGCGGCCTCGCACCGCGGAAGTGTGACCTCGATCACAATCACGATGCGGCGCTCGGCGGAGAGACCGCGCACGACAGCCTCGCGACATTCTGCCGACGACATCACATGCTCAAACACCACTCCCCGTGGCACGTCGAGCAGGGGCCGGGCGGCGTTCTGGAGTGGACGAGCCCCACCGGCCGGACCTACATCGACCGACCGCCGCCTCCGCACACCGTCACCTTCGCCGAGGAACCTCCGTGGTCTCCCGCCGTCAGCCCTAGAGTGGAGGGCATGTCGAGCCCCGAATCAGACAGGTCGGGGGCTGCCGGTCACACCGTCAGCCCCGCGAACCGCTGATCCCTTCGTCCGCCCTGCCGGCGGGCGCGCGCCGGTGACCCGGGCGCTGACCGTGGTGACGAGAAGCATTCCTCTTCCCTCTCACCTCGGAGCACTCGATGCCTTTCCCCCTCTATGCCCTTGCCCTGGCGGTCTTCGTCATGGGCACCTCCGAATTCATGCTCGCGGGACTCCTCCCCGCGATCGCGCACGAGCTCGACGTCCCGGTCGGCACGGCGGGCCTCCTCACCTCCGCCTTCGCGGTCGGCATGGTCATCGGCGCACCCGCCATGGCCGCGTTCGCGCGCAGCTGGCCCCCACGCCGCACACTCGTCGCCTGCCTCGTGCTCTTCGCCGCCTGCCATGCCGTCGGCGCGGTGACGTCCCTGTTCGAGCTTCTGCTCGTCACGCGCGTACTCAGCGCCCTCGCGAACGCCGGCTTCCTCGCCGTCGCCCTGCGCACGGCGACCCTCCTCGTCCCCCGCGAGCGCACCGGACGAGCGCTCGCGGTGCTGCTCTCCGGGACGACCGTCGCCACCATCGTCGGCGTCCCTGTGGGCGCCATCCTCGGCACCGCGCTGAGCTGGCGGGCGACCTTCGCCGCTGTCGCGCTCCTCTGCCTCCCTGCGCTGCTCGGAATCCTCCGCGGCGTGCCGACGACGATCCCGGGCACGGAGCCTGACCCCGCCCCGGCACCACTCCCCCGGAAGGAACCGGCCCTCCGCACGGAGCTCGCGCTCCTGGGGACACCGCGCCTGGCCCTCGCGATGACCCTGGCGGCCCTGGTGAACGCGGGGACCTTCGCGGTCTTCACGTTCCTCGCGCCGATCGTCACCGAGGTCGCGGGCCTGCCCGACGCTGCGGTCCCGCTCGCGCTGGTCCTGTTCGGCATCGGCTCGTTCCTCGGCGTGACCATCGCGGGTCGGTTCGCCGATCGACATGCCGGTGTCCTCCTCGCGGTCGGCGGCCCGCTGCTCCTCGGCGGCTGGATCGTCCTGGCGGCGGTCGCGACGCAGCCGATACCCCTGCTGTTCCTCGTCTTCGCGCAGGGCATGGCCTCGTTCGGCGTCGGAAGCACACTGATCACCCGGGTGCTGTATGCCGCCTCCGGCGCCCCGACCATGGGAGGGTCCTACGCCACCGCGGCCTTGAACATCGGCGCTGTGATCGGACCGGCGTCGGGAGCGTGGACCCTCGCGAGCGGGGCGGGCGCGCTCTCCCCCGTCGCTCTCGCGGCCACGCTGACGATGGCCGCGCTCCTCCTCGCCCTGGCGACGCGGCGATGGCAGCCCGTCGACTGAAGGCAGGACGGTGACGCGCCGCAACGGCGACGAGCCGCCCGGACCCGAGGGTCCGGACGGCTCGTCGTGTCCGATGTTCTCTGGGAACCCGGATGTTCGCGCTACGGCTTACTCGTACGACTTCACGATCTCGAGGAGGCTCGGGACGTTGGCGTAGGCCTCGGCCGCGTTCTCCTTGGTCACGATGACCGGCGGGAGCAGGTAGGCCGGGACGACCTTCTTGCCGTTGTCGTACTGGTCGGTGTCGTTGACGTCGACCTCGTCACCCTTCTGGAGCTGACCGACCATCTTGATGGCCTGCTCCACGAGCAGCGTGGTGTCCTTGTTGATCGTGGAGTACTGCACGCCCTCCATGATCGACTTCACCGACTCGACCTCGGAGTCCTGACCGGTGACCACCGGGACGGGCTTGCCGGCCTGCTGCGCCGAGGTGATGATGGCGCGGGCGAGGGTGTCGTTCGGGGACAGGACGCCGTCGAGGGTCTCCGAGCCGTAGCTCGACGTGAGGATCGAGTCCATCCGGCGCTGGGCGTTCTCCGGCTTCCAGCCCTCGGTCGCCGTCTGGGAGATCTCGGTCTGCCCGGAGACGACGTTCAGCGTGCCGTCGTCGATCTTCGGCTGCAGCACCTCCATCGCCCCGTTGAAGAACACCGCCGAGTTGGCGTCGTCCGGCGAGCCCGAGAACAGCTCGATGTTGTACGGCGCCTCGTGATCCGCGCGCTCGGCGAGCCCGTCGAGCAGCGCCTGGCCCTGGAGCTTGCCGACCTCGAAGTTGTCGAAGGCGACGTAGTAGTCCACCGCGTCGGTGTTCTCGATGAGACGGTCGTAGGCGATGACCGCGACACCGGCGTCGCGCGCGGCCTCCACCTGCGTGGTGAGCTGCTTGCCGTCCTTGGCGCCGATGATGATGACCTTGGCGCCACCGGTGACCATCGCCTGGATCTGGTTCTGCTGCTCGGCGACCGTGTTGCTGGCGGGCGCGTACTGCACGTCCGCCTTGAAGCCGGCCTCTTCGAGACCGTCGGTGAACAGCTGACCGGCCAGGACCCAGTTCTCCGAGGTCTTGTCGGGCAGAGCGACACCGATCGTGGAGCCGGCGTCGAAGCCCGAGGCGGCCTCATCGCCCGACCCCGAACCCGAGTCACCGCCGCGCTCCGAGGAGCAGCCGGTGAGGGCGAATGCGCCCGCGACGACAAGCGCTGTCGCCGACAGAAGGATCTTCTTCATGTGATCTCTTTCTCTGGTGTGTGCAGGTCCCGTCGCGCCTGCGTTGCGCGACGCGGCCCTTACTTTCCGCGCGTCTCCTCGACGGCGGGGGCTTCGTACTTCTGACTGGTGGGGTAGTTCGTCTTCGTGGGATCGAACGTGTCGGTGGCCGGATCCTGCTTGCGGCCGAGACGGCGCGTGAGGAAGCCGATGATCGACGGACGGCCCTGCTGCTTGTTCCACACGTCGACGCCGACGGCGAAGAGGAGCACGAGGCCCTTGATCATCGAGACGACGTCGGCACCGGCGCCGAGCAGCGCGAGTCCGTTGTTCAGGAACGCCATCACGAGACCACCGATGATCGACCCGATCACCGTGCCGATGCCGCCGGAGACGGCCGCGCCGCCGATGAAGACGGAGGCGATCGCGTCGAGCTCCCACCCGTTGCCGTCCTGCGGGCCGGACGCGGTCGCCCTGGCGACGTAGATCATGCCGGCGAGCGAGGCGAGGACCGACATGTTCATCATCACGAAGAAGTCGACCCAGCGGTCCTTCACGCCCGAGAGGCGCGCCGCCTGGCGGTTGCCGCCGACCGCGTAGATGTGACGGCCGAAGACGGTGTTGTTCGTGATGAACGAGTAGAGGATGACGAGAGCGAGGAGGATGACGCCCGAGATCGGGAAGCTCGTGCCCTCGCGTCCGGTGGCGAACAGCCAGCCGGCGACGAGGATGACGGCCGAGATGAGGACGACCTTCGTCACGCTCACCCACAGCGGCGCCATGTCGGAGCCCATCTTGCGCTGGATGCGCCGGGTGCGGATCTCCCAGAAGACGATCCATGCGACGCCGGCGAGCGCCAGCAGCATGGTCGGGATGTTGAACGGAAGCGGCAGGGCGATCTCCGGCAGGTAGCCGGCGCCGATGATCTTGAAGCCCTCCGGCACGGGCACCGACTGCGAGTCGCCCACCGCCTGGTTCGCACCGCGGAAGAACAGCATGCCGGCCAGCGTCACGATGAACGCCGGCACCCCGACGTAGGCGACCCAGAATCCCTGCCAGGCGCCGACAAGCACGCCGACACCGAGACCGAGGAGGATGCCCAGCGGCCAGGGGAGGTTCCAGTCCTGCATGGCCTTCGCCACGACGATGCCCGTGAACGCGGCGACGGATCCGACCGAGAGGTCGATGTGCCCCATGATGATGACCATCACCATGCCGATCGCCAGGATCAGGATGTACGAGTACTGGTTGACGACGTTGATGAGGTTGCCGGAGGACAGCGTGAGGCCGGTGCCCTTGAAGATCCAGGTCAGCACCTGGAAGACGACGAGGATGACGACGAGGCTGCCGAGGATGCCGAACTGACGGAGGGTCGACTGCCCTCCCCCGAACATCTTCGTGATGTCCTTGAAGTGGAAGCCGCGCTTCGCGGTGGTCGAGTCGGTGGTCATGCGGATGCTTTCTGGGTCGCGGAGGTCATGCTGCGCATGAGGTCTTCGGGGGTCGCCTGGTCGGCCGGGATGCAGTCGGTGACCCGGCCTTCGAACACGGTGTAGATGCGGTCGGAGATGCCGAGCAGCTCGGGCAGCTCGCTGGAGATCACGATCACGCCCTTGCCCTGGGCGGCGAGCTCGTTGATGATCGCGTAGATCTCGTACTTGGCGCCGACGTCGATGCCGCGGGTGGGCTCGTCGAGGATCAGCAGGTCGGGGTCGGTGAACATCCACTTCGCCAGGACGACCTTCTGCTGGTTGCCTCCGGAGAGCTTGCCGACGCCCTCCTCCACCGACGGGGTCTTGATGCGCAGGGTCTTGCGGTAGCGCTCCGCCACCGAGAACTCCTCGCGGGAGTCGACGACGCCGTTGTGCGCGATCTTGGAGAGCTTCGCCGCGACGATGGACCGCTTTATGGTGTCGAGCAGGTTGAGCCCGAGCACCTTGCGGTCCTCGCTCACGTACGCGAGGCCGTGCTTGATCGCGGCGGCGACGTCGGGGAGCTCGATCTCCTGGCCGTCCTTGACGAGCGTGCCGGAGAGGAACGTGCCGTAGGAGCGGCCGAAGATGCTCATCGCCAGCTCGGTGCGGCCGGCGCCCATGAGGCCGGCGATGCCCACCACCTCGCCGCGGCGGACGTTGATGCTCGAGCCCTTCACGACCATGCGCTCCGGGACGGTCGGGTGCTGCACCCACCAGTCCTTGACCTCGAAGAACACCTCGCCGATCTCCGGCGTGCGGTCCGGGTAGCGGCTCTCCAGCGACCGGCCGACCATGCCGCGGATGATGCGGTCCTCGTTGATCTCGCCGCGGGAGATGTCCAGCGTCTCCACCGTGCGGCCGTCGCGGATGATCGTGATCTCGTCGGCGATCTGCTCGATCTCGTTGAGCTTGTGGCTGATCATGATCGACGCGATGCCCTTGGCCTTGAGCCCGAGGATCAGGTCGAGGAGGTGCTGCGAGTCGTTCTCGTTGAGCGCGGCGGTGGGCTCGTCGAGGATGAGCAGCTTGACGTCCTTGTTCAGCGCCTTGGCGATCTCGATGAGCTGCTGCTTGCCGACGCCGAGGGTCTTGATCGGCACGTCCGGGTCCTCGTCCAGGCCGACGCGGGCGAGGAGCTCGATGGTGCGCTCCTTCTGCGCCTGCCAGTCGATGCGGCCGAAGCGACGGATCTCGTTGCCGAGGAAGATGTTCTCGGTGACCGAGAGCTCCGGGATGAGCGCGAGCTCCTGGTGGATGATGACGATGCCGGCCTGCTCGCTGGCCGCGATGTCCTTGAAGCGCTGCTCCTGGCCGTACAGGAGGATCTCGCCGTCGTACGTGCCGTACGGGTACACCCCCGAGAGGACCTTCATCAGCGTCGACTTCCCGGCGCCGTTCTCGCCGCAGATCGCGTGGATCTCGCCGGCGCGGACGGTGATCGAGACGTCGGCGAGCGCCTTGACTCCCGGGAACTCCTTGGTGATGCGGCGCATCTCCAGGATCGGGCCTGACACGGTCGGCAACGTTGCTGTGGTGCTCACGGATCTTCCTCGCGACGTGCGGTCACCTTCGATGTGACCGTTCACATCGGTATATCGTCGTCTTCCGCGGGAGCGGTGTCAAGTCCGCGGCGTGTTTTCGTGTCGCTACCGTGATGCAGCGGATTCGCGCGCCCGCAGGAGGGTCTGCAGCGGGCCGAACGCGGGGGTCTTCTCGCCCCGGATCTCGGCGAGGAGGATGCGCACGGCGCGCCGCCCGAGCTCGGGGAAGTCCTGGTGCACCGTGCTCAGCGTCGGCGCCACGTGCGCCGCGACCGGGATGTCGTCGAAGCCGATCACGCTCACGTCATGCGGCACGCGCAGCCCGGCGTCGCGGAAGCCGTGCAGCAGTCCGATGGCCATGAGGTCGTTCGCCGCGAACACCGCCGTGAAGTCGCGCCGCAGCGAGAGCTCCTTGCCGGCGAAATAGCCGAAGTCGGCCGTCCAGTCCCCGCGGATCGGCGGGAACGTCGGCAGGTCGGCGTCGCGGAGCGCATCCAGATACCCGCGCATCCGGGACTCCGCCTCGATCCAGTCCTGCGGCCCGGCGAGATGGAGGATGTCGCTGTGGCCCAGCGCGATCAGGTGCTCGGTCGCCGCCTTCGCCCCCGCCACCTGGTCGGCGGAGAGGCTGACGCCGTCCGATCCCGAGGCGGTCTGCAGGGTCACGAAGGGCATGGTGACGTTCATGCCGCGCAGGACATGGAAGACGCGGACCTGCGGGGCGAGCACGACGATGCCGTCCACCTGCTCGCGCTCGAGCTGGCGCACGGCGTTGCCGATCGCCTCCGGCGTGGTCGCGGGGAGGTTGAGCGTGGAGACCGAGTACCCCTCCTCGCGCGCCGCGTCCTCGATGCCGGCGATCGACGACGTCGGCCCGAACTCCCCGATCGTCGCGGAGAGGATGCCGAGCATGTTCGACTTGCTCGTCACGAGCGCGCGCGCCGCGAGATTGGGACGGTAGTCGAGCACGGCGATCGCGTCGAGCACCTTCGCCTTGGTCTCCGGGCGGATGCTGGGGTGATCGTTGAGCACCCGGGAGACGGTCTGATGCGAGACGCCGGCGAGACGGGCGACGTCGCGGATGCTCGGCATACGGGCACGCTCGGAGGAGGTGGACATCCAGCCTCCTCGCGTGTGCACGGTCACATGACTACTTCATTATGTCTGCGATGACCCGCCGGGTGCACCTCGACCGTGCGTACGCTCCTCGCCGCTCGGACGCGAGGGAATCGGGCAGACTCAGCCGATGATGCGGGCTCCGGGGACGGCGCCGTGCACGTGCAGCGGATCGAGACCGTCCTCGCGGAGGGCCGTCTGCACCGCCTGCGCGGACTCGGGATCCGCGCAGAGGAGGGCCACGGTGGGCCCCGAGCCGGACACGAGACCGTGCAGCGCACCGGCCGCGACCCCGCGTTCGATGGTCTGCGCCAGATCCGGTCGCAGGTCGAGCGCGGCCGCCTGAAGGTCGTTGTGGAGTGCGTCGGCGAGCTGCCAGGCGTCTCCGGTGCGCAGCGCCTGCAGCACCGGGATCGGCACGTCGAGCGAGAGCGGCGGATCGTCGGCGAGAGCCCCCTCCTCCTCGCGCAGCTCGTCGAGCCGGGTGTACACGGCTGGCGTGGACAGCCCCTCGTCGCTGGTCACCAGCAGCCAGTCGAAGCGCCCGCGGGCGAGAGCCGGATTCAGCTGATCGCCGCGACCGGTGCCCACGGCGGTGCCGCCGTGCAACGCGAAGGGGACATCGGCACCGAGTCGCGCGGCGAGGTCGTGCAGCCGCGCAGCCGAGAGTCCTGTGCCCCACAGGGCGTCGCAGGCGACCAGGGCGGCCGCGGCGTCCGCGGAGCCCCCGCCCATACCGCCGGCGACCGGGACGCTCTTGCGGATCTGCAGCGCGACCCCTCCGGGGTGATCCGTCGCCGTCGCCAGCAGCTTGGCGGCCCGCATCGCGAGGTTCCGGTCGTCGAGCGGAACCGAGCCGTCGTCCTCCACCCCGGTCACCGTGATCGAGAAGTCGTCGGCGTCCCTGGCGATCACGTCCTCGTACAGCGAGACCGCCTGGAAGACCGTCGCGAGGGCGTGATAGCCGTCGTCATGGCGCCCGCCGACACCGAGGTAGACGTTGATCTTCCCCGGCGCGCGCACGTGCACGGACCCGGAGGACGCGGCGAGGCTCATGAGCGGGTCACAGGTCCGAGGAGGTCGCCCACAGGTTCACGTCGATGGCGCCGGCGAGCTCGTCGATGCGGCGGAGCTCCTCGTCGGTGAACGCGGGACCGTCGAGGGCGGCGAGATTCTCGTCGAGCTGCTCCGTCCGGGAGGCGCCGATGAGCGCCGAGGCGACGACCGGGGTGCGCAGCGTCCACTGCAGCGCGAGCTGCGCGAGCGACTGCCCCCGGCCCTGCGCGACCTCGTTCAGCGCTCGGAGGGTCTGGACCGCGTCCTCGGACAGCTTGCCGTTCGGCAGCGAACCGCGCTGCTGTGCGCGTTCGGCCGTGCCGTCGCCGAGGTACTTGTCGGTGAGCAGCCCCTGGGCGAGCGGGGTGAAGGCGATGGCGCCGAGGCCCGACTCCTCCAGGGTCTGCGTGAGGCCGTCCTCGATCCAGCGGTTGAGGATCGAGTACGCGGGCTGGTGGATGACCAGGGGCGTCCCCAGCTCCTTCGCCACGGCGACGGCCTCGGCCGTGCGCTCCGCGCTGTACGAGGAGATGCCGACGTACAGCGCCTTGCCCTGGCGCACCAGGGTGTCGAGCGCGCCGACCGTCTCGGCGATCGGGGTGACCGGGTCGACGCGGTGCGAGTAGAAGATGTCGACGTAGTCCAGCCCCATGCGGGTGAGCGACTGCTCGGCGCTCGCGAGGATGTACTTCCGGCTCGCATAGTCGCCGTACGGTCCGGGCCACATGTCCCAGCCGGCCTTCGACGAGATGATCAGCTCATCGCGGTAAGGACGCAGGTCCTCCGCGAAGATGCGGCCGAAGTTCTTCTCGGCCGAGCCGTACGGCGGGCCGTAGTTGTTCGCCAGGTCGAAGTGCGTGATCCCGTTGTCGAACGCGTGACGCAGGAGAGCCCGCTGGTTGTCGAGCGGGATGTTGTCGCCGAAGTTCCACCAGAGCCCGAGCGAGATCGGGGGCAGGTAGAGGCCGGAGGCGCCCACCTGACGGTAGGCGAACCGTCCGTAGCGGCCCTCGTCGGCGGCGTACGGACGGTGCAGTTCGGGGACGTCGGGGCGGAAGCGGGGGGAGTCGGTCACCGTGCCAGATTAGCCGCTGACGCCGGAACCCTCGATCGCCGTTGCGTGCTGGGCGATCCGCTGGTAGTCGTCGACCGTGAGGTCCTCCCCGCGGGCGGTCGGCGCGACGCCGGCGGCGGTGAGCACCTCGGTTGCCGCGGCGGAGCTGCCGAAGAGGCCGGAGAGGGCCTGCCGGAGCATCTTGCGCCGCTGGTTGAAGGCCGCGTCGACGATGGCGAAGGTGCGCCGGCGCTCCTCCACCGGGCCGCGCTCGCCCTCGGAGCGGTCGAAGCCGACGAGGAGGCTGTCGACGTTCGGCACCGGCCAGAACACCTGGCGGGAGACGTTCCCGGTGAGCTTCCACTCGCCGTACCAGGCGGCCTTGACGCTCGGCGAGCCGTAGATCTTCGACCCCGGCTTCGCGGCGAGCCGCTCGGCCACCTCCGCCTGCACCATCACGACGCCCCGCTGCAGGTGCGGGAACGTCTCCAGGAAGTGCAGCAGGACCGGCACCGACACGTTGTACGGCAGATTCGCGACGAGGACGGTCGGCTCGCCGGGCAGCTCCGTCACGCGGAGGGCGTCCGCGTCGACCACCGTGAGCATCCCCTCCGGGACGCCGTGCTCGTCGGCGGTCTGCGGCAGGCGGGCGGCCAGGCGGTGGTCGATCTCCACGGCGGTGACGGCGGCCCCCGCCTCGAGGATCGCGAGGGTCAGCGACCCGAGTCCCGGTCCGACCTCGACCACCCGCTCCCCCGGCTGTACACGGGCGGCCTGGACGATCTTGCGGACGGTGTTCGCGTCGACGACGAAGTTCTGTCCGAGCTTCTTGGTGGGGGTGACATCGAGCTCGGCGGCCAGACGGCGGATCTCGGTGGCCCCGAGCAAGGTGACGGTCATGGTCCCATTCTCCCGGATGACGGGCCGTGCCCGGTTCCTGGGTGATGTCCGTGATCATCGCTATCCTTCGGAGGTGCCCTCCCTCGGTGAACTGATCGCTCCGCGGCGCCTGGGCAGGGATTTCCGCTGGCTGCTCGCGTCGTCGTGGACGAGCAACATCGGAGACGGTGTGGCGCTGGCCGCCGCTCCCCTGCTCATCGCGTCGATGACGTCGTCGCCGATCCTCGTGGCCTCCGGCGCCATCCTGCAGTTCCTACCGTGGCTGCTCTTCGGACTGCACGCAGGGGCCATCGCCGACCGCTTCGATCGGCGGCGCCTGGTGATGACCGCCAACGCCGTGCGCGCCGTCGTGCTCGCGGCCCTCTGCGTGTTCCTCGTGACGGGAACCGCGAACATCGGGATCGTCCTCGCCGTCGCGTTCCTCTACGGCACCGCCGAGGTCTTCGTCGACACCGCGGGGAGCACATTGCTGCCGATGCTCGTGAAGCCGGCAGACCTCGGTATCGGGAACGCGCGCCTGCAGGCCGGGTATCTCGTCGCCAACCAGTTCGCCGGGCCGCCGCTGGGCGCGTTCCTCTTCGCCGCCGGGAGCGCATGGCCGTTCCTCGTCGAGGTGCTGTGCGTGACGCTCGCGATCGTCCTCATCTCCCGCATGGCCCGCACGCCCGTCCCGCCGCGGGAGACCGAGAGCCACCCGCCGGTGCACACCGACATCGCGGAGGGTCTGCGCTGGCTGTGGCGCAATCCGCCGGTGCGCATGCTCGTGCTCATCATCCTCGTCTTCAACGTGACCTGGGCCGCGCCGTGGGGCGTGCTCGTGCTCTACGCCACCGAGCACCTGCAGATGGGGCCCGTGGGTTACGGCGCGCTCACCACGGCGTCCGCGGCGGGCGGCATCCTCGCGACTCTGAGCTTCGGCTGGCTGGAACGGCACGTGTCGTTCGCGAGCCTGATGCGCATCGTCCTCTCGCTCGAGGTGCTCATGCATCTCGCGTTCGCGCTGACCACCACGGGCACGGTGGCCCTCGTCATCATGTTCTTCTTCGGGGCGTACGCCTTCGTGTGGGGCACGATCTCCACGACCGTCCGGCAGCGCCTCGTCCCCGCTTCCCTCCAGGGGCGCGTGGCCTCGGTCAACATGGTCGGCGTCTTCGGCGGCATGATCGTCGGTCAGGCCCTCGGCGGCGTCATCGCGCAGACCTGGGGCCTGACGGCACCGTGGTGGTTCGCCTTCGGCGGGGCGGCGATCACCCTGGTGCTGGTGTGGAAGCCCATCTCGCACATCGTCAGTGCCAAGCCCGTCGCCGAGACCGGGCCCGAGGACGTCGATCGGGAGGGTCAGCCGGCGAACGAGCCGTAGACCCGCAGCGTGTTCTCGGCGAGCTGCGCGGAGAGCTCTTCCACGTCCAGGTCGAGCTCCGCGGCCAGAAAGCGCACCGTGAGAGGCACGAGGTACGGCGCGTTCGGGCGGCCCCGCAGCGGGACCGGCGTGAGGAACGGAGCGTCCGTCTCGACGAGGAGGCGATCGAGCGGGGTGACCTTCAGCGCGTCGCGCAGGTTCTGCGCGTTCTTGAACGTCACGTTCCCGGCGAACGACAGGTAGTAGCCCGCGTCGGCGCACACCCGAGCCATCGCCTCGTCGCCGGAGAAGCAGTGGAACACGGTGCGCTCGGGGGCCCCGACCCGCGTCAGCGTCTCCAGCACGGCCTCGTGCGCATCCCGGTCGTGGATCTGCATCGCGATGCCGTGCTTCTTCGCGAGCGCGATGTGCGCCTCGAAGGAGGCGAACTGCGGCGCACGGCGCTCCGGTTCGGTGCGGAAGAAGTCGAGCCCGGTCTCGCCGATCGCGCGCGTGCGCGGATGGGCGGCGAGCTCGTCGATGACCGCGAGCGCCTCGTCGAGGCGCCCCTCCTCCGCGTACGTCGGGGCATCGTTCGGGTGGATGGCGACCGCGGCGAGGACCCGGGGGTCGGACGCGGCGGCCTCGACCGCCCAGCGGGACGACTCGATGTCTCCGGACGCCTGCACGACGCCGATGACACCGACGGCCTCCGCCCGGTCGAGCTGGGTCTTGAGAGACATGGGCTGGTCACCATCGGCGATCTCGAGGTGCGCGTGGTTGTCGTACACGGGCACCGCGAGGGGCTCCGGGGCCGCCGGATAGGTCCGGTCCTTGCGCCCGTCGCCCGAGCGCTCGCGCACGTAGGTCTCCGCCATGGTGTCCTGCCCGGATGTCAGGCCGTGGACTCCACGCGCGGGAACAGCGGCGCGAGGCCGTTGACGCTCGTGCCCGGCTTCAGCACGCCCCAGGCCCCCGCCTCGCGGATCGGCTGGTCCTGCAGCCGCCCCAGGGTCTCCGCGGCGCCGAGCGCGATCCACAGCTTTTCGGTCGACTGCGGCATCACCGGCGACAGCAGCACGGCCAGCGCCCGCAGCCCCTCGGCGCACGTGTAGAGCACGGTGCCCAGACGCTCGCGCTGGTCCTCGTCGCGGGCGAGCGCCCACGGCTCGTTCTCGGTGATGTACCCGTTGAGCGCGTCGACGATGGTCCAGATCGCGGAGATCGCCTCGTCGATGCGGAACTGGCCGATCGCGGCGTCCGCCTTCGTCGCGGCGTCCGCGACGATCCGCTGGATCGCGAGGTCGGCCTCGGTGTACTCGGCCGCCGGCGGCACGATGCCCTCGAAGTACTTCTCGATCATCGCGGTCGTGCGCGAGGCGAGGTTGCCGAAGCCGTTCGCGAGCTCGGCCTGGTACCGCGCGGACAGGTCCTCCCAGGAGAACGAGCCGTCCTGGCCGAACGCGATCGCCGACAGGAAGTAGAAGCGGTACGCGTCGGAGCCGAAGACGTCGGTGATCTCGGTCGGCGCGATGCCGGTGAGCTTCGACTTCGACATCTTCTCACCGCCCACGAGCAGCCAGCCGTGCGCGAAGACGCCCTTCGGCACATCGAGCCCGGCCGCCATCAGCAGCGCCGGCCAGATCACGGCGTGGAAGCGCAGGATGTCCTTGCCGACCACGTGGTACGCGGGCCAGCGGCGCGCGAAGGTCTCCTCGTCGGAGCCGTAGCCGACGGCCGTGGCGTAGTTGAGCAGCGCGTCGACCCACACGTAGATGACGTGCGACTCGTCCCACGGCAGCGGGATGCCCCAGTCGAAGGTCGAGCGGGAGATCGACAGGTCCTTGAGGCCCTGGCTCACGAAGGAGACGACCTCGTTGCGCGCCGAATCGGGCCGCACGAAGTCGGGCTCGGTCTTGTAGAGCTCGAGCAGGCGGTCCTGGAACTCGCTGAGCTTGAAGAAGTAGTTCTTCTCCTGCAGCAGCTCGAGCGGCTTGGAGTGGATGGCGCAGACCTTCAGCCCCTCGAAGGGACCGGTGCCGTCGACGATCTCGGACTCCGGCTTGAACTCCTCGCAGCCCACACAGTAGAGCGCCTCGTACTCGCCCGCGTAGATGTACCCGCGGTCGTAGAGCCGCTGGAAGAACGTCTGCACATTGGTCTCGTGCCGCTCCTGCGTGGTGCGGATGAAGTCGTCGTTCGCGACGTCAAGGGTCTTCAGCAGCGGGAACCAGCTCTCGCTGACGAGCTTGTCGACCCACTCCTGCGGGGTGACGCCGTTGGCGGCCGCGGCCCGCAGCATCTTCTGACCGTGCTCGTCGGTGCCCGTCAGCATCCAGGTGTCGTCGCCCGCCTGGCGGTGCCACCGTGCGAGCGTGTCGACGGCCACCGTCGTGTACCCGTGACCGATGTGCGGCACATCGGAGGGGTAGTAGATGGGCGTGGTGATGTAGAAGGAGTCGCCAGCGGGCATGGGGACAATTCTAGGTGCCCCCATGCCCGTGGTTACGCCGTGCGGCTGGTCAGAGCCCATTGCGGCGGGCGACCTCGCCGAGCCAGGCCAGCGAGGGCTTCGGGAACCGCTCGAAGGTCTCGTGGTCGAAGCCGATGAGACCGAACGTCGGCCGGAATCCACTCGCCCACTCGTAGTTGTCCAGCGCGCTCCAGTGCTGGTAGGCGCGGACCTCGACGCCGTCGCTGATGGCGCGGTGCAGCCCCTCCAGCGCGCCCTGCGTGTAGGCGATGCGCCGGGTGTCGTCGGCCGTGGCGATGCCGTTCTCCGTGACGAGCACGGGGACGCCGCCGCTGCGCTCCCACGCGCTCCGCACGCCCAGCTCGAGGGCCTCGGGGAAGAACTCCCAGCCCGTGAGCGTCGTCTCCACGTCCGGCGACACCGGCAGTGGCCCCTCCGGACCGATGAACGTGCGGGTGTAGGCCTGCACGCCCACGAAGTCGTCTCCGGCGGACTGCTCCAGGTACCAGTGGTCGCGCGGGTCGCCGTACGTCGCGAGCATCTCGTCGGCGCCGGGCTCGCCGGTGGAGTGGAAGGCCTGGGTGGCGATCGTCCAGCCCGCCTGCACCCCGGGCACCGTGTGCAGGATCTCGGACGCGCGCCGGTGGGCCGTCAGCAGGGTGTCCGCGACGCCGAGGTCCGGATTCGGCAGGCCGTAGGCGACGAGGTTCGCCGCGTCCTCGCCCCCGGCCAGCATCGCGGCGATGTTCGGCTCGTTGATCGTGCACACGTAGCGCACGCCGTCGAGGATCGGCAGCACGGTCTCCACATATCGGGAGAACAGGTCCACCGCGTCGTCGGCACGCCAGAAGCCGTCCTTCTGGAACCACTGCGGCACCGTGAAGTGCATGAGGGTGACCGTCGGGTCCAGCCCGTTCTCCCTGGCGGTGTCGATCATGCGGCGGTAGTGATCGAGCATCGCCCGCGAGACGAACCCGCGCTCCGGCTCGATCCGCGCCCACTCGACTGAGAACCGGTAGGAGTTCAGCCCGGCCTCGGCGAGCAGCCGCATGTCCTCCGGGTAGCGGTGGAAGTGGTCGGCGGCGTCACCGGAGGGCTCGACCATGGGCGAGTCGGGGGCGTGTTCCATCGCCCACCAGTTGCTCGTGGTGTTGTTGCCCTCCACCTGGTGGGCGGCGGTCGCGGCGCCCCAGAGGAAGCCGTCGGGGAATGCGAGCACGGATGCGCTCCTCTCTCTTTCTTGCAGTCGTTCGTCGCGCGTCAGCGGGCGCGGGCGGGGTTCGGCACGGCGTCGAGCAGTTCGACCGTGTACGGGTCCTCCGGATGCTGCAGCACCTGCGAGGTCTCGCCCCGCTCGACGACGCGGCCGCTGTTGAGCACGAGGATGTTCTCGGTGACGAGCCGCGCGCTCAGCAGATCGTGGGTGATGTAGAGCATGCTGATGCCCCACCGTTCGCGGAGGTCCTCCAGCAGCGCGAGCACGCCGGCGCGGAGCGACACGTCGAGCATCGACACCGGCTCGTCCGCGATGAGCACCTGCGGGTCGCTCGCGAGCGCCCTGGCGATCACCACGCGCTGCCGCTGCCCGCCGGAGAGCTGGTGCGGCAGCTTGGCGGCGAACTGCTCGACGGGCGTCAGGCCCACCGTCTCCAGCAGTTCGAGCACACGGGCCCTGGCCTCCGCCCCGCGCAGCCTCGTGTAGTTCACGACGGGACGGGTCAGGGCGTACTCGACGGTGTGCAGCGGGTTCAGGGCCGCGTACGGATCCTGGAACACCATCTGCACGTCCTTGCGGAGGTCGCGGAGTCCTCGGCGCTTCAGGGCCGCGACATCGACTTCGCCGAAGCGGATGCGGCCCGAGGTCGGCTTCTCGACCCCGGTGAGCATCTTCGCGATCGTCGACTTGCCCGAGCCGGAGGCACCGACCAGCGCCAGCGCCTCCCCCGGCTCCAGGCGGAAGGACACGTCGTCGACCGCGACGACCGGATCCTGGCCGCGGCGCGGTGCCGGATAGCGCTTGGTCACGCCCTCCACGACGATCGCGGCATCCGCGCGCCGGGCGTCCCGCGGCGACACGGTCGGCAGGGTCTCGGTGACGTCCGTACGGCTGCGTCCCTCCCGGCGGCGGGTGCCGAGATCGACGAACCCGGGGATCTCGATCTTCTCGGCGCGCGGGTCGGCGTAGTGGCTCAGCAGCATCCGGGTGTACTCGTCCTGCGGGCGGTGCAGGATGTCCTGGCTGCGGGCGTCCTCCACGATGCGGCCCTCGTGCATGACCATCACCCGGTCGGTCGCCTCGAGGACGATCCCGAGGTCGTGGCTGATGAGGATCGCCGTGAAGCGCTCGGACCGCTGCAGCTCCTGGATCGTGTCCATGACCGCGTGCTGGACGAGCACGTCGAGCGCGGTGGTGGGCTCGTCGAACACCATCAGCTGGGGTTCGAGCGAGAGGGCGAGGGCGATCGAGGCGCGCTGCCGCATGCCGCCGGAGAGCTCACCGGGGTATCGGTCGAGCACCTCCGGCTTGAGCCCCACCTTGCCGACGAGCTCCCGCGCCCTGGCCTGGCGCTGCTCGGCGGGCACATGACCGTGCGCGGCGAAGATGTCGCGGAAGTGGTTGCCCACGGTCCGCACGGGGTTCAGCGCGTTCATGCCGGACTGCAGCACCATCGCGAAGCCGCCCTGCCGCTGACGCCGCAGTTCTTCGGCGTCGAGCTCGCGGATGTCGCGGCCGTCGAACAGGATGCGTCCGCCGCTGATGCGCGCCGGCGGCTTCTGCAGCCGCGTGAGCGCGAAGCCGAGCGTGGACTTGCCCGACCCGGACTCGCCGACGAGCCCGACGAACTCGCCGCGCCGGAGCGCGAACGACACGTCGCGCACGGCCGGCACCGGCTCCTGCCCCGGGGAGGCGTACTCCACGGACAGCGACTGGACGTCGAGGAGGATGTCGTCGTGCTCCATGGCGCTCATCGGCCCTTCCCTTCGCGCAGGCGCGGATTGGAGATGCCGTCCACGCCGAAGTTGATGAGTGTGAGGCTGAGGGCGAGCAGCGCGATGCACAGACCGGGCGCGAACAGCAGCAGCCACTGGCCGGTGAGCAGGGAGTTCGAGTTCTGCGCCCAGTAGAGCATCGTGCCCCAGCTGACGATGCTGGAGTCGCCGAGGCCGAGGAACTCCAGCCCCGCCTCGGCGAGGATCGCCGCCGTCGCCGCTCCGAAGAGGGTGCCGGCGATGATCGACGTCATGTTCGGCAGGATCTCGCGGAAGACGATCCGCGCCCTGCTGTCGCCGGAGAACTGCGCCGAGGTGACGAAGTCGTTGCCGCGGAGGGACTGGGTCTGGCTGCGCAGCACGCGGGCGCCCCAGGCCCAGCCGGTCACGACGATCACGGCGATGATCATGAGGATGCCGCCGTTCTGCAGGTAGGCCGCGATCACGATCATCAGCGGCAGGCCCGGGATCACGAGGAAGAGGTTCACGATGAACCCGACGACCTCGCCCGCGAAGCCGCGCATGTAGCCCCAGCTCAGACCGATCAGCACGGCCACGATCGTGGAGAGGAGCCCGGCCGCGAAGCCCACGAGGAGGCTGACCTGGGCACCGTAGATGAGCTGGCTGAGCACGTCCTCCCCGGCCGCGGTCGTGCCGAGCCAGTGCTCCCACGAGGCGTCGGCGTTGCGCGGGAACCCGTTCTCCTTCGGGCCGTACGGAGCCAGGAGCGGGGCGAACACGGCGACGAGCACGAAGAACGCGAGGAGGCAGAGGCCGATGCGGGCCTTGCCGTTGGACCACAGGGTGCCGACCATGCGGCCGAAGGCGCGCCACGGGCTGGGCGCCGCGATGCGGGCGGTGGGGACCTTGACGGTCACGGTGCTGGGGGTGGGGTTCGGGGTCGTCATCGGCGAGTCCTCGGGTCGAGAACCCCGTAGAGGATGTCCACGAGGAAGTTGGCGATGAGCACGCTCACGGTGATCATCAGGAAGAGCGCCTGCATGAGCGGGTAGTCCTGCCCGATCACGGCGTTGAACAGCAGGTAGCCGATGCCCGGATAACCGAACACCTGCTCGACGAGGATCGAGCCGCCCACCACGCCGCCGAGCGTGAGCCCGAAGCCGGTGAGGTTCGGCAGGATCGCGTTGCGGGCCGCGTAGCGGAGGGCGATCGTGCGGCCGCGGAGGCCGTTCGCCTCGCCGAAGGTGATGTAGTCCTCGCCGAGCGTGTTGATCATCGCGTTACGCATGCCGATGATCCAGCCGCCGAGGGAGGTGAGCAGGATCGTCAGCGCCGGCAGGAACGCGTGCCGGACGAGGTCGACGATGAAGTCCCAGGTGAAGCCCGGGGTGGTCGTCGCCGAGTAGGCGCCGGTCGTCGGGAACCAGTGCAGCACGTAGCCGAGGAAGAACAGCAGCAGCAGCGCCGTCCAGAAGTACGGGAACGTGCTGAGGAACGACCCGGTCAGCGTCGGCAGGGAGTCCAGCCACGTGCCGCGCCGCCAGGCGGCCATCACGCCGATGAGGGTGCCGATCACGAAGGCGAGGATCGTGACGATGCCGACGAGGCCGAGTGTGTACGGCAGCGCGGTGGAGACCATGCTCGACACGGTCTGCGGGTAGAACGTGTACGAGACGCCGAAGTCGAGCCGGACGACCTGGCCGAGGTAGGCCACGTACTGGTCCCACATCGATCCGGTCGGCACTCCGAGCTGCGCCTCGATCGCGGCGCGCGTGGCGTCCGAGACCGGACCGTTCTGGGAGAGCTTCGCGATCGCGGCGTCGGCGGGAGAGCCGGGCATGAGTCGCGGGAGGAAGAAGTTCAGGGTGATCGCGGCCCACAGGGTGAGCAGGAACAGGCCGATCTTCTGGAGGACGTACTTCACTGGTCTCCCCCGTCCGTGCGCTTCAGGTGGGTGAAGATGCCCAGCGGCGCCGAATCGTAGTTCTGCGGGATCATGTACGGATCGTCCGCGGAGGGCCAGCCGGTGAACTTCGCGTCGTTGAACAGGCCCCAGATCCCGCCGTAGTACAGGCCGATCACGGGGACCTGCTCGTACACGATGCTCTGCAGCTCGTGCACGATCTCAGTCTGGCGGTCGGGGTCGATCGTGGCGCGGTACTCCTCCAGCAGGGCGTCGGCCTCCGGGGAGCGGTAGCGCTCGAAGTTGTTGGTCGTGACCTCGCCGGCCGGCACGTAGAAGTCGCTGGAGAGCAGGCTGTTGTAGGCCTGGTACACGTCGCCGTTGCCCATGCCGCCGATCGCCATCTCGAAGTCGCCGGTGCCGATCGCGCTCTGGTAGCCGGCGGGCTGCGGGAGCTTGAGCGACACCTTGACGCCGACGTCCGCGAGCTGGCGCTGCACGGTCTGGGCGGCGCGCGTCCAGTCGGAGTATCCGTTGGCGGTGGTCAGCGAGAACGCGAGCTGCTCGCCGTCCTCGCCGACGAGCTGGTCACCCTGCAGGGTGTACCCGGACTCGGCGAACGCCGCGAGCGCGGCGTCGCGGTCCTGCGCGAGCATGCCCTGGTCCGGGATCTCCGGGTCGAGGTACTTCTCCTGGTTGGGCAGGATGAGGCCGGTCTGCCCGGCGGGCTGCATGTAGCCCTCGGAGGCGGTCTCGGCGATCTCCTCCCGGTCGAGCGCGAGCGCGATGCCGCGACGGACGTTCACGTCGTCGAACGGGGCGACCTCGAGGTTGGGCACGAGCGAGATGACGCCACCCGGCGGGAACCACCAGGTGTTGTCGGGACTCGCCGCTCCCCAGGTGCCCTCGACGTCGGAGATGAAGGAGTAGGCCCAGTCGTAGCCGCGGGTCACGGTGTCGAGCTGGGTGTTCGTGGCCGGCAGGATGATGTGCTCGATCTCGATCTTGTCCGCCTGCCAGTAGTCCGGGTTGCGGTCCATCGAGTACTGCTGGTCGTTGTAGTTCCCGAGCACGAACGGGCCGGTGCCGACCGGCTCCTCGTTGCGCCAGGTGGCCGGGTCCTCCACGTCGGCCCACAGGTGCTCGGGCACGATCATGGTCTGCCCGAGGATCGAGAGCGACGGCGCGTCCTCGCCCTGGAGGTGGAACACCACGTCGTCGCCGTCGACCTCGATGCGGTCGATGTGCTGCCACGCGCCCTTGATGTCGAGCGAAGGCTCGTCCTTGATGAGCTGGAACGTGAAGGCCACATCCTCCGGGGTGAGGGGCTCGCCGTCGCTCCACTCCACGCCGTCGCGGACCGTCATCACGATCGTGCGGGCGTCGGGCTGGGTCCACTCGGACGCGAGCCACGGGGTGAGCTCGCCGTCGAGCGGGTTCACCAGGATGAGCGGCTCGTAGATCCACCGCGAGGCGGTCCGGGTGTTCGTGAGGTAGGGGTTGAAGTTCTGCGTGAAGAACGGGTTGCCCTTGTCGGCGTTGATGAGCATCGTGTCGTCGCCGATCGAGGGGTCGGGCTGCGAGCTGATCTGGATGCTGCAGCCGCTGAGTGCGACCGCTGCGGCCGCGAGCCCCACGACGGCGGCGCGGCGCCAGCGTCGGAAGGTGTGCGTCTCTGCCACTGGATGACCTCATGTCGTCTCTGTCATGAAGGGCGCCCCGGGGGGTGGGGAGTCCTGCCGGCCGAAGCCGTACACCAGATTGTAAGCGCATACATTTTGAATCGGCAACCCCGTGGTGAGCCAGGAGACCCTCCGGGGCGGCGCGGTCGCGTCGACTCAGGAGGGGCGCGTGGAGCTCTCGCGGAGGAGGATCTGGAGGGGCAGACGCGTGGTGAGCGGCGGGGCGTCCGGCTGTTCCAGCCGTCGCGCGAGCACCTGCACCGCCGCACGCCCGAGCTCGATCATCGGCTGCCGGATCGTGGTCAGCGGCGGCGACACCAGGGTCGCCGCCTCGATGCCGTCGAACCCCGTGACGAGGACGTCGTCCGGCACCCGCACGCCCGCCCCGCGGAACACGTCCATGGCCCCGAGGGCCATCTGGTCGTTGGCGGCGATGAGCGCGGCGGGCACGCCGTCGCGCGCGAGCCGCTCCCCCGCCCGACGCCCGGAGGCGCGGGTGAAGTCGCCCCGGAGGATGCGTACCGCTGCCGGGTCGCGCTCCGCCGCGGCGAGCGCGGTCGACACGCCCTCCCACCGCTGCTCGGCGTCGGGCGAGTCGGCCGGGCCGGCGAGGAACGCGATCTCCCCCTCCCCGACCTGGGACAGCACGTGGCGGGTCAGCTCCCCCATCGCCTCGACGTTGCTCACCGTGACGTGGTCGTAGGCATCGCCCCGCGGCGGTCCGGACAGCACGACCACCGGGATACGGCGGGCCAGCCGGGCGAGCACGGCGTCCGGCACGCTGCGGGCGAGCACCATGAGCCCGTCCACGCGGCCTGCCATGTCGCGGACGGTGGAGCGGTCGGGATCGTCGCGGCCGACGCCCACCATGAGCACGAACCCCTGCTTCCACGCCTCCAGCTCGGCGCCGCGGAGGACCTCGTCGAGGAACAGCATGGAGGAGTGCGGCGCGTCCTGCTCGTCCGACACGACCGTGAACGGCGGGCGGGCGGCGGCGGACAGCACGTCGAGGGGCGGAGCGTCCTCGGCGGCGTCGAATCCGGGGAAGTACAGCCCCAGCACCCCGGTCCGGCGCTCCGCGAGACCCCGCGCGCTCCCACTGGGGACGTACCCCAGCGCGGCGACCGCGTCGAGCACCCGCTCCCGGGTCACCGGACGGACGGCCTCCGGCGAGCGCAGCACCCGCGACACGGTCGCGATCGACACTCCGGCGCGGTCGGCGACGTCGTACACCGTCGCGGCCTTGCTCACGCGGACTCCTCTCGCTCGCGGGTTCTGGTCCTGGTTCTGGTCCGGGTCCTGGTCCTGTCAGCGTAGGACAGTCTCCCCCGGTGCCCCCTCCCGCTCCCGCGCGCGGGCGCAGATTCGCGTCGGTGTCGCAGGGATGGGGCCAGTCTCTGCGACACGGTGCAGGTCTGCGACACGGTGCAGACCTGCGAGGGCGTGCGTGGACGGGCGGGTCAGGAGCGGAGGGCGCGGAGGGCTCCGTGCGGGCGGGAGCTGATCTCGCCCGGTTCGCGCTCGCGGGTCTCGGACCAGTGCAGCTCGAGACCGGCCGCGGCGAGCAGCGGGGACAGGGCCTCCGCGGTCCAGAAGAAGGAGGGGGCGACGGCATGGGAGAAGGCGACCCGGGGTTCGCCGACGAAGAAGCCGAGGAGCAGGCTCCCGCCGGGGGCGAGCACCCGGGCGAACTCGGCGAACACGTCCGGGAGCTCGGCCGGAGGCGTGTGGATCACGGAGTACCACGCGAGGACGCCGCCGACGGTGCCCGATGCCTGCGGCAGCGTCCGGAACGACCCGTGATGGAACGAGAGGTGCGGATACTGCGCCCGCGCCCCGTGGATGAAAGCCGAGGAGAGGTCGATCCCCTCGACGTCCCGCCCCTCGCCCCCGTGCAGGAAGGCCGTCCAGTGCCCGGGGCCGCAGCCCGCATCGAGCAGCCGCCCCGGGGTCTCCTCGCGCCACCGCCGGATGAGCTCGCGGTCGCGCGGATCCATCAGTCCCAGGTCTCCCGCGACCTCCCGGTACTCCGCGGCCCTCTCGTCGTAGGCGCGCGCGACCGGGTCCTGTCCGGCGGGAGGCCGCAGATCCGGGCTCATGCCGCAGCCGCCCCCCGCATCCCCGCAACCGGGGTGCGAATCTGCGACGGGGGTCACCGCGACCGCGCCGCCAGGGCCGCCTGATACAGATCCCGGGAGGACAAGCCCGTCAGGGCCGCGACCTCGGAGGCCGCATCCTTCAGGCGGGTGCCGTCCGCGACCAGGGCCTGTACCTGGGCGAGGGCGTCCTCCGGGGAGGCCTCCCGCCGCGGTGCCCCCTCGACGACCACCACGATCTCGCCCTTCACGCCGTCGGCGGCCCAGGCGGCGAGCTCGGACGCGCTGCCACGACGGACCTCCTCGTACAGCTTCGTCAGCTCCCGGCACACGGCGATCCGGCGGTCCGCGCCGAAAGCGGCCCCCATGTCGGTCAGGGTCGTCGCCAGGCGCGAGGGCGACTCGAAGAACACCATCGTGCGGGGCTCGGCGGCGAGGGCGGAAAGGGTCGCCCGGCGCTCCCCCGGCTTCCGCGGCAGGAACCCCTCGAAGGTGAAGCGGTCCGTCGGCAGCCCCGAGATCGCCAGGGCCATGAGCACCGCGCTGGGCCCCGGGATCGCGGTCACCGTGACCCCCTGCGCCACCGCCTCGGCGACGAGGCCGTATCCCGGGTCACTCACGGTCGGCATGCCCGCATCGCTCAGCACCACGAGGTCGGTCTCCGCGGCGAGCGCGGCCAATTCCGCGGCCTTCTGCTTCTCGTTGTGGTCGTGCAGCGCGATCAAGCGGGGCCGGTTGTCGATCGCGAGGGCCTGCAGGAGGCGCTGCGTCGTGCGGGTGTCCTCCGCCACGACGATCTCCGCGTTCTCCAGCACCTCCACGAGTCGCCGCGACGCATCGCCCAGGTTTCCGATCGGGGTCGCGGCGAGGATGATCACCCGCCCAGCTTAGGCGTGGACCCGCAGCGGGACCGGAGCCGGCATACCGGGAGCACAGGGTGGAGTGTGTCTAGGCTGGACCGGTGACCGCGCCCGAGCCCCTCCTGCCCCTCCCCGAGGAACGGCTCACGCGCTACGAGCGACTCCGCGACCGCGTGCTGCAGGCTCCGGACTGGGGCCGGGCGATCGGCTGGCTGGCCCCGCTGCTGGTCACGGCCCTCGCGGCGGTGCTGCGCCTGGCGAACGTCGGACATCCGCACCAGCTCGCCTTCGACGAGACCTACTACGTCAAGGACGCCTGGTCGCTGTGGAGCCTCGGGTACGAGGGGGTGTGGGGCGAGAACGCGAACGACGCCTTCATCACCCTGCAGGAGCTCCCGCTGACGAACAAGGGCGCCTTCATCGTGCACCCGCCGCTCGGGAAGTGGCTCATCGCGCTGGGCATGGCCATCGGCGGCCCGGACAACAGCGCCGGCTGGCGTCTAGCGACCGCCGTCCTCGGTGCGGGATCGGTGCTGCTGGTCTTCCTCATCGCGCGACGCCTGACTGGCTCCGTCGTGGCGGCGACGGTGGCGGGGACGCTCCTCGCGATCGACGGCCTCAGCATCGTGATGAGCCGCATCGCGCTGCTCGACGGCATCCTCACCTTCTTCGTGCTGCTGGGCGTGCTGTTCGTGCTCATCGACCGCCAGCACACGATCCCCCTGCTCGAACGTCGGAACCCCGACGACGAGCACCCGCTGTGGGGACCGATCCTCTGGCGTCGTCCGTGGCTCGTCGCCGCAGGGCTCGCACTCGGCGCCGCCTCGGCGGTGAAGTGGTCGGGGCTGTACGTGCTCGCGGGCTTCGGACTCTACGTCGTCATCACCGACGCCCTCGCCCGGCGCCGCGGCGGGGTCGTCGTGTGGCCGGCGTCCGCGGTCTTCCGCCAGGGGCCGGTGTCGTTCGTCCTCCTCGTCGTCCCCGCGTTCGCGGTCTACCTCGCGAGCTGGACCGGATGGCTGGTGACGGCGAACGGCTACGACCGCGGCAGCGATCCGAACCCTCTCATCGCCCTATGGAACTATCACGAGGCCATGCTCGGGTTCCACGTGGGCCTCACCCGCGGGCACCCGTACGCGAGCCCGGCGTGGGAGTGGCCCTTCCTGCTCCGCCCGACCGCGGTGTGGGTCGACAGCGACCCCACCGGCTGCGGCGTCGACCACTGCATCGGCGTGATCTCGGCGATCCCCAACCCGCTCATCTGGTACGGCGGCGTCGCGGCCAGCGTGTACCTGCTCTACCGCCTCGTCCGCGGCTGGATCACGCGGCAGCCGGTCGGCCCGGCGCTCAGCCTGCCGCTCGTGGGGCTCGCGGTGACCTATCTGCCCTGGCTCATGTTCCCCGACCGGACGATCTTCCAGTTCTACACGGTCGTGATGATGCCGTTCCTCGTGCTCGCGCTCACCGCCACACTGCGGATCATCGCCGGGCGCCGGGAGGACCCGCTCCCGCGCCGCCAGTCGGGACAGCGGACCGTCCTGATCTTCCTCGGCGTCGTCGTCCTCGTCTCGGCGTTCTTCCTGCCGCTGTGGACGGGGATGAGCGTGCCCTACGACTTCTGGCGCCTGCACAACTGGCTGCCGGGCTGGGTCTGACCGGCGTCTGACCGACCGGACCCCGAGCCCGGGTCAGGAGACCTCGTCGGCCACGTGCTCCACGAGCGGGAGCACGCGACCCGAGAGATGCGTGCGCATCGCGATGGAGGACGCGGTCCGCGCGACCCCCGGCACAAGGGCGACCCGGTCCAGCACCTCCTGGAGGCGGGTCGCATCGCGGGCGACGAGCCGAAGCTGCATGTCGCTCGCGCCGGTCACCGTGTGCATGTCGACGATCTCCGGCACCGCGTCCGCGAGGGCGGTCGCGACGTCGTCATGCCCCACCTTCTGATCGATCTCGACGAGACAGAACGCCACGACGCCGTACCCGAAGCCGGCGGGGTCGATGCGCGGCACGATCGCCTCGATCACGCCACCCTCGTGCAGGCGCGCGAGGCGGCTCGTGGCCGTCCCCCGCGCGATGCCCAGCCGGCGCGCGCACTCCAGGAGGGGCAGCTGCGGCGACTCCGTCAGCAGCCGGATCAGCGCGGCGTCGAGGCGATCGATCCGCACGTCACTCCTTGACGATGCCGGGGCGGGAGACACCCCGCGTTAGGCGGGCGACGACGAGCAGCACCGCGGTGAGCCCGAGCGTGAGCAGCAGCTGGATGCGCGCAGCCGGGTCGATCATCGCGAGCGCGATCACGGCGGCGAGCAGCACGAGGCACAGCCACGACACCCAGGGGAAGCCCCAGAGCCGCATGGGCATCGCCTCGCCGGCACGGTCGGCCCGCCGGCGCAGCACGATCTGGGAGATCGCCGTCGCCGTCCAGATCACCAGCAGGGTCGACCCCACGACGTTCAGCAGCGCCGGGAGCACCACGTCCGGGAAGGCCCAGTTGAGTCCGACGGTCACGAAGCCGAAGGCCACCGAGGCGAGGACGGCGACGAACGGCACGCCCTTGAGGCTCGTCCGGGTGACGGATAGCGGCGCCAGCCCGCGTTCCCCCAGCGAGTACGCCATCCGCGAGGCGCCGTAGATGTTGGCGTTCATGGCCGAGAGCAGCGCGATCACCACGATGAGGTCCATCACGAGGCCGACGCCCGGCACGTTCAGGGTGTCCAGAACCGCCGAGAACGGACCGGCCTGCACGGCGGGGTCGTCCCACGGGAGCACCGCGACGATGACGAAGATCGAGCCGACGTAGAAGACGAGGATGCGCACGAGCACCTCGCGCACGATCCGGCGGATGTTGCGGGAGGGGTCGTCTGACTCGGCGGCCGCGATCGCGACGACCTCGGTGCCGCCGAACGCGAAGACCACGATGAGGAGCGCCGCGGCGATGCCGGTGATGCCGTGCGGGGCGAAGCCGCCCTCATCCATCAGGTTCGAGATGCCGGTCGCCGGCACGCCGGGGATGAGTCCGACGATCGCGCACACGCCGACGACGAGGAAGGCGATGATCGCGGCGACCTTGATCGCCGCGAACCAGAACTCGAAACGGCCGTAGTTGCGCACGCCGAAGAGGTTCACCGCGGTGAGCGCCACGACGAACACGAGCACCCACACCCACGCGGGGATCCCAGGTACCCAGTTCGCCACGATCCCGGCCGCGCCGGTCGCCTCGGCGGCGATCACGACGACGAGCTGGATCCAGTACAGCCAGCCCACCGCGCTGCCGGCGCTGCGCCCCATGGCCTTCTGGGCGTAGGAGCTGAAGGCGCCGGAGCTGGGGCGGGCCGCCACCATCTCGGCGAGCATCGCCATCACGAGCACGACGATGCCGCCCGCGACGAGGTAGGAGATGAGCACGGCGGGTCCCGCGATGCTGATCGCCTGCCCGGAGCCGACGAACAGCCCCGCGCCGATCGCGCCGCCGAGCCCCATCATGGAGATCTGGCGGCGGGTGAGGCCCGGGTGCAGGCCCTTCGTGGTCGTCGTGGTGACGGGGACCTCGGTGGTCACGCGCCCACCTCCATCAGGTCGGAATCGTGGTCGGACTCGTGCGCGGCGTCGCCGGAGACCGCGAGGGCGGCTTCCACCCTGTCGATGTCGGCGGCGGAGCCGGACGAGATGCGGATGCCCTCGCCGGGGAAGGCGCGGGCGACCACGCCGCCGACATGCAGGAGGGCGTCCAGTTCGGCGGTGCGCTCCCCCGCGGGGACCCAGACGAAGTTGGCCTGCGAGCGGACGGCGGGCCAGCCGGCAGCGGTGAGCACGGTGTACAGCCGATCGCGCTGCGCCACGACCTCGTCGATGCGGACGGCGAGCTCGTCCTCCGCGGCGAGCGAGGCGAGGGCTGCGGCCTGGGCGAGGTCGGTGACCCCGAACGGCACGGCCACCTTGCGCTGTGCCTCGGCGATCGCGGTGGGGGCGATCGCGTAGCCGATGCGGAGCCCGGCCAGGCCGTACGCCTTGGAGAACGTGTGCAGCACCGCGACGTGCGGGTGGCGGCGGAACAGCTCGATGCCGGCGCCGCGGCTGTCCGTGCGGTCGAAGTGCACGTAGGCCTCGTCGATGACGACGAGGACGTCGTGCGGCACCGCGGCGACGAAGCGCTCCAGGGCCTCGGCGTCGACGACCGTGCCGGTCGGGTTGTTGGGGTTGCACACGAACACGAGACGTGTGCGCGGGGTGATCGCGGCGCGCATCGCGTCGAGGTCGTGTCCGTGATCGGTATCCAGCGGCACGGCGACGGGCGTCGCGCCCGCGATCCGGACGAGCGAGGGGTAGGCCTCGAAGGACCGCCATGCGAAGACGACCTCGTCCCCCTCGCCGGCGACCGCGTGGATGAGCTGGGCGGCGATCTCCACCGACCCCGCGCCGACGGTCACCTGCGCCGGGTCCACCGCATACCGGGCGGCGAGCGCCTCCCGGACCGCGGAGGCGCTCATGTCCGGGTAGCGGTGGATGCCGGCCACCCGGTCCTGCACGGCGCGCACGACGGAGGGCAGCGGCGGATGCGGGGACTCGTTCGAGGAGAGCTTGGAGGCACCGGCCGGGGCGGAGCGCCCCTGTCGGTAGGCGGGCACGGCGTCGAGACCGGCGCGGGCGGATAGAGTCATCGTCAGAGCATCCTTGCTGTGATCCGAGAGGGGTCGCGTCACCCTAGAACGGATCGCGGGCGCTGGGCAAACCGTGCACTCGAAGCTGCGCATCGCGCGCACTCGACGGGCAGACGGACGCCGCACGGTAGGCAGAATGCACAGCGCTGCGTCGGGGAAGGGCGCTCACCGTGCGCGCGAGACCGCGGCCGGATCGCTCACCGGCAGGCGACAGACGAAGGCGCGGCAGTCGTAGGCGCGCTCGGCGGTCGCCTCCTTGCCCTCGAACAGCTCGAACCCCGCGGCGGCGAACGCCGCGGTCTGCGCCGGCGTGACGACCGCGACGACATCGGCATCGGCTCCGCGGGCCACGGCGGCGAGCGCCCCACCCGGCTCCTCCGTCACCACGACGAGCTGCCGCGGCGCCGCGGCGAGTCCGGCGGCGACCCGGAGCAGACTGCCGTGGGCGAAGGGCTGGGCGAGCGCCCGGGAGGCGAGGGCCTCCACCCGCTCCACTGCTGCCGCGCGATAGCGGTCCCCCGCTCCCAGCCGCCAGGCGGTAAGCGCGGCGTGCGCGACCGCCGCCGTGTCCGAGGGGAGATCGCCGTCGGTGTGGTCGGGCGAGGCGGCGATGCCCTGCGCGCGGAGCATCGGGTCGTCCCCCGCGGCGCCGTCCAGCGCTCCGTCGAGGAGGCCCAGGGCCGTGGACGCCGGAGCGACGTCGCCGGTGGCCGCCGCGAGGGCGAACAGGCCCTCGGCGAGCAGCGCGAGGTCGGCGGCCGTGGCGACCGCGGCGGAGGCCCGGCCGTCCAGCGATGCCCGCACGAGCGCGCCGTCGGCCCCGCGGTTGGTGTCGAGCACGGCAGCGGCGGCCTCCGCAGCGGCGGCGATCCACGCGTCCTCGCCGAGCGCCGCCCCCGCCCGGGCGAGTGCCGCGATCGCGAGGCCGTTCCATCCCGTGATGACCTTGCCGTCCACGGCGGGCGGCTCCAGCGCCGCGCGCTCCGCGACGGGACGGAGGTAGTAGCCCCCCTCGCTGCGGGCCCCGTCGATCCACGATTCGGAATCCTGCGCAGCGCCGAAGCCGCCGCCCTCCTGCCGCAGCGTGCCGAGCAGGAAGCGGGCGATCCCGCGGGCGGTCTCCTCGTCGCCGGCGTCGAGCGCGACCTCGAGCAGCTGGGCGTTGTCGGTCAGCATGCGCTCGTAGTGCGGCACCGTCCAATCACGCCGGGTCGCATAGCGGAAGAACCCGCCGTCGGCGTCACGCAGATCCGAGTCCGCCATCGCCGCGAGGGCGCGTTCGGCCGCAGCCGCCGCCTCGGGTGCGGCCGCGCGGATGAGGGGCTCCTGGAGGAACCGCAGGGTCGTGGCCACCGGGAACTTCGGAGCTCCGCCGAAGCCGCCGAACTCCGCGTCCTCCCTGGCGGCGAGACCGCAGGCGGCCTCCGCGAGGGCCGTGGCGTCCGGGAGGCTCGATGCCGTGGTCTCCGCCGCCTCGGCGAGGGCCGCGGTCACCGCGTCGGCGGACTCCTCGGCCTGCGCCCGTCGCGTCGTCCACGCCTCGCGCACCGCGGCCAGCACATCGCGGAACGCGGGCATCGGCGGTCGCGCCTCGGGCGGCCAGTACGTCCCCGCGTAGAAGGCGCGTCCGGCAGGCGTGGTGAACACCGTGAGCGGCCAGCCGAGGTTCTGCGTGAACGCCGACGCGGCGGCCATGTAGGCCCCGTCGACGTGCGGATGCTCCTCGCGGTCGACCTTCACCGCGACGAACCCCTCGTTGATGCGGGCGGCGGTCCCCGGGTCGGCGAACGACTCGCGCGCCATCACATGGCACCAGTGGCAGGTGGAGTAGCCGATCGAGATCAGCATCGGCACGTCCCGGCGGCGCGCCTCGGCGAAGGCCTCCTCTCCCCAGGGGTACCAGTCGACGGGGTTGTCGGCGTGGGCCCGCAGATAGGGGCTGAGGGTGTCGGCGAGACGGTTCGTCATGCTCCCACGCTACGCGGGGCGCACCGGCTCCGGACCAGGATCAGCCGACGAGCAGCTCCGCGGGACGGGACAGGGTGTAGCCGACGAGCGGGAGGGCCCGCTCGGCCGCGAGCGCGATCCGCGCACGCAGCACGTCCGTCGCCACCTCGTAGCCGTCGAAGTCGGTCGTGCTCGCGTACACGCCAAGCGGGAGGGTGAGCGCCTGGAAGAACGCGAACAGCGGGCGCAGCTGGTGCTCGATCATGAGCGCGTGTCGCTCGCCGCCACCGGTCGCCGCGAGGAGCACCGGCGTGCCGACGAGGGCGTACTGGTCCACGAAGTCGAACAGGTGCTTGAACAGCCCCGTGAACGAGGCGCGGTACACCGGGCTGCCCACGATGAGCAGGTCGGCTGTCTCGATCGCCTGCAGCTGTGCCTCCACCTCCGGCGGGAGCTGGTCACGGGTGAGAGCACCCGCGAGCGAGGGCCCGACCTGCGTGAGCTCGATCAGCTGCGCCTCGACCGGGGCGCGCTCGGCGACCGCGGCGGTGATCGCACGGAGGAGGGCGGTGGTCTTGCTCGGCTCGTGGAGGGAGCCCGAGACGGCGACGACGCGGAGCGGAGCTGTCATGGGCTCGACGGTACCCACGCGGACGCCCCGTGTCGCGCGAAGCGACACGGGGCGTCATGTGGAACGGAGACGAGCCGCGGGCCGCGGGCTCGGGAGCAAGGCTCCGGTCAGTGCTGGCCCGGTGACGGCGTCAGTGCCGAGCCCGCGGCCGGTATGAGGGCGGGATCAGTTGACCTCGTCCGGGTGCGAGCCCACGCGGCCGGAGCCGTCGAGCGGGTCGAGCGCGTCGATCGCGGCGATCTCGGCGTCGGTCAGCTCGAAGCCGAACACGTCGAGGTTCTCGCGCAGGCGCTCCGGACGCACCGACTTCGGGAAGACGATGATGCCCTTCTGCAGGTGCCAGCGCAGGACGGCCTGTGCGGGGGTCACGCCGTGGGCGGCGGCCGCCTCCGCGATCGCCGGTGTGCCGAAGAGGTCGTACTTGCCCTGGCCGAGCGGACCCCAGGCCTCGATGCGGACGCCGTTGGCCTCGGCCCAGGCGACCTCCTCGCGGCGCTGGTACGCCGGGTGCAGCTCGATCTGGTTCACGGCCGGGACGACGCCGGTCTCCTTCACCGTGCGCTCCAGGTGCGGCACGAGGAAGTTCGAGACGCCGATGCTGCGGGTCAGGCCCGCGTCGCGCAGCTCGATGAGCTTCGCGAACGCGTGGACGTAGTCGTCCTTCGCCGGGGTGGGCCAGTGCACGAGGTAGAGGTCGACCTGCTCCAGGCCGAGCTTCTCGAGGCTCTCGCCGATGGCGGCGCGGGGCTCGTCGTCGTGGTGGCGGTCGTTCCACAGCTTCGTGGTGACGAAGAGCTCCTCACGGGGGATGCCGGAGGACGCGATGGCCGCGCCGACGCCCTCCTCGTTGCCGTAGATCGCGGCGGTGTCGATGTGGCGGTACCCGATCTCGAGAGCCTCGCTCACCGCCTTCTCGGTCTCTGCCGGCGGCACCTTGAAGACGCCGTAGCCCAGCTGGGGGATGGAGTTGCCGTCGTTCAGTTCGAGTGCAGGAATGGTCATCCCCCCAGCCTAAGACCTGTGATGACAGGTGCGCCCGTGCGGATGACGAAAAGCGTCAGCGCCGAGGCACGGCGGCCATCGCGGCGGCGCCCTTTCCGACGAGGCGTTCCAGGGGACCACGTCCGACGAACATCGCCCACAGCGTCGTGACCAGCAAGAGCCCTACGGCGGTGAGCGCCCAGAAGGCGTTGTCCGCGATGAAGCCTCCGGGGCCGGCGACGAGGACGACGGAGACGACGTGCAGGCTGTATGCCGTGAGCGGCATGGACCCCAGCGCGCCGAGGGGCAGCAGCGGCAAGCGCAGCGGACGGCTCAGGAGCAGGCACAGGGCGATCACCGCAAGGGCGAACCCGCCGGAGCCCAGGATCTCGGCGGTGCCGCCGCTGTGCGGGTCGACGGCGAAGACCGCGCGGACCATCGAGCCGAGCGGATCGGTCGCGGCGAGCGCCTCGGGGTAGCTCTCCCAGCCGGACGGTGGCATCACATCATCGGGGATGAAAGACGACGATGAGAGGCTTTCGCCGGGAAGGATCTCGATGCTCTCGCTCCCGGAGGACACGCTCGTCGAGGAGACGATCGATTCCGTCCCGCCCAGCCCCGCGCCCGCTCCGAGGGCACCCAGACCGTAGCCGATCGCGGCGAGGACCACGCCGACGACGAGAGCGACGACGGCCGTGCGCAGCTCCTGCACCCGGAGCCGGCCCAGAGCCATGCCGCCCAGCACGAGAGCCAGCCACACGGTGATCGGATAGGTGCCGTAGAGCACGAACCCGATGCCCGCGCCGAACGGCTGCAGCGCCACCGCGCTGAGCAGAGCGAGCAGCGCCGGACCGGCGAGGGCGAGGACGGCGGCGCCGAGGAGCAGCTGCCGGGGCCGCCACCGCAGCACGGGGATGACCGCGACGTAGAGCAGGCCGTAGAGGGTGAGGATCACGGCGATCGGCGTGTTGAGGAGCTCCAGGGCGAGGCCGATCACGAAGATCACCGCGCCGCGGCCCACGAGGTTGAGGCGGATGCCAGGGAGGCGTTCCCGCTCCGGCAGCACGTCGCGCCCGGTCATGAGGGCGATGGAGACGCCGGCGAGCAGCGCGAAGAGGATCGACGAGCGGCCGTGCACGAGGTCGGTCCAGGTGGTCGGGTCGCCCCACTCGAACGCCTCCGTCACGCCGACGTGGGCACCGGCCATGCCGAGGATCGCCAGACCCCGCGCGACGTCGAGACCGAGGATGCGCGGCGGCCGCCCGAAATCGCGGAACCAGCGCACGGGGCGGAGAGCAGTCATCACCCGATGATCGTATGCGGCGATCGCGGCGACCCCGGTGTGCATCCCGGCATACGATGGAGGGCTATGTCCTCCCCCGTGATCTCCTACCCTCCGGAGCTGCCCGTCAGCGCGGCCAGGGACGAGATCGCCGACGCCGTCCGCGACCACCAGGTCGTCATCGTCGCCGGCGCGACCGGATCGGGGAAGACCACGCAGCTCCCCAAGATCGCGCTGGAGCTGGGCCGCGAGCGCATCGCCCACACCCAGCCCCGACGGCTGGCCGCCCGCACGATCGCGGAGCGCGTGGCCGAGGAGCTGCGGGTCGAGCTCGGCACGCTCGTCGGCTACAAGGTGCGCTTCACCGACAAGGTCTCCGACGAGACCCGGATCGCGCTGATGACCGACGGGATCCTCCTCAACGAGATCCACCGCGACCGGCTGTTGACGCGCTACGACACGATCATCATCGACGAGGCGCACGAGCGCTCCCTCAACGTCGACTTCCTGCTGGGCTACCTCGCCCGCATCCTCCCGGAGCGCCCGGACCTGAAGGTGATCATCACCTCCGCCACCATCGACCCGGAGAGCTTCGCGCGGCACTTCGCCGCCGCCGACGGCACCCCCGCGCCGGTCATCGAGGTGTCGGGGCGCACGTATCCCGTCGAGATCCGCTATCGCCCGCTCGTCGACGAGGACGCGGAGCAGGACGCCGCCGGCGAGCCGGAGGACGAGGTGAGCGCGATCGTCGCGGCGCTCCGCGAGCTCGACCGGGAGGCGCCCGGCGATGTGCTCGTGTTCCTGCCGGGCGAGGCGGAGATCCGGGACGCGGCCGACGCCGTGCGGGCCGCCTACGCCAAGGACCGTTCGCCCACCGAGGTCCTCCCCCTGTTCGGCCGGCTCTCCGCCGCGGAGCAGCACCGGGTGTTCGAGCGCAGCACCGTGGCCGGCGTCCGTCGCCGGGTCGTGCTCGCGACGAACGTGGCCGAGACGAGCCTCACGGTGCCCGGCATCAAGTACGTCATCGACACCGGCACCGCGCGCATCTCCCGGTACAGCAACCGCTCGAAGGTGCAGCGGCTGCCCATCGAAGCCATCTCCCAGGCCTCGGCGAATCAGCGCTCCGGGCGCGCCGGCCGTACGAGTGACGGCATCGCCATCCGCCTGTACTCCGAGGAGGACTACGCGCGGCGTCCCGAGTTCACCGAACCCGAGATCCTGCGCACCTCCCTCGCCTCCGTCATCCTGCAGATGCTCGCGCTGGGCTTCGGCGACATCACCGCGTTCCCGTTCCTCACCCCACCCGACTCCCGGGGCGTGAAGGCGGCGTTCGACCTGCTCACCGAGCTCGGCGCCCTCCGGCCGGCGCAGGGGCCGGACGACGGTCCCCGGCTCACCCGCATCGGGCGCGACATCGCTCGGATGCCGATGGACCCGCGGTTCGCGCGCATGCTCATCGAGGCGGGCCCTTCGACAGGCTCAGGGACCCAGCGGGGGTCAGGCCCTTCGACAAGCTCAAGGACCCAGCGGGGCTCAGGCCCTTCGACAGGCTCAGGGACCCAGGGGTCGGTGCTGCGGGACGTGCTCGCGATCGTGGCGGGGCTGTCCATCCAGGACGTGCGCGAGCGACCGGAGGACCGCCGCGAGGAGGCGGACCGGCTGCACGCGCGCTTCGTGGACCCGACGAGCGACTTCCTCACTCTCCTGAACCTCTGGAACCACCTGCGCGAGCAGCAGCGCGAGCTCGGCTCCAGCGCGTTCCGCCGGCTATGCCGCAGCGAGCATCTCAACTACGTGCGGGTCCGCGAGTGGTTCGACGTGCACCGCCAGCTCCGGACGCTCGTCAAGAGCCCCGACCGCGGGACGGAGCCGAGCGGCGCGGCCGATCCGGATGCCATCCACCGCGCGCTGCTCTCCGGCCTGCTGTCGCAGATCGGCGTCCTCGACGAGCGCACCGTCCCCGCGGGGAAAGCCCACTCTCCCGCCAAGGACGCCCGCCGCCGGATCACGGAGTACCGGGGCGCGCGGGGCATCCGGTTCTCGATCTTCCCGGGGTCGGGGCTGCGCAAGAAGAGCCCCAGGGCGGTCATGGCCGCCGAGATCGTGGAGACCTCCCGCACCTTCGCCCGCACCGTCGCCGCGATCGACCCCGCCTGGGCCGAGCCCCTCGCCGGCGACCTCGCGAAGCGCCAGGTCACCGAGCCGCACTGGTCCAAGGACGCCGGAGCCGCCGTGGCGTTCGAGAAGGTCACGCTGTTCGGGGTCGAGATCATCCCGCGCCGGCGCGTGCAGTTCGCCCGCATCGACCGGGCCGCCTCGCGCGAGCTCTTCGTCCGCCATGCGCTCGTCGAGGGCGAATGGGACGCGTCCCGCATCGACAAGCGGGTCAGTGCGTTCTGGCGCAGCAACGCCGAGCTCCGCCGTCGTCTGGAGAAGCTCGAGGAGCGCGAGCGGCGTCGCGACATCCTGGCCGGCGACGAGGCCGTCTTCCGCTTCTACGACGAGCGCATCCCCGCCGACGTGTTCGACGTGCGCTCGTTCGAGAAGTGGTGGCGCGAGGCGCTGACCGCGACGCCGAAGCTGCTCGTGATGCGCGAGAGCGACCTCATCGACGACGAGGACCGCGCCGACCAGCGCGAGTTCCCGACCCGGTGGACGCAGGGCGACCAGGTGCTCGGCCTCGCGTACCGGTTCGAGCCGGGCGCACCGGACGACGGCGTGAGCGTCGTGCTGCCTCTGCCGCTGCTCGCCCAGATCGAGGACCGCGGCTTCGACTGGCAGGTGCCCGGGCTGCGCGCTGAGCTCGTCACCGGACTGCTGCGTGCGCTGCCCAAGGCCATCCGGCGCCACGTCGTCCCCGCCGCCGACTGGGCGGAGAAGTTCGGGGCGGCGCTGGCCGACGAGGGTCCGGAGGCGCACGGCGGTCTCCCCCCGCGCACCCTGAAGGAGGCGCTCGCGCGGCTCGTGCAGCCGCTCGCGAACCAGGTGGTCACGGCCGCCGACTTCGACGATGAACGGGTGCCGGCACATCTGCGCATGAACTTCCGCGCCGTGGACGAGCGGGGACGCGTGGTCGGTTCGGGGCGCGATCTCCGGTCGCTGCAGGCTCAGCTCTCCGACCGCGCGCGCAGCAGCGTCGCCCGCTCCATCGCGCGCCCCGGGCGTGCGGAGGCACCGGGACCGCGCGGGGCGGAGCGCGTGGCCGCCGCTCCGGTCGAGCAGACGGGGCTGACGGCGTGGACGTTCGGCGACCTCCCGGCGGTCATCGACACCAAGGTCGCGGGCGGCGTCGTCCGGGGGTATCCGGCGATCGTCGATGCCGGCACGAGCGTGTCGGTGCGGGTCGAGGCGACTCCCGACGCCGCGGCCGCCGCCACGCGCGACGGCGTGCTCCGTCTCGTCCTGCTCGCGGTGCCGTCGCCGTCGTCGTACGTGCAGCAGCACCTCACCAGCCAGGAGAAGCTCGCACTCGCAGCCTCGCCGTACCCGTCGGCGGCCGCGCTCATCGAGGACTGCCGGGCCGCCGTCGCCCGTCGAGTGATCGACGCGTCGACCGGAGGCGCCGACGGCCGGGACCGCGGCGTCGTGCGCACCGAAGCCGAGTTCGCCCGCGTGCGCGACGCCGTCTCGGCCGTGCTCGTCGACGAGCTCTTCGCCTGCGTCTCCCTGGTCGCCCGCATCCTCACGAAGGCGCGGGAGGTGGAGCGCGGCATCAAGGCGCAGAACGCGCTGGCGCTGCTCGGCCCGCTGAACGACATCCGCACCCAGCTCTCCGGACTGCTGCATCCCGGCTTCGTCGCGGCGGCGGGGGTCGACCGGCTCGCCCACTTCCCCCGGTACCTCGACGGCATGATCGACCGGCTGAAGACCCTCGCGAACGAGCCGGGCAAGGACCGCGCGCGGATGACGGAGTTCGAGCGGATGGCGGTGCTGTTCGCGGACGCCGGCGGCACGATCCCCCTCGCGCCCGACGCTCCCCCCGCGATCGTCGAGGTGCGCTGGCTCCTGGAGGAGTACCGGGTCAGCGTCTTCGCCCAGCGTCTCGGCACCGCGCAGCCGGTGTCGCCGCAGCGGATCACCAAGGCGCTCGCGGGGAAGTGACCCCCGCCGGGTAGCCTGAGGGCATGGCCCGTGCGATCGTCTACACCGAGTTCGGATCCCCCACTGTCCTCCACCTCATGGAGGTGCCTGACCCCGTGCCCGTTCGCGGCGAGGCGCTGGTGCGTATCGAGGCGGCCGGTGCCAACCCCATCGACGCCAAGCTCCGCGGCGGCAAGCGCCCCTCCGCGCCGATCACCGAGCCGCGTCCGGTCGGGTTCGACGGCGCGGGAGTCATCGAGGTGCTGGGCGAGGGCGTCGACGGGTTCGAGGTCGGCGACCGCGTCGCGATCCGCGACACGCTCGGGACCTACGCCTCCGCCCTCGCGGTCGAGGCCGACAAGCTCGTGAAGCTCCCGGACGCCGTCACCGCCGCAGAGGGGGCGGCGATCGGCATCCCCGCCGGCACGGCGTATCAGTCCCTCCGCTCGCTCGCCGTGACGGCCGACGACGTGCTCCTGGTGCACGCGGGCTCAGGCGCGGTCGGCCAGGCCGCCGTGCAGTTCGCGGTCGCCTGGGGCGCGACGGTGATCGCCACCGCGAGCCCTGCCCGGCACGACCAGCTCCGCGAGCTCGGCGCGATCCCCGTGGCCTACGGCGACGGCCTGCTCGACCGCGTCCGCGCGGCGGCCCCCTCCCCCGTGACCGTGGTCCTGGACTGCGCGGGCACCGACGAGGCGATCGAGACCTCCCTCGCCCTGGTCGCGGACCGCGACCGCATCGCGACCATCGTCCGCGGTCCCGACGCGGCTGACTTCGGCATCCGGGCGTTCTCCGGCGGCTCCCCCGAGCCGCTCACGCCGCAGGAGCTGGAGTGGCGCGCAGAGGCGCTGCAGAAGACGGTCGACCTGCTGGCCGCGGGCGACTTCACCATCGAGCTGGGCCCGGAGCTGCCTCTCGCCGAGGCGGCGCGGGCCCATGAGCTCATGGAGACCGGCGCCGCCTCGGGGAAGATCATCCTCGTCCCCTGAGAGATCAGGCGGGAGCGACAGGGCGGCCGAGCGAGAGCATCAGCCGGTTCGCCCAGTTGAAGAAGGCCGCGCCGTGCACGACGTCCGCGATCTCCAGGTCGTCCAGTCCGGCCGCACGGAGGCGGGCGATGTGCGCGGCTCCGAACACGCGGGGCGTGTCGGTCAGCGCGACCGCGGCGGCGACGATCGCGTTCCAGCGCTCCCCGAGGTCCGCGTCCACGCCCTCGGCGAGGAGCGCGTCGACGTCCTCCGGCCGCTTGCCGTGATGCGCCGCGAACCGGGAGTGCACCGAGGCGCAGAAGACGCAGCCGTTGCGGCGGGAGGCGGCGGTGGCCGCGAGCTCCCGCTCCGCGCGCGGGAGCCCCTCCGCGGTGTTGTAGAAGATGTCCTTGTCGACGAGGGTGCGTGCGCGGAGCACCTCGGGGTCGCGCGCGAGCAGCCGGAAGTACTCGTTCTTCGCGCGGGCGGCGTCGACGAGGCCATCGAGGTGTCGCGGGGTGAGATCCTCCTCCGCCAGCGGCGCGAGGTGCGGCGTCCAGCCGACCTCGGCGCGGGTGAAGGCGTCGGGATAGGGGGCGTCGTCGTGCCGGAGCACGGTGTCGGCGGCGGTCATGCGGCCTCCTCGTCGGTGTCGGTGGCGGTGTCGGTGGCTGTGGCTGTGGCGGTGGCGGTGAGCCCGGCGTCCTGGAGCACCCGCAGGCCGGTGACGACCCGCTGCTGGAAGGCGAGGAACGACACGAGCTGCGACAGCGTGACGATGCCGTCCGTCGACCAGCCGGCGTCGTGCAGGCGGCCGAGGTCGGCGCCGGATGCCTCGCGCGGGCGGAACACCAGCAGGTGCGTGTGCGCGAGAGCCGCCGCGAGGCGCTCCCCCAGGGCAGCCGACGCCGCCTCGTCCGGCACGTACCGCGCGCCGTCGGTGCTCTCGGCCTCCAGCCCGCGTTCGGTGTAGGCGCCGAACGGTCCGGTGGTCGCGGCGGCCTCGGTTTCTCGGGCGACGATCGCGGCGCGCTCCGGGTCGATCTCGCGGGCCTTTCCGGCGTAGAACTCCGCCGTGGGGTCGTCGGCACCGGCGAGAGCGGTCGCGAACGCCGCGATGAGCGCGCGCTCGGCGAGCGAGACGTGCTCCGCGGAGACCGGGTGGAACAGCGCGTCGAAGCTCGCCTGGAGCTGCTCCCTGGTCACGGGGCGGCGACGACGCAGCGCCTCCAGCTCCGGCGTCACCCCCGTCAGCTGGTCGACGATGTCGGCGGTCATGCGTTCTCCTTCACGGTGGGGGTGTTCTCGGCAGTGCGGGTGCTCTCGGGATCCGGCGGGGTCAGCGCGTAGCCGAGGGCCGGTGCGACCTCGGTCGCGAACAGCTCGATCGAGCGCAGGACGTGGGCGTGCGGCGCGTCGACCGAGTGCACCTGGAATGCCACCTCGGTCGCGCGGTGCAGCGTGGTGTCGGCGGCGAGCGAGGCGGCGACCTCCTCGGGCGTGCCGAGATGGGTGTCGAGAGCGGCGATGAGGTCGTCGAGGTCGTTTCCGGGGATGGTCTGGCCCTGCCGACGGAAGCCTTCGGCCGCCCGCCGCAACCCGACCTCGGCGAACCGGAGCGCCTCGGCGCGGTCGTCCGCCACGAACACGGTGCGGGAGGCGGTGATGCGCGGGGTCGCCTCGGCGGGCAGCGCATCGAGGTAGGCGTCGATGATGGGGTCCTGCAGCGCGGACAGCGGCGCGTGCAGCCGGTCGTGGGGGCGGGGCTGCGTGCGGGACAGCAGCAGTCCGTGACCGTGGACGCCCGCCCGATGACCGCCGGGGGCCGAGAACGTCGCCTGCCAGATGCGCGCGGCCAGCGACCCCGCGTCCGGATACAGCGTGTTCCCCGCACCGATGTCCCGGCCTGCGAGAGCGTCGAGCAGCACGCCGAGCTTGCGGTCGTAGGTGGGCCCCTTGTCGCGCACGTCCTCCCCGAAGGGCGCGAAGGACGACGGGGTACCGCCGCTGCCGAGCCCGAGGTCGATCCTCCCGTCGGCGAGCAGGTCGGCCACCACGGCGTCCTCGGCCACGCGGACCGGGTCTTCGAGGGGCAGGGTGATGATCCCGGTGCCGAGGCGGATCCGCGAGGTGCGTGCCGCCGCGTGCGCGAGGAAGACGAGCGGCGAGGGCAGCCCGCCTTCCGCCGCCCGGAAGTGGTGCTGCGCCACCCACGCCCTCCCCACGCCGTACTCCTCGGCGTGCCGGATCTGCGCCAGGGCGAGGCGGTAGCGGTCGGCCGGGGACGCGTCGTCGAGGAGCCGCGTGAAGAACGCGACGGTGGGACGAGGGGTGGTGCTCATGCGAGGATCTCCGTTCGTCCGGGGACCGCGGCCAGCAGCTCCCGGGTGTTCTCGTGCTGCGGGTCGTGGAACAGCTCTTCGGTCGGCCCGTCCTCCACCACGCGACCGCGGTGCATCACGGAGACGGTGTGGCTGATGCGGCGCACCACGGCGAGGTCGTGCGAGATGAAGAGGTAGGTGAGTCCGAGCTCGGCCTGGAGCGCGGAGAGCAGTTCGAGGATGCGCGCCTGCACCGTCACGTCGAGCGCCGACACCGCCTCGTCGAGCACGAGGATCTCCGGGTCGACGGCGAGCGCCCGCGCGATCGCGACCCGCTGGCGCTGCCCGCCGGACAGCTCGCTCGGGGTGCGGCGGGCCGCATCGGCCGGCAGCGCCACGCGTTCGAGCAGCGCGACCGCCCGATCCCGACGCTCGGAGCGGGTCCCGATGCGGAAGTTGTGCAGCGGCTCGGCCACGATGTCGGCGATCTGCTGCCGTGGGTCGAGGGAGGCGAACGGGTTCTGGTACACGAGCTGGATCCGCCGCCGCAGCGCACGCAGTCGCGCCCCCTCGACGGCCGTCGCGTCCTCCCCCGCGAGCTCCACGGTCCCGGCGTCCGGACGGAGGAAGCGCGTGACCAGGCGCGCGGTGGTGGACTTGCCCGATCCGGACTCGCCGACCAGCGCATGGGTCGTCCCGCGCCGCACCCGGAAGGAGACGTCGTCGACCGCCCGGAAGCGCTCACGACCCGCGACCCGGAACTCCTTCACGAGGCCCGCGGCCACGATCTCCCACGGCTTCTCGGCGGCCACCGCCGCGGCATCCCGGAGGAACGGCGGCGCGTCCGGACGCCGGAAGCCGGTGGTGAAGGCGGGCGCGTCGGCGAGCAGCTGCCTCGTGTAGGGGTCTTCCGGCTCCGCGAGCACCTGCGCACTCGGCCCCTGCTCCACGATCCGGCCGTCCTTCAGCACCGCGATCCGCGCCGCCCGGTCCGCGGCGACGCCGAGGTCGTGCGTCACGAGCAGGATGCTCGTGCCGTCCTCGCGCTGCAGCTCGTCCAGCAGGTCCAGCACGCGGCGCTGCACCGTGGCGTCGAGAGCACTGGTGGGCTCGTCCGCGATGAGCAGCCGAGGGCGGAGGGCGATCGCGGCCGCGATGAGGACGCGCTGCCGCATGCCGCCGGAGAGCTCGTGCGGATACTGTCGGGCGCGCAGATCGGGGTCGTCCAGCCCGACGCGGTCGAGCAGCTCGAGCACGCGGGCGTTCCGGGAACGACGGTCGCGATGACCGTGCAGGCGCAGCACCTCGGCGACCTGCACGCCGACGGGGCGCACCGGGTCGAGCGACGTCGTCGGATCCTGCGGCACCAGCCCGATCTCCGAACCGCGGATGCCGCGGAACGCCCGATCCGACCATCCGGAGATGTCGAGGTCGCCGAGCCGGACGCGGCCGCCCTCGACCCGTCCGCCCTCGGGCAGCAGGCCGAGGAGGGCGTGCGCCGTGGTGGACTTGCCGGAACCCGACTCGCCGACCAGGGCGAGCGTCTCCCCCTCGGCGATGGCGAACGAGAGGCCGTGCACGACCTCGCTGCCGGCGTACGAGACCCGCAGGTCCGTCGCGGTGAGGACGGGTGTTGGCGCGGTCATCGGGTGTTCCTTCCGAGCCGGTGGCTGATGCGGTTGGCGCTGAGCACGACGGCGACCACCACGAGGCCGGGCAGCGCCGTGAGCCACCAGGCGGTCGCGATGTAGTTGCGTCCCTCGGCGATCAGCAGCCCCCACTCGGGGGTGGGCGGCGGGGCCCCGTAGCCGAGGAAGCCGAGGGTGGAGATGGCGAGGATGGCCGTGCCGAACTGCAAGGCGGCGAGCGCGACGATCGGGGTGAGGGCGTTCGGGAGCACATGCCGGCGCAGCACGGCGACGAAGGTGCCGCCGCTGCCGAAGGCCGCCTCGACGTACTCGGTGCGCCGCACCCGCGCCACCTCGGCGCGCATGAGCCGGGCGAAGGCGGCGACGCTGCCGAGTCCCACGGCGATCGCCGCGTTGACGGTGCCGAAGCCGAGCAGGATGATGACGGAGAGCGACAGCAGCAGCCCCGGGATGGCCAGCAGCACGTCGACGATCCGCATCAGCACGTCGTCCACGACGCCGCCGGTCGCGCCGGCGACGGCTCCGAGGAGCGTGCCGAGCGCGAGGCCGACCGTCACCGCGATCAGCGCACCCGACAGCGAGTGCACCGCGCCGTGGACGACCCGGCCGAACAGATCGCGGCCGAGCGCGTCGGTCCCGAACCAGTGCGTGGCGCTCGGGGGCAGGAGCTTGTCGGCGGGCACGCCGGTCAGCGGGTCGCCCGGCGCGAAGACTCCGGGGATCACCGCCCACAGCACCGCCACGGCGACGACCGCGAACGCCAGGTACAGCCCCCAGGCGCGGAAGCGTCGTCGCGGACGGGAGGCCGAGGCGGGAGCCGGGGCGGACGGCGCGGGCGGGGCACCGGGCGTCTCGACGGTGGTCTCCGCGATCACGGGAGCGGTCATGCGGGCACCTCCTGGGCGGGACGGACGGGGCGGGACCGGGCGGCGCGCGCCGCCCGCCGCTGCCGCGGATCGATCAGGGGCGTGGCGAGGTCGACGGCGAAGCTGATCACCACGAACCCCAGGGCCGACAGCAGCACCACCCCCTGCAGCACCGGGATGTCCTGGTTCGCGACCGCCTGCTCCGTGAGGCGTCCGATGCCGGTGCGGCCGAAGACCGTCTCGGTGACCACCGCTCCTCCGACGAGCTCTCCGAACAGCACCCCCGCGATGGTGAGCGTCGGGACGGCGGCGTTGCGCGCGACCGAGCGCGTGAGCACCCACGCCGGCGGCGCGCCCTTCGCCCGCACCACCGTCACGAACGGCTGCGCCTGCACCCGGTCGATGGAGCGGACCAGCACCTGGGCGAGGGGCGCCGAGATCGGCACGGCGAGCGTGAGGACGGGGAGGAACAGGCCGCTGACGGGGTCGGCTCCCACGATCGGCACCCAGCCGAGCCCGAACGAGAACACCTGGATGAGGAGGATGCCGAGCCAGAACACCGGCACCGCGACGAACAGTCCCGGCACCTGCCGCAGGCCGTCCCGCAGCCACGCGAAGGGGGCGAGCGCGGAGAGCGCCGCGATCAGCACCGCGAGCACGACAGCGACCAGGAGTCCGAGCGCCGCGAGCAGCAGCGTGGCGGGCAGCGCCTCGGCCAGCATCGTCCGCACCGGGGTGCCGTACTGGGTCGAGTAGCCGAAGTCGCCCGCCAGGAAGCCGAGACCCGCGTGCAGGTACTGCTCCCCCCACGGCACGTCGGCGCCGTAGGTCGCGCGGATGTCGTCGAGCTGCTCCGGCGAGAGCCCCAGGCTCGGGTCGGAGAACTTGATGAGGATGGCGTCTCCCGGCAGCAGCTGCAACAGGAAGAACGTGGCCGTGAAGGCCGCGATCAGCACGATCGCGGCCTGCCCGGCCCGTCGGAGGACGAAGGTCATGGGGTCACCGTGGTCCTCAGTGCTCCGCGAGCCACACGCCGGAGAACGTGGGGCGGCCGACCGACTCGAACGCGACGCCGTGCACGTACGTGGCCGCACCGTAGACCTGCGGCTCCTCGAAGAGCGGGATCACGTACGCCTGCTCCGCGATGTAGTCCTGCACGGCCTGCGAGGCGGCCACCCGCTTCTCGGCGTCCGGCTCGGAGGCGACGGCGAGCAGCAGCTCGTCGAGCGTCGCGTCCTGAGAGATGAGCACGTCGCGGTTCTTCGTGAAGTACTGGCTCTTGATCACGTCGAGGTCCGCACGGCCGACCATCGAGTGGTAGAACCCCGTCTTCAGCGGATCACGGGTGTCCTCCGCGTAGCTGCCCGCATCGCCGGGCTTGACGGTGAGCTCCACGCCGACCGCCGCGAGCTGCTGCGCCACGAGCTCCAGGGTCTGCTTCGACAGGGGCTGCGGCTTGGCCTCGTAGACCGTGATGGACAGCCGCTCGCCGTCCTTCTCCCTGATGCCGTCGGCGCCGGGCACCCAGCCTGCCTCGTCGAGCAGCGCTTCCGCCTTCTCCGGATCGTGGGCGTAGTGCGCGGACTCGTCCTTGTATCCCGCGGCCTGCGAGGACAGCACCGACGTGGCCACCGGGTAGTTCTCGGTGAACAGGGTGTCGACGACCTCCTGCGCGTCGACCGCGGCGATGATCGCCTGGCGCACGCGGATGTCAGACAGCAGCGGGTTCTCCGGGCGGAGGGCGATCGAGTTGTTCACGCCGCGGGTCTGCGGGGCGTACAGCGTGAATCCGGCGCCCTCGACGCGGTCCTCGTCGAACGCCTGGACGTAGCGGACGTAGTCGGCCTGGCCCGCGAGCAGCGACCCGATGCGGACGGAGTCCTCGGGGGTGACCAGCACGTGCACGGCGTCGAGGTACGGACGGCCGTCGTTCTCGGCGCTGTCCGGGCCCCAGGCGTAGTCATCGCGGGCGGTGAGGGTGTACTCGGTACCGAGCTTCTCGTCCGTGACGGTGAAGGGGCCGGAGCCGATGATGTTCTCCGCGTTGCCCGCGCCGAAGTCCTCGATCGTGCCGTCCAGGGTCTCGGGGGACAGCAGTCCCGAGTTGATGGTCGACGTCGCCTGCAGGAATCCGGGCGACGGCGCGCTGAAGCGGAACGTCACGGTGTCCTCGTCGACCACCTCGCTGCCGGCGTAGTTGTTGATGGCCTCGGAGACGGTGAGCCCGCGCTCGGCGTCGCCCAGCCCGTAGGTGTCGAAGTTCTTCGCCACGGCGGCGGCGTCCACGGGCGTGCCGTCCGAGAACGTCACGTCAGGGTTGAGGTCGAAGGTGTACTCCGTGGCGTCGTCGTTCACGGTCCACTCCGCGGCGATCCAGGGCTCGATCTCGAGCGTCTCCGGGTTCTGCCAGGTGAGCCGGGCGGCGATGTTGTTGACGATGCCGCCGTTCGGGTAGAAGCCGGCCTGCGGCGGATACAGGTTCGTGTAGGCCTGGTGCTCGAGGTAGGTGAGCGTGCCGCCGGAGACGGGGTCCCCCGCCGCGGCCGGGGTGTTCCCCGGGGCGGGCGAGCTGGCGCAGGCGGCGAGGCTGCCCGCCAGGACGAGCGGGACCGCGACGGCGGCGGTGCGGATGAGGCGGCGGTTCATGCGGAGGACTCCTCGGGTTCGGAAGGCAGGGTGTCGGGTGCGGGTGCAGTGCGGGTGGTGTTCACGGTAGGAAGCGGCGGGGTGCAGCGGCGAGGCCGCGGACTCCGGGTGTCGCGAGACGACACGCGTGGTCACGCGCCGACTCGCGACGTCACACGGAGGCGGTCGCGCAGCGTCTCCGCACCGGCCCCCTGACCGGTCTCCTCCGGGGTCCGGAGAAGACCGCGACGACGGAGCTCGGGGGCTGCGAGGCGGGTGAAGGCCTCGAACTGCCCGGGCTGGAACGCCGAGAGGACGTTGAAGCCGTCGGCGGCGCCCTCGTCGCGCCAGTGCGCGAAGTGGTCGGCGATCGTGCCGGCGTCGCCGACGACGAAGGCCGCAGGGACGGCGTGCGCGGCGACGAGATGCCGCCAGGTCGGGGCGTCCGGCGTCCCGACCCGGAGTCCGGCGATCCCCGCGAGCCGTTCGACGAGCGCGGCGCCCCGCTCCCCCAGGCGTGCGGCCTCGGCGACCGTCACCGGAGTGTCGAAGGCTGCGGCCCGCAGCGGGTCGTCGGCGGCCACCTCCAGCGCGTCGGCCAGAGCCTCCACCGTGCGGTTCGCCGGGAACCCGACGCGTTCCCGCTGCCCGCCCTCCGCGAGCGGGACGAGCTCCAGCAGCCGCCGGACGATCCGGTGGGCGGCGGCGTCGGACTCCGCGACGACGGGGAGCACCGGGGCGATGACCTTCAGCTCCTCCGCGGGACGGCCCGCCTCCGCCGCGATCTCCCGCAGCAGCCGCCGCGTGGCCACGGCGTCGGCGAGGGTGGGGGCGGCGATGAGGGCGAGGTCGGCGGCGGTCGCCGCGAGCGCCCGCGACCGCGGCGAGGTCCCCGCGTGCACGATCGGGATGCGCCCCTGCGGCGGGCGGGCGACGTTGAGCGGGCCGGCGACCCGCACGTGTGCGCCCTGGACGTCCGCGGCGCGCAGCCCCCGGGGGTCGATGAGCACGCCGCGCTCGGCATCCGCGATCCAGGCGTCCTCGTCCCAGGAGTCCCAGAGCCGGCGCAGGGCGACGACGAACTCCTCCGCCCGGTCGTAGCGCGTCTCGGTGTCGGCGTGGGCCTCACGGCCGTGGTTCCCTGCGGCCCGCGGCTCGGCGCCGGTGACGAGGTTGATCCCCGCCCGGCCGTCGGTGAGGACGTCGAGGGAGGCCAGGGCCCGCGCCGTGGCGTACGGGTCGGCATAGGTGGTGTTGACCGTCGCGATGAGTCCGATCCGGGAGGTCACCCCGGCGAGGAACAGCACCGCGCTCAGCGGGTCGATGCGGGCGAGCAGGTAGGGATCACGGAACTCCAGGTCGGGCCCGGTCGCCAGCCAGTCGCCGAAGAAGAGGTAGTCCAGGCCCGCGTCCTCCCCCTCACGCGCGATGCGGCGGAGGATGTCGGCGTCTCCCGCGGGGTCGCGGTGGGCTCCGGGGTACCGCCACCCGGAGGGGTAGGCACCGAGGGTGCGCACCATGGCGCCGATCACGAGGGGTTCCGTCATGCCGACACGGTAGGACCGCGGCCGCCACCCGGGCCACGGGGCGGAAGCCGGAGGTCACCGGATGTCACAGACGGTCACATGCGCCACCCTCTACGCTGAGAGGATGACTGGACTTCGTTGGGGAATCCTCGCGACCGGCGGCATCGCCGGCGCCTTCGCATCCGATCTGCGCACGGCCGGACTCGACCTCGTCGCGGTGGGCTCGCGCTCGCAGGAGTCGGCCGACGCCTTCGCCGCACGCTTCGACATCGCGCACGCGCATCCGTCGTACGAGGCGCTGGTCTCCGATCCCGACGTGGACATCATCTACGTCTCCACGCCGCATCCGATGCACCACGAGAACGCCCGGCTCGCCCTGGAGCACGGCAAGCACGTGCTCGTGGAGAAGGCGTTCACCCTCAACCGCGCCCAGGCCGAAGACCTCCAGCGGCTCGCCGCCGAGCGCGGGCTGCTCGTGATGGAGGCGATGTGGACGCGCTACCTGCCGCACATGGTCCGCATCCGCGAGCTCCTCGCCGACGGCGCCCTGGGTGAGATCCGCGCCGTGAGCGCCGACCACACGCAGCAGCTGCCCACCGACCCCACCCACCGTCTGAATGCGCTCGAGCTCGGCGGCGGCGCGCTGCTCGACCTCGGCATCTACCCGATCTCCTTCATCTGGGACATCCTCGGGGCACCGACCACCATCCGCGCCGTGGGGCGTCTGGTCGAGACCGGAGCCGATTCCGAGGTCGCCACCGTCATGATCCACGAGAGCGGGGCGGTCTCCACGAGCCTCTCCTCCTCGCGCGGTGCCGGCCCCAACGCCGCGAGCATCGTCGGCACCGAGGCCCGCATCGACATCGATCGGGTCTGGTACACCCCCACCTCCTTCCGCGTCGTGCGGCCGGACGGCACCGTGCAGGAGGAGTACGTCTCGGAGGTCGAGGGCCGCGGCATGCAGTACCAGGCACTCGCGGCCGAGCGTCTGGTCCGCGACGGTCTCCTCGAGGGCGACATCCTCCCCATCGCGGAGAGCGTCGCCATCATGGGGGCCCTCGACGAGATCCGCGCGCAGATCGGCGTCCGGTACCCCGGTGAGGAGGACGACCGTGGCTGAGACGACCGACGCCCGCGTGGCGGTGTACCTGGACTTCGACAACATCGTCATCTCCTGGTACGACCGCGTCCACGGCCGCAACTCCTACGGCAAGGATCGCCAGCGCATCACGGAGCACCCGAACGACCCCGAGGTCGCCGAGCGGCTGAACCGGGCGATGATCGAGGTCGGCGCCATCATCGACTACGCGGCGTCCTTCGGCACCCTCGTGCTGACGAGGGCGTATGCGGACTGGTCGTCGCCGGTCAACGCCGAGTACCGCTCGCAGCTCGTGGCGCGCGCGGTGGATCTCGTGCAGCTCTTCCCGGCCGCGGCGTACGCGAAGAACGGCGCGGACATCCGGCTGGCGGTCGACGCGGTCGAGGACATGTTCCGCCTGCCGGACCTGACCCACGTCGTCATCGTGGCGGGCGACAGCGACTATGTGCCGCTGGCCCAGCGCTGCAAGCGCCTCGGCCGGTACGTGATCGGCGTGGGCGTCGCCGGGTCCACGGCGAAGTCCCTCGCTGCGGCCTGCGACGAGTTCGAGTCCTACGACTCGCTCCCCGGCGTGGCGCGTCCGACGAAGGCGGCACAGCCCGCCGTCGCCCCCGCGGTCGAGGTTCCGGCGGAGCCGTCCGCGCCGGTCACCGCGGACACGGGCGCCCCGAAGCCCAAGACGGCGTCGAAGTCGCGCGCGAAGGCCAAGACGAAGACCGCCGGCGAGGAGCCCAAGGTCGAGGAGAAGATCGACGACCAGGGCGAGGCCACACGGCTCCTGGAGCGCGCGCTGCGTCTCGGCCACGACAAGGCGGACGCCGACGAATGGCTGCACAGCTCCGCGGTCAAGACGCACATGCGCCGCATGGACCCGTCCTTCAGCGAGAAGGCCCTCGGCTACCGGTCGTTCTCCGACTTCCTCAAGTCGCGCGACGACATCGCCGAGCTCGAGGAGACCGGGCACGAGCGCCTGGTCCGCCTGCGGGAGCCCTGAGCACGGCCCGGGGACACCGGGCCCGTCACTGGTGGCGGAACGCGGCGTCGAAGGCGGCCGCGGGCGGCGGCCACAGCAGGGAGCGCACGAATCCGAGCGCCTCGGGCGCGCCGTGCAGGCGGTCCATGCCGGCGTCCTCCCACTCGATCGAGATCGGGCCGTCATAGCCGATCGCGTCGAGCGCACGGAAGGCGTCCTCCCACGGCACGTCGCCGTGGCCGGTGGAGACGAAGTCCCAGCCGCGCCGGGGGTCGCCCCACGGCAGGTGCGAGCCGAGGACCCCGGCACGGCCGTTCCGCGGCCGCAGACGGGTGTCCTTGCAGTCGACGTGGTAGATCCGGTCGGCGAAGTCGACGATGAAGCCGACGGGGTCGATGTTCTGCCACATCATGTGCGAGGGGTCCCAGTTGAAGCCGAACGCATCGCGGTGGTCGATCGCGTCGAGGGCACGGTCGCTCGACCAGTAGTCATAGGCGATCTCCCCGGGGTGGACCTCGTGGGCGAAGCGCACCCCCTCCCCGTCGAACACGTCGAGGATCGGATTCCACCGGTCAGCGAAGTCCTGGAAGCCCTGGGCGATCACCGCCTCCGGCACCGGCGGGAACATCGCGACATAGGGCCAGATCGACGAACCGGTGAAGCCGACGACGGTGTCGACGCCGAGCTTCCTGGCCACCCGGGCCGCCCGCTTCATATCCTCCGCCGCCCGCTGCCGGACGCCCTCGGCCTCGCCGTCGCCCCAGATGTACGGGCGCAGGATGTCCTCGTGGCGGAAGTCGATGGGGTCGTCGCACACCGCCTGCCCGGCCAGGTGGTTGGAGATCGCGAACACCTGCAGGCCGTGCCGGTCGAGGATCTCGCGCCGGGAGGCGACATAGGCGTCGTCCTCGTCCGCCCGACGGAGGTCCAGGTGGTCGCCGGACGCGGCGATCTCCAGCCCGTCGTAGCCCCACTCCGCGGCGAGGCGGGCCACCTCCTCGAACGGGAGGTCGGCCCACTGGCCGGTGAACAGGGTGACCGGGTGACTGCTCATGGATACTCCTTCGTATCGCCGGGCTTCGTGCGGCGGGCGGGGGTTCAGGCACCGAGGGCGCGCAGGTGGGCGATGCTGCGGGCGGCGAGGTCGTCCTGACTGGCGGCGAGCGGTCTCCACACGGAGGCGGCGACGGCGATCGTCGCGTTCTCCCCCGTGAAGCTCTCCAGTCCCAGGGCGCCGCGGTAGCCGGCGTCGTCGAGCGCGCGGAGCATCTCCGGCCAGTCGGTGTGGTCGTCGCCCACGGCACCGCGGTCGCTGCCGCACACCTGCACGTGCGCGATGGCGGCGCCGGCCGCGCGGACCGCGTCGGCCGGCCTCTTCTCCTCGATGTTGAGGTGGTAGGTGTCGAGGGCCACCCCCACCCCGGCACCGAGCAGCGGCGCCAGCGCGTCGAGACTCTGCGCCACGGTGTTCAGCACGCTGGTCTCGTAGCGGTTGAGCGGCTCGACGGCCAGCGTCACGCCGATCGCCGCGGCCTCCCTGGCGAGCGGAGCGAGGTTCTCCCGGAGCTCGCCGACGACCTCCTTCCGTTCCGCCTCGTCCATGCGCCAGGTGACGCCGGTCGGCGCGTAGAAGGGACCGGCGACGACCGAGGCCCCGAGCACGGCCGCGGCGTCCAGGCACGCACGGAGGTAGTCCTGCGTCGCGGCGACGTCTCCGGCGCGCGCGAGCAGCGAGCGACCAGGACCCATCGCGCCGACCACGACCGCGCCCATGCCGAGGCCGTCCAGCACGGTGCGGGCCCGGAGGGGATCCCAGTCGCCGACGCTCTCCAGCGGCAGCTCCAGGGCGTCGTAGCCCATCCGCGCCGCCGTGCGGGCGAGCGGCTCCAGGGTGTCGTCCGTCAGCGGAGACGTCCAGACCCAGGTGTTGACGGCGATCGTGCGGGGCATCGTTGTCCTTGTGATCGTACGGGTGCTCCCACCCTCCCACTCGGCGCGGGCCGAGCGGAAGGGCGGGAGCACACGGGGTTACGGGATCTGACGCTCCTGCCAGACCGTCGGGTAGCCGGGGAGGTCCTCGCCGCCGAACTTGGCGTAGTGGCCGTCGGGCATCCCCTCGTTCGCCGCGAGGTAGTCGTCCAGCTCGGCCTCGGTGATCGGCTTCTGCGGGAGCACCCACTCCTTCGGCACCTCTTCACCCGCGAAGATCATCTGCGCCGCGAGCAGCGGGGTGCGCCACTGGAAGTTCGAGTACACCGGAGCGAGGCCGGTGAGACCCGTGTCCTTCCACTTGCGCAGGAAGCTCATCTCGTCCTCGCCGGTCATCACCGGGTAGTCGGCTCCGGCGTCCTCGAAGGCCTCGATGGCGGCGACGGCACCGTCACCCGCGTCCATCCAGATGCCCTGCACGTCACCCTTGGCGAGCTCGTCGCTGATGATGCTCTTGATCTCGGCGGGGTCGGCACCGGTGAAGTGGTCGACGGCCTCGATCCCGGCCTCCTCGAACAGCTTCTCGGCTCCGGCCCAGCGGTGCTCCAGCACGTCGACGCCGGGGAGGATCCGGAGAGCCACGACCTTGTCGCCCTCTTCCAGGTTGTCGATGAGGAACTCCGCGGTGTCGATGCCCCAGGCGAAGCCGCCGATCGGGTGGATGAACGTGACAGGGCAGTCGGTGTTCACGCCGCGGTCGAACACGACCACCGGCTTGCCCGTCTCGCACGCCCGCTCGACCGCGGGGGTCATCGCCGCCGTGCTGTTCGGCGAGATGAGGAAGACGTCGCAGTTCCCCTCGGAGATGAAGTAGTCGATGTCGGCGATCTGGGTGTCGTCGGAGTCCTGCGCGTCGCGGGTCTCCATCTCGCTGATCGCGCCCGACTCCTGCAGCACCTTCAGCTGCTCGTTCATCGTGATCCAGCCCGTCTGCCGCCACGGGTTCGAGATCGAGGCGTTCGCGAAGCAGGCCTTCTTGGCGCCGGTGCTGGCGAACTCCGACGTGTCGACCATCTCGGCGTTGATGTGCTGCAGGTAGGGCTGGTCGGCGGGGCCCTGGGGGTCGACGCCGCGCTCCTCGTCCTGCTTGTCGAAGAGCTCCTGGTCGAACCACTCGGTGGTCTCGGCCGACTCCTCGGGGTTCTCCGACTCCGCCGGCGCCACGGACGGGTCGGTCGTGCACCCGGCGAGCGCGATGAGGCCGAAGAGGGCCACCCCTGCGGTGGCGATCTTCATCGATCGTCGCATTGCTAATCTCCTCTGGTTGTAGGGCTTGATGCGGTGGTGCGGTTCTCGGCGTTCTCGGTCCCCGCGGTCCAGACGTCCGTCGGCTGGGGACCGCGCCGGCGGCGGGCTCGGAAGGCGACCCCCGCATAGGCGACGGCCGCGATGATGATGACGCCCTGCACGGCGTCGCGGAGCGTGGATGGGACGCCCGCGATGTTCAGGAGCAGGAACAGCGCTTCCAGTGCGAAGGCTCCGGCCACGGCGCCGACGATCCACCCTCGTCCTCCGCCGAGCACGACGCCGCCGAGCACCACCGCGGTGATCGCGGTGAACTCGTAGCCGCGGCCGACGGACGGGTGCACCCCCGCGTACCCGACGAGCAGGACGGCGGAGAGGGTGGCCGAGAGGGAGGACAGCACGAACGCGCGGGTCGTGACCCAGGCCCGGCGGGCACCGGCGTAGTCCACCGCGCGGGCGTTGTCGCCGATCGCGATGAGGGTCTTGCCCAGCGGGCGCTTGGTGATGACGATGCCGAGGGCGAGCCAGGCGGCGAGCAGGAGGACGGCCCAGGGCAGGAACTCCAGCACGGGGAGGTCGCGGATCCCGCCGCGGCCGATCTCCCGGAAGCTGTCGGCCGGGTTCCCCGTGGCCGCGCCGCCCGTCCACCACATCACGCCGCCGAGCAGGGCGAGCATCATGCCCAGCGTGACGATGAATGACGGCACCTTGAGCAGCGTCGTGAGGACGCCGTTCACGAGCCCGACGACGACGCCGAACACGATCATGAGCAGCAGGACAGGGAGGGTGCGGGCGTCGTCCTGGCCGACGAGGTTGCCGGCGATGATGACCTGCGCCGTGATGAGCGATCCCTGGGAGAGGTCGAACTCCCCCGCGATGATCACGAAGTACTGCCCGATCGCGACGATCGCGATGGGGGCGACGCGCTGCAGGTACCGCATGAACTGCCCGGGCTCGGCGAAGCTCGGGTTGAGCACGGCGACCGCGACGAGCAGGATCACGAGCAGCAGGAAGACCGCCCCGCGGGGGCTGACGAGCGTGCGCAGCGCGTTCATGAGAGTCCTCCTTCCCGCACGGAGGCGGTATCCCCGGCGCTGTCGACGGCGGCGACCTCGGTGGTCGGATCGGCGAGCTCGGCGGCCGCGACCGCCATGTCGGCTTCGGCCGCCTTCGCGGCGTCGTCTCCCCCGGTGCGCGTGCCGCCGGCGCCGAAGCGGGGACGACGCCGCACGATGGCCCGACGGCTGTAGACGGCGACCGCGGCGACGATGACGATGCCGCGCACCACGTCCTTGAGGAAGGGATTCACCTGCAGCACGCTCATGACGTTGTCGACGACGGCGAGGATGGCGACGCCGCCGATGGTGCCCCAGATCGAGCCGCGTCCGCCGAGGAGCAGGGTGCCGCCGAGCACGACCGCGGCGATGGAGAGCAGCGCGTAGCCACCCTGCTGACCGACCGTCGGGCTGCCCACGCCGAGACGGCTGGCGAGCAGGAGTCCGGCGAGGCCCGCGAACACGGAGCACAGCACGTGCGCCCAGATAAGCGGGAGGCGGGTGCGCACGCCGCTGAGCCGAGCGATCTCGGGGTCGCCGCCGACGGCGTAGAGATGGGCGCCGGTGCGGGTGCGGTTCAGCAGCACCCAGACCAGCACGGCGAGCGCGATCATGATGAGCGTGGACACCGGGATCGGTCCGACGCCGGTCGCGCCGATGAGCTGGAACGCCCACGGGACCTCGCCCGCCGAGCCTTCGAAGTTCGTGTTGAGGATGCCCTGGAGGATCAGCCCGACGCCGAGCGTCGCGATGAAGCCGTTGACTTTGAGCACGGTCACGATGAGCCCGTTCACGAGCCCGATCCCCGCGCACACGAGGAGCGTCACGATCACGGCGAGCGGGATGTTCCCCGCGTTCCCGGCCATCATCGTCGCCGCGAGCAGGCTCGACAGGCTGATGACGTAGGTGACCGACAGGTCGAGCGAGGCCCCGAGCACCACGAGCGTCTGCCCGATGGCCACGAGGCCGAGCACGCTCATCCCGGTCAGGATGTCGCGGATGTTCCCCGGGCTGAGGAAGTTGCGACCGACCGTGGCAACGAGGATCGCGCCGACCACGAGCGCGAGCAGCAGGATGCCGAGCACGATGACGGTCGAGTCGATGCGGAGACGGGCTCCGGTGCGGCGGCTCATCGCGCACCCCCGTTCGTCGAAGGACCGCGGTCGGCGCCGGTGGCCGCCGCGAGGATCTCGTGCTCGGCCGCACCGGCCGGCAGCTCGGCGACGAGTTCGCCGTCATGCATGACGAGGATGCGGTCGCTCATGCCGATGACCTCCGGGAGCTCGCTCGAGACCATGAGCACGGCCTTCCCCTGTGCCGCCAGCTCGCGCATGAGCTGGTAGACGGCGTACTTGGCCCCCACGTCGATGCCCCGCGTCGGCTCGTCGAAGAGCACGATCTGCGGCTGGGTGAGCAGCCACTTCGCCAGCACCACCTTCTGCTGGTTGCCGCCGGACAGGAAGCGCACCTCCTGGTCGAGGCCGCGCGACGACACCTCCAGCGTGCGGAGCACCCCCGGCACCTCCCGGCGCGACGCCGCGGCGCGTCCCGCGAACACGTTCCGCACCACGAGCAGGGCGTTGTCGAGGATCGACTGTCCGAGCGCGAGCCCCTGCGCCTTGCGGTCCTCCGAGACGAGGGCGAGCCCGGCGCGCACGGCCGCGCGTGGTCCGCCGATCCGCACCGGCTTCCCGTCGATCCGCACGGCGCCGCGGGTGAAGGCCTGGATGCCGAACACGCCCTCCACCAGCTCGGTGCGCCCCGACCCCTGGAGCCCGGCCACCCCGACGATCTCCCCCGCACGGAGCATCAGCGACACCCCGTCCACGTAGGCGTTCCCGCAGCCGTCGAGCTCGAGTCGAGGCGCGCCGACCGCCGTGCCGGCCACCGGGTCGGGGAAGTACGACTGGATCGACCGCCCCACCATCCGGCGCACGAGCTCGTCGGTGGTCAGCGCCGCTGTCTCGTCCGTGGAGACGAGGGCGCCGTCCTTGAGGATCGTGATCCGGTCGCAGAGGTCGAAGATCTCCTTCAGCCGGTGCGACACGTAGATGACGGCGACCCCTCGGGACGTGAGCCGGCGGATGATCGCGTACAGCAGCTCCACCTCGCGGTCGCTGAGGGCGGCGGTCGGCTCGTCCATCGAGATCACCTGCGCGTCGAACGACAGCGCCTTCACGATCTCGACGATCTGCTGCTCGGCCACCGTCAGCGAGCCCACGCGGGACTGCGGATCGATGAAGGAGACGCCGAGATCGCTCAGCAGCTCCCCGGTACGCACGTTCATGGCCCGGACGTCGATGAGCCCCGCGCGCCGCGGCTCCCGGCCGAGATAGACGTTCTGCGCGACCGTGCGCTCCGGGAGCAGGGTGAACTCCTGGAACACCGTGACGATGCCGGCGTCCATCGCCTGCCGCGGGTGCGCGTGGCGCACTTCCGCGCCGCGGTACGTGATCGTCCCCTCATCGGCCGGCTGCACGCCCGCGATGATCTTCATGAGGGTGGACTTGCCCGCGCCGTTCTCGCCGACGAGGCCGTGCACCTCCCCGGGCCGCACGTCGAAGTCGATGCCCTTCAGCACCTCCACGCCGAAGAACGCCTTGCGGATCCCGGCCACCCGCAGCACCGGCTGCGTCGTCGTCGCGGTCATGCCGGCACCTCCGTCCAGCGGCCCTCGTGGGCGGCGGAATCGAGCACGGCCTCGGTCAGCACGGCCGCGCGGTGGCCGTCGGCGAACGTCGGCAGTCCATCGGGGACGTCGCCCGCGATCGCGGCGTAGACGTCGGCGACGAAACCGTTGAAGGCGTCCTGATACCCCATGGCGTGCCCGGCCGGGACACGCTGCAGCCGGGCGGACTCCGGGTCGGCCGTGGCGGGGTCGCGCAGCAGCAGCCGCGACTCCTCGCGCATGCCGACCCAGAGCTCCTCCGGCCGTTCCTGCTCGAACCGCAGACTCTGCCGCGTCCCGTGCAGCTCCAGGGTGAGGGCGTTCTTGCGGCCCGCCGCCATCTGCGAGATGAGCAGCGTGCCGAGCGCCCCCGCCGAGGTCTCGACGAGCACGGCGACGATGTCCTCCGTGTCGACGGCCTGCCCGGCCCGCTCGGCGAAGACCCGGCGGGTACGGGCGCTCAGGGCGCGGATCCGGTCACCCGTGACGAACTCGAGGAGGTCGCACAGATGCGAGCCGATGTCGGCGAACGCGCGGGAGGCCCCGCCGGACGAGGATCGCACCCGCCAGTCGTCGTCGGTGGGCCGCAGCATCCAGTCCTGCAGGTACGAGCAGTCCAGCGTGAGCAGCTCCCCGGCCTCGCCGCGGGCGATGCGCGCCCTGGCCTCCCGCACCATGGGGTGGTATCAGTACACGAAGGGGACGGCCGCGACGAGCCCGCTCTCGGCGGCTTCCGCGGCGAGCGCGGCGGCGTCGGCGGCGGTCGTGGCGAGGGGCTTCTCGCACACGACATGCTTGCCCGCCCGCAGCGCGCGCAGGGCGAGGTCGGCATGCGTGGCGTTCGGGGTGCAGATGTGGACGACGTCGATGTCGTCGGCGTCGAGCAGCGCCTCCGCGTCGTGCTCGGCGCGTGCGGCGCCGAGCAGCTGCGCGGCATCCCTCGCGCCTTGGGGGGACCGGGTGGCGACGGCGCGCAGCGCGCCGCCCGCGTCTCGGGCGGCCGTGCGGTGCACGCGGGCCATGAAGCCCCCGCCGAGGATCCCGGTTCGGATCGTCCCGAGACCGGTGTCAGTGACATCCGTTGTCATGGCGGCGAGTCTGACACAGCGGTCAGGACTTTTGCTAGCCCTTCGTCAAAAGTTGTTTGTAACGAATCTGAAGTCGCACAGCCGACTGCGAGAAGTGCTGTGCTTTACTGACGCCATGGTTGACGTGCTGAGGCCGCTCGCGACGCCCTCCCCCGGGACCGGCGAGATCTTCCAGATCCTCCGCGACGGACACGCGCGCACCAAGGCGGAGCTCGCCGCCCTCACCGGCCTCGCCCGCTCCACCGTCGCCTCCCGGGTCGACGCGCTGCTGGCCGCCGACCTGCTCCGCCCCGCCGGTGAAGCGGTGTCGACCGGCGGTCGTCCTCCCGCCCGCGTGGCGTTCAACCCCCGCGCCGGACTCGTCCTCGCGGTCGACCTCGGAGCCACGCACGCGACCGTCGCCGTGGCCGACCTCGCCGGCGTGATCCTCGACGCGCGCACCCGCGCGATCGACATCGGCGACGGCCCCGAGGCCCTCCTCGACGCGATCCTCGCGGAGGGGACGGCCCTGCTCGCCGCGACCGCCGAGGGCCTTCCCCTCGTGGGCGTCGGCATCGGCGTCCCCGGCCCCGTCGAGCACTCCACGGGGCGCCCGACCAACCCGCCGATCATGCCGGGCTGGGACCGCTTCGACGTACCCGGCTATGTGCAGCGCACGTTCGACGTCCCGGTCCTCGTCGACAACGATGTGAACATCCTCGCGCTCGGCGAGCAGGCCACGAGCTGGCCGCGGGTGGACGACCTCGTGTTCGTGAAGGTCTCGACCGGCATCGGCGCCGGCATCATCGCCGGTGGTCAGCTCCAGCGCGGTGCCCAGGGATCGGCGGGCGACATGGGCCACGTCCAGGTGCCGATGAGCGCCGGCTCGGGGCGGGAGCCGGGCGACGAACGGGATCTCGAGGCCCTCGCGAGCGGCTCGGCCCTCGCCGTCGCGCTGCGCGCCGAAGGCCACGACGTGCACAACGCCTCCGACGTCGTCGACCTCGTCCGCGCCGGCAATGCGGCGGCCATCGAGGCCACCCGCCAGGCGGGTCGCGATGTCGGCGAAGTGCTCGCGACGGTCGTGAACCTGCTCAACCCGTCGATCATCGTGCTCGGGGGCAGCATCGCCCGCGCGGGAGAGCACCTGCTCGCCGGCGTCCGCGAGGTCGTCTACCGCCGCTCGATCCCGCTCGCCACCCAGCACCTCGCGATCGTGCAGTCGCAGGCGGGCGACCGCGCCGCGGTGCTGGGGGCGGCGATCATGGTCGCCCGCGAGGTGCTCTCCCCCGCGAACGTGGACCGCTACGTCGCCGCGAAGGGATCGAAGTCGGCGGGCAGCGCGCCCACCTGATCCAGCGTGCTCGCGACCTCCACGAACGTGCGCCGCGCTGCGGCCTCCTCGATCGAGAGGAGCGTGTCGAGCACGTGGTACCCGAAGTCGCCGGTGGCGACGTGCGGTCGGTCCTCCGCGATCGCGCGCACCATGTCGAGCAGCCCGAGCCCGCGCCCCGCGAGCACCCCCTCCGGCGCGACATCGACGACCTCCTGCACCACCGGCTCCGGTGGCACGAAGTGCCGGGACAGCGGCCGGGTGATCGTGATCGGCCCGCCGAACGTGTTCGGGTCGGGGATGACGAGGGTGCCCTCGGTTCCCGTGATCTCCACGATGCCCTGCCGCACCAGCGGCGAGTCCGTGCTGTAGAGGCTCTGCGCCTGACCGCCGCCTTCGAAGTCCATCAGGACGCTGAGCGTGGACGGGATCTCGACCGGGAACTCCTCCCCGGCGCGGTCGCCGACCTGCACGCGGCGGGTCGGCGACCCCTGCAGCCCGAGGGCGGCCACGGCGGCCACCGGCCCGAAGACGTGGACCAGGGTCGAGACGTAGTACGGCCCCATGTCGAGGAGCGGCCCCGCCCCCTTCGCGTAGAGGAACGCGGGGTTCGGGTGGAAGATCTCCGGTCCCTGCCACTGGAAGGTCGTCTGACCGAACAGCGGACGGCCGATGTCGCCGCGGGCGATCGCGCGCTTCGCGGTCTGCACGCCGGGGCCGAGGACGGTGTCGGGCGCGACGCCGACACGGAGTCCGGCCGCTGCGGCCGTCTCCAGCAGGCGTCGCGCCTCCTCGCGGTCCACGCCGAGCGGCTTCTCGGTCCACACGTGCTTCCCGGCGGCGACGATCGCCTCCGAGACGGCGACGTGCGCGGCCGGGATCGTGAGGTTCACGACGATGTCGATGTCGGGATCGTCGAGCACGACCTCCACACCCCCGGCCCGCGGCACCCCGTACGCCGCGGCCTGCGCGCGCGCCCGCTCCTCGACGAGGTCGCCGATCGCCCGCACCACCACGTCCGGGAAGCGCGTGAGGTTCTGCAGGTATTGATCGCTGATGTTTCCGGCGCCGATGAGGCCGACGCCGACGACGCCACCCCCGCGCACCATCAGCGCGCGGCCTCGGCGTCGAGGAAGACCCGGCTGCGCTCGATGGCGTCGAACAGGTCACCGTCGTAGTGGTCGAACTCCACGATGGCGAGTTCGAGCGCGGGCGCGGCGGCGATGGCCTCCCGGAGCGGCACGGCCCCGTCGCCCGCGGGCACCTGATCGGCCGGCGGGTACGCGTCCAGCAGCGCGGGGTCGAGGGTGCCGTCCTTCGCGTGCACCGCGATCACGCGCTCGCCGAGACGCTCCACGAGGGCCACCGGGTCGACGCCGCCCCGGGCGACCCAGTACAGGTCGACCTCCAGCACGACGCGCTCGTCGAGGTGCCCCGCGAGGATCTCCAGCCCGGTCACACCGTCGAACACCGCCTCCAGCTCATGCGCGTGGTTGTGGTAGCCGACTCGGACACCGGCCTCCGCGCCGATCTCCGCCGCCTCGTTGAGCAGCCGGGCGGTCTCGACGATCTGGTCGACCGATTCCCAGCGCGCCGGCTCGGTGTAGGGATCGATCACCGTGTCCATGCCGAGCGTCTTCGCGGCCGCGAAGACCTCCGCGGGCGGAGGGACGGGAGCCGTGGTGCCGGAGCCGTCCGGGCGCACGAAGGTCGGGGTCGCGAGGAACGCATGCCCGGACGGGGCGGTCAGTCCCGCGGCCGACACGGCGGCGGCCATGTCGTCCGCCCGGCGCACGAAGTCGTAGGGCTCGACCGCGGTGAACCCGCGCGCCGCCACCGCGGCGAGCGTGCCCTCGAGGTCGGCCTCCAGCTGCTCGCGGATCGTGAACAGCTGCAGAGAGGTCTGGATCGTCATCGGTCGTGCTCCTCGGTCGTCGGTGACAGGCGGGCGTTGGGCGCCTGCACGCACGCTAGCACCGAATACCTCCAGGTGGAAGTTTCTTGTCGATAGACTCGGGACATGCCCGCCGCCCCCTCCGACGACTCCGGACGCCCGCGTCCCCGTGGGACGTACGCCAAGGGCATCGCCCGCCGCCAGGAGATCCTGGACCGCGCGATCGAGGTGTTCGCGGCCCGCGGCGCCGACCGCACGAGTCTGCGGGCGATCGCGAAGGAGGTGGGGGTGACGCATGCCGCCCTCACCCACTACTTCGGGTCGCTGGAGGAGCTGCTCGTCGCGGTCTACGTCGAGAGCAACGCCCCGGGACGCAAGACCGAGCCGGAACCCGCGAACCCCGTCGAGGGGATGATTCGGTCGGCCAGGGCCAACCGCGAGGTCCCCGGTCTGGTGCAGCTGTACTCCACGCTCGTCGCCAGCGCGCTGGAGGAGGGCCATCCCGCCGCCCGCGCCTTCGCGACCGAGCGCTTCGCCCGCCTGCGGGCCGACATCGCCGAGACGGTCCGCGAGCAGCAGACGGACGGGCGCATCCGGGCCGACGTCGATCCTCTCGCGGTCGCCGCCCTCGTCGTCGCGGCCTCGGACGGCCTGCAGACGCAGTGGCTGCTGGACGACACGGCTCCGCAGCACGAGGCCCTCGCCCTCCTCGACCGTCTGCTCCGCCCGGCGGACGGCGCGGGCCGGGGCGGGGTCCCCGAGGGCTAGGCTCGAACCGTGACGCCCGTGCCGCAGTCCCCGTACGCGAGGGCCCTCGGCGAGCGCCTCGCCGAGCTTCACCCCCGACTCCGGACTTACTTCCAGGCGGTCCCGGACGGGATGGTCGGCGTCGGCGAAGGCACGTTCCAGCGCGTCGGCACGCCGAGCCGCGCGCTCTGGCCGCTCCTCCGCCGCCTCGAGCGGCGCGGGGTGATCGCCGCCCGCTGGGAGCGCGACGTGCCCTTCCGCATCGAGAACCGGACCATCGCCTCCCGCGCGATCGCCGAGCGCACCTTCCGGTTCACGAGCGGGCCGTGGGTCATGCGCGACGCCGTCGCCCCGACGCGGCACGGCCGCATCGTCGACGAGATCGGCGAGCCCGGCCTCATCATGGCCTGCTTCGATGCGGAACCCCGCGCGGGTGCCCTGCACCTGACCAGTCGCGCGGTGGGCATCCGCCTCGGGCGCTTCCGGCTCCGCATCCCGCGGATCGTGGCTCCCGTGGTCCGGCTCGTCGAGCGCTGGGACGACGAGACCGGTCGCCAGCGGGTGCGCCTGACGGTCGACGCCCCGCTCCTCGGCCGCCTCTACGAGTACCGGGGCGACTTCGACTACGCCCTCGAACCCGATCGGAAGGACGACAGCGCATGAGCACGGACCGGGCGGTCATCGGCGGGGCTACAGGGTTCATGGGGCGATTCCTCACGGCGCGGCTGCGGGATGCCGGGCGCGAGGTCGTCACGATCTCCCGCTCGGGAAGCGACCTCACCTGGAGCGATCAGGACGGCATCGACGCCGCCGTCGACGGGGCCTCGCTCGTGATCGGCCTCGCGGGCACGAGCGTGAACTGCCGCTACACGCCGCGCAACCGTGCCGAGATCTTCCGCTCCCGCCTGGACACGACCGCGGCCCTGAGCCGCGCCATCTCCCGCGCGGCCACCCCGCCCCCGCTGTGGATCAACTCCTCGACGGCGACGATCTACCGGCACGCCGAGGACCGGCCGATGACGGAGTCCTCCGGCGAGATCGGCACGGGCTTCTCGGTCGAGGTCGCCAAGGCGTGGGAGCGTGCACTCTTCGCCGACGCGCTCCCCGGCACCCGCCGTGTGGCCCTCCGCACCGCCATCGTCCTCGGCGACGGCGGTGTGCTGGAACCGCTCCGCACCCTCGCACGGCTGGGCCTCGGCGGTCCCCAGTACGACGGGTTCTGGCCGGTCGGTCCCGCGCGCCGCGCCGCCGGTACCGCACATCTCCCCGGCGCCCGTCGCGGTCGGCAGCGCTTCAGCTGGATCCACATCGAGGATGTGGCGCGCATCATCGAGTTCCTCGAAGAGACCCCCGCTCTGGACGGGCCGGTCAACGCCGCCTCGCCGCACCCCGTCGACAACGCCGCCTTCATGGCCACCGTGCGCCGCGTGCTGGGGGCGAAGGTCGGCCCGCCGATGCCGCGCTGGATGCTCGAGCTCGGCGCCATCGGCATCCGCACCGAGACCGAGCTCGTGCTCAAGAGCCGCTGGGTCCTCCCCGAGAAGCTCACCGCCGCCGGCTTCACCTTCCGCTACCCGGACCTCGAGGAGGCCGTCCGTGCCTCGTTCGCCGTCACGGACGCGAATCCCCGGACGCACGCGGCCTGACCCGGCGGGCGCAGAGGGGGCACCGCCAGACCGCTGACTCCGGATCGATGCCATGACGCCGGGCCTCGGCCTCGATGCTGCGGCGGAACCACTCCGCCAGCCCCGCGCGGATGCCGTCGTAGTGCGCCGCGTAGCCGGGGTCGGAGACGAACAGCCGACCGAGCACGACCTGCATCTCCCTGCTCAACGGGAAGTATGCCGAGAACACCGCACGGTGTCGCTCGACGAGCGCATCGGCGTCCGCCGTCCCGGGAGCCACACCGGCATCCATGGCCGTCGCGAGGGCGGACTCGAACTCCCGCATCGCGTCCGCGACCGCCTGCCATTCCCCCGCATCGCGCGCGGCGGATCGCTCCGCGTACTGCTGCCACTGCACCGTGTCGCCCCAGCGGCGGCGCGCGTCGAGAGGCCAGGACGGGTCCCAATCGGGCCCGAACACCGCGCGCTGCTCGCCCGCGCTCAGCATCAGGCCGCGCTCGTGGGAGGTCACCATCCGCTCCAGTTCAGCCTGCAGATCGGTCAGGCGTGCGATCCGGGTCGCGAGCTGCTCCTGCTGCGCGCGCAGCGCGGTGAGGATGTCCGTGGCCGGATCGTCCAGCAGCCGGCGGATCGCCTCGAGGCCGAGACCGAGTTCGCGATAGACGACGATGCGCCGCAGGCGCTCCTGATCGACGTCCGTGTACACCCGGTATCCGGCCGCCGAACGCGCGGACGGACGGGCTAGACCGATGTCGTCCCAGTGATGCAGCGTCCGCACCGTCACCCCGGCGAGCGCCGCGGCCCGACCGACGGTCAGGTCCGCGGCGCCGCTGTCATCCGGCATCCACTCCTCCTCCGATCTCCGCCGTGTCCGCGGGCGGACGGATGCCCATCTCCGCGAGGGTGGCCGCCTCGACGCTCCCCGGCTCGTAGGGCTTCGCCGCCGTGAAGACGGCGCGCACGTTCTCGGGGGTCACGATCTCCACATCCCGGGTGTTCCAGGGCGTGTCGATCGGATCCCCGACCGTGCCGGGACCCCACGCCCGGCAGGCCGCCACGAGCGGCTCGATCTGGCCGAGCACGCACGCGAAGCTGACCCGCAGGCCGGGTGCTGTCTCCTGTGCGGTCTCGCCCGGCACGAGCAGCACATCCTGGAAGGCCCACCGCCGGAGGTGGACGATCCGCCCCGGCACCCCGAAGAGCTCGAAGAAGCCCAGGCCCCGCGTCCAGAACTCGACCGAGGCGGCGAGGTCCGTCGTGGGGATGGTGACGAAGGCGGGGGCATCCCGTAGATGCCCCGGAACAGCTCCGGTGCGACCGCGTCGGGGCCCGGCGCCGGCACCGGGCTCATCTCGAAAGCGTTGTAGTGATCAGTCATGACTCCACGATCGGGCCTCACGCGGCGTCAGGGTCAAGCCGATTCCCGGAGCGTCGGGAACGTCCAGCTGCCGTCGAGCACCTCGGGGCGGGGGCGGTAGAGGCGGACGAGGTAGTTCCAGCCCTCCGTGATCGGGAGCACGTTCGGCACGCCCTCCGGATAGTCGCCGAAGCGGACGGTGATCGTGCCGTCGTCGTTGCGGACGCCGGTGATGTCGTTGATCGTGTAGGCCTCGCGATCGTTCGGCTCGAAGAAGCCGTCGGCGTTGTACACCGAGATCGACCAGAAGCCGTCGACGGGGACCTCGTCGACCGTGAGCTCGTAGCGGCCCACCGGCAGACGCGGATCGACGCCGATGTAGCTCGCCTCGGATGAGGGAAGCCCTCCCCAGCCCGCCGCCGTGCCGATGAGGTGCCGCACCGGGTCGACCTCGTCCTCGCTGCCGAACATGCGGTCGAAACCCCGCAGGTTCCGGGCCAACGCGAGCAGCGCCTGGCGGGTCTCATCGAGGCTGACGGTGTCGTAGTCCGGCATCGCGAAGGGCGTGGCCGACCCGCTGTGCAGCGCGATGCGGTCCTGCAGCGCCCCCACCTCCGCCACATCCGCCGGGTCCGCGGGGTCCACGAGGATGCGCACGGCCAGCACGACGTACGGCGTCCCGAACTGCGCCTCCGTCAGCGTGTGCTCGCCCGCCTCGTGGAAGATCGCATCCACATAGTGGTGCTCGTTGACGACCATCGCCGAGAGGTAACGGTCGCCGTGCTCCGGGATGCTGAACGTCGCGCCCTCGCTGATGTCGAGGACCGCGAAGCTGTACAGCGTGTCGCGGTTCAGCCGGATCACGGTCTGCCGGTCGATCGCGGCCGGAGCCCGGTTGTGCAGGAACCGGTCCACACCCCCGGCCTCCTTCTGGAGGTCGCGCATCATGCGGTGGGTCTCGGCGAGGGCGAAGTTGTCGACGTTCACGAGGATGCTCATGACGGCATCCTGGCAGGCCGCACCGCTCGGCGGCTAGGACGACGGAAGAGCGTCGTCTCCCCGTTCCCGACGCCGCTTCTCGATCTCCTCGCGCAGCCGCCACTCCTCGATCTCCCGGTCGAGGTCCGCGATCTGCTGCTCGGTGGACCGGACGTCGACCGGCGGCGCGGGGCGTGCGACCGTCGTCGTCGGGGCCGCGGGGCGCTCGGCGCGCCGCATCCGCGGGAGCGGAACGCCACCCTCCCCGTACTCCCGCCCGAGCGCGAACCACAGCGCGCTGCCGATCAACGGCAGCAGGATCACGATGATGATCCAGACCATCTTCGGCAGGTGCTTCACCTGCGAGTCGTCGCGCGTGATGATGTCGATCAGCGCACCGATCATCAGCGCGATGACCAGGAGCGAGAACAGGAACGGCATGGGTTCAGAGTAGACGACGCACGGACGGGACCCGAGGGTTCACGGCAGCAGGTGTCCGGCGGCGCGGAAGAGCTCGTACCACTCCGGGCGGGTGAGCACGACGTCCACTCCGGCCGCTGCCTCCTGCACGCGGTGCGGTGTCGTAGTGCCGAGCACGACCTGCATCCCGGCGGGGTGCCGGGTGATCCAGGCGGTGGCGATCGCGGTCGGTGTCACTCCATGGACTCCCGCCAGGCGCTCGATCACGGCGTTGAGCTCGGGGTAGTCCGGGTGCCCGAGGAAGACGCCGCCGCCGAAGCCGCTCTGGTACGGAGACCAGGCCTGCACGGTGATGCCGTGGATCCGGCAGTAGTCCACGATGCCGCCGCCGTCGCGCCCGATGCTCTGGTCATGGCCCGCCATGTTCGCCGCCACCGGCTGCGCGATGATCGGCGCATGCGTAAGGGACAGCTGGAGCTGGTTCGCGACCAGGGGCTGCCGCACCGCGGTCTTCAGCAGCTCGATCTGCGACGGGGTGTGGTTCGACACCCCGAACGCGCGCACCTTGCCCGAGGACTCGAGGTGGTCGAAGGCGCGAGCCACCTCGTCCGGCTCGACGAGGGCGTCCGGCCGGTGCAGCAGGAGGACGTCGATGCGGTCGGTGCGGAGGGCCGCGAGCGAGCCCTCGACCTGCCCGACGATGTGGTCGTAGGAGAAGTCGAACATGCCCTGCGCCGGCACGATGCCGCACTTGGTCTGCAGCACGATCTCGTCCCGCTCCGTGGTGCTGAGCCGGAGAGCATCCGCGAATCGCGCTTCGCAGTGGTGCATCTCCCCGCCGTAGATGTCCGCGTGGTCGAAGAAGTCGATCCCGGCATCCCGTGCGGTCGCATACAGGCCGCGGATCTGCTCGTCGTCGAGGCTGTCGATGCGCATCATCCCGGCGATCAGGGCCGGAGCGGTCGTCGATCCGAAGGGTACGGTCTTCATGCGCCCACGCTACTTCATCGCCTCGCCCCGTCCCAGGCGCGGGCCCGCATCATCTCAGGGCGCGCAGGGCAGCAGCCGCGTGACGGGGACGTCGAGCACCCCCGCGATCCCCGCCACATCCTCCATCGTGAAGTCCGCGCGCTCCTCGAGGAGGTCGGCCAGCGCGGCCGGCGCGATCCCGGTCTGCTCCGAGAGCTCGATGAACGACACTCCGGCGTGCAAGCGAGCGGCCTCCACGGCCGATGCCATCAGATGACGCAATTCTGTCCCCATGCGCATACGGTACCGCCACGCACGGACACAGAGAGAGCCCTCAGCTACCAATATGACGGCATCCTGCTCTCGGTGCGCTGCTAAGGTGAGCCGGATGAAGACACCAGCCGAGCAGTTCAACGAGGCGGTCGGCCGTCAGATGCGGGCGGAGATCGCGGCGGCACGCAGCAGCATCGCCGCCATGGCGCGCGATGTGGGCATCGCCCGGAGCGCCCTCGACAACTACGTCACGGGCAAGCGCGCCATTCCCGTGCCGGTGGTCTACGCGGTGTGCGCCACGCTCGGCGTCGAGCCGCACGTCCTCGTGGCCCGCGCTGAGGAGCGTCTGGCCGCCGACGGCATGCCGGCGATCGTCACTCCCCTCCGGCGCCGCACCGATGTCGCCACCCCACGCGATAATGCCCGCGAGGTCGCCTTCGAATCCGGATCCACCCGCGAGACGGACACCGACGACCTCTACGAGTAGACGACACCGACCGGACGGAGGCCCATGCAGCAGCTTCTCCGTCTGGCCGACGAGTTCGGTCTCCGCGTGATCGAACGCACCGGTCTCACCCTCGGGGGCTTCCAGCCCGTCACGCGCACGATCCGGCTCGCCCCGGGGATGAGCAGGCGCACCGCCCGCAGCGTGCTCGCCCATGAGCTCGGTCACGCTCACCTCGGTCATCAGCCCACGCGGCAGGCGGCCCTTCGGGCTCGACAGGAGCGGCAGGCCGATGAGTGGGCCGCGCGACGCCTGATCACGCCGGCGGCGTACGCAGCGGCGGAGCAGCTCCGCGGCACACATCTGGCCAGCCTGGCCTTCGAGCTCGACGTCACGATCGAGATCGTCCTCGCGTTCCAGCGGGTGCTGCGCCGCGAGCACCTGGCCATCCCCGCCTGAGGGCCGGGCACAGCGGCCGACGCTGGTTGAATGACACCATGGCCTTCCACGTCGCCCCCGCCCCCGTCACTCTCACCGGCGAGCTCGTCGAGCTCCGCCCTCTCGACCGGTCGCACGTCGACGGCCTCGTCGAAGCAGTCTCCGAGGGCGACCTGTGGAAGACCGCCTGGTACACCTCGGTTCCGGCACCCGACGGCGTCGCGGCCGAGGTCGACCGGCGCCTGAGCCTCGTCGCCACCGGCGAGATGGTGCCCTTCACGGCCTTCGACGCCGCCGGACGCGTGCTGGGACTGACGTCGTACTACGACATCGTCGCCGACGTCCCCCGACTGCACATCGGATACACCTGGAACCGGCCGTCCGCTCATGGCACGGGCACCAATGCGGAGTCGAAGCTGCTGCTCCTCCGCCACGCCTTCGAGACACTGGGGGTCTTCCGGGTCGGGCTGACGACCCAGTGGGTGAACTTCCAGTCCCGCGCCGCGATCGAACGACTGGGCGCGAAGCAGGACGGTGTGATGCGGGCCATGAGCCGCTATCGCAACGGCGCACTCCGCGACAGCGTGGAGTACTCCATCATCGAGCCGGAGTGGCCGGCGGTGCGGGCGAACCTCGAAGCGAGGCTCGCCCAGCGACGGTGAGCGCGGGGCACCGCCCCGCGGCGGTCACTCGGTCGGGCTGCCGGTCCAGTTCTTGGAGCGACGCGTGGCCGAACCGCGCTGGCGCATCGCGAACCCGAGAGCCAGCGAGACGAGCAGGATGCCGCCGACGAAGGTGAGCGCGGCGAGCGTGTCCGGCATCTCGTGGGCGATCCCCAGCAGCCAGAAGCCTCCGAGGAACATGATCATGAAGAAGAGGAAGCTGAGGATCACGGGATCTCCTGTCGTCGGTGCTCTACCAGGATAGCGCGGACCCGGAAAGGCCCTGTGCCGCCGCCCGCATCTCTGGTGGAGTCGGAGCATGGACACCTCCCTCACCGCCCTCGCGATCTCCTGCACCCTCAAGCCCTCCCCCGCGTCGTCGAGCTCCGATCTGCTCGCGCGTCAGCTGCTCGATGCCCTCGCCGAGCACGGGGTGACGGGTGACCTCGTCCGGGCCGTCGACCTCGACATCCGTCCCGGCGTGGAGAAGGACATGGGCGACGGCGACCAGTGGCCGGCCCTGCGTCAGCGCGTCCTCGATGCCGACATCCTCGTGTTCGTCACGCCGACGTGGATGGGACAGCACTCGAGCGTCGCCCAGCGCGTGCTGGAGCGCCTCGACGCCGAGCTCAGCGAGACGGACGAGCAGGGCCGCCCGATCCTCTTCGACAAGGTCGCGATCGCCGGTGTCCTCGGGAACGAGGACGGCGCGCACCACATCTCCGCGATCCTCTTCCAGGCGCTGAACGACATCGGCTACACGATCCCCGCGCAGACCTCCGTGTACTGGAACGGCGAGGCCATGCAGACAGTGGACTACAAGGACCTCGATGAGACGCCGGAGGCCGTGAGCTCTGCGATCGCGACCGCGACCCGCAACGCCGCGCACCTCGCCCGGCAGCTCACCGCGCAGGCGTACCCCGCCGAGTAGCGGAGGCGCTCAGTCGGCGGGACCGTCGACGACCTCGTCCACGAGGCTGATGCCTCCCGACGAGCTCGCCTCGACCATGAGGGCCTGGATCCACTTGACGTTCAGCTCCGGCGTCTCCGGCTCCGAGAAGGTGAAGCGCAGCGGGATCGACGGATGCAGCCAGATCGTCGAACGTCCCGGCACGTCGCCGTCGGGGTGCTTCCAGGAGAGCGTGAAGCTCTCGTTCCGGCGGAGTTTGGTCGCGATCGCGACCTTCAGATGGGCCAGGGCGCGGTCCTCGATCTGGATCTCGCTGCCGGAGCCGTACTGCATGGTTCCCATCCCCCGACTCTACGGCCCAGAGCGGTCGGGACGCGAGGAGCGACACTCGCGCGCGTCTCCGGTGTGCCCGTACGGCCGAGACGGCCGGAACCGCTCGCCGGGAGCGGCACGGAGGCGTCAGCGAAGGAGACCCGCGCTCACCGCGACGGTCATCCGGCGGCCCGACGCTGGAGGAGCTGGCGCACGTGCGCCTCGATCTCCGCGTCGTCGACGAAGCCCATGCGGGCGTACGGGGATTCCGCCGCTGCCGCCGGCGCTGCCGGGAGGCTGACGGGCGCTGCCGGCGCCATCTCCTCGGCGCGGGCACGGAGCGCGGCGACCCGAGCGGCCTTGCGGCGCTCCTCCTGCGCATCGATCTCGGCGCGAGCCGCCTGGGCGCGCGATCCCGTGACCGACACCATCGGCTCCGGGAGCTGGCGCGGGGTCCAGGTGGCGGGGCCCTGGTCGTGCAGGGCCGGAGCGACCCTCTCCGCGATGGTCTCGACGGCCGCGGGCTGCGGACGACGGGCAGCGCGCACAGCGACCGCGGCCATCCGCTGCAGGACGATGGTGGCGATGAGGGCTGCCACCCCACCGCTCCAGAGGAGCACCGCTCCCCCGGTGGCCAGGAGCTGCCAGATGCCGAGCCCGACAGCGACGAGACCGAGGACGAGCGCGCCGGTCGCCGTCAGGCGCACGCGTCGGCGGGCCCGTGCGCGACGGATTACGGGATCGGCCCGCGTGGCGGCGAGTTCCTGGCGGAGGGCCTCAAGCTCCGCGGCTTCCCGCTGGGCCTGCAGCCGCTTCGCGAGCTTCTGCTGCGCGACGACGGTACGGGCGTTGAGCTCCATGTGCACCTCGCTGGGCGTCTCGCTCGTCTCGGCGAGGATCCGCAGCGCCTGATTGAGCCGCACGGCGTTCCGCTCGGCCGCGTTGTACTGGAAGCGCCCGCGCCAGGAGGGCAGCAGGTACAGCATCCACAGGAGCACGGCGACGAGCACGATCACTCCCCCGCTCAGCACCGGCCCGTCCATAGGACAACGGTAACGGCGGCGGACCGGCCGCGTCGTGCAGTCGGGGCGCGTGTCGCGGCGTGTCCTTCCGCAACGGGCGATGTCAGAGGCTGATGCGGTCCGCCGGCGGGATCGTCGCCGCGTGCGGCGGCACCTGTCCGTGGATCCACCGGGCGAGCACGCCCTGCGGAACCTCCTCCTGCGTGAGGGCGAAGGCGTAGTGGTCGCGCCAGTCCCCGTCGATGTGGATGTACCGCCGGCGCAGCCCCTCGTACCGGAAGCCGAGCTTCTGGACCACGCGAAGGCTCGCGGCGTTCTCGGGCCGGATGCAGATCTCCATACGATGCAGCCCGTACTCCGTGAAGCAGGCGTCGGTCGCGAGCGCGACCGCGGTCGGGGTGATCCCCCGCCCCGCGAAGCGCTCGCTCACCCAGTACCCGATCGTCGCCGAGCACAGCGAGCCCCGAGCGACGCCCCAGACGTTCAGCTGCCCGGCGACCTCACCGTCGTACTCCATGACGAACGGGTAGCCGCCGCCATCCCGGTACTGCTGGAGCAGCCGACGGATGCTGACCCGCATGTCGAAGGACACCGCCCCGTGCGGGATCGTCGCCTCCCACGGCTGCAGCCACGCGCGGTTCGCGAGCAGCTCCTGCTGCAGAGGCCGCGCGTCCTTCGTCCGGATCAGACGCAGCTCGACCGGTCCGTGCCGCATCCCCGTCGACAGCTCCACGCCGCACCTCCGACGACCGCGAGGCGCCTAGAGGCGCTCCGCGAAGTCCTTGAGCCAGGGGCGCAGCTCCGAGCCCAGGTCGTCGCGGTCGGCCGCGAGCTGCACGATCGCCTTGATGTAGTCCACGCGGTCGCCGGTGTCGTAGCGGCGGCCTCCGAAGACGACGCCGACCACGCCCGGTCCGCCGTCCGCCGTCGCGAGCTCCTGCAGGGCATCCGTGAGCTGGATCTCCCCGCCCTTGCCGGGCTCGGTCCGCTCGAGGATCTCGAAGACCGACGCGGGGAGCACGTAGCGACCGATGATCGCGAGGTTGGACGGGGCGTCCTCCTTCGCGGGCTTCTCGACGAGGCCCGTGACACGAACGGCGTCCGACCCCTCGATCGGCTCGACGGCGGCGGCCCCGTACATGTGGATGCTGTCCGGGTCGACCTCCATGAGGGCGATGACGGCGGCGCCGGTGCGCTCGTGCTCCGCGATCATCTCCGTGAGCAGCGGGTCGCGCTCGTCGATGAGGTCGTCGCCGAGCAGCACCGCGAACGAGCTGTCGCCGACGTGCGTCCGAGCGCGGAGCACGGCGTGGCCGAGACCCTTGGGCTCGCCCTGGCGGACGAAGTGGATGTCGGCGAGGTCGCTCGACTTCATCACGCGCTCCAGGCGACCGGTGTCGCCCTTCTCCATGAGCTTCACCTCGAGCTCCGGCACGGAGTCGAAGTGGTTGGAGATCGCGTTCTTGTTGCGCCCGATGATCACGAGGATGTCCTCGATCCCGGCGTTCGCCGCCTCCTCGACGACGTACTGGATCGCCGGCTTGTCGACGACGGGGAGCATCTCCTTCGGCATCGCCTTCGTCGCGGGCAGGAATCGTGTCCCCAGTCCGGCGGCGGGAATGACAGCCTTGATCTTCTCGTGAGCCATTCCCACAGCCTACCGGTGGGGGCCGCCCTAGACTCGGACCATGGCTAACGACGTCGAGCACGCCAAGCGAGCCCTCCGCGCGGAGCTGCGCGAGCGGCGTCAGCTGCTGTCCGATCCCCAGCGCGAAGCCGCTGCCACGGCGATCGGCGAACGGCTGGACGCCCTCGTCGACGAGCTCGGCGCCCGCTCCGTCTCCTGCTTCCTCTCCACCACCACGGAGCCGGGCACCAGGGAGTTCGTCACCCGCGCGGTCCGCCGCGGGATCCGGGTGCTCCTCCCGGTCACCCGCTCCGACGGACTGCTGGACTGGGCGGTCGCCGACGACACCGACGAGATCGCGGAAGGCCTGTACGGGCTGCCCGAGCCCACCGGCGAGGTGCTCGGGCCGATCGCCGTGAACGACGTCGACCTCATGATCGTCCCCGCCGCCGCCGTCGACCGCTCGGGGATGCGCATGGGCTGGGGCCGCGGCTACTTCGACAAGACCATCGGCTCCATGGAGAAGTGCCCTCCGGTGTACGCGGTGATCTATGATTCCGAGGTACTCGACGAACTGCCGCGCGAGGTGCACGATCAGCCGGTCGACGGCATCGTGACCCCGTCGCAGACGCTGCATCTGTCGCCTCGGCGACGCTGACCCGCAAGGACCGCCATGCCCACCTACGCCTATGCCTGCACCGCGTGCGGGCACCAGTTCGACGCCGTCCAGAGCTTCTCCGACGACGCGCTCACGGTCTGCCCCGAGTGCGGCGGCGCGCTGCGCAAGCAGTACGGCTCGATCGGCGTGACCTTCAACGGCTCCGGCTTCTATCGCACGGACTCGCGCGCCAAATCCGGGGGTTCGAAGGATGCTTCGGCATCATCGAAGTCGGATTCGACGACGAGCGCCAAACCGGCCGCTGCGTCGACTCCCGCCTCGAACTGAGGCCCAGTCGACTTGGGGGTTTCCATGCTCAAAGGTTTCAAGGACTTCCTGCTCCGCGGGAACGTCATCGATCTGGCCGTCGCGGTCGTCATCGGCACCGCCTTCACGGCGATCGTCACAGCGGTCGTGAACAGCATCATCAACCCGCTCATCGCGCTCTTCCTCAAGGCGGACGCCGCGGGGCAGTTCGGCATCCAGGTTCCGAACATCTACGGAGAGACCGTCACGTTCCCGATCGGCGACCTCATCTCGGCGATCATCAGCTTCCTCGCGGTCGCCGCGGTCGTCTACTTCGTCTTCGTGCTGCCGATGAACACCTTCAAGGCGCACGTCGAGGCACGCAAGGGCACGCCCGCCGAGGAGCCGGAGGAGGAGCCGGCCGCCGCGACCGAGGCGGAGCTGCTCGTCGAGATCCGCGATCTGCTCAAGACCCAGCAGGGTCCGCGCGGCGTCTGACCGCACCGCGCTCACGACCCACGGCTCTCCTCGGAGGGCCGTGGGTCTTTCTCGTTCCGGGTGCGGCCGCCTCAGTAGTGCGGAGGCACGTCGCGGAGGAGCTGGTCGTCGTTGGGACCCTTCCGATCGCCGGGGGCGGACCGGCGCGGCGTCTCACCCTCCGGGACCTCCGGCGCCGGGTCGCTGCCCTCGACGGGCGTCAGACGCGCCCGCCGGGAGCCCGGCACCCGGACGACCCGCTGACGCGGCTCGTCACGGCCGTCAGTCATTCCGGTGGTCGCCGAGGTCGAGGGGCTGCGTGTCGTTCTCCGCGCGCGGGGTCGACTCCGAGATGCCGAGCACCGTCGCGATCCGGGACGCCACCGTACGCGGGTCGCTGTAGAGGTCGAACGCGTGGACGCGGACGTAGTGCCAGCCGAGGCGGCGGAGCACATGCGGGCGCAGCCGGAGCGTCTCGCGCAGCGACTCTCCCCGGGACTCCGGATCGGACTCGATCACAACGGCCTTGCCGTTGTGCTGCGCCACGAGCGGCAGGAGCCCCCGGTAGTCGACGTCGACGGAAGCGCCGAGACGCCGGAGCTCCCTGGCCAGTGCGAGCGTGAGCGGGTCGGCCAGATCCTCCAGGCGCGCATCGCGGGCGCGCGCCGCGAGACCGCCGAGGATCGACATGAGCGTGGCTGCGCCGTGCTCGAGACGCCCGTCGTCGAAGGCCGAGGGGCGGATGGACGAGACGATCACCATGGAGCGCCGCGCCCGGGTCATCCCGACGGTCAGCAGCCGCTCGCCGTCCGGCGTCGACAGGTCGCCGAAGTCGCTGAGGACGCGGCCGTGCTTGGTGAGTCCGAAGCCGAGCGAGAAGATGACGCGGTCGCGGCTCTCGGCGACGGACTCCTCGAGCGTGAGCACGGCGAACGGCTCCGCGGTGTCGCGGGCGACGAAGTCGGCGACGTCGGAGCGGCCGGCGAAGGCGGCGGTCACGGCGGCCCGCACGCGCTCCGCGTGACGGGTGCTGGCGGTGACCACCATGAGCGACTCCGTCGGGCGGTGCACGGCGTGCTCGACGACGAGCGTGACGACGCGGGCGACCTCGGCGTCCGGGCTCTCGACGGCGCCGGACACGGGATCGGGCGTCCCGGTGCCCCCTTCGACGTAGTCGACGGTGAGGCTGCCCCGGCCCAGGTACGACCCCGCCCACGGAAGGGAGACGATCTCGCCGCCGTAGAACGCGTCGTTGATGAGCTCCGCGAGGTCCTCACCGCCGGCACGGTAGCTCCGGGTCAGCGTCATCACGGGGAACAGCTCGGAAAGCCGCTCGAAGACGGAGACCTCGTCGAACGGGACCTCCTCCTCCCAGTCCTCCGCGGGGTCGACCGCGATGCGGAAGGGAGAGGGCCGCTGCGTGACCGGGTCTCCGAAGGCGACGACCTGCCGGGCACGGCGGATCGCCGGGGCCGCCTCGGCGAGGTTGATGGCCGCGGCGTCGACGAGGAGCACGGTGTCGAACTCCACTGCGTCCGGGATCTCCGGGACGAGGTAGGGCGACGAGATCCAGACCGGAGCCAGGACGTCGACGAGGGTCGGCGCGGCGCTGACGACCTCGGCGGCCGTCGTCGCGGACTGCGTCAGGGCGCGGCGCAGGTTCTGCGACTGCTCAGGCTCGTCGACGATGGCGATGCGCCACTGGTTCGCGAGCTGCCAGGCGAGCAGCGGTCCCGCCATCGCCGCGTGGGCCTCGTCGACCAGCCGGAAGTCGCGCTCGAGGCGGTCGACCACGGCGGTGTTCGCTCCGAGCAGCGCGCGGTTGTCCTGCAGCGCGCGCTCGAGGAGGGACTGCCACCAGGCGAACTCGAGCTCGTCCCCCACCCGCGCTTCGGAGACATGGCGAACCGAGAGCTCGGTCAGCAACGGCTCCAGGCCGAGGAGGGCGAGCTTGTCACGCAGCTGCGCGCGCTCGACGAGGTTCTCGAAGACGTCGGACTTCGCGGCGAGACCCGCGAGCATGCGCACGAGTCGCGCGACCGGCAGCGAGGACAGCGGTTCGCGGCGGCCGAGTGCCGCGTCCAGCTCTGCCAGCTCAGCCTCCACCCGCTGCCAGGAGGCGAACACGTCGGCGAGGCCGAGCGGGATCTCCGGCGCGACGCCCGCGTCGACGTAGCGCTGCCACTGGGTGCGCTGGGTCTGGATGCGCAGCAGCGCCTCGTGCATCTCCGTCACGTGCACGCCGGGGCGGACGTACTCCTTCGCGAGGCGGCGGAGGCGGCGACGGTTCGCTCCGGACATCCCGGGTGCGTCCCGGCGGGAGCCGTGCGCCTGGATGAGCTCCCCGAGCGGACGCTCGAACACCGTCGGGCTGAACCGGTCCAGGGTGTCGCGGATGCCCTGCAGCAGCTCGAGGTAGTCGCCGAGCTCGTCGATCGTCGAGAACGGTCGCATGTGCGTCTGCGCGATGAGCTCGTAGCCGCGCTCCAGCAGGGCGGGCACGCTGACGGCATGGAGGCGCCCGGCGAGCTCGTGGGCGGCGCGGGCGGCCTCGGTGCTGCCGAAGGTGACGCCGTACCAGGGCGAATCGTTCGGTCCGACGCGGAACTCGCCGAGTCGTGCGGCCTGAGCCAGTGCGGCGGCCGCCTCGGTGCGATCCTTCGCGAGCCGGCGCAGGGCGTCCACGCTCAGTCGGGCCGTGGTCGACGGCGGGACCGGCAGGGACGCGAGACGGGTGAGGTGCCTGGTCGCGTCCCGGACGGAGGCGTCGAGGCCGGGGATCGGAACGGTCAGAGCGTCGCGATAGTCGCGGAGCACCGTGCGCAGCCGCACGAGCGCGTCGTCGACCTCGCTCACCTTGGGCGCGGTCGCCTTCTCGTTCCTGCCGATCGCACGGACGAGGTCTCGGCGCAGGCTCGCCGGGGACACCGCGAGGCTGTCGAGGCCGATGCCGGCGAGGCGGTGGCGCACGCCGTCGAGCGTCGACCGGCGGGCCGAGACGACGAGCACCTTCTTGCCGGCGCGGACGAGCTCGCCCAGCGCGTTGATGACGGTCTGCGTGCCGCCGGTGCCCGGCAGCGTCGCCACGGTGAGGGAGTGACCGGCGGTGATGCGGGCCAGCACCGCCTCCTGCTCGGCATCCGCGTCGAGGAGGAGCGTGTCCGAGGCGGGCGCGCGGTCGTCCGGACCGACGTGGTGCGGGACGGCGCGCGGTGCCGTGACCTGCTCGCGATCGCCGACGTGGCCGCCGAGGGCGTTGAGGACCGGGTGGTCGAGGCTGCCGCCGTCCTGGGCCATGGCGCCAGCGACATCGGCGAAGGTGGAGACGACGAGTCGAGGCTCGACGGAGAACGTCTCGATCGATCGGGTCAGACCGCGCAGGCTGTCGATCACCGGCTGCGGCTTGAAGATGCCGCCGTCGTAGGCGAGCGCCGCGAGGGCTGTGGCGTCGAGCGACAGCCCGAAGTGCTCGCGGGCGACCCGGACGAGCTCCGGATTCACCTCGAACGCCCCCTGCAGCTTGAGCTCGAAGTCGGTGTGATGGCGGCGGATCGCGAGGGGTCGCAACAGGACAGGGGCGGCGAAGGTCGCCCCGCCGATGCGCCACCGCGCGACGCCGACGGCCAGGTGCACGGCTTCGATGCCGCGGACCGTGCGCAGCTCGGTGTTCTTGGCCGTGATGCGCTCGGCGGCCAGCCGCGCGGTACGCAGGCCCACCTCGTCGCGGAAGAGGTTGGAGAGGAGCGTCGACTTGCCGGTGATGAACTGCGGGAGACTGCCCGGGTGCGCCTTGGAGATGTCGATGCCGGATTCCGGCCCGTCGCGGAAGCTGCTCAGCGGCGAAGGGCCGCCCAGATCGGCGGCTTCGGCCCGCAGGCGCGTGCGCTCGGCCTCGGCGGCGTGCGCGATCCCGACTCCGGTGGACGAGTCGTGCAGGTCACCGAGGGACACAGCGTTGTCCACCGCTGTGCTGTTCGCAGACCTGCTTTCCCGTCGCCACACACTCACACCCTAGGCGCGACACCGTCGGAGATCGGTATCCACGGCGGGTTTCCGGTGAAAAACAGCCCGGCACCGCGCTCCGCCGACTACTCCTCCCCTCGTGTCCGCACGCTGCCGTTCTCCACCGAACGCGGAACCGCTCCGTCTCGAGCCGTTCTGCGCCCGGATTCGGCGGCCAGGATGGGGACATGACTTTCCGCTATGACTTCGCTCCGACGCCCTTCGGCGACGCCCTCGCGGTCTTCTCCGACGAGGGCATCGTGCGCTTCGACCTCTCCGAGTCCGCAGACCCGCAGGTGCCGTGGCTGCTCGAAAGCGTCTCGCGGCAGCTCGGTGCCGTCCCGGAGCCCGACCCGGGCGCGGCCGACGAGCTCGTGCCGCTTCTGGACGCGTACTTCGACGGCGAGCCCGTGCGCTTCGACGAGCATCTGCGTCTCGACTGGCGTCTCGTGGAGGGTTTCCACCGGGCGGCGCTGCACACCGTGTGCGACATCCCCTGGGGCCAGACCCTGAGCTACGGGGAGGTCGCGGTGCTGGCCGGCCACCCGGGGGCGGCGCGCACCGTCGGGACGGCGTGCCGCCTCACGCCGTTCTCGATCATCGTGCCCGTGCACCGGGTCGTGCGATCCGACGGCTCCGCGGGGCACTACGGCGGCCATCCGGAGCGGAAGCGCTTCCTGCTGGACCTCGAGTCGCGATGAACCCCGCTCCTGGGGTGCGGGCCCGGCGAGTAGGCCGCCGGGCCCGCACCCGAGGAGGTCGCGTCAGTGGTCGACGGCCTTCTCCGCGCCGAAGCCGGTGAGCGAGCGCACCTCCATCTCGGCCGCCAGCTCGGGAGACTCGCGCCGCGTGCTGGTGACGGTTCCGAGCCAGCCGAGCGCGAACCCGAGCGGTATGGACACGATGCCCGGGTTGTTCAACGGCCAGACGGCGATGTCGATCCCGGGGATCATCGACGTCGGCGTACCGGAGAACACGGGCGACAGGATGATGAGGATGATCGCCGAACCGAGCCCGCCGTACATGCTCCACACCGCGCCCCGCGTCGTGAACCGGCGCCAGAACAGCGAGTAGAGGATCGTCGGCAGGTTGGCCGACGCCGCCACCGCGAAAGCGAGCGCCACGAGGAAGGCGATGTTCTGCCCCTGTGCCCCGATGCCGCCGACGATCGCGAGGATGCCGATGACGATCACGGTGCGACGGGCCACGCGGACCTCGCCGTTGGGATCGGGCTCGACCGGCTTCCCCGACGCGTCCTTCCGCCCCTTCTGGATGACGTTCGCGTAGATGTCGTGGGCGAACGACGCCGCCGCGGTGATGGTGAGTCCGGCGACGACCGCGAGGATCGTGGCGAACGCCACCGCGGAGATGAACCCGAGGAGCACGGGCCCGCCGAGCTTCAACGCCAGCAGCGGGGCGGCCGAGTTCACCCCGCCGGGTGCCGCGGCGATCACGTCGGCGCCGACGAGGGCGCCCGCGCCGTACCCGAGCACGAGGGTCAGCAGGTAGAAACCGCCGATCAGCCAGATCGCCCAGACCACCGACCGCCGTGCCTCCTTGGCCGTCGGCACGGTGTAGAAGCGCATGAGCACGTGTGGGAGACCCGCGGTGCCGAGCACGAGGGCCATGCCCAGCGACAGGAAGTCCCACGGATTGGCGCCGTACTGCAGACCGGGCGCCAGCACCGCCTCGCCCTTGTCGGAGTTGGCCACCGCCGCCTCCAGGAGGGTGTTCAGGCTGAAGCCGTTGATCGCGAGGACCCAGATCGTCATCGCCAGGGCACCGCCGATGAGGAGCACCGCCTTGACGATCTGCACCCAGGTGGTGCCCTTCATGCCGCCGATGAGCACGTAGACGATCATGAGGATGCCGACGACGGCGATGACGACCGACTGCCCGACGCGCCCGTCGATCCCCAGCAGCAGGGACACGAGACCGCCCGCCCCCGCCATCTGCGCGAGGAGGTAGAAGAAGCAGACCGCGAGCGTGGTGATCGCCGCCGCCATCCGCACCGGACGCTGCTTCAAGCGGAACGAGAGCACGTCCGCCATCGTGAACTTGCCGGTGTTGCGCATGAGCTCCGCCACGAGCAGCAGCGCGACCAGCCAGGCGACGAGGAATCCGATGGAGTAGAGGAATCCGTCGTACCCGTTGATCGCGATGGCGCCGCAGATGCCGAGGAACGACGCGGCGGAGAGGTAGTCGCCGGCGATCGCGAATCCGTTCTGGGGCCCGGTGAAGGAACGACCGGCCGCGTAGTAGTCGGCGGCCGTCTTGTTGTTCCGACTGGCGCGGATCACGATGAACAACGTCACCGCGACGAAGGCGAGGAAGATCGAGATGTTGAACACCGGGTTGATGTCGAGGGCGACATCCTCGGTGGCCGTGCGGATGATGGTCATGCGTCCGCCTGCGCCTTCTCGAGTTCTTCACGGATCTCGGACGCCAGGGGGTCGAGCTTCCTATTCGCGAATGCGACATACGCCATCGTGATGGCGAATGTCGTCACGAACTGACCGAGCCCGAAGAGCAGCCCGACGGTGATATCCCCCCAGACGCGCTGCGCCATGAAATCGCGGGCGAATGCCGCCAGCAGCACGTAGACGAAATACCACACGAGGAAGAACGCGGCGAGGGGGAAGATGAAGGACCGCTGCGTCCGTTTCAACCGCAGGAATCGAGGGGATTGCTCGACGGCGACATAATCGATCGCACCGTTCTGAGGGGTCGGAACCTGTTCGCTCATGGGGCCTCCTTGCCACATGTCCGCTGCACGCGCGGCTGTCGCCGCCCGAGTGGTAGGGTCGACGCTACGAAACGGGGAACGGTGCCGTCACCCCCGAAAGTAGGTATTCGTGAGCTCTCCGATCACCGTCGAATCCGAGGCGGAGCTCGTCGCCAACGCGGTGCGCGAGCTCGCGCGGCGCACGCGCTTCCCCGTCGCGTTCGGCGGGCTGATCGAAGAGGGCGTCGTGAGTGTCACGAGCATCGTCGGGGCCCGCACGCGTGCTCTCGACGGGCTCCGCGTGCGCCCCGAGCGCGGTCTCGGCGGCCGCGCCATGATGGAGCTGCGCCCGCGGATGACGAGCGACTACGGCTCCTCCCGCCAGATCACCCACGACTACGACGTCTTCGTGCTCGGCGAAGGTCTGCGGACGCTGCTCGCCCTGCCGATCGTCGTCCAGGGCCGCCCGCGCGGCGTGCTCTATGCGGGCGCCTGGGCCGAGGAGAGGATCGGCGGCGTGACGACGGCACCGGCGATGCAGGTCGCCCAATCCGTCGCCGATGAGCTGCGCATCCGGGACGAGGTGCAGCGCCGTCTGCGGGCCGCGTCCCCGTCGCCCGCCGCCGTCGCGCCGGCCCAGCGCGAGGAGTTGCGGGAGAGCTTCGCGGAGCTGCGCAGCATCGCCGCCACCGTCGACGACGCCGGCATCCGCGCGCGGCTGGCGCAGGTCGAGCGCCGACTGCTGACCCTCGCCGGCGACGACCTCCCGACGACGACCGGCCCCGTTCCCGTCATCCACCTCTCCCCGCGCGAGACCGACGTCCTCGCGTGCGCCGCCCTCGGGTCGACGAATGCGGAGATCGCCGCGCACCTCGGTCTGCGGGAAGGCACCGTCAAGGCCTATCTCGGCACCGCGATGTCGAAATTGGACGCATCGACGCGGCATGCCGCCGTGACCAAAGCACGTCGCGCGGGTCTGCTTCCCTGAATCGGGCATTCTCCGCGACCGCGTCATACGGCGCCATGAAGGAGCGGCTTTTGTTGTGCGCATTCCCGCCGCCGCGATAAAGTCGCCGTCATGGCGAGACGAATTGTGCACCAGCTGGTCGACGATATCGACGGCACCGTCCTGGAGGTCGGAGAGGGCGAGACCGTGCATTTCTCGCTGAACGGCACCTCCTACGAGATCGATCTGAATTCCGCGCACGCCGAGGAATTGCGCCAGGCCCTCGAGCCGTACATCACGGCAGGGCGTCGGGCGGGATCCGGTGCGTCCACCGGCGGAGGGCGCTCCTCGTCCTCCTCCTCGTCGCGGAAGCGGCCCTCACGCAACCCCGAGGTCGCGGCGATCCGCGCCTGGGCGAAGGAGAACGGGTACACGCTCTCGGAGCGGGGACGAGTTCCGGCCCCCATCCTGGACGCGTACCGCGCCGCTCATTGATCCGGTCCCGCCCCACCTCACGGTCGGGCGGGATCTTCGTGTGCGCCCTGCGTGGCCCACGGCTCGTCACGCAGGGTGATCTCCTCCGTCATGTCCTGGAGGAACCGGATCACCACATCGCGCTCCGCCGCCGACAACCGCGCGGCCGCGTAGAAGCGCTTGGCCTGCTGCCGCCCGACCGTCTCCATCGCGGCGTGCCTGGTCTCCGGAGTGATCGTGATCGCGAGAGCTCGTCGGTCGGTGGGATGCGGCGAGCGCCGGATGTGCCCGCCCTTCTCCAGCCGATCGAGCAGCTTCGTCGTCGCCGCGGTCGAGACCCGGAGGTGATGGGCGATCCCGCTGGGTGTCGCCACCAGCGACCGATTCGCGCACACGATCAGATAGTGCAGCGCCCGCATGTCGGTCTCGTTCAGCTGCATGTACCGGCGCGACGCCTGCGACAGCCGCTGCTCGGCGTCGCGCAATCCGCCGAGCGCCTCCATGACGCGAGCGATCTGCCGCAGATCCTCCGGCGCGACGCCGGAGCGGTCGATGAGCGTGCTGCGCGGATCGCTGGCCTCGACGTCGTAGATCGCGCCATGGGTCAGGTCGTCCGGCCCCGCGGTCGCCGGCGCCTCGGCGACCGGGGTGGTGCGGGGCTCGGAGTGCATGCGATCATGTTACACACCAACAGCTTCATGCTAAGTTGATATTTCGCCAGGTTAGCTAAACGACGAGAGGGCGCCATGGACAACGTCACACTCCTCGCCGAAGACGGGACTGCCGTCGGCATCCTGCCCAAGAGCGAAGTCCACACGACCGACACGCCCCTCCACCTCGCCTTCTCCTGCTACGTGCAGGATCGGGAGGGACGCCTGCTCGTCACCCGTCGCGCCCTCGGCAAGCGCACGTGGCCCGGCGTCTGGACCAACAGCTTCTGCGGGCACCCGCAGCCCGGCGAGGACATGACCGACGCGGTGCGCCGGCGCGGCTCCGACGAACTGGGCATCCAGGTGACCGAGATCCGCCTCGCCCTCCCCGACTACCGCTACCGCGCCGTGGACGCGAGCGGCATCGTGGAGAACGAGATCTGCCCGGTGCACGTCGCCGTGATCGACGGGCAGCCCGCCGCGAATCCCGACGAGGTGGCGGAGTGGGAATGGGTCGACGTGGACGACCTGCTCGCCGCGGTCATCCGCACCCCCTTCGCCTTCAGCCCCTGGCTCGCGGAGCAGCTCCCGCTCCTCCGACGACACGGAGAGGTCTGAGCCATGGCCGTCACAGTGACAGAGGAAGACCTCGGCACCCGCATCGAGGCGGTGCTGCGACGACGCTTCGCCGAGCGCGCGGTCGCCGCCGAGCACTACGGGGCGGAGTTCGCCGCGCTGTGGCACACCGCGGCCGAGCACGCTCTCGGCGGGAAGCTCCTGCGTCCGCGGATGCTCATGGACCTCCTGTCCGCGCTCACCACGGCTCCCCTGACGGCGGAGGACGCCGCCCGGGCGATCGACGTGGCCGCTCATGTCGAGCTCCTGCACTTCGCGTTCCTCCTGCACGACGACGTGATCGACGGCGACCTCACGCGCCGCCGCCGCCCCAACCTCATCGGCTCCCTCGTCTCCCGTCGTCCCGATGCCGGAGCCGAGGCGGCGCTGCACTGGGGCCGGTCGAGCGCCATCCTCCTCGGAGACCTCCTCCTGTCCAGTGCCGTGCTCGGGTTCGCCCGCGCCGACATCCCCGCCGCGCGACGGGAGCGGCTCCTCGCCCTCCTCGAGACGACGGTGTTCGAGACCGTCGCCGGCGAGCACTCGGACGTCGCCCTCAGCGACGGCATCATCGCGGCCGACCTCCGCACCATCCTCGCCACGAGCGCGTCGAAGACGGCCGCCTATTCGTTCGTCCTCCCCCTCCGCGCGGCGGCCATCCTGTCGGGGGCGTCGACGGCAGCCGAGGAACAGCTGACCGAGATCGGCGGCCACCTCGGCCTCGCCTACCAGCTGCAGGACGACCTGCTGTGCGTGTTCGGGGATCCGGAGACGCACGGCAAGGACCCCTATTCCGACCTCCGCGAGGGCAAGGAGACCGCGATCATCGCCTACGCGCGGATGACCAGCCACTGGCCCAGCATCGAGCTGCGGTTCGGAGCCACCGACCTGAGCGTCGAGGACGCGGCGGAGATGCGCGACCGCCTCCGCGAATGCGGCGCGGAGGGCTTCGTCCGCGGTCTCGTGGAGGAGCAGCTCGCCGCCGTCTCGACGGTGCTCGCGGAAGCGGAGGAGGCGGGCACGCTCTCCGCCGATGCAGGACGCGTGGTCCTCGCGCTCGCCGACCGGATCGAGGGCCGCAGCCGATGACCGCGACCCCCGCCGAGCATCGCGACGACGCGGCGCTGCGCCGCTTCAGCCGCACCGCCGAGATCGCGACCTCCGACGTGATCCGCACCTATTCGACATCGTTCGGCCTGGCCACCCGCCTCCTCGGGCGACGTCATCGTCAGCACGTCCGGAACATCTACGCCATGGTGCGCATCGCGGACGAGATCGTCGACGGCGTCGCCGCCGAGGCCGGGCTCGACGCGGGCGCCCAGGCGGCCGCCCTGGACTCGTACATCGCGGAGACCCATCGGTCGATGCGGACCGGCTACAGCAGCGACCTCATCCTGCACGCGTTCGCGCGGACGGCGCGCGAGTGCGGGATCGGCGAGGACCTCACCCGGCCGTTCTTCGACTCGATGCGCGCCGACATCGCCGGTGACTCCGGCTTCACGGCCTACGACGCCGACGCGCACGCCGCGTACGTCTACGGGTCGGCGGAGGTCGTGGGACTCATGTGCCTGCGGGTCTTCCTCCGCGACGCCACGCGGACGCCGGCCGAGCTCGAGATCCTCGAGCGCGGGGCTCGGCGGCTGGGAGCCGCGTTCCAGAACGTGAACTTCCTCCGCGATCTGGCCGACGACACCGACCGCCTGCAGCGCGGCTACCTCGGCGGCTCAGCTCGTCTCACCGATGCCGACCGCGACTCCTGGGTCGACACCGTCCACCGTCAGCTCGCCGACGCGAGAGCTGCGATCCCGCTGCTCCCGAAGGACGCCCGTGCCGCGGTGCGCAGCGCCCTCGCCCTCTTCGCGGCCCTGACCCGGAAGGTCGCGCGGACGCCGGCCGCGGAGCTGTACCGCCGGCGGGTCCGCGTGCCGGATCCGATCAAGGCGCTGCTCGCCGCGCGGGCCGTCGTGGTGACGAGCATGGAGCGGGACCGATGAGCCGCATCGTCATCATCGGCGCGGGCGTGGCCGGCCTGGCCACGGCCGGGCTGCTCGCACGCGACGGCCATGACGTCGTGGTGCTGGAGAAGAACGACCGCGTCGGCGGACGGGCCGGCACCATCGAGCGCGACGGCTTCCGATTCGACTCCGGCCCCTCGTGGTACCTGATGCCCGAGGTGTTCGACCACTACTTCGCGATGATGGGCACGAGCACCGAGGAGCAGCTCGACCTGACCCTGCTCGACCCGGGGTACCGCGTCTTCCGCTCCCCCGAGTCCGGCGACGCCCCGGTGACGGTGCCCGCCGGACGGGACGCCGTCTCGGCGCTGTTCGAGTCGATGGAACCCGGCTCCGCCGCCGCGCTCGACACCTACCTCACCTCCGCCCACGACGCCGGCGCCATGGCAAGGAGCTACTTCCTCTACAACCCGTTCACCCGGACCAGGACGCTGGCCGCGCCCGAGGTGGTGCGCGCGCTCCCTCGGCTCTTCTCGCTGCTCGGCACGCGCCTCCAGGCCTTCGCCGCCCGCCGCTTCCGGAACCCGGTGCTGCGCCAGATCCTGGGCTACCCCGCGGTCTTCCTCGGCACCGATCCCCGGACGGCCCCGGCGATGTACCACCTGATGAGCGCGCTCGACCTCGACCAGGGCGTGCTGTATCCGCAGGGCGGCTTCTGGCGCGTCGTCGAGCGATTGGCGGCGCTGGCCCAGGATGCCGGCGCCCGGATCGTCACCGGCGCGGAGGTCACCGGGATCCGCACCCAGGATGCCGACGGCGCGACCCATGCGACCGGGGTCGGCTGGACGGACCGCGACGGCCACCAGCACGTGGAGGACGCGGACATCGTGGTCTCCGGCGCCGATCTGCACCACACGGAGACGGCGCTGCTGCCCCCGACGCTGCAGTCCTATCCGGAGTCCTGGTGGGCGCGGCGCACGAGCGGGCCCGGCGGCGTGCTCGTGATGCTCGGCGTCCGCGGCGCCCTGCCCGAGCTCCCCCATCACTCGCTCTTCTTCACCGACGACTGGGATGCGAACTTCGACGCGATCTTCGGTCGCACCCCTGCCGTCCCCAGCCCGGCGTCCACCTACGTCTGCCGCCCCAGCGCCACCGACGCCGAGGTCGCGCCGGACGGGTACGAGAACCTCTTCGTGCTGGTGCCGGTGCCGGCCGACGTCGATCTCGGGCACGGGGGAAGCGACGGCGCCGGCTCCGCGGCTGTCGAGAAGGCTGCGGACGCCGCGATCGACCTGATCGAGACGTGGGCGGGGATCCCCGACCTGCGGGAGCGCATCGTCGTCCGGGAGACCGTGGGGCCGGCCGACTTCCGCGACGACTACCACTCCTGGCGGGGCGGGATGCTCGGGCCCGCGCACATCCTGTCGCAGAGCGCGATGTTCCGCGCGCAGAACGCGTCCCGGCGCGTGCAGGGGCTGTACTACGCCGGAGCGACCACCGCCCCCGGTGTGGGCGTGCCGATGTGCCTCATCAGCGCCGAGATCGTGCTCAAGCGCATCCGGGGCGACCACTCCCCCGGTCCGCTGCCGGAGCCGGCCCCACGCCCGACGAGCGCGGAGCGGGCATGATGGGCGCGATCTACCTGGCCGCCCTGCTCGTCTCCCTCGGCTGCATGCTGCTGCTGGACTGGCGGTTCCGCCTGTTCTTCTGGCGCGATGCCGTGGCGGCGGCCGTCGTCACCGCCGTCGGCCTCGCCTTCTTCCTCGTGTGGGATGTGGCCGGTATCGCGGCGGGGATCTTCTTCCGCGGTGAGGCGGCGATCGCCACGGGCATCGTCCTGGCCCCCGAACTCCCTCTCGAAGAGCCGATCTTCCTCGTCTTCCTCGTCGTGTGCACGATGGTGCTCTACGGCGGCGGCGTGCGCGTCCTGGAGCGCCGCCGCGGCACTTCCGAGGCGGAAGGAGCGGCGCGATGACCTACCTGCAGCTGTCCGCGGTGTTCCTCGCCGTCGCCGTCCTCGCCGCGGTCGCCCTCGGCGTCGCCGCGCGCCGTACCCCGCACCTCGGCGCCCTCGCGCTGACCGCCCTCGCCCTCCTCGTGCTGACCGCCGTGTTCGACACCGTCATGATCGCCACCGGTCTCTTCCACTACGCGCCCGGCCCGCTCGCCGGCCTGCACATCGGGCTCGCCCCGATCGAGGACTTCGCCTACCCGCTGGCCGGGGTGCTGCTGCTCCCCGCGCTGTGGACCGCCCTCCGCGGGCGCCGCTCCCGGACACGCGCCGCCCGGACGGAGGAGCAGGCATGACCGATCAGACGTCCCGCACCGGAGGCCTCGGCCGCGACATCGCCCAGATCGTCCTCTCCTCCCGACCGATCAGCTGGATCAACACCGCCTTCCCCTTCGCCGCCGCCTACCTGTTGAGCACCAGGGAGATCGACGCGACGTTCGTGATCGGCACGCTGTACTTCCTCATCCCGTACAACCTCGCCATGTACGGCATCAACGACGTCTTCGACTACGCCTCCGATCTGGCCAACCCCCGCAAGGGCGGGATCGAGGGCGCCCTGCTGTCCCCGCGGATCCACCGTGCGACGCTGTGGGCGGCGGCGGTCACGAACGTGCCCTTCCTCGTCTACCTGTTCGCGGTCGGCACTCCGGCATCCTGGCTGTGGCTCGCCGTCAGCGTCTTCGCGGTCCTCGCCTACTCGGCACCGGTGCTGCGCTTCAAGGAGCGTCCCTTCCTGGACTCCGTTACCTCGAGCACCCACTTCGTCAGCCCCGCCCTCGTGGGCCTCTCCCTCGCCGGAGCCCCCGTCACCACGACCACCGTCCTCGTCCTCGTCGCCTTCTTCCTCTGGGGCATGGCGGCCCATGCCTTCGGCGCCGTGCAGGACATCGGACCCGATCGCGAGGGCGGCATCTCGTCCATCGCGACCGTGATCGGCGCCAGGGCCACCGTCCGGCTCTCCCTCGTGCTCTGGACGATCGCCGGCGCCGCGATGCTGCTGACCCCCTGGCCCGGACCGCTCGCCGCCGTGCTGGCGCTTCCCTACATCGTCAACGCCGCGCCGTGGTGGAACGTCAGCGACGAGACCTCGGCCGGCACGAACCGCGCCTGGCGCCGGTTCATCGCGCTGAACTACATCGCCGGCTTCCTCGCCACGATGATCCTCATCCTCGCCTGGGTCTCCTGACCCCCGCGCCGCCTCCCCCGCCACCGCTCCCGAAAGGACCCCCGATGTCCCGCCCCGCCCCCGCACCGACGCCGCCGACCCGCGCGCGCACCCGACGCCACTCCTGGCTGCGGGTGTTCCTGCCCGTCGCCCTCATCCTGGTGTGGCTGGCGGGCGCGTCCTTCGGCGGTCCGCTGTTCGGGAAGGTCGACGAGGTGTCGTCGAACGACCAGACCACCTACCTCCCGGAGTCCGCGGACGCCACGACCGTGCAGCAGCTCCTCGGCGAGTTCACCGACAGCGACGCCATCCCGGCGATCGCGGTGTTCACCTCGGAGGAGGAGCTGACGCCGTCCGAGCTCGAGGCGATCTCGGACGCGGTGGCCGACGCGCCCGACGTGGAGGGCGTCGCGGACGACGTCTCCCCGGCGCTTCCGTCCGAGGACGGCCGAGCCGTGCAGGCCTTCATCCCGATCGACGGCGACGCCGAGCTCAGCGATGCCACCACCGCTCTCGGCGACCAGCTGCGCGCCGCGGTGCCGGACGACATCACGGTCTACATCACCGGTCCTGCGGGCTTCACGGCCGACCTCGCCGCCGGCTTCGCGGGCATCGACGGCCTCCTCCTCGGCGTCGCCCTGCTCGCCGTGCTCGTGATCCTCGTCCTCGTCTACCGCTCGTTCCTGCTGCCGCTCGTCGTGCTCTCCACGAGCCTGTTCGCCCTGTGCGTCGCGCTCCTCGTCGTGTGGTGGCTGGCGAAGTGGGAGATCCTGCTGCTCAGCGGGCAGACCCAGGGCATCCTCTTCATCCTCGTGATCGGCGCCGCCACCGACTACGCGCTGCTGTTCGTCGCGCGGTTCCGGGAGGAGCTGCGGGTCGCGCAGGACAAGGGCGTCGCGCTCCTCGCCGCGTGGAAGGGGTCGGTCGAGCCGATCGTCGCGTCCGGGGGCACCGTGATCGCGGGGCTCCTGTGCCTGCTGCTCAGCGACCTGAAGTCGAACAGCACCCTCGGCCCGGTCGCGGCGATCGGCATCGTGTTCGCGATGCTGTCCGCGCTCACGCTCCTGCCCTCGCTGCTGCTGCTGTTCGGGCGCGCGGTCTTCTGGCCGCGGCGTCCCCGCTTCGAGCCCGAGGTCGTGGCCGAGGAGCACGGCATGCGCACCACCGGGCTGTGGGCGCGACTGTCCGGCCTCATCAAGAAGCGTCCCCGCGTGATCTGGATCGCGACCACGCTCGTCCTCCTCGCCGGCGCGGCAGGGGTCACCCAGCTGGACGCTCAGGGGGTGCCGCAGTCCGACCTCGTCCTCGGGGCCTCGGAGGCGCGCGACGGTCAGGTCGCGCTCGGCGAGCACTTCCCCGGCGGCTCGGGGAGCCCGGTCTCCGTGATCGTGGCCGAGGACCGCCTGCAGGACGCCGCCGACGTGCTCCTCGCGAGCGACGGGATCGACGGGGTGACCGTCACCGCAGCCGATTCCCCGAGCGGGTCCGCTCCGGTGACGGCGGACGGGATCACGGCCGTCGGCCCTCCGGGGACCCCCGCTCCGGAGCCCACGACGGTCGACGGTCAGGTGCTCCTGCAGGGGACCCTGACGGACGCTGCCGACTCCGCCGCCGCGGCCTCCACCGTGCGCGAGCTGCGGGGAGAGCTCGACGACCTCGGAGCCGTGGTGGGCGGGGTGACGGCCACCTCGATCGACACGAACGACGCGTCCATCCACGACCGCAACCTCATCATCCCGGTGATCCTCGTCGTGATCATGATCATCCTCATGCTGCTGCTGCGCTCGATCCTCGCGCCGGTGCTGCTGATCCTGACGACGGTGCTGTCCTTCGGCACCGCCATGGGCGTCTCGGCGCTCGTGTTCAACGGCGTCTTCCACTTCCCCGGCGCCGACCCCGCCGTCCCGCTCTACGGCTTCGTCTTCCTCGTCGCCCTGGGCATCGACTACAACATCTTCCTCATGACGCGGGTGCGGGAGGAGTCGAAGCAGCACGGGACGAGGGAGGGCATCCTCCGCGGGCTCTCCATCACCGGCGGCGTCATCACCTCCGCGGGCCTCGTCCTGGCGGCGACCTTCGCGGCGCTGTCGGTGATCCCGATCCTCTTCCTCGTGCAGCTCGCGTTCATCGTCGCGTTCGGAGTGCTGCTTGACACTTTCGTGGTGCGCTCGCTGCTCGTCCCGGCCCTGGCCTACGACATCGGCAAGGCCATCTGGTGGCCGTCGAAGCTGTGGCGGCGCGGCCGGCCCTGACGCGTGCGGAAGCGGGAGTGCCCTCGACAGGATTCGAACCTGCGACCTGCCCTTTAGGAGAGGGCTGCTCTATCCTGCTGAGCTACGAGGGCGCGCAGCCCAGTCTACGGGACCAGGGCTGCGCGCCCTCGCGCCGTCCGTCAGGCGGCGAGGGCGAGGTAGGGCTCCCAGCGAGGATCGCTGCGCTCCACCCCGCGCACCGTCCACGCCGTGCCGTGCGGGGGGCGCGGCGTGAACCGCAGCTGCCACCGCATCTCCTGCGGGGTGCGGTTGCTCTTGAGGTTGTTGCAGCGCAGGCAGCACGCGACGAGGTTCTCCCAGGAGTCCGCGCCGCCACGCGAGCGCGGCAGGACGTGGTCGATCGTCGCGGCCGCCTTGCCGCAGTATCCGCAGCGATGACCATCGCGTCGCAGCACGCCGCGGCGGGTCACCGGGACGCGCCGGCTCGTGGGGACGCGCACGTAGCGGGAGAGGATGATCACCGCCGGGCGGTCGTAGACGCCGTGGGTGCCCCAGACGGGGTCGTCCTCGACGCGCTCGATGACCGTCGCCTTGTCGTTCATGACCAGGACGAGGGCTCTCTTGAAGGACACGATCGCCAGCGGCTCGTATCCGGCATTCAGGACCAGTGTGCGCATTCGTCATCCTCTCGATCCGCCGGGACGGCTTCCCGGCACTCTCGACTCACACGACGTCGTGCAGGAGGAAGAGTGTTCGCAGGGACGAGAAAAGGCGCCGTCTAAAGACGGCGCCTTTCGCGCGCGGCAGGACCGCGGCATTCCTGCGGGCAATGCCGAAGGACGTGACGACCGAGAGCGTCCATGGTTCGGATGCTCGGTGTACGCTCCATCAGCCTCTCCCGCCTGTATGACGACGGGTTCAGGCTAACCCATCCCGCGGGGGCCGCGGCGAAACGGGAGGTGAATGACCGAGAACGTGTCCTGCTCAGCCGGCGTTGACGGAGAGCCAGGACATCGGCTCGACGAGGCCGCCGTTGATCCAGACCTCGAAGTGGAGGTGGTTCGCGGTCGAGCGTCCGGTGCTGCCCACGTAGCCGATCAGCTGACCGGCAGCGACCGTCTGGCCGGCCTGCACCTGGCGCGACCCGTACAGCATGTGTCCGTACGTGGTCTGCACGCGCTGACCGCCCACGACGCTGTCGAGCATGACCGCGACGCCGTAGCCGCCGATGCTCTCGGCGGAGGCGCGCACGACGCCCGAGGCGGCGGCGTAGATCGGGGTGCCGGCCGGAGCGAGCATGTCGGCGCCGTTGTGACCGCCGCCCACGGTGCGGCTGACATTCCAGGAGCCGAGGGGCAGCGGATAGCGGACCTCGCCCGAGCCCGGAGCCACGAGCGCGTACCCCGCGGTGTTGAACGTGCCGGAGGAGGGCGTGGAGGCGGACGCGGCGGCGGCTGCGGCGCGGGCGGCGGCGGCAGCGGCCTCTTCGGCCTTCTTCTTCTCGATCTCCTCGGGCGTGGTGGCGCTGAAGGCACCGCGCACGAGCGGGGCGGCCGTGGCCTCCGAGGCGACGACCAGCGACTGCGCGTCGACGGCGGCGAGCTGCTGGACGGTCTGCGCGGTGGCATCCGTCGGCTTCGACGCCGCGTAGGCGGGGAGCGCGACGGCGGCGACGAGGGCGCCGACGGCACCGAAGATCGCCACCGACCGGAGAGGGGCTGCGATCTTCCGAACGCCGACCCGGGCGCCGGAGCGTCGGGCGGGTACTCGGTCTTCAGATGTCTTCGCGGTCGGTTCGATGTCTGCGGCCAAAACGTGGTCCTCCTGAGCCCTCGCACCTCGGGTGGCGCTGGCTCGTCGACACTCTCTGCCCCAGGGCAGGGATGCACTGCTCGGGTTCGAGCGCATCCCTCTCGGGAAGACGACGAGCCGGAAGGCGGATCTTCGCGGTTCGCCCCCAGCGGGCTTCTTCGCTGAGGACCTGACCGAGGTTACCGGAAGATAACGATCATGTCACCCTGGGAAACTGACAATCCTCGGTGAGCCGATCAGGCGGGCTCGCCGACGAGGAAGATGTGCGAGGCGAGCTCGACGGGGAGCTCCAGACCCTCCTCCTTGCCGTCCATCTGGATGAGCACATAGCCCTCGTTGAAGCGGAAGTCTCCGCGCGCGCCAGGGACGACGCCCGCGTCACGCAGCTGCTCCAGGAGCTCGGGGTCGACCTGGGCCGGCTCGGCGAGACGGCGGACCGTCCCCTCGACCGGCTCGCCCGCGGCGTTCAGCCGCTGCACGAGGCCGATGACGCCCTCGTCGAAGGTGCGGGCGGGAAGGTCGCCGAGCTGGTCGAGTCCGGGGATCGGGTTGCCGTACGGCGACTCGGTGGGGTGACCGAGGAGCTCGACGAGACGGCGCTCGACCTGCTCGCTCATCACGTGCTCCCAGCGACAGGCCTCCTCGTGGACGAACGCCCAGTCCAGCCCGATCACGTCGGACAGCAGGCGCTCGGCGAGGCGGTGCTTGCGCATGACGTCGACGGCCTTGCGGCGTCCGGCGTCGGTGAGCTCGAGCGTGCGGTCTTCGGACACCACGACGAGGCCGTCGCGCTCCATGCGTCCGACGGTCTGCGAGACGGTGGGACCGGAGTGGCCGAGGCGCTCCGAGATGCGCGCCCGCAGCGGCACGATGTTCTCCTCCTCGAGCTCGAGGATGGTGCGGAGATACATCTCCGTGGTGTCGATCAGATCCGTCATGTGGCCCTCCGAAAGTTCTTAGGCAAGCCTACATTCCTCCGGCGACATCGGACGGGGCGCAGGCGGGAGGAACGGTGGCGCGATCCCCCTAGAATCTAGCCATGGCGATCGAGATTCCCCGTGACCTCCTGCCCACTGACGGCCGCTTCGGCTGCGGCCCCTCGAAGGTGCGCGGTGCGCAGCTCGAGTCGCTCGTCACGACGGGTGCCTCGATCCTGGGGACCTCGCATCGCCAGGCGCCCGTGAAGAACCTCGTCGGCAGCGTCCGCGAGCAGCTCGCCGCGCTCTTCCGCCTGCCCGAGGGCTACGAGATCATCCTGGGCAACGGCGGGTCGACCGCGTTCTGGGACGCCGCCGCCTTCGGCCTCATCGAGCGCCGCAGCCAGAACCTCGTGTTCGGCGAGTTCGGAGGCAAGTTCGCCAAGGCCGCCGCCGCTCCCTGGCTCGAGGCTCCCGACGTCCGCTCCGCCGAGCCCGGGTCGCGCAGCGCCGCCGAGCTCGTCGAGGGTGTGGACGTGTACGCCTGGCCGCACAACGAGACCTCCACCGGCGTGGCCGCGCCGATCGAGCGCGTCCACGCGGAAGGGGCGCTCACGGTGATCGACGCGACGAGCGCCGCGGGCGGCATCGACCTCGACATGGCGCAGGCCGACGTCTACTACTTCGCCCCGCAGAAGAACCTCGGCTCCGACGGCGGACTCTGGTTCGCCGCGGTCTCCCCCGCCGCGATCGACCGCATCGAGCGGATCGCCGCCTCGGGGCGGTACATCCCGGAGTTCCTGAGCCTGAAGCAGGCGGTGGACAACTCCCGGCTCAACCAGACGCTCAACACCCCCGCCCTCACGACGCTGCTGCTCCTGGACGACCAGCTCCGGTGGATCCTCGACAACGGCGGACTCGGCTGGGCCGCGGCACGCACGGCCGAATCCTCGTCGGTGCTGTACGACTGGGCCGAGGCCTCCGCCGTGGCGACGCCCTTCGTCAGCGATCCGGCGCACCGCTCGCCCGTCGTCGCGACCATCGACTTCGACGACAGCGTCGACGCCGCGGCGATCGCGAAGGCGCTGCGCGCGAACGGCATCGTCGACACCGAGCCGTACCGCAAGCTCGGCCGCAACCAGCTGCGGGTGGCGACCTTCGTCTCGATCGAGCCGGACGACGTGCGTCAGCTCATCCGTGCCATCGACTTCGTGCAGGAGAACCTCGGCGGCTGACCGCCCGGCTCACTCCGCTTCGTCGCCGGCGTCCGCATCGCGGGCGTCGGCGTCGTCGTCCTCGGAGCCGTCTGCCTCGTCGTCGTCCTCGGCCTCGCCGTCCTCCTCGGACGCGTCGTCCTCGGAGTCGTCGAGCTCATCGATGTCCACTCCGTCGAGGTCGCCGGCGTGCAGGATGTCGGAGCCGTCCTCGTCGAGCTCGTCATCGTCGATGCCGTCGTCGTCGAGCTCGCCGTCGGCGTCCTCGTCGTCCGGGTCGGCCTCGTCGTCTCCGCCGGCGGCCGCGGCCGCCTCGGCCAGCTCGGCCTGGTGCGCGCGGTACTCGGCCAGGCGCTCCGCCCACGGCACCCATTCCGGAGCGAGCAGCGCGCCGTCGCCGGGGAGCAGCTCGACCTCGAGGACGGTGGGCTCCTCGTCGTCCACGCGGGCGACCGTCACGGTCCAGTACCAGCCGGGGTAGCCGGGGAGCCGGTTCTCGAAGCGGAGGGAGACGGATCCGTCCTCCTCCGGGATGAACCCGGCGGCCGGCCCGATCGTGGCGGCAGGCGTGATCTCGCGCAGAGCGGAGAGCGCGAGGTCGTGCGCCTCGACGAGACGCGCGTCGGCGTCAGGCTTCGAGGTCATCGGCGACCTTGCGCAGGACGGCCGCGATCTTGCGACCGTGGCTGGAGGAGGGGTAGCGGCCGCGGCGCAGATCGCCGCCGATGCCGTCGAGGAGCTTCACGAGATCCTCGATGATGATGGCCATGTCGTCGGCGGGCTTGCGCTTGGCCTTCGCCAGGCTGGGCGGCGCTTCGAGCACGCGCACCGACAGCGCCTGGAGGCCGCGCTTGCCGTCGGCCACGCCGAACTCCACGCGCGCACCCGCCTTCACCGCGGTGCCGGCGGGCATCGCGGAGGCGTGCAGGAAGACGTCCTGGCCGTCATCGCTGGCGATGAAGCCGAAACCCTTGTCTTCGTCGTAGAACCTGACCTTGCCGGTGGGCATGGGAGAACCTCGCTGGGATCGAAATGCAGAACGGGACGCGCTCGTGCGCGTGCCCCCAGCCTACCGGTCACGGGCGGAACGGAGCGGCTTCCCGGCGTGCGAGTAGGCTGGGGCGGATGAGTACGCAGAGCCGTGGACCGGAGGTCCCCATCCGTCGGATCGACCGCATCCTGGCGTTCACCGCGCTCGGCATCGCCGCGGCGGCGGTGATCTGCTTCTTCGTCATCATCATCGGCACGGCGCTGGGCATGGACCGGGCGGCCTTCGGCGAGGGACTGTGGCCCGTGATAGCCGCGATCCCCTACTGGGGTCTGCCGCTCGCATTCGTCATGATCATCGTGCTGCTGGTGATGAGCTTCGTGCGGAAGGGCCGCGCAGAGTCGCGTCGGTGAGGCCGCACCGATGAGCACGCACGCACGCCCGCTGGCCGATCACCTGGCTGCGGCGAGCGATGACGAGCTGACGGCGCTGCTGAGCGCACGGGGCGTCCGTCCGGATGCCGGATGGCAGGACTTCTTCGACGCCGCGGAGGCGCTGCTGGAGCCGTCCTCGATCGCCCGCGTGCTGCCCGCTCTGACCGCCGCCGAGGCCACGGCGCTTCTCGATGCCGCCTCCGGGAGCGTCGTCGGCGCCGAGCGGGAGCGCCTGATCGCCCTCGCCCTCCTCCGCCCCGACGGCACCCCGCACCCGCCGGTGGCAGAGGCGGTCGCCGGGAAGACCCGCCCCGCGGTGCCGGACGACACGGCGGCGCCGGCCTCCACGGAGTCCGTGGCCGCACACGCCGCCGAACGCGCCTTCACCACCGTCGGCGCGGTGGCCGACATCCTCCTCCTCGCCAGGGATCAGCCCTTCGCGCTGCTCATGGGCGGCGCCGTGAGCGCGGGGCAGAAACGCCAGCTCGCCGACGCCGGCCTCCCCGTCGAGAGCGTCGATCCTCTGGTGACCCTCGCCGTCCGCGCCGGGCTCGCGACGCCGAGCGATCGACTGCTGCGCACGACGGCCGCCGCGGAGGAGTGGTTGCGCTCCCCCGCGATCGCACGCTGGAGCGTGCTGGCCACGGCCTTCCGCGACGCGCTGCCCCGCGGTGTGCGCACGGAGCCGGGAGGGTGGCTCCCGCTCACGCAGTGGCACCGCGCCCACCCCTGGGACCCGGCCTGGCCGGAAGACGCGGCGCGGCAGCTCGAAGGCGCCCGGCTCCTCGGTCTCGTCGCGGAGGACGGCTCCGAACCCGCCTGGTCCGAGGCCCTGCGGCGCGGCGCGGCGGCTGACCCCTCCGCCCTCGCCGCGCTCCTGCCCGCAGAGGTGGACCGGATCTTCCTCCAGAACGACCTCACCGCGATCGCCCCCGGTCCTCTGCAGCCCGCGCTGGACGTGCGCCTGCGCACCATGGCCCGCCGGGAGTCGGCCTCCCAGGCCTCGTCGTACCGGTTCACCGCGGAGTCGGTGGCGCACGCCTTCGCCGCGGGAGAGGACGAGGCCTCGATCCTGGAGTTCCTCGGCGGCCTCTCGCTCACGGGCATCCCCCAGCCCCTCGGCTACCTCGTCGCGCAGACCGGCCAGCGCCACGGACTCGTGCGGGTCTCCGTGGACGACGAGACGGGGCGCACCCGGGTGGAGAGCACGGACGCGCACCTCCTCGAGGCCATGGCGGTCGACCAGTCGCTCCGCCCTCTCGGACTCACCGCGCACGTCGGCTCGCTGACCACCAAGGTCGGGCAGGACACGGTGTACTGGGCGCTGACGGATGCCCGGTATCCGGCGACCCTCGTCGATCGCGACGGGACCGTCGCGGTGCGCACGCGCCATCCGGCCGCCGTTCCCGACCACGCTCCCGCCCCCGACTACGGGCCGCTGATCGCCCGGCTGCGCGAGCACCAGGGCCCCGACGCGGACGCCGCGTGGCTGGACAGGGAGCTGGAGGCGGCGGTGCGCGCGAAGGCCGTGCTGCGGGTGACGGTCGGCATGCCGGACGGATCCACCAGGGATCTCCTCCTCGAAGCCACCGGGATCGGTGGTGGTCGGCTGCGCGGCAGGGACAGGGCGGCCGATGTCGAGCGCACCCTGCCGGTGTCGAGCATCCGCGCCGCGACCGTCGTCCCGACCTAGGCCCCGTGCGGCCAGGGGCCGGTAGACTGGTCAGCTATGTCTGATGGCCCCCTGATCGTCCAGAGCGACCGCACCGTGCTCCTCGAGGTCGCCCACGCCGACGCCGAGAGCGCCCGTCACGAGCTCGCGATCTTCGCCGAGCTGGAGCGCGCCCCCGAGCACATCCACACCTACCGCATCACGCGCCTGGGTCTGTGGAACGCCCGCGCGGCCGGGCACACCGCCGACGACATGCTGGAGACGCTCGACCGCTGGTCGCGCTTCCCGGTGCCGCCCTCCGTCGCGGTCGACCTGCGTGAGACGGTCAACCGGTACGGGCGCCTGGTCATCGAGCGCGACGACGAGGGCGTGCTCATCCTGCGTTCGACCGACCCCGCCGTGCTGGCCCAGGTCGCGAACAACAAGCGCATCCAGCCGCTGCTCATCGGGCACCCCACGCCGGAGACCTTCGTCGTCGACGCATGGGCCCGCGGCCAGATCAAGCAGGAGCTGCTGAAGATCGGCTGGCCGGCCGAAGACCTGGCCGGCTACACACCCGGCACGCCCCACGAGATCGAGCTGGCCGAGGACGGATGGACCATCCGCCCGTACCAGCAGGACGCGGTCGATGCCTTCTCCAAGGACGGCTCCGGCGTGGTGGTCCTCCCCTGCGGGGCGGGAAAGACCATCGTCGGCGCGGGGGCCATGGCCGCCACGAAGACCACGACGCTCATCCTCGTGACGAACACCGTGTCCGCACGGCAGTGGCGGGACGAGCTGCTCAAGCGCACCAGCCTCACGCCCGAGGAGATCGGCGAGTACTCCGGGCAGGCCAAGGAGGTCAAGCCCGTCACGATCGCGACGTACCAGATCCTCACGGCGAAGCGGAAGGGCGAGTACGCGCACCTCGCGCTCCTCGACGCCCTGGACTGGGGCCTCATCGTGTACGACGAGGTGCACCTGCTGCCCGCCCCGGTGTTCAAGCTCACCGCCGACCTGCAGGCGCGGCGCCGGATCGGCCTCACCGCGACCCTGGTCCGCGAGGACGGCCGCGAGGGCGACGTGTTCAGTCTCATCGGCCCCAAGCGCTTCGATGCCCCCTGGAAGCAGATCGAGGCGCAGGGGTTCATCTCCCCCGCCGCCTGCTTCGAGGTGCGGGTCGACCTCCCCCCGGCGGACCGCCTGGAGTACGCGGCGGCGACCGACGACGAGCGCTACCGGCTCGCGGCCTCCGCACCGGCGAAGATCGATGCGGTGCGCGAGCTGATCGCGGCCCACCAGGGCGAGCAGATCCTGGTCATCGGTCAGTACCTCGACCAGCTCGACGCGCTCTCGCAGGCGCTCGACGCCCCGCAGATCACCGGATCCACCCCGGTCGAGGAGCGCGAGGAGCTGTACCGGGCGTTCCGGGAGGGCGACATCTCGCTGCTCGTGGTGTCGAAGGTCGCGAACTTCTCCATCGACCTCCCCGAGGCGTCGGTCGCCATCCAGGTGTCCGGCTCGTTCGGCTCCCGGCAGGAGGAGGCCCAGCGGCTCGGGCGACTCCTCCGCCCCAAGCAGTCCGGCCACACGGCGAGCTTCTACACGCTCGTGGCCCGCGACACGATCGACCAGGACTACGCGCAGAACCGGCAGCGGTTCCTCGCGGAGCAGGGGTACAGCTACACGATCATGGACGCCGAGGCGATCGCCGCCTGAACAGGATCGCGGCGCTCAGCCGTGCATCCTCCCCGGGAGAAGATGCGTCCCGCGGGCGACGGCGGCGGGCGACGCGGTCCGGGTGATCCCTCTCCGGCGCGCCCAGCGGTCTGCGACGACGGCGAAGACGAGCATCGCCGCGGCCGAGCCGAGGAGATCCACCGGCGACCCCGAGGTGGCGTTCGCATCGACCACGGCGACGGAGCCGAGCAGGAAGATCATCAGGTTGTTCACGATGTGCAGCGCGATCGCCGCCTCCAGCCCGCCCGTCCGCCACGTGAGCCAGGCGGCGACGACTGCGAAGAGGCCGACGCTCGCCGCACCCCACACGTCGTAGCCGTGCCCCAGCACGAACAGCGGCACCGGCAGCAGGATCGCGAAGGCGGGGTGCCGGAGCCAGGTCCCGACGAGCTGCATGAGATAGCCGCGGAAGACGTACTCCTCCGCGGCGGCCTGGAACGGGATCAGCACGAGCAGGAGCACCACCATGAGCAGGAGCCCGGGGTGGGAGAAGTCCGGTGTCACCGCATCGCCGAGGGCCGCCGACCAGCCGAGCACCACGGCGAAGTAGACGACGAACACCGCGGACGCCAGCCCGAGGGTCCGACCGAGCCAGTCCATCCGCAGCCGCCCGGTGACCGACGACAGGAGCCCGACGCCTCGCCCTTGAACGACCCGCGAGGCGAGGAGCAGGGCGGGGATCATGAGGATGAGCGGGAGCACGAGCGCCACGAGGAGCCACGGACGGTCCAGCTGGAAGTACGCGGTGGTCCGGAACAGCATCTGCAGCTCGGCGCCCCACCCGGGCACCAGGGCCGACACGACCACGAGCGGCACGACGACGAGCACGAGGATCGCGAGGTAGAACGCGATGCCGAGGAGGCCGGTGAGCAGCGGCTTCCACCACCGGGGGCGCGGGCGGAGGAGCGCCAGACGGTGGTACTCGAGCCCGCGCTCGGACACCTCCGGGGACGGCGCGGACGGGGTGACGGGGGCGGCGGTGGCGTCCTCGATCGAACTCATGCCTCGATCCTCCCCCGGGCCGCCTGTGCGGCACATCCACCCGCCGACGGATCGACCGCATCCACGCCGTTCCGCAGGATAATCAGCCCGCGCATGGCCGAAGTCACCATAATGGGGTCATGACTGCTGCGCGCATCCTGGTCGTCGACGACGAGCCCAACATCCGCGACCTGCTCTCCACGGGTCTCAGCTTCGCCGGGTTCCAGGTGAAGACGGTGGCCAACGGCGCCGCCACGATCTCCGCCGTCCTCGAGGAGGAGCCGGACCTCATCATCCTCGACGTCATGCTCCCCGACATGAACGGGTTCAGCGTGACCAAGCGCCTCCGCGGCGCCGGATTCACCGCCCCCATCCTCTTCCTCACGGCCAAGGACGGCACGGAGGACAAGATCGAGGGCCTGAACGCCGGCGGCGACGACTACGTCACCAAGCCGTTCAGCCTGGACGAGATCGTCGCCAGGGCCCAGGCCATCCTCCGCCGCACGATGCAGGCCGACGAGGAGTCGATCATCCGCGCCGGCGAGCTCTCCATGGACCAGGACACGCACGACGTGCACGTCGGCAAGGAGCCGATCGACCTGAGCCCGACCGAGTTCAAGCTCCTCCGCTACCTCATGCTGAACCCGAACCGGGTGCTGTCGAAGGCGCAGATCCTCGACCACGTCTGGGAGTACGACTTCAACGGCGACGCCGGCATCGTCGAGAGCTACATCTCGTACCTGCGTCGCAAGATCGATCCGCACACGGAGGAGTCGCTGATCCAGACGAAGCGCGGCTTCGGGTACATGCTCAAGGTGGGCAAGACGGTCTGAGACCGTCGAGCCCGCACCCGCCGTCCCCGGACGGCATCGCCGCCGCACGAGGGAGGACCGCATGGCGCACAAGCCGGATGCGGTCACCGCCTGGTGGCGGCGCATCAGCCTCCGTGCCAAGGTCACCGGCGTCACGGTCGCCGTGCTCGCCCTCGGTCTCCTCGTCGCCGGGATCGGGACGGTGCCGCTGCTGCGGAACGCCCTGGTCGAGAACATCAACGCGCAGCTTCCGGCACTGGTGACCAGCGACCTCGTCGACCGGTACTTCGACACCACGACCATCGACGGCGTGACCACGTACACCCCGCGGGACGAGAAGCCCCGCGACTTCTCCTTCGCGATCTACGATGCGGAGGGCGCCCTGCGTGCGACGGCCCCCAGCGCCTCCGGTCGTGCCCCGGTCTTCCCCGCGGAGTACTCCCTGTCGGACGCCCAGGCGAACGAGGATCAGGTGCTCGCCCTCGAGGACACGGACGGCCGGGTCTACCACGCCGCCGCGGCCGTCGTGCAGCAGGAGGGCGACCCGCTGAGCATCCAGATGGTGGCGCTCCCCCTCGCCGAGGCCGACCGCATCATCAGCCAGTACTTCGGGATCTACATCACCATCGCCCTCATCACGATCCTCGTCGCGGCTCTGCTCACCCGCGGACTCGTGACGCTGACGTTCCGCCGGCTCGGGCAGGTCGAGCAGACCGCCATGTCGATCGCCGCCGGCGACTTCCGGCAGCGGCTCACCGACCTGGAGCCGACCACCGAGGTCGGGCGCCTGAACGCGGCCATCAACACGATGCTCGATCGGGTGGATCGCTCCCTGGCCCAGCGCGATCGCACCGTGCAGCACATGCGACGCTTCATCGGCGACGCCAGTCACGAGCTGCGCACTCCGCTCGTCAGCGTCCGCGGCTATGCCGAGCTGTATCGCATGGGCGCGATCAAGGGCGAGGAGGACACCGCCAGGGCGATGGAGCGCATCGAGAAGGAGGCGATCCGCATGGGCGTCCTCGTGGAGGACCTCCTCGCGCTCGCCCGACTCGACGAGGAGCGCGAGCCGCAGATCGTCCCGCTCGATCTCCGCCCCATCGCGCGCGATGCCGCCCTCGACGTGCGGGCCGCAGCTCCGGGCCGCACGATCTCCGTGATCGACCGCACGCTCGAGAACGTCCCGACCACACCCATCCGCACCCCGGTGGTGCCCATCGCCCCGGAGCCCGCGCCGAAGCCGCGCCCCCGTGCCACCCTGTCGCGCCTTCGTCGCCGCGCGCGGCCGCAGGAGCAGCCGCCGGCCATCGACTTCACCGAGGTCGCCGACATCCCGGTGCGTACACCGCCGATCGTGCTCGGCGAGGAGAACAAGGTCCGTCAGGTCGTCACGAACCTCCTGGGCAACGCCCGCCGCTTCTCCCCCGAGGACAGCCCGATCGAGATCGTCGTGGACTCCGACCGCACGGCGGGCACCGCGAGCATCTCGATCGTCGACCACGGCGAGGGTGTCCCGCCGCAGATCCGGGAGCAGATCTTCGAGCGGTTCTGGCGAGCCGACACCTCCCGCGCGCGGGAGACCGGCGGCTCCGGCCTGGGGCTGGCGATCGTCGCCTCCATCCTCAAGGCGCTCAACGGCGACATCGCGGTGTCGGAGAGCCCGGGAGGCGGCGCCACCTTCACCGTCACGCTCCCGCTCGCCCCCGCGCGCTCGACCCCGGAGCATCTCCTCGAGGACACTCAGCCGCTGGAGCGGCTCGACGACCTCCCGTAGGCACTCGTTCCTGCACAGATCTCTCGCGGCGCGTCCCTTCTCCCGGCTTCCGGACCGGACGCGGTCTCGCCTCTCCGACGGCGCTGCAGCCCCCGTACCGTCGGAGCTTCCTCGAAGGGAGATCCCATGACCGTCTTCACCGTCGACACCGACGCCGTCCACGCGGCAGAAGCCGCGACCCGCGCCACCATCGAGCGCCTGCGCGCCGAATCCGCCACGCTCATGTCTCAGCTCCGGCAACTGCAGACCGCGTGGCTCGGCACGGCCTCGGCCGCCTTCCAGAGCTGCGCCGAGGAGTGGCAGGGCGCCCAGCAGCACGTCGAGCTCGTCCTGGACGGTATCGGCACATCGCTCGGCGCCGTGGCCACCCAGTACGCCGAAGCGGATCAGTACTCGGCGAGCCTCTTCCGCTGAGGGACGCAGAAAGCCCCCGGCCGGAGCCGGGGGCTTTCTGTGTGAGACGGGGTCTCTGAACCTCTCAGAGGATCAGAAGTCCATGCCGCCCGTGGGGTCACCCGCGGGAGCAGCAGCCTTCTCGGGCTTGTCGGCGACGACGGCCTCGGTCGTGAGGAACAGGCCGGCGATCGACGCGGCGTTCTGCAGCGCGGAACGCGTGACCTTCGCCGGGTCGATGATGCCCTGTGCGAACATGTCGCCGTACTCGCCGCTGGCGGCGTTCAGGCCCTGGCCCGCGGGGAGCTCGGAGACCTTGTTGGCGACGACGCCCGGCTCGAGACCGGCGTTCAGCGCGATCTGCTTCAGCGGAGCCTCGATCGCGACGCGCACGATGTTCGCACCGGTCGCCTCGTCGCCCTCGAGCGAGAGAGCGTCGAGCGCCTTCGTGCCGGACTGGATGAGCGCGACGCCACCACCGGGGACGATGCCCTCCTCGACGGCTGCCTTCGCGTTGCGGACGGCGTCCTCGATGCGGTGCTTGCGCTCCTTGAGCTCGACCTCGGTCGCCGCACCGGCCTTGATGACGGCCACGCCACCGGCGAGCTTCGCCAGGCGCTCCTGCAGCTTCTCGCGGTCGTAGTCGCTGTCGGTGTTCTCGATCTCGCGACGGATCTGCGTGACGCGACCCTCGATCTGGTCGGCCTCGCCGGCACCCTCGACGATCGTGGTCTCGTCCTTGGTGACGATGACCTTGCGCGCACGGCCGAGCAGGTCGAGCGTGGCGTTCTCGAGCTTCAGGCCCACCTCTTCGGTGATGACCTGGCCGCCCGTGAGGATCGCGATGTCCTGCAGCTGCGCCTTGCGACGGTCGCCGAAGCCGGGAGCCTTGACGGCGACCGACTTGAAGATGCCCTTGAGCTTGTTCAGCACGAGCGTCGCGAGAGCCTCGCCCTCGACGTCCTCGGCGATGATGACGAGCTCCTTGCCGTCCTGGATCACCTTGTCGACGATCGGCAGGAGGTCCTTGATGTTGGAGACCTTCTGGTTCGCGATGAGGATGTACGGGTCCTCGAAGACGGCTTCCTGGCGCTCCGGGTCCGTGACGAAGTACGGGTTCAGGTAGCCCTTGTCGAAGCGCATGCCCTCGGTGAGCTCGAGCTCGGTGCCGAAGGTCTGCGACTCCTCGACGGTGACGACGCCCTCCTTGCCGACCTTGTCGATGGCCTCGGCGATGAGCTCGCCGATCGCGGGGTCGGCGGCGGAGATCGAGGCGGTCGCGGCGATCTGCTCCTTGGAGTCGATCTCCTTCGCCGTGCTCAGCAGCTCCTCGGTGATCGCGGCGACGGCCTTCTCGATGCCGCGCTTGAGGGAGATGGGGTCGGCACCGGCCGCGACGTTGCGCAGGCCTTCGCGGACCAGGGCCTGGGCGAGGACCGTGGCGGTCGTCGTGCCGTCACCGGCGACGTCGTCGGTCTTCTTGGCGACCTCCTTGACGAGCTCCGCGCCGATCTTCTCGTACGGGTCGTCCAGCTCGATCTCCTTGGCGATGGAGACACCGTCGTTCGTGATCGTGGGGGCGCCCCACTTCTTCTCGAGCACGACGTTGCGACCACGCGGGCCGAGGGTCACCTTGACCGCGTCGGCGAGGATGTTGAGGCCACGCTCGAGGCCGCGGCGGGCCTCCTCATCGAAGGCGATGATCTTTGCCATGAGTTTTGTCGTCCCTCCTGGACGTAGACGGTGGGTTTAGCACTCAGAGTGAGAGAGTGCTAACGCCATTCTGGCACTCGACACCATCGAGTGCAAGCCGTGCGATCCGAGAGGGAGACGGGCGTCAGGGCGCGGGAGTCTCGGGCACCGACGCGGCCCGGTCGACGCCGATCACGATGGTGAGCTGCTTCTGGCCGTCCTCGGTCTGACCCGCGTAGTAATCGCTCTGCTGCACCTCGGCACCGCCGATGACGCCGGCGAGGCCCATGGCCGCCTCCTCGTCCTCGGCGCTGACGTAGTAGACGGTCGTCGTGGCGAAGTCGTCGCTCTCGCTGTCGCTGGCGAGCACCGTGTCCGCCGCCCAGCCGGCGTTGATGAGGGTGTCGCGCATCTGGTCGTCGAGGCCGTTGTCCGGGGTCGCGTTGAGGATCAGCACCGAGTAGGTCGGGTCGATCACCCCGGTCTCCTCCGGCGTGGCGACCGCGGACGGCGCGGCATCGGGGAACAGCTCGATCCGCCCCATGACGGCCAGTGCGCCGAAGATGCCGGCGATGATGAGCACGAGGGCAGCGACGAACGACCACAGCAGCACGACCCAGCCGTTCATGCCCGGGGCTTCGGCGCGGTGCGCTCCTACGCGTCCGGTGGAACGGGGGACCTCGTCGAAACGGTCACGGGGGGGCTTGGACACCCCTCGATGCTAGCGGCACGTCCCTGGCAAACCGGTCCGCGACGGGCCCGATCCGTGCGGTCGGCGTCCGCTCAGCCGGTAAAGCCGGGGATCCGCGCGGCCCGTCTGGCGCCGCGGGCGTCGCGGAGCCGACGCAGCCGCCGCACGAGCATCGGGTCGAACTCGAGCGCGGCCTCGGAGTCGATCAGCCGCCCGAGCAGCTGGTAGTACCGCGCCGCGCTCATGCCGAGCTTGCTGCGGATGACCTCCTCCTTCATGCCGCCGTGGCGGGGCCAGGCGGCCTCCAGGGCGAGGATCGCGCGATCGCGCTCCGTGAGGTGGTCTGCGGACATGCCCTCAGATTAGGTCGTCGGACGGCGATCCCCGGTGCGCCACTCCCACCACGCGCCGAGCGGATCCGCGGCGGCGCGCACGCGGCCGTCGTGCGCGACGACGAAGCCCGGCCAGGTCTCCACGGCGACCGGCGGCTCCCACACGTCGAGGAGGCCGGGAGGGTCGATCGTGACCCAGTGCGCCGGCAGTCCCGCGATCGTGGCGACGAGCTCCGTCCGCTCCGCCCGCGGGATGTGCACCAGCACCCCCGGGGTCGTGATGACCAGAGTGGCGTCCGCCGGAGCCGACGCCGCCAGATCGTCCAGGTGGGCGGCCGCGTCGCCGGCGACGAGGAGCGGAGGGTCGGCGGCGACGATGTCGAGCGCGGCGGTGATGCGCTGCTCCCTCCCCTCCTCCCCCGGCCACACGAGTGCGCCGAGCCAGCGCCGGTCGTCGGCGGCCGCCGCGTCCAGCGGGGCGAGGTCGATACCCGCGCGCCACACGACCTCGGGCAGGCGCAGCGGCGGCAGGTCTCCGGACACGGTGCTCTCCAGCAGCACCGTCGAGGGGCCGTCGAGCGGATCGAGGGCGCGGCGTACGCGTCCGTCTCCGTCGGTGAAGCGGAACGAGTAGCGATCGGGGTAGAGGCACAGGCCCGCCGCGGCGCCGATCTCCAGCAGTGCGATCGGCCCGTCGATCTCGGAGAGCACGGGCAGCAGAGCGGCGGTCCGCAGAGGTTCGTTGGTCTGCAGGGCGCGCCGGGTGCACTCGGCGACGAGCCGGTCGGCCTGCGCGAGGACGAACTCACGCCACTCCCGGTACGGTCCGTGACCGGCGCCGAGCAGGCGGGACACGGCGAAGACGACGGGCGGCTGGCGTCGGGTCGGCGGGATCCGTCGCAGAAGCTCCCTGATCTCCGGGTCGGCGGCGACCCCGGCCGCCCACTCCGCGTACAGCGCGCTGCGCCCAGGAGCCTCCGTCGCCGCGAATCGGGCATAGCGCTCCTGCACGGCGTCGGTCATGCGTCCATTCTGACGCGAAGCGCCACCGACGCCCTCGCACGAGGGAGAATGGAGAGGACTCAGGAGGACACGATGCCCTACAGCGTGAACAAGACCGAAGACGAGTGGCGCGACGAGCTCGGCGAAGAGCAGTACGCCGTGCTGCGCCAGGCGGCGACCGAGCGCGCCTGGACGGGTGAGCTGCTCGATGAGGAGCGCGCCGGCCTCTACACCTGCGGCGCCTGCGGTGCGGAGCTCTTCAAGAGCGGCACCAAGTTCGACTCGGGCTGCGGCTGGCCGAGCTTCTACGAGTCGGTCCGGCCGGATGCGGTCGAGCTGCTCGAGGACGACAGTCTCGGCATGGTGCGCACGGAGGTCCGCTGCGCGACCTGCGGTTCGCACCTCGGCCACGTCTTCCCGGACGGCTTCGGCACCCCCACCGGTGACCGCTACTGCATGAACTCGATCGCGCTGAACTTCACGCCCGACGAGTCGTGAGCGCCCTCGACGCCGTCCGCGCACGGCAGTCCTGGTCGAAGGTCGGCGACACCGCCCCGGGGCGCGAGGAGCTGGTGACGCTCGTCGGCGCCGCCGGCCGCGTCGCCGACCATTCCTCGCTGCGCCCCTGGCGTCTGATCGAGCTGCGCGGCGCGGACCGCGAGGCGCTCGGTGCCGCGATCGCCGAGGCTCAGGGAGACGCGGAGCCGTCGACGAAGCCGCTGCGGGCTCCGCTCCTCATCGCGGTGGTCGCGAGCTACCGTCCGAGCGAGAAAGTGCCGCGCTGGGAGCAGGAGGCGGTGGCCTCCGGCGTCGCGCATGTGCTGAGCCTGCTGCTCGATGAGGCGGGGTGGGGCGTCATCTGGCGCACCGGACACTACACGCGCTCAGAGCCCGTGGCGCGCATGCACGGACTGGGCCCCGACGAGGAGCTCCTCGGCTGGCTCTACATCGGCGCGAAGCCCGAGGGCAAGAGCCCCGGCAGGCGCAAGACGGTCGACGCCCGCGCGCTTCTCACCCGGCCGCCGAAGCTCTCTCCGGAGGAGCGGGCGGCAGCCGAGGCGGCGGCGCAGGAGGCCGAGAGGAAGAAGGCCGAGAAGGCCGAGAAGAAGGCCCGTAAGAAGGCGAAGAAGAAGGCGAAGAAGAAGGCCGCGAAGGCCGCGAAGAAGAGCCGCTCCTAGAGCCGGCGTCGACGCCAGGGCACCGCGACCAGCACCGAGCCCACCGCCACGATGACCATCGCGATCACCTGCCACAGCGCCGGTCCCGCCTGCGCCGGCCAGAGCAGGTCGATCACGACGGACGTCACGAGCTGCCCGAGCACCGATCCCAGCCCCATGAGCAGCACGCCCGTGTGCGCGACGATGAAGGCGCCGAGCAGGATGTAGCCAGCACCGAGGAAGCCGCCGAGGTAGAGCCAGGGCTCGGTCGGCAGCGCGGCCGGCCACCCCCGCACGGCGACGCTGGTGCCGGCGGCGACCGCCAGGACCAGGGTTCCCGCGATGAAGCTCATCAGGGTGGCGGCGATCGGCGACTGCACGCGCTGGGCCAGCCGACCGTTCGTCGCGGCCTGCCAGGCGATGCCGACACCGGCGGCGAAGGGCAGCACCAGCATCCACAGCGGGGCGGTCGCCAGCACATCACCCGAGAGGGAGATCCCCACCGCGGCGAGCGCGAGCACGCCGCCCATCACCCGGCCGGGGGTCACGGCCACGACGCCCGCCGGCCCGAAGCCGATGCGGTCGAGGACGAGGCCGTGCAGGGTCTGCCCTGCCACGACACCCACCGTGAAGAGGGAGACGCCGAGGATGCCCGCCGTCAGCCCCTGGGTGGAGACGGTGAGAGCGCCGCAGGCTCCGCCGAGGAGCATCCAGAACGGGATGCTCCGGTCGCGGATGCCGCGGCCGAGGCGCGCGGCACCACCGCGCGCCGAAGGCAGGAAGGAGATGACGACGGCGAGGGCCACGAGCCCCACCGCGAAGGACAGGAAGCCGGCGACGATGCCGTTGTCGACGCGCACGCCCAGGACCCCGTTGATGCGCGCCTGGATCGCGGTCATGACCCCGATCGCGACGGCTCCCCCGAGCGCCAGAGGGGCGGGGAGGCGGCGGGCGGGAGTCACCTCTCGACACTATCGGAGCCTCCGCGGGCACCTGTCCTCCACGGCGCCGTCCTCCCGGAGGACGATCGCACCGCACCGGGGAATCGTCCTCCGGGAGGACGCGCCGCGCCCCGACGGTCCGTAGCGTGGGGACCATGATCACCGCAGAAGGCCTCACCAAGAGATTCGGGGACAAGACCGCCGTCGACGGCGTGTCCTTCACCGTGCAGCCGGGGACCGTCACCGGCTTCCTCGGACCGAACGGCGCAGGGAAGTCGACGACCATGCGCATGATCGTCGGGCTGGACCGTCCGTCGGCCGGCCGGGCGACCGTCGCCGGCCAGGAGTATCGCAAGCTCCGGGCGCCCCTCACCGAGGTCGGCGTGCTCCTCGATGCCAAGGCCGTGCACACCGGACGGACCGCACGCGACCACCTCCGGGCCATGGCCGCCACGCACGGCATCCCGACGTCGCGCGTCGACGAGGTCATCGAGCTCGCCGGCATCGGCGCGGTCGCCCGCAAGCGCGCCGGGAAGTTCTCCCTCGGCATGGGGCAGCGCCTCGGGATCGCCTCCGCACTGCTCGGCGACCCGCACACCCTCATCCTCGACGAGCCGGTCAATGGCCTCGACCCGGAGGGCGTCCGCTGGGTGCGCCAGTTCGTCCGGCATGCCGCCTCCGAGGGCCGGACGGTCCTGCTGTCCAGTCACCTCATGAGCGAGATGGCGCAGACCGCGGACCACGTCATCGTGATGGGACGGGGCAAGGTCCTCGCCGACGCTCCGCTGGCCGAGCTGGTGCGCTCCTGGACGACAAACCGCGTGCGCGTGCGGACACCCCGCCCCACCGACCTCGTGGCCGCGGTGGGCGGTCCGGACGTGGAGATCGTCAGCGCCGCTCCCGATCTGCTCGACATCGCGGGGCTCCCGGCAGCCCGCATCGGCGACCTCGCCGCGGAGCGCGGGATCCCGCTGCACGAACTCACCCCGACCACCGGATCCCTCGAAGAGGCCTACCTCGCCCTCACCGGCGACGCCGTCGAGTACCGCACGAAGGAGCTCTCATGACCGCCGCCCCCGCCGTGACGACCCCGGCCGTCGCGCCCCCTGCCGTCGACTCGGGTCGGCGCCTCACCTTCGCACGCGCCGTGCGCGGCGAGGCGATTAAGCTCATCACCCTCCGGTCGACGTGGTGGTCCATCGCGATCGCCGCCGTGCTGACGATCGGCATCGCCGTCCTCATCGCCCAGGCGATCGATGCCCCCGGGTTCGACCCGATCCAGGCCGTCGTCATGCCGATCCAGTTCACGATGCTGCTCGCCGGCATCATCGGGGCGATCTCGGTCACCGGCGAGTACTCCACGGGCATGATCCGCTCGACGCTGACCGCCGACCCGATCCGCGGGTCCGTGCTGCTGGCGAAGGCCCTCGTGCTCGCGGGCTTCCTGTTCCTGTCGTCGCTGGTCATCTTCGGCGCCGCGGCGGCCGCCGTGTCCCCCGTGGTCGCAGGACGGGAGCAGCGCATCGACTGGTCGGACCCCGCGGCCTCCGTCCTGCCGATCGTGGTCGCCTCCCTCGCCATGGCCGTCTTCGCGCTGATCGGCGTGGCCTTCGGCTTCATCCTGCGCTCGGGTGCCGGAGCGATCGCGGCGACGGTCGGTCTGCTGTTCGTCCTGCCGATCGTCGCGAGCTTCTTCGCGATGGCGGGAGAGGCCTGGGCCTGGGTGATCGACGCCTCCGCTTACCTCCCCGTCGCCGCCGCGCAGAGCGCGATCCTGCCCGGTGACACGGCGACGCTGGATGCGCCGGTCGCCTTCCTCACCCTCGGCTGCTGGGTGGTCGGCGGTCTGCTGGCCGCGTGGGCCGTCCTCCGCACGCGGGACGCGTAGGAGACCGGGTGCCGGCGAAGCGACGCGGAACGGACACGGTCCGGGAGGACGAGGGGCTGCGGCTCCCTCGTCCTCCCGGCCTGTTCCGGCGTTTCTGGGCGCGCCATCCCGTCCTCGCCGACGTCCTGCTCACCCTGCTCTGCATCGTCCTCACGATCACACCCGCCGCGCGCGTCGACGATGCCGACCGCGGCCACGTCGGGCTCGTGCTCGCCGCCCTGCTGCCGCTCTGCGTGGTCGCCGCCTCCGCCACCCTGCTCTGGCGCCGACGGAAGCCGTGGCTCCCGGCGATCGCGGCGATCCTGCTCGAGGTCTTCCTCCTGTTCACCGCGCTGCCGGGGAGCAGCCCGCTGCTGCTGTTCGCCGGCTACTCCCTCGCCGTCTACCGTTCCACCCGTGCCGCGTGGACAGCTTTCGGCATCGGCGTCGCCGCCAGCGCCTCGGGAGCCGGGCTCCTCCTCTGGTCCGGCATCTTCACACTCCAAGAGGCGGTCAACGCCCTGCTCGGCACGGTCGTGCTCGGCCTGATCGGCACCCTGATCGGCGCGAACGTCGGCAACCGGAAGCGCTACCTGGACGCCGTCATCGACCGCTCCCGGCAGCTCCTCGTGGAGCGCGACCAGCAGGCGCAGCTCGCCGCTGCGGCGGAGCGGGCGCGGATCGCACGCGAGATGCACGACATCGTGTCGCACTCCCTGACCGTGGTCGTGGCGCTGTCCGAGGGAGCGGCCGCCACCCCGGACCGCGAACAGGCGCGCGCGGCGGCCACCTCTGCGGCGGACACCGCCCGCAGCGCGCTCACCCAGATGCGGGCGATGCTCGGGGTGCTTCGGGACGACGACGCCCCGCTCCTCCTCGCGCCGGTCTCGCCCGCATCCCCGCAGGAGACCGTCGCGGCCGCGCAGCGGACCGGGTATCCGGTGACCCTCGCCACCACCGGCCACGCGGACGTCTCGTCCGACGTCGCCCACGCGCTCGGCCGGATCGTGCAGGAGGGGCTGACGAACGCGATGCGGCACGCGCCGACCGCGACCGCCGCATCCGTGCGACTCGAGTACACGCCCGCTTCCGTGGTCGTCGAGATCGTCAACGACGGCGTCGCGGGCTCTCCGGGCGAGGGAGGCTTCGGTCTCCGGGGTCTCCAGGAACGCGCCGCCCACGTCCACGGCACACTGGAGTCGCGGCCGGACGGTGCGGGCCGATGGATCCTTCGCGCCGTGATGCCGACAGAGGAGGAGAACAGATGACATCACCCATCCGCGTGCTCCTGGTCGACGACCAGGAGCTGATCCGCCTGGGGTTCCGCATGGTCCTCGAGGCGGAACCCGACATCGTCGTCATCGGGGAGGCCGCCGACGGGAGGGCGGCGATCGCGCAGAGCGCCGCACTCGCCCCCGACCTCGTGCTCATGGACATCCGGATGCCGGAGCTCGACGGGATCGCGGCGACGACCGCCATCGTCGGCGCGCATCCCGAGACGAAGGTGCTCGTCCTCACGACCTTCGATCTGGACGAGTACGCCTTCGGCGCGATCCGGGCCGGTGCCAGCGGGTTCCTCCTGAAAGACGCCCAGCGCCAGGAGATGCTCTCCGCCGTCCGTGCCGTCCATCGCGGAGACGCCGCGCTGGCGCCGCGGGTGACCCGCGTGCTGTTGGAGCACGTCGGCTCGCAGCTCGGAGCCAGCGCTCTCGACGAGGTCGACGACGCCGGGTACCGCTCCCTGACCGAACGCGAGCGCGAGGTGTTCATCGCGATCGGCCAGGGGCTCACGAACGCCGAGATCGCGGCGTCGCTCTACGTCGGCGAGTCCACGGTGAAAACGCACGTCGGGCGGATCCTGGCGAAGCTCGGGGCGCGGGACCGGATCCATGCCGTGATCCTCGCGCACCGGCTCGGCCTCGTCGGTCGGTGAGAGCGGGTCAGCCCTGCGGCGGCGTCCAGGCCGACACGCGGTTCAGGCGCTCGACCTCCTCGGACGACAGCTCCAGCCGCGCTCCGGCGAGCAGATCCGGCACCTGATCCACCGTCCGGGCACTCGCGATGGGCGCGACCACGGTCGGCTGCGCACGCAGCCAGGCCAGGGCCGTCGCGGCGACCGAGGCGCCGTGCGCTCCGCCGATCTCGTCCAGCGCGTCGATGATCCGAAGTCCCGCCTCGGTGGCGTACTTCGCAGCGCCGGCGGCCCGCGGAGACCCCTCTCCCCCGGCGTCCGTCGATCGGTACTTGCCGGTGAGGAAGCCGCTCGCCAGCGCGTAGTACGGCACGAGGCTCAGCCCGAACTCCTCGGCGACGGGGATGATGGTGTCCTCGACGTCGTTGCGGTGCACGAGGTTGTAGTGCGGCTGGACGGCGACCGGTCGCGCGACGCCGAGGCGGTCCGCGATGTCGATCCACTGCCGGATGCGGTCGGCGGTGTAGTTGGACACCGCCACGTGCCGCACGAGCCCGTCCGTGACGAGGGCGCCGAACGCCTCGACCGTCTCCTCCAGCGGCACGGACTCGTCGTCGAAGTGCGCGTAGTAGAGGTCGATCTCGTCGACGCCGAGACGAGCGAGCGATGCCTCCGCCGCGCGGCGCACGTTCCCCGCCGAGAGACCGCGGAAGGCGGGGTGCTGGCTGACCTTGGTCGCGACGACGACGCCCTGGGGCTTCCGCGCCGCGAGCCACGCTCCGATGATCGTCTCGCTCTCGCCACCCTCGTTGCCGGGAACCCACGCACTGTAGGAGTCCGCCGTGTCGATGAAGTCGCCACCCCCGTCGACGAAGGCGTCGAGGACGGCGAAGGAGGCGTCACGGTCGGCCGTCCAGCCGAACACGTTGCCGCCGAGGGCGAGGGGGAAGACGTCGAGGTCACTGGAGCCGATGCGGGTCATGTCCGAGACAACCGCGATGAGCGGCGCGAACATTCCCGCGGTGACGCGAAAAGATGCGCAGGTGGCCGGGGCGGGGTGCCGACCACCTGCACCCCAGTAACATAACACCCTCCGAAGTGATACGCGATATGCGGGCGCGCGCCAACGCGCCACGCAGAGGCGCCGCGATCACGCGGAGGGGTCCGTCAGAGAGAGCCGACTACGGGACTCGAACCCGTAACCCCCGTATTACAAGTACGGTGCGCTACCAATTGCGCCAAGTCGGCGGATGCCATCACAGCTTAGCGATGGCCGGGACGCTCGACGGACTACTTCGCCGGCGCCGAGGTGGCGGTCGGGGTGGGCGTCGGAGACGTCGACTCGTAGTAGGCCTCGCTGGCGACGGACATGACGAACGTCGACAGCTCCTGCGGGTCGTCCAGCGCCCCGACGTACGCCTCGCCGTTCACGACGATCATCGGGGCGGCGGTGAGCACGAGGTCGTCGGAGCCGGGGAGCGGCCCCTCGAGCGCGCGGGTCGTCGCCTCCTTCGCCCAGCTGACGTAGTCGCCGTCCTGGATGCACGAGCGCACGGTCTTGGCGTTGTCCACGCCGACGGCGCCCGCGAGGTTGGCGAGCTCCTCGTCGGACATCCCGTCGCTGCCCACGTCGGGCTGGTCGTCGAGGAGGTCGTGGTTGAACGCGTAGAACTGGTCCGGCGAGTGCGTCGCCACGCAGGCGGCGGCCGCGGCGGAACGCAGCGAGTACTTCGTGCCGTTGGAGCTGGCGGTGAGCAGAGCGACCGGGTGGTAGCTGACGGTCGCGGCGCCGTCCTCGATCCACTGGGCGAGCAGACGGGCGTTGGCGCGCTCGAACTTGCCCGCGTCGGGCGAGAGGTAGTCGACGTAGACGTGCACCTCGACGGCGCCGGCCGCGGACGGCTCGGGCGACGGCGTCTCGCTGGCGCCGGCCTCACTGGGCTCGGGGTCCGGTGTGGGGGACGCGGTGCCGGCGATCGCGGCGGAGGCGATGTCCGTCACCACGACGCCGTCCGCCTCCATGCCGCTGGGGCTGAGCTGCGGCTTGGACGTCTGCGAGGTCACGGCGAGCGTCACGGCGGTCCCGATCGCACCGACCGCGATGATCGCGACCGCACCGATGATGATCCGTCGCATGAGACGCGCCCGCGACTGCTGGGCGTGCACCTTCTGTGCCTTCTCCCGCACGGCCTCGCGCGAAGTGCGAGGGGCGGGGACGTTCGGCGTTTCGTCGCTCGACATCGTTCCTCTTGAGTCTCAGGGGGTCCGGGTTGGCCCCGACCACCGTCGGGCGGTGATCGCCGCTGCGCACGGCCGGGTTCGATGCTAACCAGTGAGGCTGAGAAATACCCAGGTGCGGCCGTTCGTGCCATACTGATCCCGACCCGATGGAGGGTCACGGCGGGTCGCTCCGCCGCTTCATTCACTACGGATCGTCCGGCACGTACCTGCCGGTGAAGGAGAAACACGATGGCATCTGTGACTTTCGACGAGGCCACCCGCCTGTACCCCGGCGGCACCCGTCCGGCTGTCGACAAGCTCAACCTCGAGGTGGGAGACGGCGAGTTCCTCGTCCTGGTCGGTCCCTCCGGTTGCGGTAAGTCCACCTCCCTCCGCATGCTCGCCGGCCTCGAAGAGGTCAACTCCGGCCGCATCCTCATCGGTGACCGCGACGTCACCGACGTGCCGCCGAAGGACCGCGACATCGCGATGGTGTTCCAGAACTACGCGCTGTACCCGCACATGACCGTCGCGGAGAACATGGGCTTCGCGCTCAAGATCGCCGGCGTCGGCAAGGAGGAGCGCGCCGCGCGCGTCCTCGAGGCCGCGAAGCTCCTCGACCTGGAGCAGTACCTCACCCGCAAGCCGAAGGCCCTCTCCGGTGGTCAGCGTCAGCGTGTCGCCATGGGTCGCGCCATCGTGCGTCAGCCCCAGGTCTTCCTCATGGACGAGCCGCTGTCGAACCTCGACGCCAAGCTCCGCGTCCAGACCCGCACGCAGATCGCGTCGCTGCAGCGTCGTCTCGGCGTCACCACGGTCTACGTCACGCACGACCAGACCGAGGCGCTCACGATGGGTGACCGCATCGCCGTGCTCAAGGACGGCCTGCTCCAGCAGGTCGGCTCCCCGCGCGACCTGTACGAGAAGCCGAACAACGTGTTCGTGGCCGGCTTCATCGGCTCCCCCGCGATGAACCTGTTCAGCGCCGACCTCGCCGACGGCGGCGTGCAGTTCGGCACCGAGGTCGTGCCGCTGGACCGCGACACGGTCGGCCGCGCGTCGGGCTCGCAGGTCACGGTCGGCGTCCGCCCCGAGGACATCACGGTCGGCCCGGCCGACGGTCGCGGCCTCTCGGTCGTCGTCGACCTCGTCGAGGAGCTCGGCGCCGACGGCTACCTCTACGGCCACACGGAGATCAACGGCAAGCGCACCGACCTCGTCGCCCGCGTCGACGGCCGCAACCACCCGAACGCCGGGGAGACCGTCACCCTTGCCGCGAACCCGGGTCACGTGCACGCGTTCGACCTCGAGTCGGGCGACCGCCTGAACGACAAGCCGGTCGTCTCGGCCTGATCGGACACTCCACCGCGGCGCGGGCTGACTTCGGTCGCCCGCGCCTCTGCCCTTTCCCCTCCCCCCCCAGGAGCCCCCCGCCAGAACCTCCCCCCGCCACAGCCCAAAAGTGCGAGACCTAACTG
>NZ_JBHVHT010000002.1:296674-361776 GCF_042799975.1 Microbacterium sp. NPDC057658 | reverse complement strand
CTGTACCCGCACATGACCGTCGCGGAGAACATGGGCTTCGCGCTCAAGATCGCCGGCGTCGGCAAGGAGGAGCGCGCCGCGTCGTTTCCCCGGCACCCTCAGGAGCCCCCATGCAGGAATCCCTCCGGATCACCGCCAAGACGGTCGACCCCGGTCTGCTCGCTCTGCCCTGGTCGACGCCTCTGGAGAAGTGGCCCTCCGAGCACATCGTCTCGCTGCCCAAGGGCCTCTCCCGCCACCTCGTGCGCTTCGCGGATCTCTCCGGGCGCGTGGTGGCGGTGAAGGAGACGACGACCGAGATGGCGCGCCGGGAGTACGAGATGCTCGGCAACCTGTCGCGACTCGACGTGCCGTGCGTGGAGCGCGTCGCGGTGATCGCGGGGCGCACCGACTCGTCGGGGGCGCCGCTCCCCGCGGCCCTGGTCACCTCACATCTGCGCTTCTCGATGCCATACCGGGCCCTCTTCACCCGGGTGCTCCGCCCGGACACGGCCACGCGCCTCGTCGACGCGCTCGCCCTGCTGCTCGTGCGTCTGCACAACGTGGGCTTCTACTGGGGAGACGTCTCGCTCTCGAACACGCTGTTCCGCCGGGATGCCGGGGCGTTCGCGGCGTACCTCGTCGACGCGGAGACCGGCGAGCTGCACGAAGAGGGCCTCACCGACGGTCAGCGCGCCTACGACCTGGACCTCGCGCGCACGAACATCGCGGGGGAGATCATGGACCTCGCCGCGGGCGGCCGCCTGGAGCATGGGGTCGACGCCGTCGCCATCGCGGACGGCATCGTGTCGTCCTACCGCTCCCTCTGGGCCGAGCTCACCGCGCAGGAGTCCTTCTCCGCCGCCGAGACGTGGCGCATCACGGAACGTGTCGAGCGGCTCAACGCCCTCGGCTTCGACATCGACGAGATGTCGATGTCGACGACCGCCGACGGCACGGTCGTGGAGATCCAGCCCAAGGTCGTCGATGCCGGGCACCACCAGCGCCGACTCATCCGCCTCACCGGTCTCGACGTCGAGGAGAACCAGGCCCGGCGGCTCCTCAACGACCTCGACGAGTTCCGTGCCCGCTCCACCAAGCAGTGGGCGGACGAGGAGATGTACGCGCACGAGTGGCTCACGCGCGTCTTCGAGCCCGTCGTCCGCGCGATCCCGTACGACCTGCGCGCCAAGCTGGAGCCGGCCGAGGTGTTCCACCAGGTGCTCGAGCACCGCTGGTACCTGTCGCAGGCGCAGGGACGCTCTGTCGCCCTCGCGGAGGTGCTGACGAGCTACATCAACGATGTGCTCCGCCACCGGCGCGACGAGGCCACCATCATGGGGCCGCCGACCGAGACGATGGGCCTCCCCGTCGTCACCGGCACGCTCGCGCTCGGCGACGACGACGAGGTGAACTGGCGCGACCTCGTCTGAGACCGTGCCCGCCGGTCGGCGCCGCGCCGGACGGCGTCAGTAGCCGACCGTGAACCGCTCGCGGTGGTGGTTGCCCTGCTCGATCTCGTCGACGATCGCGACGGCGAAGTCCGCCCCGGAGATGTACGACTTCCCGTCCTCGTCGCGGACGAGGACGTCACCGCCGTCCCGGTAGTGTCCGGTGCGCTCCCCCTCGGCCCACGGCCCGAAGACCTCGGCAGGGTGCACGAAGAACCAGTCCAGGCTCTCCGCGGTGCGCTCCAGGAGCGCGAGCGAGTCGATGCCGACCTGCGCCTCGTGCTTGTACTCCTCGGGGAACCCCTGATCGAACAGTCGGGGGCCACCGGGCGCGACGAGGCTGCCGCCCGCGCCGCCCACGACCCCGAGCCGGGTCTCGGTGCCGTCGAGCAGCGCGACCACGTTCGTCAGCGCCTCGAGGACACGGTCCTCCATGTCACCGCGCGGCGAGAGCGCGGAGACCACGGCATCGGCACCCGCGAACGCCTCGGTCAGCGTCGCGGGGTCGAGCGCGGACCCCTGCACGTACGCCGCACCCGCGACCGGATCCGCGGGGGTCGAGCGCGAGATGGCGACGACCGCGTGATCGCGGCTCACCGCCTCCGCGACGATGTGGCGCCCGGCGTAGCCGGTTCCTCCCAGGACGATGATGCGGGCCATGCGTGTTCCTCTCGGTCAGTCCGCGGCGCGGACGGTCGCGACCTGGTACAGCGCGACCGAGGCCGCGATGCCGGCGTTCAGCGACTCGGTCGCCGCGGAGATGGGGATGGAGACGATCTGGTCGCAGGTCTCGGTCACGAGGCGGGACAGGCCCTTGCCCTCCGAGCCCACGACGATGACGACGGGACGGTCCGCCAGCTCCAGCGCGGGCAGCGAGACGTCGCCGTCACCGTCGAGTCCGAGCACGAACACGCCCCGCTTCTTGAACTCCTTGAGCTGCGTGGTGAGGTTCGACGCCAGGGCGACCGGGATGCGCGCCGCCGCGCCCGCACTCGTCTTCCACGCCGCGGAGTTCACACCGGCGGAACGGCGCTGCGGCAGGATGATGCCGTGGCCGCCGAACGCCGCCGTCGAGCGGATGATCGCACCGAGGTTGCGCGGGTCCGTGATGCCGTCGAGGGCGACGAACAGCGGCGTCTCGCCACGGTCGATGACCTGCTCCAGGAGGTCCTGCGGGTGCGCGTACTCGTACGGCGGCACCTTGAGGGCGACGCCCTGGTGCACGCCGTCGAAGCCGGCCATGCGGTCGAGCTCCTGGCGGGTGACCTCGAGCACCGGGATGTCGCGGTGGGTCGCGATCGACAGCATCTCCTTGACGCGGTCGTCCATCTCGACGCGCTGCGCGATGTACATCGCCGTCGCCGGGATCTTCGCGCGCAGCGCCTCGAGCACGGAGTTGCGGCCGGTGACCGTCTCGGTGTCGGTGGTGTTGTCCTTCGACCGGGCGCTGCGGTTCGGATTGCCTCCGGACGCGGGGCGCCCACCGGGCTTGCCCTTTCCGCCCGCAGCCGCGTAGCGCTCGGCCGCGGCCTTGCGCTTACCGGCGGGGTGCCACGCGCGGTCCTCCGCCTTCGGCGTGGGGCCACGCCCCTCGAGCGCCTTGCGCCCGAGACCGCCGGTGCCCTTGGTCGGGCCCTTCTTGTTTCCCTTGCTCGCGCCGGGGCGCCCTGGCTTAGCCATCGATACTCCAATGAGTTCCGGCCGGAGTGTCCTCCAGCGTGATTCCTGCGGCGGCGATCGCGTCACGGATGCGATCCGCCGCCGCCCAGTCCTTCTCCGCGCGCGCGGTGGCGCGCTGCGCGATCATCTCCTGCACCAGCGCGTCCAGCGCCGCTGCCTGCGCGCCCCCGGCGGCGCCCGATCCCGTGCGCGGGTCCAGACCGAGGATCCCGGTCATGGCGAGCACCGCCCGCGCCGCGTCCAGGGCCGTGCCGGTGTCGCCCGCGTCCAGCGCCGAGTTCCCGCCCCGCACGCTCTCGTGCACGACGGCCAGCGCCTGCGGCACGCCGAGGTCGTCGTCCATCGCCTCGACGAAGGCGTCGGGCAGGCTCCGTGCGTCCTCGGCACCGATCTCCTCGCCGGCCGCGCGGAATGCGCGATCGAGGAAGGAGCGGATACGGCCGAGCGCCGCGTCCGCCTCCGCCCAGGACGATTCCGAGAGATCGAGGCTCGACCGGTAGTGCGCGGCGGCGAGAGCGTAGCGCACGACCAGCGGATCCCGCTCCGCGAGCACGTCCCGCGCGAGGGTGAAGTTGCCGAGGGATTTCGACATCTTCTGGCCGTCGACGGTCACGAGGCCGTTGTGCACCCAGTAGCGGGCGAAGCCGTCACCCGCGGCCGTCGACTGCGCGAGCTCGTTCTCGTGATGAGGGAACCGCAGGTCGAGGCCGCCGCCGTGGATGTCGAACTCCGCGCCGAGGTACCGCTTCGCCATGGCCGAGCACTCGATGTGCCAGCCCGGACGCCCCGGCCCCCACGGCGACGCCCAGGTCGCATCGGCGGGCTCGTCGGGCTTGGCCCCCTTCCACAGGGCGAAGTCCTGGGGGTTGCGCTTGCCCCGCGGGTCGGCGTCCTGCGCCGCCTCCATCGCGTCCACCGACTGATGGGTGAGATCGCCGTAGGACGGCCAGGAGCGCACATCGAAGTACACGTCGCCCGACCCGTCGGGAGCGGGATACGCGTGGCCCCGGTCGATGAGCAGCGCGATGAGCTCCTGCATCTGCGGGACGGAGGCCGTCGCCCGCGGCTCGTACGTGGGCGGCAGGATGCCGATGCCGGCGTAGGCCGCGGCGAACTCCTGCTCCATCCGGTAGGCGAGCGCCCACCACGGCTCGGCGTCCGTGGCGTTGGCGAGCACCTTGTCGTCGATGTCGGTGACGTTGCGCACGAAGGTCACGCGGCCGTGGCGGTGCGTCAGCCAGCGGCGCAGGAGATCGAAGCTCAGGGCCGCGCGGACGTGGCCGATGTGCGGGCCGGACTGCACGGTGGGTCCGCACACGTACATCGTGATGTTCTCGGGATCGAGAGGCACGAAGTCGCGCAGCAGCTGTGCGCGGGTGTCGTAGAGGCGGAGAGTCACCGCTCAAGCCTACTCGGCGGGCGCTGAGAGACTCCGCTCCGGTCGCGGGATGACGACCGCGACGGCCGTGACCGCGATCCCCTCGCCCCGTCCCGGGAAGCCGAGGCCGTCGGTCGTCGTGGCCGTCACGGCCACCGGAGCGCCCCCGAGCGCCGCCGACAGAGCAGCCTCGGCCTCCCCGCGTCGTCCGCTGAAGCGCGGGCGGTTGCCCTGGAACTGCACCGACACGTTGCCGATCGCGAAGCCCGCCTCCGCCAGGAGCTCCGCGGTGCGGGAGAGGAAGACATCGGCGTGCGCCCCCGCATACTCCGGGTGAGCGGTGCCGAAGTGCTCGCCGATGTCGCCGAGCCCGGCGGCGCCGAGCAGGGCGTCGACGATCGCGTGGGCGACCGCGTCCCCGTCCGAATGCCCGGAGAGCGCGGGCTCCCCCGGCCATTCCAGCCCGGCCAGCCACAGCGGCCCGTCGCCACCGAAGGCGTGCACGTCCGTGCCGATGCCCACACGGGGTGCGCCCCCGACGGGAGTCGACGGCCGCGGCGCCGAGGCGGGCGATCCCGACGACGTCGCGACGAGGAGGCGGGCGCGCTCCAGGTCGGCGGGAGTGGTGATCTTGAACGAACGCTCGGAACCCGGCACCAGGCGCACGGTGTTCCCGGCCGCGGCGAAGAGCGCGGCGTCGTCGGTGTACTCGGCACCCCGGGCGGTCGCCTCCGCGTACGCCGCTTCCAGCAGCGCGCGCGGGAAGCCCTGCGGAGTCTGCGCGGCCGCGAGCTCCGCACGATCCACGGCACCGACGACGAGACCGTCCGCGACGCGCTTGAGCGTGTCCACGACAGGCAGGCTCGGCACCGCACCGGCATCGGCGACCACGGCCGCCGCCACCGCGTCGATGACGCCGGGCGGCGTGAGGGCGCGCGCCGCGTCGTGCACGAGCACCGTCGTGACGTCCCCCCACAGGGCGGCGAGCCCCGCGGCGACCGACTCCTGCCGCGTCGCCCCTCCGGTGACCACGCGGCCCAGGTCGGCACGATCGCCGGCGGCCTCCCGCAGCTCCGTCTCCGCGTCGCCTTCGTAGCCTGCGGGCGCGACGACCACGACCTGCAAGGGCGCCGCCGCGAAGACGCCGTCGAGGGCGTGCCGCAGGATGGTGCGGCCGTCGATGCCGACGAACGCCTTGGGCGCTCCGGCCTCGAGACGGGTGCCGGAGCCGGCGGCGACGACGATGATCGCGGTATGCGGGACGGGGAGGATGCTCACAGCTTCACGTTACCGGCGGAGACGACGGAAGGCGGGTGCCGCAGCACCCGCCTTCCGTGAAGGACGTCTCAGGACGCGAGGACCTCGTCGAGCAGTGCGCCCGCCTTGTCCTCGTCGATCTTCTCGGCCAGGGCCAGCTCCGAGATGAGGATCTGCCGGGCCTTGGCCAGCATCCGCTTCTCACCCGCGGACAGGCCGCGGTCCTGGTCGCGGCGCCAGAGGTCGCGCACGACCTCGCTCACCTTGATGACATCGCCGGACGCGAGCTTCTCCAGGTTCGCCTTGTACCGGCGCGACCAGTTGGTGGGCTCCTCGGTGAACGGCGCGCGCAGCACCTCGAACACGTGGTCGAGGCCCTCCTTGCCGATCACGTCGCGGACGCCGACGAGGTCGACGTTCTCGGCCGGGACCTCGATGATGAGATCGCCCTGCGTGACGTTGAGCTTCAGGTATTTCTTCGTCTCGCCCTTGATGACGCGTTCCTTGACCTCGATGATGGTCGCAGCGCCATGGTGCGGATAGACGACGGTCTCGCCAACCTCAAAAAGCATAAAAACATGTCCTTTCGGCAACCTCAAGGATACCACAGGGGATATGCGCTAAGGTTCGCGCTTCCTGTTCCCAGCGGCTCCTCGACTTACCCATAGAATGGGGAGGGATATCCCGTCGGACCTCAGGAGGACCCGTGAAATCGCGCCTTGTCGCGTCTGCCGCCATCAGCGCCGTCGTTCTGCTCGGCGCGACCGGGTGCACGTTCATCACGCCGCAGGCGACGAAGACCGAGTACGCCGCCTCCGACGGCGTGAACGTGTCGGACGAGGACGGCCCCATCGCCGTCCGGAACGCCCTCATCATCGCGAACGAAGACGGCACGGCCGGGAACTTCGTGGGCGCGGTCGTCAACCCGACGCAGGACCGCGCCACCCTGACGGTCTCCCTCGAGGGCGGCGAGCCGTTCATGATCACCGTGCCCGCCGGCGGATCGGTCAGCCTCGGCGCCGACCAGGAGCCGGTGGAGATCGTCGGCCTCGACACCATGCCCGGCGCCACCGTCGCGATGCACTTCCAGTCCGGCGACTCCGCGGGTGTGACCACGCAGGTGCCCGTCCTCGACGGCACCCTGCCGTACTACTCGGACCTCGCTCCGCAGGACTGAGTCCGCAGACAGACGCGAGAGGCCGGCACCCACGGGTGCCGGCCTCTCTTGTGTGCGGTCACCCCTCGAAGCGATACCCCAGGCCGCGGACGGTCACCAGCATCACCGGTTCGCTGGGGTTCTCCTCGATCCGCGAGCGGATGCGCTTGATGTGCACGTCGAGCGTCTTGGTGTCGCCGAAGTAGTCGCTCCCCCACACCCGGTCGATGAGCTGGCCACGCGTGAGCACCCGGCCGGAGTTGCGCATCAGCACCTCCAGCAGTTCGAACTCCTTCAGCGGCATGTTGATCTGCTCGCCGGCCACCGCCACCGTGTGCCGATCGATGTCGAGCGAGACGCGCCCGCCTTCGAGCACCCGCTCGTCGAGCTCGGCCTCCACCTGCACCACCCGCCGCAGCACCGCCCGCATCCGGGCGAGCAGCTCCCGCGACGAGTACGGCTTGGTGATGTAATCGTCCGCGCCGAGCTCGAGCCCCACGACGATGTCGACCTCGGAGTCCTTCGCCGTGAGCATGATGATGGGCACGGCCGACGTGGACCGGATCTGACGGCACACCTCGGTCCCCGGCATGCCGGGCAGCATGAGGTCGAGCAGCACGATGTCGGCACCGCGCTCCCGGAACGCCGTCAGCGCTCCGGGGCCATCCTCGGCGATCTCCACCTCGTAGCCCTCGCGGCGCAGCAGGTAGGCGAGCGGGTCGGCGAGGTCGGGCTCGTCTTCGACGAGAAGGATGCGGGTCATGCGGTCTCTCCGTTTCGGACGCGCGTCGCCCCGGTGGCGGGGACGGCCTTGCGCGCGCGCTTCTTCTTGCTCTTCTTGCCCTGCCCGGTGTTCGCGGGGGCGTCGATCCGGGGCAGGCGGATGGTGAACGTGGACCCGCGGCCCGGGCGCGACCACAGCCGTACCTCTCCTCCGTGCCGCTGGGTGGCGTGCTTGACGATGGACAGCCCGAGGCCGGTGCCGCCGGTGCGCCGGGAGCGGGCCTCGTCCGCGCGATAGAACCGCTCGAAGATGCGCTCGCGGTCGGCCTCCGCGATCCCGATGCCCTGGTCGGAGACGGCGATCTCCACGACGTCGTCGTCGGCCTTCACCCCGACGCCCACCCGGGAGCCGCGGGGCGAGTAGACGATGGCGTTGGCGATGAGGTTGCCGACGGCCTCGATGAGGATCTGCGCGTCGCCGCGGACCCAGACGCCGCGGTCTCCACCGCGGGCGAGCTCCACACCGGCGGAGTCGGCCTGCACGACGTGGGCTTCGATCGAGGAGGCGACGACCTCGTCGATCGAGACCGGGGCGACCTCGGTCAGCCCGTCCTCCGCCTGCAGCCGGGACAGACTCATGATGCGTCCGGTGAGCTGACCGAGACGGCCGGCCTCCGCCGAGATCCGCGACGCGAACGCCCGCACCTGGGCGGGGTCGTCGGCGGCGGACTCGATGGCCTCGGCGAGCAGGCTCACGGCACCGACGGGCGTCTTGAGCTCGTGGCTCGTGTTGGCCACGAAGTCACGGCGCATCTGGTCGAGGCGCTCCTGCTCGGTCACGTCGCGGATGATGAGGAGCACGAGGCGCGTGCCGATGGCGCTCGCCCTGGCCGACACGAGGCGGGGGTCGAGGCTGAGACCGCCGCGGGTGATGCGCAGCGATTCGGTCGCCGTCTCCCCCGTCGAGCGGACGCCCCGCACGAGCTGCCGGAGCTCCGGGTTCTCGAGAGTCGATCCGACCTCGATCCCGAACCGTGCGGCGGCTTTCGACGTGGCGAGCACGAGGCCGGAGACGTCGACCACGCACGCGGCGTCGTCCATGCTGCGCAGCACGTCGGTGATCCCGGGCGGGATCGCCATCGACGTCTCCTCCTCCGCCCGCGCCCGCGCCCGATACGCCCAGACGACGAGGAGCGAGAGGCCCACCCCGATCGCCAACCCGATGGCGAGGGAGGACAGCGCGAGCTGCGGCAGGGTCATGACTCCAGCGTAGAGCGCGTTCACCGTCGATCCGGCGGGTTTCCGCGCCATCCCGGGGAGCGGAGACGTACTATTCACTCGCTGGGCACCGTTCGTTAACCTTCGGAGCAGACAATCGCTTCAGGCCTGCGCGCGCGCAGTGCCCTCCCCGCGGACGCCCCGCCGCCCCGCGCTGGACCGTCAGCCGGGATCCGAATGAAAGGTTGCGCCCACCATGCGCGAAGTCTTCCACCAGTCCCTCGAGGACCTGCAGTCCCGCCTCGTCGAGATCGCCGAGCTCGTCACGGTCTCCATCGACAAGGCGACCCGCGCGTTCGCCACGAGCGACGTCGCGCTGGCCGAGGAGGTCATCGCCGACGACGCGAAGATCGACGAGCTCGCCGTCGCGCTGGACGAGCAGGCCATCGAGATCCTCGCCCGACAGCAGCCGGTCGCGCGCGACCTCCGGATCGTCGTCACGGCGCTCCGCGTCAGCGCGTCCCTGGAGCGGATGGGCGACATGTCCGAGCACATCGCCCAGCTCGCCCGCCTGCGCTTCCCGGAGCGCGCGATCCCGAAGGGCCTGAAGGGCACGTTCGTGAAGATGGGCGAGCTGGACGTGGAGATCTCCCGCACGCTCACGGAGCTCCTCCGCACCCAGGATCTGAAGTTCGCCGACGCGATCCGCAACGCCGATGACGACGTCGACGAACTGCACGCCAGCGTCTTCGAGAAGGTGCTGAGCGACAACTGGAAGGGCGAGGCCGTCGCCACGGTCGACGCGACGCTCGCCAGCCGCTACCACGAGCGGTTCGCGGACCACGCGGTCGCCGTCGCCAAGAAGGTCGTCTACCTCGCGACGGGCGACTGGCACGTCGAGGAGGAGGACATCGCCCTCGCGGTGGAGCAGCAGGAGCAACTCGGCCACGCCTGACGAGACCCCGCCTCATCGCCGAGACCCCCTGCTGCAGTCGCCTGCGGCAGGGGGTCTCGACGCGAAACCGGGGGCTCGGTTACTTCTTGCCCTGGGCGGCCACGGCCGCGGCACCGGCGGCGGCGGCCTCCGGGTCGAGGTACCGGCCGGGACCGGTCGGCGCGTTGTTCTCGTCGAGCTCGTACACCAGCGGAATGCCGGTCGGGATGTTCAGGCCGGCGATGTCGTCGTCGCTGATGCCCTCGAGGTGCTTGACGAGGCCGCGCAGCGAGTTGCCGTGCGCGGTCACGAGGACGGTCTTGCCGGCTTCCAGATCGGGGACGATCTCCGCGTCCCAGTACGGCAGGAGGCGGTCGATGACGAGCTTGAGCGACTCCGTGCGCGGCACCTCGCCGTCGATGCCCTCGTAGCGGGCGTCGCCCACCTGGCTGAACTCGCTCGCGTCGTCCAGCGGGGGCGGCGGCACATCGAACGAGCGGCGCCACAGCTGGAACTGCTCCGGACCGAACTCCTCGAGCGTCTGCGCCTTGTCCTTGCCCTGCAGCGCCCCGTAGTGGCGCTCGTTGAGCCGCCAGGAGCGCTTCACCGGGATCCACAGCCGGTCGGCGGCGTCCAGCGCGATGTCGGCGGTCTGGATCGCCCGGCTCAGCAGGGACGTGTGCAGGACGTCGGGCAGGATGCCGGACTCGGCGAGCAGCTCACCGCCGCGACGGGCCTCGTTCTTGCCCTGCGCGGTCAGGCGGACGTCCACCCAGCCGGTGAAGAGGTTCAGTTCGTTCCACTCGCTCTGGCCGTGGCGGAGCAGGATCAGGGTGCGCTTCGCAGTCATGTCGCCAGTTTATCCGGGGCGCGGAGCGGGCACAGCGGCGGAGGAGGGAGGATGGACGCATGGCGTCATCTCCCCTCGGTCGGCCGACCCGCGGCACGACAGGGACGAACCGGCTGCGTCGGAACGACCGGTGGATCGCCGCCTCCCCCGCCTTCCGACGCGCGGCCGACCCCCTCGTCGTCGACCTCGGTTTCGGGGCGAGCGGGGTGACCGCGTTCGAGCTGGCCGCCCGACTGCGACGCGTGCGGCCGGACGCGGAGGTGCGCGGTCTGGAGCTCGACCCGGACCGGGTGGCCACCGCGGAGCAGCAGCTCGCCGAGGTCCGGGCCGGCCGCACGCCCTTTCCCGCCGACCTCCGCGTCTCCTTCGCCCGCGGCGGGTTCGAGGTACCGCTCCCCGGCGGTCGGCGCCCCGCCGTCATCCGGGCGATGAACGTCCTGCGGCAGTATGACGAGGCCGAGGTCGCCGCCGCCTGGCGGACGATGGCGCACCGCCTCGCGCCGGACGGGCTCCTGGTGGAGGGCACCTGCGACGAGATCGGGCGCGTGGCGAGCTGGGTCGATGTCGATCCCGGCGGCACGCCGCTCCGCTTCACCGTCTCCCTCCGCCTCCGCGGGCTCGAGGTCCCGAGCATCGTGGCGGAGCGGCTGCCCAAGGCCCTCATCCACCGCAACGTGCCCGGCGAGCGCATCCATGCGCTGCTCGTCGACCTGGACCGGGAGTGGGAGCGCGCCGCTCCCCTGTCGACCTTCGGGGCCACGCAGCGCTTCCTCGCCGCGGTGACCGCGCTGCGCGCGCAGGGCTGGCCTGTGCAGGGCGGGCGGAGCCGCTGGCGACTGGGCGAGCTCACCCTGCCGTGGGACGCCGTGGCACCGGCCTGACCAGGGTCCGGTGTCTCAGACCCCGGCGTCGCGGGGATCGGGCGCCGTGGGTCGGCGGGACAGCCGCGTCAGGCGCGGGATGTCCGCGGTGGCGCCGGCGTCGGCCGGGACGATGATCTGCTGGGACGCGGCGATGTCGATCCCCTCGGCCCGGACGACGAGATCGCCGATCGGGGCCCGACGAGACAGGAGGGCGAGGGCGATCGGCCCGTCCTCATGATGCCGCGCGGAGGAGGTGATGTGCCCGACCTCGTCATCGCCCGCGAACACGGAGGCTCCGGGTTCCGGCAGCACGGCGTCGCTGCCGTCGAGCTGGAGCAGTGCGAGCCGCCGCGGTGGATGACCGAGGTTGTGCACCTTCGCGACGGTCTCCTGCCCGCGGTAGCAGCCCTTGTTCAGGTGCACGGCGCTGCGGAGCCAGTCCGACTCGTGCGGCAGCGATCGCTCGTCCACCTCGGCCGCCCACCGCGGACGCCAGGCGGCGATGCGCAGAGCTTCGGCGGCGAGGAGACCGGCGGCGTCCTCCCGCTCGAGCACCGCGGCGAGCGCCCGCGCCGCCGTCTCGGGCACGATGCCGACCCGCCAGGCGAGGTCGGCCCCGGGGTGCGCGGCCACGTCCGCATACTGATGGCCGCCGACGGAGACCTGCTGCCACGGGTCGACCCAGATCCGCGCGTCGTCGAGGCCGCGCACGCGCTCGGCCGCGGGTCCGCCGTCGACGAAGCCGAGCAGCGCGAGGTCGGGGCGCAGCTCGACCGTGGCCTGGGTGCGGAACTTCATCCGCGTCAGCCACGTCGCGAGCCCCTCGGCATCGCCGGCATCCGCCAGGAGCCAGGTCGAGGTGCCGTCGTCGAGGACGCCGGCCGCGTGCTCCACCCGTCCCTGCGGATCGAGGACGAGGAGCTCGGTGCTCTCCCCCGCGCGCAGGCGACCCACCGCCTGCGACGTGATGGAGTCGAGCCAGGGGAGGCGTTCGGGGCCGGACACCTCGATGACCGTCCGGTCGTCGAGGGGCGCGATCGCCGTTCCGGCCGCGAGGCGGCGCTGCTCCCGGAACGGATCACCGAAGTGGGCGATCCCGCGCTCCCCCGCTGTCGCGCCGGGGACGCCGTCGAAGACGCTGGTGCTCACCGTGTGCTCCGTTCAGACGCGAGCGAGACGCGCCGAGGCGTGCGCCCGCAGAGGTGTGCCGAGGGCGGCGATGTCCCACGCCCACAGCAGGTGCCCGTCGACGAGTCCGTACATCCGCGAGGCGGAGCCGTAGTCCTTGGCACCGGCGCCGCGCACGATCGCGTCCGACGCGAGGTCGACCCGCGGTCCGTTGATCTCGCCGAGGTAGTACTCGAGCATGCCGTCCGAGCGCGCCAGCGACACCTCGAGCGGGAACGCGCCGTTGTCCGACCGCAGCGCCTCCACGTCGTCGACCGTGCGGGTGACGGGGGTCGCCGTCGGCGGCAGCAGCGCCGGTCCCGCGTCGGTCGCCGCGGCCGGACGCGCCAGACGCCAGAAACCGGACTCGGCGGTCAGCGGGACGGCGGGCGCACCCTCGTCACCGACGAAGGTCGCCGTGGCCGCGTAGTTGAGGAACGGTCCCCCGTCGTGGCTGAAGCTGACGCGATGCGTGAACTCGCCCTGCAGACGCTCCTCGCCGACCGGGTAGTCGATCACCCCGGACCCCTCCCACACGCCGATCAGCCACGCCAGCGGGGCGAGGTCGGCGGGAAGGTCGGTGGGGAGTTCGATCATGTCGTCAGCGCTGGCCGCGGAAGAGGTTGCGCAGCACCACGGCCGACACGAAAACGATCGCGAGGCTCGCCAGGCCGAGCAGGCCGATGAAGGAGATTTCGAGCGCCATGATGTCCATGACCTCCACCTTACCCCCGGCGATCCGGGTCAGGAGGGGATGAGGGCGGCCAGGCCGAAGCCGACCGAGATGATCCCCATCAGCAGCAGCGCACCGGTCACGCTGCTCGCGACGCGGAAGATGAAGCCCTGCGTGCGCCCGTACCAGAGCTGCACGGCGAAGGACAGCAGCACCACCGCCCCGAAGCCGACCAGCATCCAGGGGATGCGCCACTCCTCCGGAGCGAAGATCCCGATGACGATGCTGCCGACGAACGCGGTCGCCCAGACCGCGATGACGCCGGTGAAGGCGTTGCGGGGCGCGAGTGCCGGTTCTGACATGTCTCCATTCTTGCGCATCGGTGGCCGCTATCATGGCGGCACGGCGTCGATCCCCCCGCCGGTGAGGAGTGCGCGTGGCCCTGGTGCTGGTTCTGACCAATGCTCCGCTCTCGGAGCAGGTGCTGCCCGCCCTCGAGCTGCTGAGCCATCGCACGCGGCAGATCCCGGCGGAGCCGGCGCAGCTGATCAATGCCCCGGAGTACGACATCGTGATCGTCGACGGCCGCCACGACCTCGTCGGGGCGAAGTCGCTGTGCCGACTGCTGCGGGCCACCGGACAGGACGCGCCGCTCCTGCTCGTGGTGACCGAGGGCGGCATGAGCGCACTGTCGGGCGAGTGGGGCATCGACGACGTCCTGCTGGCGACGGCCGGTCCCGCGGAGATCGACGCACGCGTGCGTCTGGCGCTCGCGCGACGGGACGAGGTCGCCGAACCGGCGCGCGTGCAGGCCTCCGGCGTCACGATCGACGAGCAGTCCTACTCGGCCAAGCTCCACGGGCGGCCGCTGGACCTCACCTACAAGGAGTTCCAGCTCCTGCACTTCCTCGCCACCCACCCGTCCCGGGTGTTCACCCGCGAGCAGCTGCTCAGCGAGGTGTGGGGGTACGACTACTTCGGCGGCACCAGGACCGTCGACGTGCACGTGCGACGGCTCCGCGCCAAGCTCGGCGATCAGGAGCAGATCATCGGCACCGTGCGCAACGTCGGGTACCGCTTCAACGTCTACGAGGACGACAGCCTGGTCGGCTCGCGCTGACCGCCGTTCACACGCCCGACACCTGCCGGTGCTTAGATGTACCCCATGATCGATCCCGCACTCGCCGACGCCGGACTCGGTGACGCCGAAGACGACGACTTCGACGACGCCGTCGAGGCGCCGGACTCGCAGCTCCCCGACCATCGCTACCTGGACCGCGAGCTGAGCTGGCTCGCGTTCAACCAGCGGGTGCTCGAACTCGCGGAGGACCCGTCGCTGCCGGAGCTGGAGCGGGCGAACTTCCTGGCCATCTTCGCCAGCAACCTCGACGAGTTCTTCATGGTGCGCGTGGCCGGTCTCAAGCGGCGCATCATGACCGGTCTCGCCGTGCCCACCAACATCGGACGCTCCCCCGTCGACGCCCTCGCCGATATCTCGCGCGAGGCGCACGCCCTCCAGCTCCGCCACGCGGACGCCTGGACGAAGCTCGTCCGCCCCGCCCTCGCCGACTCCGGCATCGAGATCACGGAGTGGTCGGATCTCACCGACGACGAGCGCAGCGCGCTGTCCGACTACTTCGGCGCACAGGTCTTCCCGGTGCTGATGCCGCTGGCGGTCGACCCGGCGCACCCGTTCCCCTACATCTCCGGGCTCTCCCTGAACCTCGCCATCCGCATCCGCAACGCGCGGACCGGCCGCCAGGAGTTCGCCCGCCTCAAGGTGCCGCCCATGCTGCCGCGCTTCGTCGAGGTGCCGTCCACCGGCGAGATCAAGCGCTTCCTCCGCCTCGAGGAGCTCATCGCCAACCACCTCGGCGACCTGTTCCCCGGCATGGAGGTGCTCGACCACCACGCGTTCCGCCTCACCCGCAACGAGGACGTGGAGATCGAGGAGGACGAGAGCGAGAACCTCATCCAGGCGCTGGAGGCCGAGCTGCTGCGCCGCCGGTTCGGGCCGCCGATCCGGCTCGAGATCACCGACGACATGGACGAGGTCACGATGGACCTCCTCGTGCGCGAGCTCGACATCACCGACCAGGAGGTCTACCGCCTCCCCGGGCCGCTCGATCTGCGCGGCCTCTTCGATCTGTCGCGCATCGATCGCCCCGATCTGCGGTACCCGCCGCACCTCCCCACCACCGCGGTGGCCTTCCAGCCGACGGGCTCCAACACCCGTGCGGACATCTTCAAGGCGATCCGGAAGTCCGACGTGCTCGTGCACCACCCGTACGAGTCCTTCACCACGAGTGTCCAGGCGTTCCTGGAGCAGGCCGCCCGCGACCCGCACGTGCTCGCCATCAAGCAGACGCTGTACCGGACGTCCGGCGACAGCCCCGTCGTGCAGGCCCTCATCGACGCCGCCGAGGCCGGCAAGCAGGTGCTCGCGCTCGTCGAGGTGAAGGCCCGCTTCGACGAGGCCAACAACATCGTGTGGGCGCGCAAGCTCGAGAAGGCCGGCGTGCACGTGGTGTACGGCCTCGTCGGGCTCAAGACCCACTGCAAGCTCGCCCTCGTGATCCGCGAGGAGGAGGGCAGACTCCAGCACTACTCGCACGTCGGCACCGGCAACTACAACCCGAAGACGAGCCGCATCTACGAGGACTTCGGTCTGTTCACCGCCGATGCCCAGGTCGGCAAGGACCTCACCCGGCTGTTCAACGAGCTCAGCGGCTACGCGATCGAGAAGAAGTTCAAGCGTCTGCTCGTCGCCCCGCTCCACCTCCGCAAGGGCCTCGTGCGGCTGATCGACGCCGAGCGCCGGATCGCCGAGTCGGGCAAGCCCGCGCACATCCGCATCAAGGTCAACTCGATGGTCGACGAGGAGATCATCGACGCCCTCTACCGCGCCAGCGCCGCAGGGGTGAAGGTCGACGTGTGGGTGCGCGGAATCTGCAGCCTGCGGCCCGACCTCGACGGGATCAGCGACAACATCACCGTCCGCAGCATCCTCGGCCGCTACCTCGAGCACTCGCGCATCTTCACGTTCGAGAACGACGGCGACCCGCAGGTGTACATCGGCAGCGCCGACATGATGCACCGCAACCTCGACCGGCGCGTCGAGGCCCTGGTGCGGGTCACCGACCCGGCGCATCTCAAGGAGCTCACCGCCTTCTTCGACCTGGCGATGGACGACCGGACCTCGTCGTGGCACCTCGGCCGCGACGGCGTGTGGGAGCGCCACGCCGTGGATGCCGACGGCAAGCCGCTCACCGACCTGCAGGATAAGACCATGGGGATGATCCAGCGACGTCGTCGGGCGCGGGCGGTTCGATGACGGCGCGGCAGGTCCAGCTCCCGCCATCCGCGGCCGACGCGAAGTGGGCGGACAAGGCCGTGTACGCGGCCGGCGCCGTCGTGTGGCGTCTGGTCGACGGCAAGCTGCGGATCCTGCTCATCCACCGCACGAAGTACCGCGACGTCACCCTGCCGAAGGGCAAGGTCGACCCGGGCGAGATGCTCGCGGAGACCGCTGTCCGCGAGGTGCACGAGGAGACCGGCATCCGCGTGGCCCTCGGCGTGCCGGTCGGGATCAGCCGCTACCACCTCGCGTCCCGCAAGCAGAAGGTCGTGCACTACTGGGCTGCCGAGGCGACGGATGCCGCGATCCGCGCCTCGACCTTCGTGCCCAACCGCGAGATCGCCGCGCTCGAGTGGGTCAGCGTGAAGAAGGCCCGTGCCGCGCTGAGCTACCCCGTCGACCTCGAGATCCTCGATGCGTTCGCGGCCCTCGTCGACGACGGCGTGCTGCGGACCTTCCCGGTGATCGCCCTCCGGCACGCGAAGGCCCTTCCCCGTTCGGAGTGGGACAAGGCGGACGCGGCCCGGCCGCTCACCGACCGCGGGAAGCGCCAGGCCAAGGCCATCGTCGGACCGCTCCGCGCGTTCGGGGTGCGCAAGATCGTCACCAGCGACGCGGTGCGCTGCGTGCAGACCGTCACGCCGCTCGCCAAGGCCCTGGACCGCAAGCCGGTCCTCACCGAGAAGATCAGCCAGGACGCCTGGGAGGACGGCGTCGCCGATCTCCGCTCCGTCGTCGGCCGCCGCATCCGCGCCGGCAAGCCCGCCGTGCTCTGCAGCCACGGCCCGGTGCTGCCTGCGCTCCTCTCGGAGATCGCCCTCGCGACCGGCACGGTGCACGGCTCGTACGTCGGCAGCGCCGCCGATCTGGAGACCGGCGCGTTCTCCGTGGTGCACGTCTCGGCGACCAACCCCGGCTCCGGCATCATCTCGATCGAGACCCACGCCCCGAGGGTCTGACCCTCCCTCGTTCGAATCGCGCACTTCGCTGCATCTCGGCCGGGGATGGCGCAAATCGGGCGATTCGAAATGGAGGGGGCCGCGCGGTGACGGGGATCGGCTCCAGAGAGTCGCCGGTCGTTCACCTGCCGTTCACCTGCGCGGGAGAGTCTCGTTAACCGTCGCCCCTAGCGTCACTGTGTGCCCTGCACCGGGCCCCACCCCTCCAAGATCGAAGGATCCACAGTGAAGATCTCCCGAATCGCACGAATCGGCGCCATCGGCGCCGTCGCCGCTCTCGCCCTCGCCGGCTGTGCCGCGAACGAAGGCGGAGCCGGCGGCTCCAGCGAAGAGCCCTCGGAGTCCACGCTCTCCGGCACGATCGACGCGACCGGCGCGTCCTCGCAGACCGCAGCCCAGGAGGCCTGGGTCGCCGCTTTCCAGACGGCCAACCCCGATGTGACGGTCAACTACGAGCCCACCGGCTCGGGCACCGGCCGCGAGAACTTCCTCGAGGGCGGCAGCAACTTCATCGGCTCGGACCGCGCGTTCAACGACGAGGAGATCGCCGCCGGCGGCTTCGGCGCCTGCACCACCGACGACATCGTCGAGGTCCCCCTCTACATCTCCCCCGTCGCCGTCGCCTTCAACCTCGAGGGCATCGACACGCTGAACCTCGACGCCGCCACGATCGCGGGCATCTTCGCCGGCACGATCACCAACTGGAACGACGAGGCCATCGCCGCCCTGAACGACGGCGTCGAGCTCCCCGACCTGGCGATCTCCCCCGTGCACCGCTCCGACCCCTCGGGCACCCAGGAGACCTTCGCCAAGTACCTCAGCGCGACGGCCCCCGACGTCTGGACCTACGAGGTCTCCGACGAGTGGCCGATCCAGGGCGGCGAGGCCGCTCAGGGCACCTCGGGCGTGAAGCAGGCCCTCACCGCCGGCAACGGCGCGATCGGCTTCCTCGACGCATCCCAGGCGGACGGCCTCGGCCAGGTCGCCGTGGGCGTCGGCGAGGACTTCGTCTCCTACTCGGCCGAGGCCGCCGCGAAGCTCGTCGAGGGCTCGCCGCTCGCCGAGGGCCGTGGTGAGGGCGACCTCGTCTTCGACGTCGACCCTGCCGCTGCTGCGGACGGCGCCTACCCGATCGCCCTGGTCAGCTACCTCATCGGCTGCGAGCAGTACGAGGACAGCAACGTCGCGGAGCTCGTGAAGGAGTACTTCACGTACATCGCGAGCGCCGAGGGCCAGGACGCCGCCGCCGAGAACGCCGGCAGCGCCCCGATCTCGGACGGCCTGCGCGAGCAGGTCCAGGCCGCGATCGACCTCATCCAGGTCGGCTGATCCTGCCGATCCACTGACGACGGTGCCCCCGCGTCCCCGAGCGGGCGCGGGGGCTCCGCCAGGTCAGCACCCGATCCATCTCCACCCGGCCCGAAACAGGGAGATCATGAGCACGACCGCGCAGGAGCCGACAACGGCACCGGCACCGACACCGGCGCCGCCCACACCGATCAAGGCCAAGCAGCGCCTCGGCGACCGGGTCTTCTCCGGCACCGCGCTGGCCGCCGGCATCATCATCCTGATCGTGCTGGCGCTCGTCGCCGCCTTCCTCATCATCCAGAGCCTGCCGGCCTTCCAGCTCGACACCACCGACAACCACATCCTCCGGGGCGAGTCGTTCTGGGTGTACGTCTGGCCGCTCGTCTTCGGCACCCTCTGGGCCTCGTTCATCGCCCTGCTGATCGCCGCCCCGATCGCCATCGGCATCGCGCTCTTCATCTCGCACTACGCCCACCGCCGGCTCGCGTCGTTCCTCGGCTACATCATCGACCTGCTCGCCGCGGTGCCCTCCGTGGTGTTCGGCCTCTGGGGCGGCCTCGTGCTCGCCCCCATGCTCCAGCCGATCTACGTGTGGCTCAACGAGAACGCCTCGTGGGTGCCGTTCTTCGGCGGCCAGGTCTCCGCGACGGGCAAGACCATCCTCACCGCCGCCCTCGTCCTCGCCGTGATGTGCATCCCGATCATGACCGCCATCTGCCGCGAGGTCTTCCTGCAGACCCCCAAGCTCCACGAGGAGGCGGCCCTCGCCCTCGGCTCCACGCGCTGGGAGATGGTCCGCATGGCCGTGCTCCCCTTCGCGCGCGGCGGCATGGTGTCGGCGGCGATGCTGGCCCTCGGCCGCGCGCTCGGCGAGACGATGGCCGTGACGATGGTGCTCTCCCCCTCCGCGGTCGTCAGCTTCCTCGTGCTCACCGCCACGAACCCCACGCCGATCCCCGCGAACATCGCCCTCGCCTTCCCGGAGGCGCACGGCACCGGTGTGAACACGCTGATCGCGACCGGCCTCATCCTCTTCGTCGTGACCTTCGCGGTCAACGCGCTGGCGCGCTGGATCGTCGCCCGCCGCGCCGAGTTCTCGGGAGCGAACTGACATGACCGCCCTCACCAGCGCTCCGCCCGCCGCGAGCACCACCGCCCTCACCTCCGGCCGCCTGCCGAAGTGGGCTCCATGGGCCCTCCTCGGCGTCTCGTTCGTCGTGTCCGCCGCCGTCTTCGGTGTCGCCGCCGCCGGCTCGGACACCCCGCTCGCCGACTTCAACATCGCGGGCACCGTCGTCGTCGGCATCCTGCTCTACATGGTGATCATCACGGTGATCTCCTCCATCGCGGAGAGCCGTCGCAAGGCCGTCGACCGCCTGATGACGGCCCTCGTCGCCACAGCCTTCCTCATCGCCCTGCTGCCGCTGATCTCCCTGCTGTGGACCGTGGTGGCGAACGGCCTCGAGCGCTTCGACGCCGAGTTCTTCACCTACTCGATGCGCAACGTCGTCGGTGAAGGCGGCGGTATCGTGCACGCCATCTGGGGCACGGTCCTCATCACGCTGACGGCCACGATCATCTCCGTGCCGGTCGGTCTGATGACCTCGATCTACCTGGTCGAGTACGGCCGCGGCAAGATCGCCAAGGCCATCACGTTCTTCGTCGACGTGATGACGGGCATCCCCTCGATCGTCGCCGGTCTGTTCATCTACGCGGTGTTCGCCCTCCTGATCCGTCCCGGGATCTCCATGGGCTTCATGGGCGCTCTCGCCCTCGCCGTGCTGATGACGCCTGTCGTGGTGCGCGGCAGCGAGGAGCTGCTCCGGATCGTCCCGAACGAGCTGCGCGAGGCCTCCTACGCCCTGGGCGTGCCGAAGTGGCTCACGATCCTCAAGGTCGTCCTGCCCACCTCGATCGCCGGCATCATGACCTCGGTCATGCTCGCCATCTCCCGCGTGATCGGCGAGACCGCGCCGCTGCTGCTCACCGCCGGCTTCACGCAGAGCCTCAACACGAACATCTTCGACGGCCAGATGATGACCCTCCCGGTGTTCGCCTACAACCAGTACATGAACCAGGGCACGAGCCCGGACGCCGCCGTCGCGCGCGCCTGGGCCGCCGCCCTCACCCTCATCCTCATCGTCATGGTGCTGAACCTGCTCGCCCGCCTGATCGCGAAGCTGTTCGCCCCGAAGGTCAACGGCCGCTGAGCGCCCGACCACTCAGAATAGGAATCCACGTGTCCAAGAGCATCGAAGTCAACGACCTCAACGTCTACTACGGCAACTTCCTCGCGGTCGAAGGCGTCTCCCTCGACATCCAGCCGCGCAGTGTCACGGCCTTCATCGGCCCGTCGGGCTGCGGCAAGTCCACCTTCCTCCGCACCCTGAACCGCATGCACGAGGTGATCCCCGGCGCCCGCGTCGAGGGCGAGGTGCTGCTCGACGGCAAGGACCTCTACGGTGCCGGCGTGGACCCGGTGCTCGTGCGTCGCCAGGTCGGCATGGTGTTCCAGCGGCCGAACCCGTTCCCCACGATGTCGATCAAGGAGAACGTGCTCGCCGGCGTGAAGCTCAACAACAAGCGCATGTCGAAGAGCGAGCAGGACGACCTCGTCGAGAAGTCGCTCACCGGCGCGAACCTGTGGAACGAGGTCAAGGACCGCCTCGACCGTCCGGGCTCCGGGCTCTCGGGCGGCCAGCAGCAGCGTCTCTGCATCGCCCGCGCGATCGCCGTCTCCCCGGAGGTGCTGTTGATGGACGAGCCGTGCTCCGCCCTCGACCCCATCTCGACCTACGCGATCGAGGAGCTGATCGGCGAGCTCAAGAACGAGTTCACGATCGTCATCGTGACGCACAACATGCAGCAGGCGAGCCGGGTCTCCGACAAGACCGCGTTCTTCAACATCGCCGGCACCGGCAAGCCCGGAAAGCTCATCGAGTACGACGACACGACGAACATCTTCACCACCCCGTCCGTGCAGGCCACCGAGGACTACGTCTCCGGCCGTTTCGGCTGACCCGTACCCCGGCCCCGTCCCTCCTACCCCCGGGCACAACTTCGGAGATGTTCGGCGACACGCCGTCGCCTGGCCTCCCGCCCCGGCGTGTCTCCTTCGATCTCCGAAGCTGCGCACGGGTCGTGACTCCTGCACGGATCGCGAGTGGCGAGCATCGTCCACAGACGGCGGGCTACCGAGTCGTGACGCGGCCAGAGAGGGCGAGGCGGCGCGAATGATGGCGGGATGTGCACGGGGCCAGGGACGCAGGTGTGGCCGTATGCCGCGCTCCGCGCCCGGTACGGACGACGGCAGATCGAGCGTCAGGTGCGCGGCGGCGCCCTCATCCGGGTCCGGCGCGGGGTCTACGCGACGGCCGCCGCGTGCGGGGAGGTCGTGACCGCCGCCGCTCATGGCGGGGTCCTCGGCTGCGAGTCCGCGGCGCGGCACCTCGGGATCTGGGTGCTCGACGAGCCGGCTCTGCACGTCTGGATGCACCACGACCGCCATCAGTATCCCCACGAGGACTGCGACTGCGTGACGCATTGGGATGCGGCGACATCGGGCAGTGCCTTCGAGCAGCCGGGGGTGCCCCTCGTACTCCGGCAGATCTACGGCTGCCGCGGGGCGGAGGCGTTCTTCGTCGCTCTGGAGTCGGCCCGGCGGCTCGGACTCATCGATGCGGTCGGGCTGCGCCGTCTCGGTGACCGGCTCGGGCCCGAGGGGCGCGACCTCATCGCCTTCTCGCGGGCCGATGCCGACAGCGGCCTGGAATCCTTGGTGCGGCTGAGGATCCGACGCTACGGGTGGCGCGTGCGGACGCAGGTCGGCGTGGTCGGGACGGGCCGGGTGGACCTCCTCATCGATGACTGGCTCATCGTCGAGACGGACGGACGCGCCAACCACGAGGAGAGCTCTCTCCGCCACCGCGATCTGGTCCGCGATGCGACCGCCGCCGGCTGGGGCCACGCCACGCTCCGCTTCGACTACGCGATGGTCCTGCACGATTGGCCCCTCGTCGAGCGCGCCATCGTCGAGACCATGCGCCGCCGCCCCTGATCCCGCCTGTGCCGGGCACAGCTTCGGAGATCGTCGACGACACGCCGGTGTCGGGGCGCGGCCCACGGCGTGTCGTCCGGCATCTCCGAAGTCGTGCCCGGGGACCCGGAGGACTCAGTCGCGCGGGGAGAGGAGGTAGGCGTTGAGGTCGTCCGTGAGGGAGGTGTCCACGGCGACCGGCGTGCCGTCGATCGCGGTGATGGCGGTCGCGAGACGCACGCTCGACACGAGCCATGCGGCGTCGGCCCGCGTCAGATCGGCGGCGGGGATGCGGTCGTACCCCACCTCGAAGCCCCGCGCGAGAAGGTGGTCGTAGACGCTGAGCTGCGTGGTGCCGTGCAGGATCCCGCCGTTCGGGGCCGGGGTCGTGAAGCGGTCGCCGAAGCGCAGGATGAGGGAGGCCGTCGGAGCCTCCAGCACGAAGCCGTCGCTCGACAGGAAGATCGCGTCGTCGGCTCCGCGGCGCTTGGCCTCGCGCAGGGCCGCCATGTTCACGGCGTAGGACAGCGTCTTGGCGCCGAGCAGCAGCCAGGGCGCCCGTTCCGCTGCGCCGAGGTCGTATCCGCGGTCGAGGGTGACGACCTTGACACCGTTCCGCCGTACGGCCGCGAAGTCCGCCGCCGGAGCCGCCGTGACCCAGGCGGTCGGCGTCGGCCCGTGCTCGACGCCGCGACTGAGGATCAGCTTGATGACCGACTCCCCCGCCCCGAGCTGTGCGGCGGCCTGCTGGATCGCCCGCCGCCACTGCTCCTGGTTCGGCACCGGGAGGTCGCAGAGTCGCGCCGAATGCGCAAGGCGTTCCAGATGCGGGACGACCTCCTGCGCATGTCCGTCGACGACCCCGATGGACTCGAACACGCCGTCGCCCCGTTGCGTGCTCAGCTCGCCGACACTGAGGGCGGGGGCCGCGGCGTCCACCTGCGTGAACGTGTCGGCGTAGTCGGCACGCTGCTCGTCGGCGGCGACGGGATCGATCATGAGGGCGAAGCGACGGGTCATGTCACCGAGCCTAGGCCGCCGGGAATACCCACCGCGTCCTCGCGTTACACTGGAGTGGCCGGGCCGCATAACCCCGGGCTCCAATTTTCGCCGCTGCGAGCGGCCTTCCGCCGAGAGGCGTTCTTGCGGCCCGGTCTTTCTCTGTCCGGACGCTGTCCCGCCCGCTCGGACTCAGGCCAGGGCGCCGGTGCGCCACAGGGCCGCCGACGCCGCGAGGTCATGGGCATAGCTGCTCAGCCGCAGCGCCCGCGTGGTGAGCTCGCTCGCCCGAGCGGGCTCCGTGGGCTCGTAGTCGTCGGCGGTGTGCGTCGCCCCCGAGGCCTGGACGCGGCAGAACGCCGCCGCCCGCTCCAGCGCCACGGCGAAGTCGCCGCGGAAGGCGCCGCGCAGGATCGTGTCGATGAGCGCGACGAGCTCGTCCGGGCTCGCCGGCACGGGCGCCCCGGCGACCACGGCGTCGGCCGACGGCAGCTCGACCCGACCCCGGTCGTAGAGCAGGGCCGCGGTACGCGGATCGCCGTGGATCGCGAGCTGGAGCACGTACAGCCGCCACAGCGACCCGGGGAGGGTGCGCGACGGCGCCTTCGACCACAGCTCCGCGATCTCGTCGATGCCGTGCTCGCTCGTGAAGGCGATCAGCCGCTCGACGCTCGCCCCGCTCTCGTCCTCGCGGACGCGGGTCAGCAGCGCGGAGGCGGTGGCGTGTGCGACACGCGTCTCCTCGGCGGGATCATGGGCGCCGACGATGTTGTCGAAGGCGCTCGTCGGACGACGCACGGGGCGGTGGTGCTGCTCGGGCATCCCTCCAGGGTACGCCCCGCCTCCGACGCTCAGGCCGTCGGGATGACGATCACCGGGTCGGTCGTGGGCAGCCCGGACGGCGATCCGCCCTCCTGCTCGACCGTGACCGCGATGGCGTCGCCCGCCTGCATCTCGCCCTCGAGGAGCGCGGTGGCCTCTCCGTCGTCGACGTCGAACACACCCGCGGCGATGGGATCCTCCCCGCGCACGAACCACAGCTCATAGGTCTTGCCGTCCGCTACCTCGGGCAGTCCGTCCGTGACGAGCACGGCCTTGCCGACCGAGCCCGACCAGTGCGCCGTCGCCGTCGCGCCGTCGTCGAGCTCGACCGTCGCCTTCTGCGCGTCGCCCGCGGATTCGATCTCCTGCAGCGCGACGACACTCGCCGGGCGGTTCAGCTGGTCGTTCAGAGCGACCGCACCGATCCCGACGCCCACGAGGAGCGCGAGGCATGCGGCGAGCGCGAAAGCGAGCCGGGTCCAGCGGCGAGCCGGAGCGGGAGCGGCGGCACCGGAGGCAGGGCTCTCGTCCGCGGGTCCGTCGGGCTCGCCCGAGTCGGACGAGGATTCCGCGGCGCCGCCCTGCGGAGTCTGGGCGATCTGCGCGAGCAGAGCCGCACGGATACCGGCGGGCGGAGCTACCGGGGCCACGCCGTCGGCGAGGAGAGCGCCCGTCTGGGCGTCGGTGTCGTCCTGCGCCGCCCACTCCGGGTGCTCGGCGAGGGCACGGCGGTACCGGCGCTCGTCGTCCGCCGAGAGCGCGTGGAGCGCGGCACCTGCCGCGAGTTCCGCGAAGTCCTTCTCGTTCATGCCGTCACCCCCATCGCCGTGCGGAGCCGGGTCAGCCCGTCTCTCATCCGTGTCTTGATCGTGCCCAGCGGTGCTCCCACGAGCGCCGCGATCTCGTTCTGACTGTAACCGCCGTAGTAGGCGAGGACGAGCGCCTCCCGCTGCGCCTCCGGAAGCCCCGACAGCGCCGCGACGACCCGCTCTCCCTCGATCCCCAGCTCCACCCGTTCCGCCACGCTGTCGTGCGCGACGCCGAGGTCCTTGAAGCCCGCGCGTACGTCCCGGTCCGCACTCGACTGCGAAGCCCGCACCCGATCCACGGCCCGGCGATGCGCGATGGTCATCACCCAGGTTCGTCCCTGTCCCTTGTTCGGAGCGAACCGGGAAGCGGATTGCCAGATCTCGAGGAACACCTCCTGCAGCACTTCCTCGCTCTGCGCGCGGTTCACGAGGACGCGCAGGATGAGGCCGAACACACGGGAGGAGAGGGAGTCGTACAGCGTGGCGAAGGCAGCCTGATCACCGGAGGCGACGCGGACGAGGAGGTCGGCGACAGCATCCTGCGGCGCCGTCCCGTCCTCGGGGACGTCCATCCCATCGATGACCATCTCCATAAGCATGCCGTATCTCCTCCCTCTTCCCGTGCAGACGTCACCCGAATGTGAACGAATACACCTCGACGCCGGTGGGGACCTCGAGCGTGAACGTGCCCTTCTCGATGTCGTCCTGCTCGAGCAGGCCGTAGGAGCGTGGCGTCCCGTCGATCCGGATCGTCTGCGCGTTCCCGTCGGCGTCGGTGACCACCACCTCGCCCGACCCCGCGACGACCATGCGCACCTCGGCCGCGCGATACTGCAGCCGGATCCGCGCGTCCTCAGCGGTCGGCGTGACGTACTGCGTGTCCACGGTCCAGTCGCCGTCCAGCGCGAAGCTGTCGTCGGGCTGGTCATCGGGGAAGCGGAAGCTGCCGTCGCCGCGGCGGTACTCGTCGCCGCCGCCGTAGTTGACGTCCTTCGAGGAGCCGAGGAAGGTCTCCCGGGTCGTGGCTCCCACCTCGGGGGTCTCGTCCTTCACGTCCGTGGCGGCGGGCAGCTCGACGTCGGGGTCGGCGTCCTGCAGCAGCTCCCGGATCATCGCCTCCGTCGCGGCGTAGTTGCCCTCGCCGAAGGAGATGTGGCGGACGGTCCCCTCCGCATCGATGAGGTAGTGCGCGGGCCAGTACCGGTTGCGGTAGTTGGTCCAGGTGGAGAGGGTGTTGTCGAGAGCGACCGGGTACTCGATGCCGAAGTCGCGCGCGCCCGCCGCGACGTTCCCCGGATCCTTCTCGAACGCGTACTCGGGCGAGTGGATGCCGATCACCTGCAGCCCCGCGTCCCGGTAGGCCTCGTCCCAGGCCACGACGTGCGGGATGGAGCGCTGGCAGTTGATGCAGGAGTACGCCCAGAAGTCGATGAGGACCACCTGTCCGCGCAGGTCCTTCAGGTCGATCGCCTCCCCGTCCGGGGTGTTGAGCCACTGCTGGATCCCCTTGATGGAGGGCGCCGTCCCGCAGGACTCCAGCTCGGTCGCGCCGTTCGTGCACTTGTCGAGGTCCTTGTTCTCCTCGTTCACCAGGCCGCCGAGGTCGAGGGCGTCCTGCACCTGCTCGGAGTCGGCGATCTGCTCCTGCAGCGGCGCGGTGTAGTCCGGGAGCAGACGCTGCAGCGCCTGCGGCACGTTGAAGACGAGTCCCACGGCGAGGGCGATCATCGCCACGCCGGCGGCGATCCGCAGCGCGCGCTCCTTCGTCCGGAAGGCCCGGATGCGCTCGATGACGCTGCGACCCGCGAGTGCGAAGACCAGCAGCGGCACCGCGACGCCGATCGCGAAGGAGACGGTGAGGAGCACGGTGCCCACGCCGATCTGCCCTGTGGAGCCGGCGACGATGATGGCCGCGAGGACCGGGCCCGCGCAGGGGACGAACACGGCCCCGAGAGCAAGGCCGACGCCGAAGCCGTTGCCGCGGTTCTTCACCTCGCGCTGTCCGAAGCGCTGGAACGGCCGCTCCAGGATGTGCTGGAACCGCGGCACGATGAGTCCCACCCCGATGACGACCAGCACCGCGATGCCGACCCAGCGGATGATGTCCTGCGGCAGGTTCAGCAGGCCCAGCAGGAGCGACCCGGCGAGCGTCACGAGCGTGAAGCTCAGCACGAGGCCGGCGATGACGAAGTAGGGGCGGCTGCGCTTCGCCGGCACCGCCTCCCCCTCGTAGGACGCCGACTGGGCACCGCCGGTGAGGAAGATCACCGGGAGCACGGGCAGGATGCACGGCGAGATGCCGGTGATGAGCCCGCCGAGCAGGCCGATGATGATCAGGTCCATGAGGTCCTCGTCTCTGTCGGGTGCTGTTCGCGCCGACCCCCCGCAGCGGATTGGATCGGATCCGATTTCGGAGAATCTCGAAATTCCTCCCATCCGATCCGCAGAGGCTTCCGAACAGCCCTCGACGCCACGGAGAGGCCGTGGCCGGAGTTTCGAAGGAGCTCGACATGTTCAGCACCAAGAAGAAGGTCACCGCAGCAGTCACCCTGGGTCTGGCGAGCGCATTCCTGCTCTCGGCATGTTCCATGGGCAGCGGAACGAGCACGGAGGAGTCGTCGGAGCCGACGACTCCGGAGACGTCGGAGTCGACGCCGATGGAGATGGACCCCGCGGCGAACCTCGTCGGCCCGGGCTGCGCGGCGTACGCGGAAGAGGTCCCGGACGGCGCCGGTTCCATCCAGGGCATGTCCCAGGACCCGGTGGCGGTCGCCGCCTCGAACAACCCCATGCTGACGACGCTCGTGTCGGCGGTGAGCGGCGAGCTGAACCCCGACGTGAACCTCGTCGACACGCTCAACGGCGACGAGTTCACCGTGTTCGCGCCGGTCGACGACGCCTTCGCGAAGATCGACCCCGCGACCATCGAGACGCTGAAGACCGACAGCGACCTGCTGACCTCGATCCTCACGTACCACGTGGTCCCCGGCCAGATCGAGCCGTCCGACATCGAGGGCATGCACACCACCGTCCAGGGCGCCGACCTCGAGGTGACCGGCAGCGGTGACGAGTGGATGGTCAACGACGCCAACGTCATCTGCGGCGGCGTGCAGACCGCGAACGCGACCGTGTACCTCATCGACTCGGTCCTGATGCCCCCGGCTGAGTAAGCCAGGGACGGTGCCGGCGACCCGACCGGCACACGGCCTCCCCTGTTGTCAGGAGGGACACGGGGCAGGTGAAGGGGCCGTCGGCGGCTGTGGCGCCGACGGCCCCTCGTCGTGCGCCCCCTAGACTGGGAGCACGGGCCTCTAGCTCAGTTGGCAGAGCATCGGACTTTTAATCCGCGGGTCGTGGGTTCGAGCCCCACGGGGCCCACCGCATCCTCAGTCGTCGCCGCCGACGTTCCCGGCGAGCAGGTCGTCGCGGATCCCCGCGACGCCGTCCGGCAGCGACTCGCCGTGCATCACGAAGTCCGGCGCCTCCGGGCTTCCCCCGATGCCGCAGACGGCGACGTTGTCCTGACCGTCGATCGTCTCCGGGACGGCCACGAACCACACCGCCGACTCCTCCAGCCACTCCGTGGTCGCCATGTCGGCGAAGAACGTCGCATCCGGCGAGATCGAGCGGATCTTCTCGGTGCAGAGCGACACGAGCTGCCCCTTCGCGAAGGTGCCGGCGGCCGGGGGCGAAGACGTCTCCGTGGGCGTCGGGGCCGTGGGCGGGGCGGGCGAGGACGACGGCGTCGCCGAGGCGCTGGACGTCGCGGTCGGCGTCGGTTCCGGAGCGGGTGTGCAGCCCGCGAGCACGACCAGCACCGGCAGGAGGAGGAGAGCAGGACGGAGGCGCATGTCTGGATCGTATCGACTCGACCGCGCCGCCCCGCGCCGACGCGGCCCTGCTGTATCACCGTCGCCGACGGCTGGCCACCCCCTGGCGAGGTCTGATGCGGTGGGAGAGGGTCGAGGAGTCCCCGGAACAGGGCGACTTCCCACCGAAAGGACGGACCATGACTCTCACCGGAAACCGCGTGGCATTCCTGGCGACGGACGGCTTCGAGGACAGCGAGCTCACGAGCCCCTGGGAGGCGGTGACGACGGAAGGCGCGAGCGCCACGCTCATCGCCCCGGACGGAGCGGCGATCACCGGCAAGAACGGTCACGAACAGGCCGTCGACCTGAAGGCCGCGGACGCCAGCGCCGACCAGTTCGACGCGCTCGTGCTGCCGGGCGGCGTGGTGAACGCCGACCACCTCCGCATGGATCAGGCCTCGATCGACCTGGCCCGTGCGTTCTTCGAGCAGCACAAGCCCGTGGGCGTGATCTGCCACGGCGCCTGGATCCTCATCGAGGCCGGTGTCGTCGACGGGCGGACCATCACGAGCTACCCGAGCCTGAAGACCGACCTCCGCAACGCCGGCGCGAGCTGGGTGGACGAGGAGGTCGTGGTCGACGAGGGTCTCGTGTCGAGCCGCACCCCCGATGACCTCCCGGCATTCAACGCCAAGCTCGTCGAGGAGATCGGCGAGGGCAAGCACGCAGGGCAGACCGCCTGACCCTCAGCTGACCCGCGCCCGATGGCGCCGCACGGCCGCCCGGTTCGCGCACCTCACGGAGCAGAACCGCTGGCGGCCGTTGCGCGTCACGTCCGCGACGACGTTGGTGCACGGCGGCGCGTCACAGCGCCCGAGTCGGTTCATCCCCCTGGTCACGAGGTGCAGCGCCGTGCCGAGGTTGATGATCGCGCGCAGCACGAAGGGCAGCGAGCGCACGTCGTCCCGGTAGTGCAGGTGCCAGCCCTCGTCATCGTGATTGGTGAGCCGCGGATAGGCACCCGCGGTGGCGAGCTGATCGTTGAGCAGGGCGGCCCGCGCATCAGGGTCCGGCTCATCCACGATGGCCAGCCAGTCGTCGATCACGGCGCGCACCTGCGCGTGGTCGTCGGGGGCCGGCGGAAACGTCTGCGTCATCCCGAGCGCGAGCGACCGCTCCTCGATGCCCGCGCGATCGACCGGCCAGTCGTTCGCGAGGGAGGCGGCGAGGAGCACCGCATACTCACCGTAAGGGTTGAGATGCATAAGACCATTACATCACGCTGGTCCCATGACCTCCTCCGACACCCTCCCGATCCCCCGGCTCGCCTCCGCCGACGACATCCACGAGCACGCCTGGCTCGTGGAGTCGCGTCACCCCACCAGCGAGGGCGTCGTCGTCTACGTCCGGTGCGCGGGCTGCGACTCGCGCCGGGTCGACCTCGCCACGCATACCCCGATGCCGCCGACCGCGCTGAGCCGGGCCGTGGTCACGCCGTCAGCGCGATGAGCTTCCGCACGGTGCGGAGGTTGCGCGCCGTACCGGGAACCCCGAGCGCCCGGTCCAGCACGGCCTTCGTGAGCTTCGTCGTGTGCACCCCGCCGGGGGCGTAGTCGATCCACAGATCGTGTCCGACCAGGGCGAGACGCTCCCCCGGGACGAGGCGCTCGTGCAGCGCCTCGAGGGCGCCCGCGGCGGGAGCGCCCTCGAGGAACATCGCGTGCACGAGCTTCAGCTCCCCCTCCGGGAAGGGCTGGGCCGCTTCAGACTCGGCGAGCTCGGTGTGCGTGCGGTGGATCACCGGAGTGTCGACGCCGAACTCCGCCGCGATGAGCGCACGGACCGACGCGCAGGCAGCCGCGGGTTCCCGCGGCGTCGCGCAGAGGATGTTGCCGCTCGCGATGTAGGTGGAGACGTCCTCCAGGTCGGTCGCGGCGGCGAGCACCTCCCGCAACCGCACCATCGGCACACTGCTGCGTCCGCTGACGTTGACCGCGCGGAGGAGGAGGACGCTGCGGCTCACGCCTCCGAGCTCTCGAGGAGCTCGGCACCGGCATGCGCGAGCTCGGCGAGGGCCGCGGCACTGGGTTCGGGCGCCACTCCGGCGACCAGGTCGGCGAGGACGCGGACGTGGACGCCGTGGGCGATCGCATCGAGTGCGGAGGCACGGACGCAGTGGTCCGTGGCGATGCCGACGACGTCGGCCGTCACGACGCCGGCCGCGCTCAGCACCGCGGCGACCGTCGCCCCGTCGTCGGTCACCCCCTCGAACATCGAGTAGGCCGGACGGCCCTGTCCCTTGCGCACGTGATGGGTGACACCGTCGGTCACGAGCAGCGGGTCGTAGTCGGCTCCGGCCGTGCCAGCGACGCAGTGCACGGGCCAGGAGTCGGTGTAGTCCGGGGTCGTGGAGAAGTGGCCGCCGTTGTCGCCGTCGGGATCGTGCCAGTCCCGGGAGGCCACGACGACCTCGTAGTCGTCGGCGTGGGACGCGAGGTAGGCGGAGACGGCGGCGGCCACCGCGTCACCGCCCGCAACCGCGAGGGCGCCGCCCTCGGTGAAGTCGTTCTGCACGTCGACGATGAGAAGCGCTCTGCTCATGCTCCGAGCGTACGCCCCGCGGCCGGGCCCGGGAACGAGGAAACCCCCGGGACCACGAGGGTTCCGGGGGTTTTCCTGAGCCGCTTGTCAGAATCGAACTGACGACCTTTTCATTACGAGTGAAATGCTCTGCCGACTGAGCTAAAGCGGCGTGCGACGCGTGAGCGGCGCGATCACCGATATTACCCTGTCTCGCGCTCGCTCGCGAATCGAGGCTCTCTCACTCGCAGCGCAGGCCGTCTTCCGGCACCACGTCTTCGAGGAGGAACGCCTCCACCGCCTCGTCGACGCAGACGTTGCCCTTGTTGTAGCCGGTGTGGCCCTCACCCACGCGGGTGATGAGGACGCCCTCGGAGAGCTGGTCGGCGAGCGACTCCGACCACTCGTACGGGGTCGCGGGATCGTTGGTCGTACCGACGACGACGATGGGACCCGCACCTTCCGCCGTGATCTTCTCGCGGGTGCCGGTGGGCGGATACGGCCACACCTCGCACGGGTCGGGTCCCGACCAGTACGGAGCGATGGTCGGCGCCCCCTCCGCGATCTTCTTCTCCGTGGCCGCCTCGGCCGCAGGGTCGTCCTCGACCGGGTAGTCCATGCAGTTGTACGCGCGGAAGGCCTCGGTCGAGTTGTCGATGTAGGTGCCGTTCTCCCGGCCGTTGTAGAAGTCGGCGAGGCGGAAGGCCGTCGACGGGTCGCCCTGCAGCGCCTCGTCCAGGGCCTGGGTGAGGATCTCCCAGCTGTCCTCCGAGTACAGCGCCGCGATGATCGCCGTCATCAGGGCGTCGGCGCCCATGAGCCGGCCGTCGCCGTTCTTCAACGGCGTGCGGTCCGCGCTCGCGAGCAGGGCGCCGAGATCGGCCATCGCCTCGTCGACCGTCCCGCTGAAGGGGCAAGAGCCGGAGTCGAGGCAGTTCTGCATGTAGGCCCGCAGGGCCGACTCGAAGCCCAGCGCCTGCGTGGCGCCGACCTCGAGGCCGGGGACGGAGGGATCGATCGCCCCGTCGAGCACGAGCCGCCCGGCCTTCTCCGGGTAGAGCTTGGCGTAGGTCGCCCCGAGGAACGTGCCGTAAGAGTACCCGAGGTAGTTGAGCTCCTTGTCGCCCAGGACGGCGCGGAGGAGGTCCATGTCGCGGGCGGCGTTCACGGTCGTGATGTACGGGAGGATGCCCCCGCTGTTGGCGTCGCACGCCTCTCCGAAGCCGCGGGCGGAATCGAGCAGCTCCGTCTCCCACTCCGGGGTGCCCCGCGGCGCCGAAGGGATGCCGTAGAGGTACTCGTCCATCTCCTTCGCGTCGTAGCAGGTGACGGCGGTGGAGGCGCCGACCCCGCGCGGGTCGAAGCCGATGACGTCGTAGTTCTCGATGAGCGCCGGACCCACCGCGTAGTCGAGGCTTCCCTGGATGAGGTCGACGCCGCTGGAACCGGGGCCACCGGGGTTCGTGAGCAGCGAGCCGATCGCCTCGCCCTCGGCCCGATGCCGCACGACGGCGAGCTCGATCTCTCCCGCTCCCGGGTCTTCCCAGTCGAGCGGCGCGGTGACGGTCGTGCAGTCGAAGCCCGGACCGCACTCGGTCCAGTCCAGCCCCTGGGAGTAGAAGGGAAGCAGATCTTCCGCGACACCCTCGGTGTCCGGGGTCTTCTCCACGGCCGGCTTCGAGGACTGCTCCGGGATCATGGCGTAGAGGCACCCGGAGAGCACGACCGAGGCGGCGGCCAGACCGGCGATGAGCGCCGCGGAGCGACGGAGGCGGGGCAGGGATCGAGTCTTCACGGTTTCCTCCCGCTCGTGACGGTCACGAGCAAACTCTCGAGTGCGAGCAGCGGGGCGACGTTGCGCTCCAGCGCCTCACGGGTCTCGGCCAGGTGGTCGAGCACGACGAGCGTACGCTCGACGCTCCAGGCGGCGGCGAGGGCGGCCAGCTCGGCGTGCAGCTCGCGATTGATGAGATCGTCACCGCGGCCGTACTGCAGCATCACGACATCGCGGAAGAGCGACTGCAGATCCGTGAGGACGCGGTCGATGCCGTCCCGCAGACTCCGCGTCGCCCGCTTCTTCTGTTCGTCCTCCAGCGCGGACACCTGGGCCCGCAGCGCCGGAGGCACGGCCTGCCCCTCGGCGACCCCGACGGCGCGCAGGAGCGCGGCGCGTTCCGCCGCATCCCGCTCGGCCGTGAGTGCCTTGGCGTCTTCCGTCGCCGCCTGGATGATGCGCCCGGCGACCTCGACCGCGTCGTTGACCCCGCGCACGCCCATCACGGCGCGGAGCGTCTCGTCGCGGCGTCGCCGGGCGGCGTCGTCGGTGGCGAGTCGCTGGGCCATGCCGATGTGGCGCTGCGCGTGTCGGGCGGCCTGCTCGGCGACGGCCTCGTCCACGCCCGTGCGGAGGCTGATGAGGCGGGACACGTCCACCACGTCGGGTTCGCGGAGTCGGAGCGACCGCACGCGTGAGCGGATGGTCGGGAGGAGGTCGGCCTCACTCGGCGCGCAGAGGATCCAGACGGTCTGCTCCGGCGGCTCCTCCAGCGCCTTGAGCAGCACGTTGGACGTGCGCTCCACCATCCGGTCGGCGTCTTCGACGACGATGACCCGATAGCGGCCGGCGGACGGGGCGAAGTAGGAGCGCTCGACGAGGGCCCGTGCTTCGGCGATGGTGATGATCACCTTGTCGGTGCGCAGCGCCGTCACATCGGGGTGGGTGCCGGCGAGGACCTGGCGCATCGTGGCCTCGTCGTCCGGCCCCTCGGCGATGAGCGCTGCGGCGAAGGCATAGGCGAGCGTCGAGCGTCCGGATCCCGGAGGGCCCGTGATCAACCAGGCGTGCGAGAGCGCGGCCGGATCGGCCGAGGCGGCGCGCAACGTCTCGACGGCGGCCTCCTGCCCCCAGACATCGGCCCAGGGAAACGGCGGGGCGAGGGTCGAGGGCATGCACTCAGCCTAATCGGGACCGCCGACGCTCCCACCACCCGCTGACGGACCGTGCGTCCCGTCGGACCAAGCCGTCTCTGTGGAGGATCAGTCGAAGAGCGCCGAGACGCGGGCGCGGATCCGATCGGCGATGCGCTCGGGCGACGCCGCGGCGTCGATCACGAGGAACCGGGCGGGCTCCGCACGGGCCAGTTCGAGGTAGGCGTCGCGCACACGGGCGTGGAAGGCCTCCTTCTCGGCCTCCAGCCGGTCGAACGGCTTGTCGGCCGAATCGAGGCGCGTGCGCGCCGTGGCCGGATCGAGGTCGAGGAGCACGGTGAGATCCGGAAGAGCACCCTCCGCAGCCCACAGCGAGAGGTCGCGGATCTCCGTGGCGTCGAGGACGCGTCCGGCGCCCTGGTACGCCACCGAGGAGTCGAGATAGCGGTCCTGCAGCACGATCTCGCCGCGAGCGAGCGCGGGGCGCACCACCGTCGCGACGTGGTGCGCGCGGTCGGCGGCGTAGAGCAGCGCCTCCGCGCGCGGCGCGATGTCACCGCGGTGGTGGAGCACGATGTCTCGGATGAGCTGCCCGACCTCGGAGCCGCCCGGCTCCCGGGTGCGCACGACCGTCCGACCGCTCTGCTCGAGCCACGTGGCGAGGAGGTTCGACTGGGTCGTCTTCCCGGAGCCGTCCCCGCCCTCCAGCGTGATCCAGAGGCCGGGGCCTGCGGTCACGAGTCCGCCTTCTCTGCCGCCTTCGCCGCCGCGTTCGCGGCCCGGGTCGCCGCCGCCTTCTTGGCCGCCGCCGAGCGGGCTGCCGACGTGGTCGACGTCTTCGCCGCCGTGGACTTCTTCGCCGTGGAGGCCTTCGCCGACGTCTTCTTCGCCGGCGCCTTCTTGGCCGGAGCCTTCTTCGCGGGAGCCTTCTTCGCCGCTCCCCGCTTGGGTGCCGGACCCTTGGCGCGCTTGTCCGCGAGCATCTGCACGGCGATCTCGAACGTGATGTCGTCCGGGGTCTGTCCGCGCGGGATGGTGACGTTCGTCTCACCGTCGGTGACGTACGGGCCGAAGCGGCCGTCGCGCACGCGGATGGGCTTGCCGCTCACCGGGTCGGCGTCGAACTCCGCCAGCGCGCTCGACGCCCGGCGGGCGCCGTACTTGGGCTGCTGGTAGATCTCCAGCGCCTGTTCCAGCGTGACGTCGAAGATCTGCGACTCGCTCTCCAGCGACCGGGAGTCGGCACCCTTCTTCAGGTACGGACCGAAGCGCCCGTTCTGCGCGGTGATCTCGTCGCCCGACTCCGGGTCGACGCCGACCACGCGCGGCAGGCTCAGCAGCTGCAGCGCGGTGTCGAGGTCGATCGTGTCGACCGACATCGAGCGGAACAGCGAGGCGGTGCGGGGCTTGGGCGCCGCTTCCTTCTTCGCACCGCGCTTCCCCTTCGCGCTGGGTGCCTGAGCCTGTCGAAGGTCGACGACCTCGCCGGTGGCCTCATCGACGACGGCGTCGTCGGAGACCGGATCGTTCTCCTGCACGTAGGGGCCGAAGCGTCCGTCCTTGACGACGACGACCTTGCCGTTCTCCGGGTTCACCCCGAGGACACGGTCGCCGGCGACCGGCGCGTCGATGAGCTCCTGGGCCTTCTCCGCCGTGAGCTCGTCGGGCGCGAGATCTTCGGGGACATTGACGATCCGCGGCTTGGCCTCCGGATCCTTCGGGTCCGTCACCTCGAGGTAGGGGCCGTACTTGCCGAAGCGCAGCGTCGCGGTGTCGGTGATCCGCGTCGAGTTCAGCGCGCGGGCGTCGATCTCGCCGAGGTTGTCGACGACCTGGCGCAGACCCACGTGCGAGTCGGAGCCGAAGTAGAACGACTTCAGCCACTCGACACGGTTCTGCTCGCCGCGGGCGATGGTGTCGAGGTCGTCCTCGAGCGCCGCGGTGAAGTCGTAGTCGACGAGCTCGGCGAAGTGCTCCTCGAGCAGACGCACCACGCTGAATGCGAGCCACGTCGGCACGAGGGCCTGGCCGCGCTTGACCGCGTACCCGCGATCGAGGATCGTCTCCGGGATCGTGGCGAAGGTCGAGGGACGGCCGATGCCCTTCTCCTCGAGCACCTTCACCAGCGAGGCCTCGGTGTAGCGCGGCTTCGGCGTGGTGCGGTGCCCCTTCGCCTCGGCAGCGGACACCGCCAGCTCATCGCCGACGGAGACCGCGGGCAGGGACTGGTTCTCCGCGGCGTCGGCGTCGCTGCGCTTCTCGTCGCGGCCCTCCTCGTACGCCTCGAGGAAGCCCTTGAACGTGTAGACCGTGCCGGAGGCGGTGAACTCCGCCGTCTGGCCGTCCGCCTCGACCGCGATGGTGACGGTCGTCGTCTCGTACTTGGCGTCCGACATCTGGCTCGCGACGGTGCGCTTCCAGATCAGGTCGTACAGCCGCTGCTCCTCGCGGTCGAGCTCGCCGGACAGCGAGGACGGCGTGCGGAAGTTCTCCCCCGACGGGCGGATCGCCTCGTGCGCCTCCTGGGCGTTCTTGCTCTTCGACTTGTAGACGCGCGGCTTGAGCGGCACCGCGTTGTCGCCGTAGAGAGCCACGGCCTGACTCCGGGCCGCCTGCACCGCCTGGGTGCTCAGCGCCGTGGAGTCGGTACGCATATAGGTGATGTACCCCTTCTCGTAGAGGCGCTGGGCGACGCTCATCGCCTGCTTCGCGCTCATCGAGAGCTTGCGGCCCGCCTCCTGCTGCATGGTGGAGGTCGTGAAGGGCGCGTAGGGGCTGCGGGTTCCCGGCTTGGCCTCGACCTTGGTGACGGTTCCCGCCCCGGCGGCGTCGACGGCGCGCGCAAGGGCCGCCGCCTTCGCCTCGTCGAGGACCACGACCGCCTTCTTGAGCTTCCCGGTGTCGTCGAAGTCGGAGCCGCGGGCGAGCTGGCCGCCGTCCACGCGCACCAGGCGGATGCGGAACGACGTGCCGGTCGCGGCCGCGTCGGCGTCCACGTCCCAGTACTCCGCGGAGACGAAGGCCATGCGCTCGCGCTCGCGGTCGACGATCAGGCGGGTCGCGGCGGACTGCACGCGGCCGGCCGAGATCCCGGTCTTGACCTTGTACCAGAGCACGGGCGAGACGTCCCACCCGTAGAGGCGGTCGAGGATGCGGCGGGTCTCCTGCGCATCGACGAGGGCGTGGTCGAGTTCACGGGTGTTGCCGACAGCGGCCTGGATCGCGTCCTTGGTGATCTCGTGGAAGACCATGCGCTTGACCGGCACCTTGGGCTTGAGCGTCTCCAGCAGGTGCCAGGCGATGGCCTCGCCCTCGCGGTCCTCATCAGTGGCGAGCAGGACCTCATCCGCGTGCTTGAGCGCGCGCTTGAGCTCGGCGACCGTCTTGGTCTTGCGGTCCGACACCACGTAGTAAGGGTCGAAGCCGTTGTCGATGTCGATGGAGTACTTGCCGTACGCCTTCTTGTCCTCGGCCGGGATGTCCTTCTTGTCGGCGAGATCGCGGATGTGGCCGACGGAGCTGAGCACCTCGTAACCGTCGCCGAGGTATCCCTGAATAGACCGCATCTTCGTCGGGGACTCGACGATGACGAGCTTCTTGCCTTCAGCCAAGGGGCGTCCTTTCTTCGAAGCACACCATACACACCGCTATCAGGGGTCGTTCACAGCGGGCGAGGGGTAGAGCCGCCGTCATGGTTCCTCGGGTGGCCCGGCACGAGCGCGGGAGACGGCAGCGAGTCCAGCGTACGCCGCCTCCACCGACACGGTCGCCACATACCCTTCCAGCGAACAGCTCGTCAGGGCCGCCCCGTCCGCCGCGGCGACCCTGGCGGCCAACGCACAGGGCTCGTCCGCCGTCGGCACCGCGCCGCTCGCGGCATCGGCGGCGGCGAGCGCGGCGGCGTCGGCCGCGCCCGCCGCACGCTGTGCCGTGACCGCCGCACCGCCCACCGCCGCGAGACCGACGGACAGCGTGGCGCTCACCACGAGGAGCGCGGCCGCGAGCGCCGACCCCGCCATCAGCGGCCCCCGTCCAGGGCACAGCTCGAGGCGCGCAGCGGGACGCTGATGACCGCTCCGAGCGACACCCGGAGCGTCGCCGTGGCGCACACGAGATCGCCGGCAGGGGCGAACGCGGTACCGGCGCCCGGGATCGCCTCGTGGATGACCCGGGCAGCCGCCGCCGCGTCCTCACCACGACCGAGCAGTCGGGCGGCGTCGGCGGCAGCATCCTGCAGCGCGACCTGCCGCGACGCCGCCAGGAGAGCGCCCGCCCCCAGCAGCAGCACCAGCACGATGGCGGGCAGCGCCAGGGCGAGCTCCGCCGCGACGGCACCGCGGTCGCCCCGCCACCATGCCGGGGCCGCGGTCGCGCGAGCGTCGTGTCCGCCGTGCGTCATGACACGGTCAGGGCTCGACGGACGAGACCGGTGAGGATGCCCCGCACCTCGTCCGAGCGCATGATCGCCACGAGCAGACCGGCGAAGGCGACCGCGGCCATGGTGGTGATGGCGTATTCGGCGGTCGCCGCGCCGGTGTCGTCTCCGAAGAGCGCCCTGGCGCGGCGCCGGTCCAGGGTGGGGAGTGTGTCGTTCATCTTCGTACCTCTTTCTTTGTCGGTGATCACGGAAGGGTCAGGTCGGCAGCGGCGTGGAGGCGAGCACACTGAGCAGGAGGGGCGCCACACCGAGCAGGAGGAACGCCGGCAGCGTGCAGACGCCGAGCGGAAGCAGCAGGCGCGTGGAGAGACGCGCGGCGCGGAGACGCCCGTGCACCCTGGCGCGATGCCGGTCCTGCGCCGCCGCCGCGCGCAGCAGCTCAACGGCGGGGACGCCGGCCGCGCGGGAGAGCTCGAGCACCTGGCCGACGCGGTCGCGCTCGGCGGGGTCGACGACGCCGGTCTCGGTGACGAGCGCGACGGCGCGGTCGATCGGTGCGCCGCCGGCGAGCGCCACCGCGACGAGTTCCGCGGCCATGCCCGGCGTGCCCGGCGCTGGGCGTGCTTGGCGCAGCAGCCGCCCTGTCCAGAGCCGAGCGGCCGCGACCAGCAGCAGCCCCGCGACGACGCATACGCCCCCGAGGGGGTTGCCGATGATCGCGCCCAGGGTGTCGAATCCCAGCGCGACGCCGAGCAGCAGACCGGCCAGCGGCATCCACAACAGCAGTCGCGCCGTCCCCGCAGGCTCGGCGAGAGCCACTCGGACATCGTCGGCCGCCGACGCGGCATCGCGCAGCGCCTCGGCGATGGTGCGGAGCACGTCGGCCAGCGGTGCCCCCACCGTCGTGGCGACCTCCCACGCCGCCGCCAGCTCCGTCCACATGCCACCCTGCGCCTCGATCGCGGACACCAGCGGCATGCCCTCACTCGTTCGTTCGAGCACCGCCGTCGCGGCGGGGTCTCCCGTGCCCGCGAGGTGCCTCCAGGCGACGAGGGGGATCGCCCCGGCCTGCAGGAGCACGGCGAGCGTCTGGACGGAATCGGCGACATGCGGACCGGCCGCCGACGCCGGACGCGGCACACGGAGCGTCACCACGGCTCGACCTCCTCGATCGTCAGGCGGTCGCCCGCGAGCGCGAGACGGCCGGCCTTCGCGATGCGTCGGATGCCATCCCGAGCCCGCTCCAGGTGCAACACGATGGTGAAGGCACTCACCGCCTGACGCGCGAGCGCTACCGCGTCCATGCCGGCGAGCGCTCCCAGGGCCTCCAACCGCGCGGGGACGTCGGCCAGACCGCTGGCGTGCAGAGTGCCGGCGCCGCCGTCGTGCCCGGTGTTGAGCGCGGTGAGCAGCTCCCGCACTTCCACTCCTCGGCATTCGCCCACCACGAGGCGGTCGGGCCGCATGCGCAGGGACTCCCGCACGAGCCGCGCCAGATCGATCTCACCGGCGCCTTCGAGGTTGGCCTGCCGGGCCTCCAGAGCGACATGGTGCGGGTGCCGGGGCCGCAGCTCCGCGACGTCTTCGATGGTGACGATGCGCTCCTCGGGCGGGACCTCCGACAGCAGGGCCGACAGCAGCGTCGTCTTGCCGGAGCCCGTGCCCCCGGTGAGGAGGAGGTTCGCCTGGTCGCGGACCAGCGCGCCGAGCCATCGCCGCTGCCGCGGATCGAACGCTCCGCGCGCCGCGAGCGCATCGAGGTCGGCGGCATGCACGCGAGGGACGCGGATCGACAGGGCGGTGCCTCGCGCCGACACCGGAGCCAGCGCGGCGTGCACCCGGACCCCGGACCCGAGGCGGACGTCGACGCACGGCGTCTGATCGTCGAGGTGTCGCCCGCCGATCGCGACGAGCGCCACGGCGAGCTCCCGGACCTCCCGCTCCGTCGCCCGCCACTCCGGCACACGTACCGCGCCCCTCCCCCTGTCCACGAACAGCGCGTCCGCGCCGTTCAGGAACACGTCCGTGACCTCGTCGTCGATGAACGGCGCGAGCGGGGCGAAAGCCGGCTCGCTCCGGAGAGCCTCCTGCGGCGAGCGTGGCGTCGCGCGCGCCTCGGACGAGCGCGGCTGGATGACGAATCGGTCAGGCATACGGCGACGGTAGGCCGCAGGCCGCCCACCTGGACCGCGCGGTGCCTGGGCTCCCGCGGCGCGTGTGCACAAGCCGGCGCCGTCTCCCGCAGTGCAGGAGCCGATCGCGAAGCGAGCGCGGATCGGGAGCGCTCCCATAAGAAAGGGCGGCACCTCATGGGGGGAATGAGGTGCCGCCCACGGCGGCTCTCGATCGGGGGAATCGGGCACGCCAAGGCCGGAATGAGATTTCGGCTGTCGTCGAGTGTACGCAAGGCGACCGTCCTGACAAAACCCACCCGACTACCGACTTTCGGCAGTATTCGACGGTGGGGGCCGGGGATAGATTCACCCTGACCTGGTCGCACTCCCCCTGCGGCCATGCCTGCACGACCCGAACGCCGCAAAGGAGCGCCTGCCGATGAGCAGTCAGATCGATCACCTTCTCGACGAGACCCGGCGCTTCGCGCCGTCGGAGGAGTTCGCCGCCCAATCCGTCGCCTCGAAAGAGCTCTACGAGCGCGCCGCCGCGGATCGCGAGGGCTTCTGGGCCGATCAGTCGCGCGAGCTCGTGCACTGGCACAAGCCCTTCACCCAGGTCCTCGACTGGAGCAACCCGCCCTTCGCCAAGTGGTTCGACGACGGCGAGCTCAACGTGGCCTACAACTGCCTCGACCGGCACGTCGAGGCCGGCAACGGCGACCGCGTCGCGCTCTTCTGGGAGGGCGAGCCGGGCGACAGCCGCCGCATCACCTACGCCGAGCTGACGGACGAGGTCAAGCGCGTCGCAAACGTGCTCGAGAGTCTCGGCATCGGGCAGGGCGACCGCGTCGCGATCTATCTGCCGATGATCCCCGAGGCGATCGCCGCGATGCTCGCCGTGGCGCGCGTGGGCGCCATCCACTCGGTCGTCTTCGGCGGGTTCAGCGCGGACAGCCTGCGCTCCCGGATCGACGACGCCGGCGCCAAGCTCGTCATCACCGCGGACGGTGGGTACCGCAAGGGCCGCGTCTCCGCGCTGAAGCCGGCGGTGGACCAGGCGCTGGCCGACCGCGGCGAGGGCGAACAGCAGACCGTCGAGCACGTGCTCGTGGTCAAGCGCGGCGAGAACGAGGTGGAGTGGACGGAGGGCCGCGACCTCTGGTGGCACGACGTCGTCCCCGCGGCCTCGGCCGACCACACGGCGCAGGCGTTCCCCGCCGAGAACCCCCTCTTCATCCTGTACACCTCGGGCACGACGGGGAAGCCGAAGGGCATCCTGCACACCTCCGGCGGCTACCTCACCCAGGCGGCGTACTCGCACAAGAACGTCTTCGACCTGAAGCCGGAGACCGACGTCTACTGGTGCACCGCCGACATCGGCTGGATCACCGGACACACCTACGTCACCTATGGCCCGCTCGCGAACGGCGCGACGCAGGTGCTCTACGAGGGCACGCCCGACACCCCGCACCCCGGCCGCTGGTGGGAGCTCATCGAGAAGTACAAGGTCTCGATCTTCTACACGGCCCCGACCGCGATCCGCTCGTTCATGAAGATCGGTCGCAGCGTCCCGCAGAAGTTCGACCTGTCCTCGCTGCGCGTGCTCGGCTCGGTGGGCGAGCCCATCAACCCCGAGGCCTGGATGTGGTACCGCGAGGTCATCGGCGCCGGCACGACCCCGATCGTCGACACGTGGTGGCAGACCGAGACCGGCGCGATCATGGTGTCGGCGCTCCCCGGCATCACCGCGACGAAGCCCGGCTCCGCCCAGGTGCCGCTGCCCGGCATCTCGATCGACGTGGTGGACGAGCGGGGCGTCGAGGTCGGCAACGGCAACGGCGGGCTCCTCGTCATCACCGAACCCTGGCCGAGCATGCTGCGCGGCATCTGGGGCGACCCGGAGCGCTTCCGCGAGACCTACTGGGAGAAGTTCGAGAAGCAGGGCTACTACTTCGCGGGTGACGGCGCACGGCTCGACGAGGACGGCGACCTCTGGCTGCTCGGACGCGTCGACGACGTGATGAACGTCTCGGGTCACCGCCTGTCGACCGCGGAGATCGAGTCCTCCCTCGTCGCGCACGAGGCCACGGCCGAAGCCGCCGTCGTCGGCGCCTCGGACGAGACCACGGGTCAGGCGGTCGTGGCCTTCGTGATCATCAAGGAGAGCTACCTCTCCGCGCACGACCCGGCGGGACTCGCGCAGCAGCTGCGACTCTGGGTGGGCGAGCAGATCGGCGCGATCGCCCGTCCGCGTGACGTCTACATCGTCGGCGAGCTGCCGAAGACCCGCTCCGGGAAGATCATGCGCCGTCTGCTCCGCGACGTGGCCGAGGGGCGCGAGGTCGGCGACACGACGACGCTCGCGGACACCGCCGTGATGAGCATCATCTCCGCCCAGGTCAAGTAACGCGAGACCCCGGGTTCACGTCGAGACCCCCTGTTGCAGACGTCTGCAGCAGGGGGTCTCGACGTGTGCCCAGGGTCTGGGCGTGCCGGGCGCGGGAACTACGCGAGGCGGAACGTGACCTCGACCTCGACGGGGCTGCCGAGCGGGAGCTCCGCGACGCCGACGGCGGCACGCGCGTGCCGGCCCTCCTCGCCGAAGATCTCGCCGAGCACCTCGCTCGCGCCGTTGATGACGCCGGGCTGTCCGGTGAAGCCCTCCGCCGAGCCGACGAAGCCGCCGACCCGGACGACGCCGGCGATGCGGTCCACGCCGCCCGCGACGTCGGCCGCGGCGGCCAGCGCGTTCAGAGCGCACGTCCTGGCGTAGGCCTTCGCGTCCTCGGCGGACACCTCCGCGCCGACCTTGCCGGTCGCGGGGAGGGCGCCGTCGACGAACGGGAGCTGGCCCGACGTGTAGACGAGGCCGCCGTGCACGACCGCCGGCACGTAGGCGGCGACCGGAGCGGCGACGGCGGGCAGCTCGATGCCGAGCTCGGAGAGGCGGGCGGCGATGCTCATGCCTGGCCTCCCTCGAACTGGCGCGAGGCCTCGGCGGCGGCGGCGAGACCGGAGTTGGTCGAGCCGTCCGTGGTCACGGGGCGCTTGAAGTAGGCGACCAGACCGCCTTCGGGGCCCTGCACCACCTGGACGAGCTCCCAGCCCTGCTTGCCCCAGTTGTTGAGGATGGCCGCGGTGTTGTGGATCAGCAGCGGCGTGGTGAGGTACTCCCACGTGGTCATGGCACTCCTGTCGATCAGGGCGCGTCCAGGGCAGACCGGGCCGCGCTCGTCAAAGCCGGTATTCAGGGAACTCCCCTACGATCAAGCGTATGCCCCAAAAGAACCGCACGGTGAAGGGCGTGCTCGGCGGTCTCGTCGGGCTCGTCGGACTGAGCGCCATCGCCGGTCTGCTGGTCACCGCCAGCGTCACCCCCGTCCTCGCGATGACCGGCGTCGCCGGCACCACGGCGCTGACCATCTTCGATGAGCTGCCCGAGGTGCTGAAGGTCGACACTCCCATGGAGCAGTCGACCATCTACGCCACGAACCCCGAGGGCAAGCCGGTCGTGCTGGCGTCGTTCTACGAGCAGAACCGCGTCCCGGTGAAGTACGAGGATGTCTCGCCGGTCCTCTACGACGCGATCCTCTCGAGTGAGGACAAGAACTTCTACACCCACGGCGGGGTCAACCTCGGCGCGACGGTGAAGGCCCTCGTCGACAACGTTCGCGGCACCTCGAGCCGTGGTGCCTCGACCATCAGCCAGCAGTTCGTGAAGAACGTCCGCATCCAGCAGTGCGAGCAGAACGTCAGCACCGCCTCCGAGACCTACGCGGACGAGCTGCAGCAGTGCTGGCAGGACGCCACCAACGCGTCGGGCGTCGACGGCATCGAGCGCAAGCTCCAGGAGATGCGCTACGCCATCCAGATCGAGAAGGACTACTCGAAGAACGAGATCCTCCTCGGCTACCTGAACATCGCGAACTTCGGCGGCACGGTCTACGGAATCGAGGCCGCGTCGCGCTACTACTTCTCCACGTCCGCCAGCAAGCTCAGCGTCGCCCAGGCCGCGACCCTCGCCGGCATCGTGCAGAACCCGAACACCTACCGGATCGACAAGCCGGAGGGCACGTACACGACCAAGGACGGCGTCGCCCACAACTCCGCGGAGGACGGCTACAAGGATGCCAAGGACCGTCGTGACTACGTCCTCGGGCGCATGCTCGCCGACAAGAAGATCACCCAGGCCCAGTACGACGAGGCGATGGCCTCGGCGATCGAGCCGGCGATCACCGTTCCCGTCCAGGGCTGTGCGGCGGCCGGGCGCAACGCCTACTTCTGCCAGTACGTGAAGTCGATCATCGAGAACGACGAGGCCTTCGGCGAGGACATCCAGGACCGTCGGGATCTGCTCCGCCGCGGTGGCCTGAAGATCTACACGTCGCTCGACTTCCGGGTGCAGGACCCGGCCGCCGAGGAGATGGCCAACGTCGTCCCGGCCAACTTCGACAACAAGTACTTCGGCGCCGCGGGTGTCTCCATCGAGGTCGGCACCGGTCGCATCCTCTCGATCACCCAGAACACGATGTTCTCGGAGACGCCGACCACCGATCAGGCGTACTCCTCCCTCGTGTTCGCCGGCGACCAGAAGTACGGCAAGTCCGGCGGCTTCCAGGTGGGGTCGACGTACAAGCTGTTCACCCTCATCGACTGGCTCGAGAAGGGGCACTCCGTCCGGGAGAACCTGAACGGCACCGTGCAGACCAATCTGCGGATCCCCGTCTGCGGCAGCCCGCAGGCGACGAACACGGCGGAGATCGGCAACTTCGGCCGCAGCCGCGGCTACCCCGGCACCCCGATGACCTTCACCGCCCAGTCGCTCAACAGTGGCTACTTCGCCATGGCGGCCAAGCTCGACGTCTGCGACATCAACAAGGTCGCCGACAAGATGGGCGTCACGCTGGCCAACGGCAACAAGGTCACTGAGGAGAACGTGCCGTACGACGTGCTCGGCCCGAAGAACATCTCCCCCATCGCGATGGCGAACGCGTACGCGACCGTCGCGAGCGGCGGCACGTACTGCACGCCGCGCGCGATCGACAAGGTGATCGACGCGGAGGGCAAGGAGCGCGAGCTTCCCAAGGCCTCGTGCACGGAGGGCGTGCTCGCCCCGGAGGTCGCCGCGACCGCCGCCTACGCGCTCCAGGGCGTCATGGCCGGCGGAGGCACCGGTGCCAGGGCCAACCCGTTCGACGGCACGCCGCTGATCGGCAAGACCGGTACCCACGACCTCTGGTCGACGATGATGATCGAGTCGAGCACCAAGGTCGCGACCGCGGTCTGGGCCGGCCGGTCGAACGGCAACCACGACAACGTCTTCAACGTCTGGACCGGCAGCCACCTCCTCAACGAGGTGCGCTATCCGCTGGCGAGGGCGGCTCAGCACGCGGCCAACATGGTCTACGGCGGCGACGCCTTCCCGCAGCCCGACGGCAACCTCATCCGGCAGATCCGGGTGGACGTGCCCGATGTGGTCGGACAGACGGTGGAGGAGGCGACGGCCACCCTCGAGCGTGCCGGGTTCACCGTCTCGGTGGGCGATCCCGTCGACAGCGACAAGGCGACCAACATCGTCGTCGCGCAGGATCCCAGTGGTCAAGCTCCGTCGGGCGCCACCATCACGATCTCGCCGAGCAACGGCGACGGCGCGACCGTCCCCGACGTCACCGGCCAGTCCCCGACCGCCGCGAACGCCGCGCTGATCGCAGCCGGCTTCACGTCGGTCGAACGCGCCGGGTCGTGCAACGCGGACGATGCGAAGGTGACCTCGACGGACCCGGCCGCGAACACCGCGGCCACGAAGTCCACGCCGATCAGGGTGACGTGCAAGTAGGCGCGCCCCGCGCGGCACACCCGGCCCTCATCGCGCTCGGCGCGGTGGGGGCCGTCGGTGCGGCCGCCGCGGTGTGGGGCATCGGGATCGAGCGCTACCTGTTCACCGTGCGGGAGGTGACGGCGGAGGCCCTTCCCGCCGGCGCGGAGCCGCTGCGCATCCTGCACCTGTCCGATGCGCACATGGCGCCCTGGCAGCGTCGGAAGCAGGACTGGCTCGCCTCGCTCGCCGAGCTTCAGCCCGACCTCATCGTCAACACCGGCGACAACCTCGGTCACGAGGACGGGCTGCAGGGGATCCGTCGCGCCTTCGCTCCCCTCGCAGGCATCCCCGGTGTGTTCGTGCACGGGTCGAACGACGTCAACGTCCCCACGCCGCGCAATCCGCTGCGCTACTTCGCGGGCCCGTCTCAGAAGATCCGACAGCCGGCGCTGCTCGACACCGCCGCGATGGACGACTACTTCACGGACGAGCTCGGCTGGGCCGATCTGAACAACGCCGCGGCTCGGCTGACCGTCCGCGGAGCGCCCGTCGACCTGTTCGGCGTGAACGACGCGCATCGCGACTGGGATCGTCTGGACGTGCTCCCCGACGCCCTGGCCGGCCTCGGTCCCCGCCCGGGCGGTGCTCCCCTGCTGGGGGTGACGCACGCCCCCTATCAGCGGGTGCTCAACGGCTTCGTCGACCTCGGCGCGGACGCGATCCTCGGCGGACACACGCACGGGGGCCAGGTGTGCCTCCCGGGGTACGGCGCGCTCGTCGCCAACTGCGACATCCCCCTCAAGCAGGCCAAGGGGCTGAGCACCTGGACGCACGACGGGCGTTCGGCGCCGCTGAATGTGAGTGCCGGCTGCGGACACTCGATCTACGCCCCCGTGCGCTTCGCGTGCCGCCCCGAGGCGACGCTGCTCACCCTGACCCCGCGCGCCTGAGCCGTCCGACACGGGTGCGGGTCCCCGCGCCGACGGCTCCCGCACGGCGCGCCACGCGGATGTGCGCGCTCGATTCGGTGCTGGAGGCATTTCGCTGTAGACTCGGAGGGTTGCAAAACGGGGTGTGGCGCAGCTTGGTAGCGCGCTTCGTTCGGGACGAAGAGGTCGCAGGTTCAAATCCTGTCACCCCGACCAGTGACACGAGAAGGCCGCCCGCAGGGGCGGCCTTCTCTGTATCGGGATGTCGTGCGAGAGGGGAACGCATGGGGAGGCTCCTGCCGCCGCCGCGTCGTTCGACGCGCATCTGGGCGCTCGCTCTCGGGCTGCCGTTCCTCGCCGGCATCGCGTTCCTTACGCTCACGCCCGCGCGGGTGGAGCAGACGATGCCCTCCGTGGTGGACCTCGCCCTCGGCGCACTCCACCGCGTCGGCTGGACGGGCCTCGACTTCACGCGCCTCGAGATCCTCGCGAACGTCATCGTCTTCGTCCCCGTCGGCATCCTCGCGTTCCTGCTCCTTCCCCGCCGACTCTGGCCGCTGTCGCTGCTCGTGGGCCCGACCCTCTCGCTTGTGATCGAGACGGCGCAGTACCTGGCCCTCCCCCACCGCGCCGCGACCGTGAGCGACGTGCTGGCCAACTCCACCGGGGCGACGATCGGCATCGTCATCGCGGTGTTCTGCACGCTGCTCGCCACCACACCCTCCTCCCGGCCGCGAACACCTACAGTGGAGGCATCATGACATCGCCCTCTCTCGTCGCCTTCGACCTCGATGACACGCTCGCGCCGTCCAAGGGCACGATCGACCCGCGGATCGCCGCGCTCCTGAACGAGCTGCTCCAGTCCGTCGACGTCGCCATCATCTCCGGGGGCAACGAGGCGCAGTTCCGCACGCAGGTCGTCGCGCAACTCGCGGACGCCGACCCGGAGGCGCTCGCCCGCCTGCACCTGCTTCCGACGTGCGGCACGCGATACCTGCGGCATGACGGCAGCGACTTCGTAGCCGTGTACGCCCACGACCTGAGCGACGAGGAGAAGTCCGCCGCCCTCACGGCCCTCCGCGAGGAGGCGGAGCGCCTCGGGCTCTGGGAGACCGAGCCCTGGGGCGAGATCCTCGAGGACCGCGGCTCGCAGATCACGTTCTCGGCCCTCGGCCAGCAGGCACCGCGTGACGCGAAGCACGCCTGGGATCCGACCGGCGCGAAGCGCGGCGCCCTGCGCGATGCCGTCGCCGCGCGGCTTCCTGGCCTCGAGGTGCGCTCCGGCGGCTCGACCTCCATCGACATCACCCGCGCCGGCATCGACAAGGCGTTCGGCATGCGACAGCTCGCCACGCACACCGGGATCGAGCTCACGGCGATGCTGTTCTACGGCGACCGTCTCGACGAGGGCGGCAACGACTACCCCGTCCTCGCGCTGGGCGTGCCGTCGGTGGCCGTCGAGGGCTGGGAGGACACGGCGGCCCGCCTCGAGGCTCTCCTGCCGACCCTCTCCACCCGGGTCTGACGCGCACGTTCGCACGACGTCGACCCGCCTGCACGACGGGACGATCGAATCCGTCGTGCAGGCGTGGTCTGGTCGTGCAGAGGCGTCAGCGCACCTCGACGCCGGCCGCGCGGGAGACGGGCACCAGACGCGTGAGCTGGGTCACGTGCCCCGGCTCGAGCTCCGCGAGGGAGGCCACGCCCAGCAGCCGCATCGTGCGCTCGATCTCGCCGCGCAGGATGGCGATCGTGCGGTCGACGCCCTGCCGTCCCCCCGCCATCAGCCCGTAGAGGTAGGCGCGGCCGATCAGCGTGAAGTCGGCGCCGAGGGCGACGGACGCCACGATGTCGGCGCCGTTCATGATGCCGGTGTCGATCATGACCGTGAAGTCGTCGCCGACCGCACGACGGACCTCGGGCAGGAGGTGGAACGGGATCGGGGCGCGGTCGAGCTGGCGCCCGCCGTGGTTCGACAGCACGATGCCGTCGACGCCCGCGTCCCGCAGGCGCACGGAGTCCTCGATGTTCTGCACGCCCTTGATGACGATCTTGCCGGGCCAGATGTCGCGGATGACGGCGAGGTCGTCGTAGCTGATCGTCGGGTCCATCGCCGCGTCGAGGAGCTCGCCCACGGTGCCGCCGGTCGCGCTCAGCGACGCGAACTCCAGCTTCGGCGTGGTCAGGAAGTCGAACCACCACCAGGGCCGCGGGATGGCGTTGATGATCGTGCCGAGGGTGAGCTGCGGCGGGATGCTGAAGCCGTTGCGCTTGTCGCGGAGACGGGCACCGGCGACCGGGGTGTCGACGGTGAACTGCAGGGTGTCGAAGCCGGCGGCGGCGGCGCGGCGGGCGAGCTCGTACGAGATCTCGCGGTCGCGCATGACGTAAAGCTGGAACCAGTTCCGTCCGGGCACGGGGCCCTGCGGCTCCCGGACCGTCGCCGCCTTGACGTCCTCGATCGAGGTGGTCCCGAGGGTGGACAGCGTGAACGGGATGCCCGCAGCGGCCGCGGCTCCGGCACCCGCGACCTCGCCCTCGGTCTGCATGAGCCGGGTGAAGCCGGTCGGCGCGATGCCGAACGGGAGCGCGGACGGACCGCCGAGGATCTCGACGGCCGTGTCGACGTCCGGCGCCGGCTTGAGGATGCCGGGGTGGAACTCCACGTCCTGGAACGCCTGACGGGCGCGGCTCAGCGAGAGCTCGCCCTCGGCCGCGCCGTCCGTGTAGTCGAAGGCGGCCTTCGGTGTGCGGCGCTTGGCGATCGTGCGCAGATCGTCGATGGTGAGCGCGGCGTCGAGACGGCGCTTGCGCCCGTCGAGCTCGGGCTTCTTGAACTTCATGAGCTCCAACAGCTCGGCGGGGTTGGGGAGCTGGCGCTGGACCATGTTCTGCCTCTCAGTTCTGCGGGGGGACGGTGCGGGTGAGGCCCGCGGCGGTGTAGTAGCCGGTGATGTGGGCGCGGACCAGGCGCCGGGCGGTGTCGACCTCGCCCGCATCGATCGCCGCGACCAGTGCGTGGTGCTCGGACCGCAGGCGGTCGGCCATGCGATCCCAGTCGTCGACGCTCGCCGCGCCCGCGAGCACGTACGACTCGATGGCGGAGCGGAGGCCCGCCATCATCGCCGCGATGACGGTGTTGCCGCTGCCCTCGGCGAGGGAGAGGTGCAGCTGCGCGTCGAGGGCCAGGAACTCGGCCGGAGTGAGGGCGCCGTCGTCCATGGCCGTGAGCAGCTCGTGCGCCCGGACGGTGTCCCGGTGGGCGGCCGATGCCATGGCGTCGACGACCGCGTCCTCGAGCACGAGTCGCGTGCGGACGACGTCATCGAGCGGGAAGCCCCGCGCGGCCACCTGGAGCCGCAGGAGCGCCGACATCCCGCCGGTGGGGGTCGCGATGACGATGGCGCCCGCCTGCGGCCCGGAGCCGGTGGCGGTGCGGATGAGGCCGAGCACCTCGAGCACCCGGAACGCCTCTCGCACACTCGACCGCCCGACGCCGAGGTCGCTCGCGAGGTCCCGTTCGGACGGCAGCCGGTCCCCCGGGCCGAGACGACCGTCGAGCAGGTCACGCTCGATGTGCTCGAGCACGAGTCGCCATGCACGCGCCGGCTGCTCCGTCATCCCGCCTCCTGTGGTCAGACCACAGGTTAGCGCGTGTGGTCAGACCACGCAATGCGGCGATGCGGCGCGCGCGAGCCACCCCTCTCCGTGCGTCCCGGCCCGGTGCGTACGCACGCAGAGGGGTGGGGCGACCGGAAGGGGGTGGGTCGGCGGGTCAGCCCAGACGGCCGCCGGACTCCTCCAGATAGCAGGTGCCGCACAGCGACTCATAGGTCGTGAGCTCGGGCGAGGCGGAACCGTCGGCGCCCTCGTCGATCGCGACCTGGTCGCCGTCGAACACGAAGCGGCCGCCGACCACGCGGCCGTTGAACACCGCCTTGCGCCCGCAGCGGCAGATCGTCTTGAGCTCCTCCAGGGAGTGCGCGATGGCCAGGAGCCGGGCGGAGCCGGGGAAGGCGTGGGTGCGGAAGTCGTTGCGGATGCCGTAGGCCATCACCGGGATGCCGTCCTCCACCGCGATGCGGAACAGGTCGTCGATCTGTGTCGGCGTGAGGAACTGCGCCTCGTCGATGAGGAGACAGGCCACGTCTATCGGCCCGGTCGGGAGGAGCTCCTCCTCCGTGGACCGCTGCATCCGCTCGCGGTGGACCGCGAAGAGCGCGCGCACGTCATCGTCCGGACCGACGAGGAAGTCGACCGGCCGCGTGACGCCGAGGCGACTCTCGATCTGCCCCGCGCCCTTGGTGTCGATCGCGGGCTTGGCGAGGAGCACGTGCTGGCCGCGCTCCTCGTAGTTGTAGGCGACCTGCAGCAGAGCGGTCGACTTGCCCGAGTTCATCGCGCCGTAGCGGAAGTAGAGCTTCGCCACGGGCCCAGGTCAGACGTTGATGCCGAGGACGGCGGCAGTCGCGGCGGTCGACTCCTCCGCGAGCTCCGCGTCGCCGTTGAGCTTCCGGCCGAAGGTGGGGATGAGCTCACGCAGCTGCGACTCCCACCCCGGGTACTCGCCGGGGAAGCACTTCTTCAGCAGGTCGAGCATGATCGGCACGGCGGTCGAAGCCCCGGGGGATGCACCGAGGAGACCGGCGATCGAGCCGTCGCCCGAGGCGACCACCTCGGTGCCGAACTGCAGCACGCCGCCCTTCTTCGGGTCCTTCTTCATGACCTGAGCGCGCTGACCGGCGTCGATGAGCGTCCAGTCCTCGTCCTTGGCCGTCGGCATGAACGTGCGGAGGCTGTCGACCTTCTTGCGGTGGTTCTTCATCAGCTCGCTGATGAGGTACGTGATGAGGTCGGGATTGGCGAAGGCGACCCGCAGCATCGGCCAGAGGTTGTGCGGCCGGACCTGCGTGACGATGTCGAGCATCGAGCCGTTCTTGAGGAACTTCGGGCTGAACGTCGCGAACGGCCCGAACATCAGCGATGCCTCGCCGTCGACGACACGCGTGTCGAGGTGCGGGACCGACATCGGCGGCGCGCCGACCGAGGCCTGCGAATAGACCTTCGCCTTGTGCTGCGCGACGATCTTCGGGTTCGTTGTCTTGAGGAACTGGCCGCCGATCGGGAAGACGCCGTAGCCCTTGATCTCAGGGATACCGGAATTCTGCAGGAGCTTCAGCGCCCAGCCACCGGCCCCGACGAACACGAACTTCGCCTTGATCTCGTTCGGGGTGCGGCCGACCGTCGTGCGGTACTTGATGAGCCAGGTGCCGTCCTTCTGGCGCTTGAGCGACTTGACCTCGTGGTTCGTGCGCACGGCGACGCCCGAGTCACGCAGGTGATCGAAGAGCTGATGCGTCAGCGCGCCGAAGTCGACGTCGGTGCCGGCGGGCACCCGGGTGGCCGCGAACGGCTCGCCCTTCCGCCGCTTCTGCATGAGCAGCGGCGCCCACTGGTTGATGACGCGGGAGTCTTCGCTGTACTCGATGCCGGCGAACAGCGGCTGCTCCTTGAGCACCTCATAGCGCTTCTTGAGGTAGGCCACGTCCTTCTCACCCCGCACGAACGTCATGTGCGGCGTCGCGTTGATGAAGGTCGTCGGCTCGTCCAGCACGCCCTTCTCCACGAGGGAGGACCAGAACTGGCGGCTCTGCTGGAACTGCTCGTTGATCGAGATCGCCTTGGCGGGGTCGAGCGGAGCGTCGCCCTGCTGCGGCATGTAGTTCAGCTCGCACAGGGCGGCATGCCCGGTCCCGGCGTTGTTCCAGGGGTTCGAGCTCTCCTGCGCCACGTCCGACAGCCGCTCGAAGGCGACGATCTTCCAGTCCGGCTGCAGCTCGTGCAGCAGGGTACCCAGGGTGGCGCTCATGATGCCACCGCCGATCAGGACGACATCGACGTTTTCAGTCACCCGAACAGTCTAGTTCGCGGGCAGGACCCCGCCGACCACCGGGCGGTCAGGACACCGGGGCGAGGCGCTCGGCGAGCACTTCGGCGATCTGCACCGCGTTCAACGCCGCCCCCTTGCGGAGGTTGTCGTTGCTGATGAAGAGCACGAGACCCTTGCCCTCCGGAGCCGACTGGTCGGCACGGATGCGGCCCACGAAGCTCGGGTCCTTGCCCGCGGCCTGCAGCGGGGTCGGCACCTCGTCGAGCACGACGCCGGGCGCCGCGCTCAGCACCTCCGTGGCGCGCTCGGGCGTCAGGTCGCGGGAGAACTCGGCGTGGATCGACAGCGAGTGGCCCGTGAACACCGGCACGCGGACGCAGGTACCGGCGACGCGGAGGTCGGGCAGCTCGAGGATCTTCCGGCTCTCGTTGCGGAGCTTCTTCTCCTCGTCGGTCTCGTTGTCGCCATCGTCCACGAGGTTCCCCGCGAACGGGATCACGTCGAAGGCGATCGGCGCGACGTACTTCTCGGGCTCGGAGAAGTCGACCGCGGAGCCGTCGTGCACGAGGCGGAGGGTGTCGCCCTGCGCGAGCACGCCCTCGACCTGGCCGAGCAGCTCCTGTGCGCCGGCGAGTCCGGAGCCGGACACCGCCTGGTAGGTCGACACGATCAGGCGCTCCAGGCCGGCCTCGGCGTCGAGGACCTTCAGCACCGGCATCGCCGCCATCGTGGTGCAGTTCGGGTTCGCGATGATGCCCTTGGGCCGGTCGTCGATCGCGTGCGGGTTGACCTCGCTGACGACGAGGGGGACCTCGGGGTCCATGCGCCAGGCGCTGGAGTTGTCGACGACCACGGCGCCGGCCTCGGCGAAGCGGGGGGCGTAGGCGCGGCTGGCGGTGGCACCGGCGGAGAACAGCGCGATGTCGATCCCGGACGGGTCGGCGGCCTCGACGTCCTCGACGATGACCGTCTGTCCGCCGAACTCGATCGCCGTGCCCGCGGAACGCGCCGACGAGAACAGCCGCAGCTCGCGGATCGGGAACGAACGCTCCGCGAGAATCTCGCGCATCACGGTGCCCACCTGGCCGGTGGCGCCGACGATGGCGACGGAGAGTCCTGATTCGGAGATGCGGGTCATGATGTTCCTTGGCTTCGTGCGGTACGGCGTACGAGGCTTCGGGCGCGGCGTCGGGATGCTGATGCTGCGCCTGGCGCCGGTGTCAGGGTTTCCGCGAGTCTATCGCGCCACGACCACCCCGAAGCCCGTCCGTTTCACGAAGGCACGCGCGCCCGGTACATCAGGCGAACGCGGGACAACAGGCACGCGCGGACAGGGCCGCCTGAGTTAGCGCGAACGCCTGAGCTAGCGTGGCGCGCTGGCGTGGGGTCAGCGGCCGGTGCCGGCGTGGACCGTGGCCTCCGCGTCGCCGTCGAGACCGTAGGCGGTGTGCACGGTGCGGGCGGCCTCGGTGAGGTCGGTGTCGCGGAGCACGACCGAGATGCGGATCTCCGAGGTGGAGATCATCTCGATGTTGATGCCGCCGGCGGACAGGGCCTCGAACAGGGTCGCCGAGACACCGGAGTGCGTGCGCATGCCCGCGCCGACCACGGACAGCTTGCCGATCTGGTCGTCGTGGATGAGGTTCTGGAAGCCGACCTCGGTCTGCTCGCCGGCGAGGGCCTTGAGTGCGGCAGCGGCGTCGGCCTTGGGGACCGTGAACGAGATGTCCGTGCGCCCGGTGGCGGAGACGTTCTGCACGATCATGTCGACGTTGGCGCCGGACTTCGCGACGATCTTGAAGATCTCTGCGGCCTTGCCCGGGACGTCGGGCACTCCGGCGACGGTGATCTTGGCCTGGCTGAAGTCGGTGGCGACGCCGGCGACGATCGGTTCTTCCATGACTGCTCCCTCGGCTTCGCGAGGGTTCTTCATGCCCTCGCCCAGAACGTATGTGCCCTCGGCCGACGAGAACGTCGACCGAGCGTGGATGAGGACGCCGTGCCGGCGGGCGTACTCCACGGCACGGATGTAGAGGACCTTGGCGCCGTTGGCGGCGAGCTCCAGCATCTCCTCGCTGGAGACGTGGTCGAGCTTCTGCGCCTTCGGGATCACGCGCGGGTCGGCGGTGAAAATGCCGTCCACATCGCTGTAGATCTCGCAGACGTCGGCCGACAGCGCGGCCGCCAGCGCGACGGCCGTCGTGTCCGATCCGCCACGGCCGAGCGTGGTGATGTCGCGGGTGTCGCGATTGAAGCCCTGGAAGCCGGCGACGATGACGATCGCGCCCTCGTCGAGCGCCTCGCGGAGCCGGACCGGTGTGACGTCGACGATGCGCGCCGCCCCGTGCTGCGAGTCGGTGATCATGCCGGCCTGGCTGCCGGTGAACGACCGCGCTTCGAAGCCCATCGAGTGGATCGCCATCGCCAGCAGCGCCATCGAGATCCGCTCGCCGCTGGAGAGGAGCATGTCGAGTTCGCGCGGAGCCGGGATCGGCGCGACCTCGTTCGCGAGGTCGAGCAGCTCATCGGTCGTGTCGCCCATGGCGCTCACGGCGACGACGACGTCGTGACCGGCGCGACGGGTGTCGACGATGCGCTTGGCGACGCGCTTGATGCTCTCTGCGTCGGCGACGGACGAGCCGCCGTACTTCTGCACGATGAGGGCCACGTTCACTCCCTGGGATGTCGGGCGGATCCGCCCACGGTCATTCTACGATCGGCGCGCATGCCGCCCCGCGCATGTGACGGCTCAGGCGGGGGCGGGCGGGACGGGCGTCACCGGGCGCAGGCGCCCTCCGGTGGCGGCGAACCAGCACCCGACGATGATCAGCGGGAATCCGAGGAGGAGCCCCGGGGTGAGGGGCTCGGCGAGCACGATCGCGCCGAGCACGATCGCCACGACGGGGTTCACGTAGGTGAACAGCGGCGCCCTGACCGGTCCGACCTCGCGGATCAGCGCGAAGAAGGCCAGGAACGCCAGCGCCGTGCAGATGACGGCGAGGGCGAGGAGGGCGCCGATCGACGGGAGCGTCGGCACCTCGTGCTGCGTGAGCAGACCGATCGGGAGATAGAAGATGCCGATCATGAGCAGGGACAGCGTGATCGTGCCGAGCGAGGGCACGTCGTTCAACTTGCGCGCCACGATGAACGGTGCGATCGCGTACAGCACCGCGACGAGCAGCACCTCGCCGGCCGCGAGCAGACTCACCTCTCCCCCGAAGAGCCCGGGCCCCGCCACGACGATGGCGACGCCGACGAAGCCGACCAGCAGGCCGATGCCGCGGGCGGGACGCAGCACGCCGCGGTCACCACCGCCCAGCGCGATGAGGGCGGCGAACAGCGGCACGGTCGCGACGAGGAGTCCGGTCATGCCGGAGGGCAGCGTCATCTCGGCGTGTCCGAGGAGGAGGAACGGTCCGGCCATCTCCACGGCCCCGAAGGCCAGCACCCACGGCCAGTGCCGGAGCGCCGCGCGAAGGGCGCCGCTGCGCAGGGCGAACGGCAGCAGGAGGAGGGCGGCGATCAGCGTCCGTCCCGCCACGATCGCCGGCGGGGAGATCGAATCCACCGCCACGCTGATGAAGAGGTAGGGAACGCCCCAGAGCAGGGCCATGGCCCCGAAGAGCAGCCAGCCCCGGCGGGAGAAGCCGGACTGCGGGGTCACAGCACGCGCCGGCCCTCGAAGGCCCGGCCGAGCGTCACCTCGTCTGCGTACTCGAGGTCGCCGCCGACCGGGAGGCCCGAGGCGAGCCGCGAGACCGTGATCTGCATCGTCGTCAGGAGCCGGCTCAGGTAGCTCGCCGTCGCCTCGCCCTCCAGATTGGGGTTCGTGGCGATGATGACCTCCTGCACGGTGCCGTCGGCGAGCCGCGTCATGAGCTGCGCGATCCGGAGGTCGTCCGGCCCGATGCCCGCGATGGGGCTGATCGCGCCGCCGAGCACGTGGTACAGGCCGCGGAACTCCCGCGTGCGCTCGATCGCCGCGACGTCCTTCGCGTCCTCGACCACGCAGATCAGCGCCTGGTTGCGGCGAGGGTCGCGACAGATCGCGCAGCGTTCCTGCTCCGCGACGTTGCCGCAGATCTCGCAGAAGCGGACCCGGATGCGGATCTCGGTCAGCAGCTCGGCGAGACGGGCGACGTCGAACGTCGGCGTCTGCAGGATGTGGAACGCGATGCGCTGCGCCGACTTCGGGCCGATGCCGGGAAGGCGGCCGAACTCGTCGATCAGCTCTTGGACGATGCCGTCGTACATCAGGAGAACCTCGTGGGGGGCTCGTAGGGCTCTTCGCGAAGGAACGTCGCGCCGAGCACCTGGCGGATCACGGCCTCTCCGTAGCGCTGCACGCCGCCGGCGGCAGGGGTGCGCTCGACGATGACCGGTGGAGCGGCCGCGGGGGCCGCGCGGGCGGCCGCCTTCGGGGCCGCCGCCGGAGTCGCGCGTGGGGAGGGAGGGCGGTCGTACGGAGCCGGGGGCTCGTAGGCCGGATCGTACGGCGGCTCCTCGTCGAACGCGGGAGCGTCGTCGTCGCCGGGCAGCGGCGGCTCATCGCGATCGATCCTGCCGTCGGCCGGCGGGGTCGGGGCGGCGGGGGCGGCCTCGACATCCTCCGGCTCCTCGTCGACGGCGAGGGGCGCTGCGGGCGCGGCGGCCGCTGTCGTCGGGATGGGTGCGACCGCCCACTCCGTCACGGGGGCCGCGGCGGCGCGGGTCTGCGGGCGGGAGGGACGCGCTGACGCAGGCTCCGATGCGGGAGCGGTGTCGGCCGGGGCGGCGGATCCCGAGGAGGCGGGCTGCCGCGGCGCACCGCCGGGCGGCATCGGGGCCGGCAGGTACTTGACCCGCACCCCGACCTCCTGCTCGATGGCCGTGCGGAGGTGGTCGGACGGCCCGGAGCCGGGCGTGGTCCCCTTGAACTTCGCGACGTCGTGCTGACTCGTGAATCCGAGGGTCAGGACCTCGGACTCGCCGTCGTAGGCCAGCGGCTGCACAGCGGTGGCGAGCAGCCAGGACGTGCGGCTGATGCCTTCGAGACGCTTCAGCACGGCCGGCCAGGCATCGCGGACGCGGTCGAACGTGACGGGGGCGGACGGCGCGGACGACGCCGGGGCCGGAGCCGGCGTGGGGTCGGGCTCCGCGGGACGGGCGGGTTCCGGCGCCGGCTCGGGCTCCGGGGAGCGCTCGGGCTCGGCGGCGGCCACAGGGGCGGAGACGGCCGGCGCGGAGGGAGCCGGTGCCGCGGGCGTCGAGGGCACTGCCGGCGCGGTCTCCGTACCGGGCGCAGCCGTGGGAGACGGCGCCGCGGCCGCGGGCGGGATCACCGGCGGGGGCGTCGTGGCCGGCGGGTGCAGCGCGCCCGACGCGGCCGCTCCGGACGAGGTCGACCCCCCGGATGCGGCGAGGACGCGGGCCACCATGAGCTCGAGGTGGAGGCGGGGCGACGTGGCTCCGGACATGTCGTCGAGAGCCGCGCTGACCACGTCTGCCGTACGGGAGAGCCGCGCGGCGCCGAACGACTCGGCCTGGCGGCGCATGCGGTCGAGCTCGTCTTCGGCGATCCCGCGGAGCACGGCGGAGGCACCGGAGCCCACGGCGGCGATCACGATGAGGTCGCGCAGGCGCTCCAGGAGGTCGTCGACGAAGCGACGCGGGTCTTGTCCGGTCTGCACGACGCGGTCGATGGCCGGGAAGGCGGTCGCGGCGTCGCCCGCCGCCAGCGCATCGACGATCTCGTCGAGGAGGGCCCCGTGGGTGTACCCGAGCAGCGCGACCGCGCGCGCGTAGCCGACAGTGACAGTCTCCGAGCCGGCAGGGGCGTCCGACCCCGCGATGAGCTGGTCCAGCAGCGACAGGGTGTCGCGGGGCGAGCCACCCCCGGCGCGGACGACGAGCGGGAGGACGCCCTGCTCGACGATGACCCCCTCCTCCGCGCAGAGCTTCTCGACGTAGTCGAGCATCGCGGCGGGCGGGACCAGCCGGAACGGGTAGTGATGGGTGCGCGAGCGGATCGTGCCGAGCACCTTCTCGGGCTCCGTCGTCGCGAAGATGAACTTGACGTGCGGCGGGGGCTCCTCGACCAGCTTCAGCAGCGCGTTGAAGCCCTGCGGGGTGACCATGTGCGCCTCATCGAGGATGAAGATCTTGAAGCGGTCGCGGCTCGGGGCGAAGGTCGCCCGCTCGCGCAGGTCGCGCGCGTCGTCGACGCCGTTGTGACTCGCCGCGTCGATCTCGACGACGTCGAGCGATCCGCCGCCCGCCCTGGACAGCTCGACACAGCTCGGGCAGGTCCCGCAGGGGGTGTCGGTCGGGCCCTCCGCGCAGTTCAGGCACCGGGCGAGGATGCGCGCCGAGGTGGTCTTGCCGCAACCGCGCGGGCCGGAGAACAGGTAGGCGTGGCCGACGCGGTCGCCACGCAGCGCAGTCATGAGCGGATCGGTCACCTGCGACTGCCCGATCATCTCGCCGAACGTCTCGGGTCGGTAGCGGCGGTAGAGGGCTGTGGTCACCCCTCCAGCCTACGGCGTGCCACCGACGTTGCTCCCCTCCCGGTCGACCCGGCCCCTTTCACGCGAGCCACCCCTCTGCGCGCGTCCGCAACGGGGTGGGACGCACGCAGAGGGGTGGGTCGGCGGTCAGTCGAGGTTCTCGATGACGGGGATCGCGCTCGTGATCACGGGGACCGAGGCCGAAAGCCGCGTGCCGTCGTCGCGGCGGGCGTCGGCGAACTCCTGCAGGGTCGGGCGTCCGGGGATCACGGGTCCCTGGTTCGCGAGCGGGACGATGACCTCGTCCTCCAGTGTCGCGATGTACGCGTTGTCCCGCACGCTGAACGGCACCGGAGGTCCGCTGCGCACCTCGACGCGCAGCTCGTGCCTCGTGACGGTCACCTGCATCGCGGTCCCCTGCCACTGCAGCGGGAACGACAGCGACGGCCAGGATTCGGGGAGCCGCGGGTCGAAGCTGAGGTCACCGCCGTAGTCGCGCATACCGCCGAAGCCGCAGACGAGGGCCGTCCACACGCCACCGGCCGAGGCCACGTGCACCCCGTCCGCCGCGTTGTGGTGCAGGTCGTGCAGATCGACGAACAGCGACTGCTCGAAGTACTTCTGCGCGAGGTCCTGATAGCCCACCTCTGCCGCGAGGATCGACTGCACGACCGCCGAGAGGGTCGAGTCGCCCGTCGTCAGCGGGTCGTAGTAGTCGAAGTCGGCCTTCTTCTCCTCGGGCGAGAAGTGGTTGCCCTGGAGGAACAGCGCCAGCACGACGTCAGCCTGCTTGAGCACCTGGAAGCGGTAGATCACGAGCGGGTGGAAGTGCAGCAACAGCGGGCGCTGGTCGGCCGGGGTGTTCGCGAGGTCCCAGACCTCCCGCTCCAGGAACAGCGAATCCTGCGGGTGGATGCCGAGGCTCTCGCTGTACGGGATGTACATCGCCTCCGCGGCACGCTCCCAGGACTCCGCCTCACCGGAGCCGAGGCCCGTGCGCTCGACGAGGGCCGCGTAGTCCTCGGGGTAACTGTCGCGGATCTCCCGCACGACCTTGGCCGCGTACCGGAGGTTGTACCGTGCCATGACGTTCGTGTACAGGTTGTCGTTCACGACGGTCGTGTACTCGTCCGGGCCGGTGACGCCGTGGATGTGGAACGTCTGGAGGCCGTCGCCGGCGCCGGACTGCTCCACGAGCCGCGATCCCCGCCAGAAGCCGAGGGTGGCCCAGAGCCGCGCGGTCTCGATCGCGACGTCGGCGCCCTCGCGCCGCAGGAAGGCCTCGTCCCCGGTCGCCCGCACGTACTTGCCGAGCGCGAAGCTGATGTCGGCGTTGATGTGGTACTGCGCGGTGCCGGCGGCGTAGTACGCCGAGGCCTCCTCGCCGTTGATCGTGCGCCACGGGAAGAGCGCTCCGGCCTCGTTGAGCTGAGCGGCCCGGCGGCGCGCCGCGGGGAGCATCTTCACCCGGGCCCGGAGAGCGTTGTACGCCCAGCGCGGCGTCGTGTAGGTGAGGAACGGGAGCACGTAGATCTCGGTGTCCCAGAAGTAGTGGCCGCTGTAGCCGGAGCCGGTGAGTCCCTTCGCGGGGACGCCGGCGCCGTCCGCCCTGGCCGAGGCCTGCGCGAGCTGGAACAGGCACCACCGGGTGGCCTGCTGCAGGTCGTCGCGCCCGCCGATCTGCACGTCGCTGCGCTCCCAGAACGCGTCGAGCCACTCGCGCTGACGACGGAAGACCGTCTCCACGCCCTCGTCCGCTGCCCGGTCGAGAGAGCGACGGCAGCGGTCGACGAGCTCCCGCGGGGGCACGCCGCGGGACGAGTGGTAGCTGACGAGCTTGGTGATCGTGATGGGGACGCCGGCCTTCGCCTGGACGCGGAAGACGTTCTTGGCGATGTCCGGCTCGATGAGCGTGCGGACGTTGTAGTCGTTCTCCGTCTCGATGATGTGATCGGCGACGACGGCGACGGTCATCCCGGACGCGGCGACCCGGTACGACAGCGCGGAGCGCAGGCCGTCCTGCCAGTGCTCGGCCGGCTCCAGCACGCGGTCCGCGATGCGCTCGGCCTTGCGCGGGTCGAAGGCGGCGCCCTTGGTCGTCATCGGGGAGCCGGCGTAGACGCCCGCCCCGTCCTGACGGTTGAGCAGCTGGCAGCTGATCGTGACCGGGGCGTTGGCGTTCTCGACCACGACCTCGAGCCGCAGCACGGCGAGGTGGCGCTCCTCGAAGCTCACGAGACGCTGATCCCGCATGCGTACCCGCTTGCCGGACGGGGTCTCCCAGACGACGCGCCGTTCCAGCACACCCGTGCGCATGTCGAGCGTGCGGGCGTACTCGCGCACGTCCGCGTCGTCGAGGGAGATCGGCTCGTCGTCGACGTAGAGGCGCATCACCTTGGCGTCGGGGGCGTTGACGATCGTCTGGCCGACCTCGGCGAAGCCGTAGGCCTGCTCGGCGTGCCGGATCGGCCACGTCTCGTGCAGGCCGTTGATGAAGGTGCCGTGCTCCTGCGCGCCGCGCCCCTCGATGTGGTTGCCCCGGAGCCCGAGGTAGCCGTTGCCGACCGAGAACAGCGTCTCGCCGACGCCCTCCTCCGAGTAGCGCGTCTCGATGAGACGCCACGGGTCGACGGGGAAGCGGTCGCGGTCGATCATGCGGTCTCCGGGGTGTCGGTGCGGGCGGCGGGAAGCAGGACGCCGAGGTCGTCGACGACGTGGGTCGCGCCGGCGGCGCGGAGTGCGTCGGCGCCGGCGCCGCGGTCGACGCCGATGACGACGGCGTATCCGGCGGCGGCGGCCGAAGCGGCGCCGGAGGTGGCGTCCTCGACGGCGATGCTGCGGGCCGGGTCGACGCCGAGGGCCGTGGCGCCGGCGGCGAACATGTCGGCCGCGGGCTTGGAGGCGAGGTGCTCACGCTCGGCGACGACGCCGTCGATCACGACGCGGAAGAAGGACCGGATGCCGGCGGCCGCCAGTACCTCCTCGGCGTTCTTGGAGCTGGAGACGACACCGAGCGGGATCCCCGCGGCGTGCAGCGCCTCGACCACGGCGAGGGAGCCGGGGAACGGAGCGATGCCCTGGCTGCGGAGCGACGCCGCGAACGCGGCGTTCTTGCGGTTGCCGATCCCGCAGATGGTCTCGGCGGACGGGTCGTCGTCCACCGAGCCCCAGGGCACCTCGACATTGCGGCTGCGCAGCAGGCTCGCGACGCCGTCGTAGCGCTTCTTGCCGTCGACGTAGGCGAAGTAGTCCTCGTCGGTGTACGGCGGCGTGATGTCCCAGCGGGCGAAGACGTCATCGAAGACCGCCTTCCAGGCGCGCATATGCACCTCGGCGGTCGGCGTGAGGACGCCGTCGAGGTCGAACAGCACACCGTCGGCGTGGAACAGGTCGGGCAGCGCGTCTGGCACAGAGCCTCCAGGAGAAGGACGAGGGTCGGGTCGGCACCTCTCCGTGCCACTGTGCAAGCGTAATGGCGGTGGCGCGCGCGGGGTAACCCCGGACCGCGATCAGAGCAGTTCGGCGGTCTGCCTGGCGATCTGGAGCTCCTCGTCGGTGGGGACGACGAGGACCGTCACGGCCGAGGCATCCGTCGAGATGACGCGGACGCCGCGCTCCTTCGCCTCGTTGCGGGCCGGGTCGATCTCGATCCCCGCGAAGCCGAGCGTCGCCATCGCCGCCGCCCGCACGGGCGCCGCATTCTCCCCGACGCCCGCGGTGAAGGACACGACGTCGACCCCGCCGAGCTGCGCGATGTACGCGCCGGCGTAGGCCCGCAGACGGTGGACGTACACGTCGAAGGCCAGCGTCGCGGCCTCCTCCCCCGCGGCGACGCCCGCGAGGATGTCGCGCATGTCGCTGCGTCCGGCGAGTCCCGCCAGCCCGCTGCGGGTGTTCAGCAGCGCGTCGAGGTCGTCGATGGTGTAGCCGGCGCGGCGGGACAGGTGCACGAGAGCGGCCGGGTCGATGTCGCCCGACCGCGTGCCCATGACGAGGCCCTCGAGCGGCGTGAGGCCCATCGAGGTCTCGACCGAGCGACCCCCGTCGATCGCGGTGACCGACGCGCCGTTGCCGAGGTGGAACACGAGCTGCCGGAGGGTCCCGAGGTCGCGCCCGAGGAAACTCGCGGCGGTCTCGCTGACGTACTGGTGGCTCGTGCCGTGGAATCCGTACCGACGGACCCGATGCTCGGCGGCGAGCGCCGCATCGATCGCGTAGGTGTAGGCCGCCGGCGGCAGCGTCTGGTGGAACGCGGTGTCGAACACCGCCACGTGCGGGACGCTGTCGAACACGGCGCGGGCCGCCCGGATGCCGGCGAGGTTCGCCGGATTGTGCAGCGGCGCGAGCACGGCGAGCTCGTCGATCTGCCGCTCGACGTCGGCGTCGATCAGGGTCGGCGCGTAGAAGCGCGCACCACCGTGCACGACCCGATGCCCGACCGCGACCGGGGGATGCGCCTCGAGGGAGGGGCCGTGCGCGGGGGAACCCGTCGCGGCCCGATCCGCCACCGAGCGGGGGCGTGCTCGTCTCCCCGCCCTCCCAACGGCG
>NZ_JBHVHT010000002.1:43595-296664 GCF_042799975.1 Microbacterium sp. NPDC057658 | reverse complement strand
GTGACCGGGGGGGGGTTGCCCGGTATCGGGACCCTAGCGCGCACCCAGCACATAGCTCCTCTCGCCCCCAACACCCCCCTACCCCCCCCCCGGTAGGTGGCGTCGAGCATCGTCGCCGACGGTCCGTCACCCGGCTCCGGGCGCACGGTGTGGGCGACGGGGCTGGAGTCCTGCCCGATGCGCTCGATGAGCCCGCTGGCGAGCTCGTCCTCGTGCGCCGTGTCGATGAGGCTGTACTTCAACGAGGACGACCCGCTGTTGATGACGAGGATCGCGCTCATGCCTCCTCCCCCGCTCGCTCGTCGCCCTGGGCCTGGATCGCCGTGATGGCCACCGTGTTCACGATGTCGTCGACGAGCGCGCCGCGGGACAGGTCGTTGATCGGTTTGTTGAGCCCCTGCAGCACCGGACCGATGGCCACGGCGCCGGCGGAGCGCTGCACCGCCTTGTAGGTGTTGTTGCCGGTGTTGAGGTCGGGGAAGACGAACACCGTCGCCCGCCCCGCCACGGCCGAGTCCGGCAGCTTCGCCTTGGCGACCGCCGCATCGGCGGCGGCGTCGTACTGGATGGGACCCTCCACGAGGAGCTCGGGGGCGCGCTCGCGCACGAGCGCCGTCGCCGCCCTGACCTTGTCGACGTCGGCCCCCGACCCGGACTCGCCGGTGGAGTACGACAGCATCGCCACGCGGGGGTCGATGCCGAACTGCCGGGCGGTGGTGGCGGACGAGATCGCGATGTCGGCGAGCTGCTCGGCCGTGGGATCGGGGATGACCGCGCAGTCGCCGTACACGAGCACACGATCGGCGAGGGCCATGAGGAACACGCTGGAGACGACGTTCACCCCCGGCTTCGTCTTGATGATCTCGAAGGAGGGACGGATCGTGTGCGCCGTGGTGTGCGCGGCGCCGGAGACCATGCCGTCGGCGAGCCCGAGGTGCACCATCATCGTCCCGAAGTAGGAGACGTCGGTGACGGTGTCGGCGGCCTGCGCGAGCGTGATCCCCTTGTGAGCGCGCAGCCGGGCGTACTCGGCGGCGAAGCGCTCCACGAGCTCTGGGTCGGTGGGACTCACCACGTGCGCGCCGGCGATGTCGACGCCGAGTTCCGCCGCCCGCGCGCGGATCGCGCCGTCGTCGCCGAGGATCGTCAGCTCCGCCACCTCGCGGGACAGCAGCGCCGCCGCCGCCCGGAGGATGCGGTCGTCGTCGCCCTCGGGGAGGACGATGTGGCGGCGGTCGGACCGCGCGCGTTCCATCAGGCCGTACTGGAACATGAGCGGCGTGACGACGTGCGCCTCCGCGAGCCCGAGCTGCTCGGTGAGCTCGGCCACGTCGACGTGCGCCTGGAAGAGTCCGAGCGCCCGGTCGTAGCGACCGCGCGAGTCGGCGGAGATGCGGCCCCGGGTGCCCATCACCCGCACCGCCGTGTCGTAGGTGCCGAGGTCGGTGGTGATGATCGGCACCGAGGAGGCGAAGCCGTCGAGCAGCTGGAGGATCGGGTCCGGCAGCGGGAACGGTCCGTTGAGGATGATCCCGGCGATCCGCGGGAACGTGCCGGAGGAGTCGGCGAGGAGGGCGGCGAGCAGCACCTCGGTGCGGTCTGCGGGGATCACGACCACGGCCTCGTCGGTGAGGCGCGGCAGGACGTTCACCATCGACATGCCGGCCACGACGATCGACAGCGCGACCGCGGTCAGACGATCCTCGTCGCCCTTGAGCAGCGTGCCGTCGACGGCCGACACGATGCCGCGGATGGACGGCGCGACGAGCGCTCGATCCTCGGGCAGCGCCCAGACCGGGGTGCCGGCAGGGACGACGGCCCGCACCGCGTCGACGATGGCGTCGAGCCCGTCGGGGTCGGCCCTGTTCACGGCCACCGCGAACAGCTCCGCGCGCTCCTCGGCGAGTTCCGGCAGCGCCAGGGCGGCGATCTGGCCGACGGCGGCGGCCTCCCGCGCGGTGGTCGTGCCGAGCTGCTCGGCCTGCCGCTGCTGGTCGCGTCCGCTCAGCACGAGCAGGACGGGGGCTCCGAGGTTCGCCGCGATCCGGGCGTTGAAGCCGAGTTCGGCGGGGCTCGCGACGTCGGTGTAGTCGCTGCCGACGATGACGACGGCGTCGCACTGCGCCTCGACGGCCTTGAAGCGCGCGACGATGGTCGACAGCGCGCCCTCGGGGTCGGCGCGCACGTCGTCGTAGGTGACGCCGATGCAGTCCTCGTAGTCGAGCTGGACGCCGTCGTGGGCGAGCAGCAGCTCGAGGATCTCGTCGCGCTCGGCGACCGCGCGGGCGATCGGGCGGAACACGCCCACGCGCGGCGACACGCGCATCAGCGCATCGAGCACCCCGAGGGCGATCGTCGACTTCCCGGTGTGGCCTTCGGCCGAGGTGATGTAGATGCTCCGCGACACGGCTCCAGCTTAGGCGGGCACCCCGACACCGCACCCCGCCGCTGCCGTGACAAACGCGCGCGTCACTCGCACGGGCCGGACAGCACGTCGACGACGGCCGTCGCATCCTCCTGGTACCGCGTGTAGTAGTCCCGGTCCGTGTTCACCTGCACCCGGTGGATGGCGTGCGAGGGCGCCATCGACCGCCAGTCGGGGACCCGCGCCAGGCGCTCGAAGAACAGGCGGGCCGCGGTGGCGGGATCCATCCGCTGCTCCGCGCTCCCCCACCACTCCTGCTGCTGGAAGAGGCCGATGCTCGTCGTGCGCGATCCATCCGGATTGGTCCAGCCGCGCGTCTCCCAGTCCCCGTAGTCGATGTTGCGCAGGCTGCTCTCCCCCATCGCGGTCATGACGCCGAGGATCTGGCCGTCCCGCGCGAACCCGAGCTCGTCGGCGGTGCGGATGATGGTCGCGGCGTTCTCGAGCTGTTCGCCGCTCCACCCGGCGACGCCCGCCTGGGGGAAGGTCGACGGCCGGTCGAGGCAGACCGGCGCCGGATCCCTCGCCAGCCCCAGCGGGATGAGCACGAGCAGCACCGCCCCCGCGGCCACCACCGCGGCGGACACGGCGACGCGCCGCAGGATCCGCTTCCGCTGTGCGCGCCGGGCGGCCCGACGGCGGGCCTCGCGGCGTCGGCGGTTGGCGGCCTCGCGCGACGCGGCGGGCCGCCGGGTCGACGTGGTCCGCGTCGCCGTCGTCCTCCTCGTGCGCGGAGCCGTCATCGTCCGACGGCGCGGCGCTGGTCGGGACGCCGTCCGGCGAGCGCGGCCGCACCACCCCCGATGGCGCCGAACAGATGGCCCTGCCACGACACGCCGTCCGCGACGCCGAACACCCCGGCCAGCATGGTGCCGCCGTACAGGCCGACCACGACGACGGCGATCACCGCGTAGAGGATGCGGTGCGACACGCGGCCGGGAGCGAACACCCGCATCACCACGTAGCCGAAGTACCCGAAGACGAGCCCGGAGGCGCCCACGGTCAGCGTGCCGGGGGCGTTCACGAGCCAGGTCCCGAGCCCGCCGACGACCGCGACGATCACGGTGACGGCCCAGAACCGGCGCGTGCCCTCGACCGCGACCAGGCAGCCGAGCACGAGGAACGGCACGGAGTTCGCGATCAGATGCGCCCAGCTCGCGTGCAGCAGCGGGGCGAAGACGATCCCCAGGAGTCCCGCAGGGTCCCACGAGCGGATGCCGAGGCCGCTGAAGGAGCCCGGCAGCACGGCGTCCGCGAACTGCACCGCCCACATGGCCGCGAGCAGCAGCACGGGCGACGCGAATCGCCGCAGCGGATGCTCGGGTCTGGCCGGCGGAGGAACGGTCACCGCTCGATTCTCGCAGGAGCACCCTGCGGCCGGCTGGACGCGGGCAAAAGAAAAGACCCTCCGCGCACCCAGCAGAGCCCGGTTACCCTTGCTGCGTTTCCGCCCTGGGGGAATTGGCCTGGATGCCGCCACGCGGAGAGCCGTCGTCCACTCTACCCGACGCCGACGGGACCCGACGACCGCAGCCCGGCATGGTCCCGCGGGCCGTGCGGAGCGTACGATCGATGCACGCGCATCGTTGCGCCGGACGAGAGGGAACGCATGCCAGAGAACGCCCCCCTGAGCCCGGTCGCGATCGACGCCGACGGATTCGCCGCCCAGACCGCGGCCATCCTCGGCTCGATCAGCCAGGTGATCGACGGGAAGCCCGAGGCCGTGCGCAGCGCCCTCGTCTGCCTGCTCGCCGAAGGCCATCTGCTCATCGAGGACGTGCCCGGCGTCGGGAAGACGATGCTGGCCCGCGCCCTCGCCGCGACCGTCGACGCCACCGTCCGGCGCATCCAGTTCACCCCTGACCTCCTGCCCGGCGACGTCACGGGGGTCTCGGTCTACAACCCCGTCGATCGCGAGTTCGAGTTCAAGCGCGGCGCCGTCTTCGCCCACATCGTCATCGCCGACGAGATCAACCGTTCCTCCCCCAAGACCCAGTCCGCGCTCCTGGAGGCCATGGAGGAGGGGCAGGTCACGGTCGACGGCTCCACGCATCGGCTGCCGGACCCGTTCCTCGTCGTCGCCACGCAGAACCCGCTGGAGATGGAGGGCACCTACGCGCTCCCCGAGGCGCAGCGCGACCGGTTCATGATGCGCATCTCGATGGGCTACCCCGACCCCGCAGCCGAGGCCCTCATGCTGCGGCAGCGTGACGTCGTGAACCCGCTGGCGACCGTGACCCCGGTCGCGGACGCCACCGCGATCTCGCAGCTCATCGCCTGGGCCCGGGCCGTGCACGTGGCGCCCGCACTCGAGGAGTACGCGGTCGCCCTCGCCCAGGCCACCCGCACCGACCCGAGCCTGCACCTCGGCGCCAGCCCGCGGGCCACGCTGCAGCTCGTCCGCGCGGCGAAGGTCTGGGCCGCACTGGACGGCCGCGACTACGTCATCCCGGATGACATCACGGACCTGCTGATCCCCGTGTTCGCCCATCGGCTGCTCCCGGCCCGCGGCGCGCATCGGGCGGGCGCCCAGCCGGTCGAGGCGGCGCTCACCCAGATCGCGGAGCGCGTGCGCGTGCCCGTCGCGACCCGTTCCTGAGGACACCGCCATGCGCCGACGTCGACTGCTCACGCCGCGCGGCACCGGTGCGCTCATCGCCGCGCTCGGATGCGTGATCGCGGCCAACATCCTCGGTGCGCGGATCCTGCTGTACCTCGGGGTCCTGCTGGCCGCGCTCACGCTGTTCGCGGCTCTCGCCGTCCGCCTCCCCCGCCGCTCCGGAACGGTCACCCGGCAGATCTCGACCGACCTCCTCACGGTCTCGGAGACCTCGCGCGTGACGGTCCGCTTCACGCTCCGGGCCCTCCGGGTGCCGCACGGGCTGTGGCACGATGTCCTCCCCTCCGCCGTCACCGGCGACTCGGGAGGCGAATACCCCGCCGACACCCCGCAGCTCAGCTACCTCGTCACCGGCGTGCGCCGCGGCGTCTGGCCCCTGGGGCCGCTCCTGCTGCGCACCGTCGATCCGTTCGGTCTGGCGCAGCGGGAGCAGGCGTTCGGCGACACGCGGACGATCACGGTGGTCCCGGAGGTCTTCGCGCTGACCCCGCTCGCCGTCCGCATCGGCGCGGCGGGCGGCACGGCGCACACCTCCTCCACCCGGCTCGGCCAGGGCAGCGACAACCTCTCGCCCCGCGGCTACGCGCCCGGCGACTCGATGCGCCGCATCCACTGGAGGGCGACCGCGCACCGCGGAGAGCTCATGGTCCGGCAGGAGGAGGAGGAGTCGAGCCCGGACGCCGTCGTCGTTCTCGACCGCTCGGGCAGCGGGTGGACCGCGAATGCCGAGGAGATCGATCCGACGTTCGAGGCCGCGGTCTCGCTGTGCGCATCCGCCGCCCTCCATCTCGCCGCCGAGGGATACAGCGTCGACGTCCTGGACAGCGCGGGCACGCTCCTCGGTGCCCTCCGCGGACACGAGGACGACCGGGACGGCCTGCTGGTCGCGCTGGCGATGGTCACGCCGCGCGGCGAGCGTCGCGACCTCGTCGCCCTGCTCGGCGGGACACCGCCCGGACCGCTCGTCTACGTGACCGGCCGACTGGATGAGGAGGACGCCGCGCTGCTCCGCCCCGCCGGCGCCGCCGCACCGCTCCTCTTCAGCACCGACCCGCTGCCGGGCACCGAGGAGGCCGCCCGACAGCACGGCTGGACCGTGGCGCGACTGGGCACCGACGTCGCCGAGGCCTGGGACGACGCGCTCTCGGCACGGACGGGAGCCGTCGATGTTCCGGGATGAGCGGCCGCGGCCCGCCGCCGTGCCCACCGGCACCCGCCCGCGCTGGCACCGCGATCGGGAGGAGCCGGCCGGGATCCTGCCCCTCGGTGCCCTCGCCGCCCTCGCCGCGCTCACCGCGCTCTGGCCCTTCACCGCGGTCATCGCCCCCGGGGTCTGGTCGTTCGTCGTGACCCTCGTCGTCGTCGCGGTGATCGGCGCCGGCATGCTCGTACGGCATCTGCTGCGCGACCGTCCTGCGACCGTCGTCGGGCTGGTCGCCCTGCTCGCGCAGCTCCTCGTGGCCGTCGGTCTCCTCACCCTGCTCCTCGCGGGAGATACCGCCATCGCGGGGGTGGTGCCGACCTCCGACACGCTCACGCTGTTCCAGGCCCTCGGCTCCGCAGCAGTCCAGGAGATCGTGTTCGGCTCGGCTCCGCTGGAGGCCTCCCCCGGGCTCGCGGCCGCCCTGGGTGCGGGCTTCGCCCTCGTCGCGATCCTGCTCGACCACCTCCTCGCCCACCGGGCCGCCGTCCTCGCCACCGTCCTGCTGGGTGCCGTCGGCGCGGTGCCCATGATCGTGACGCTGGGGCCGCCGAACGTGGCCTGGTTCGCCATCGCGGCGGTCGTGGCCCTCCTCCTGTTCCGGGTCACGGCGCGACGGCACCCCGAGTCCCCGCGCCGCGCCTCGGCGGGTGTCGCGGTCTCCGTCGGGGCGGCCGCCATCGCGACCACGCTCCTCGTGACCCCGCTGCTCCCGGTCGCATCCAGCATCGCCGGGACCGGGGTCGGCGTCACGGTCGACGCCTCCCTGCGCCTGGGCGACGACCTCCGACAGCCGAGTCCGGTCGAGGTGCTGACGGTGGCCACCGAGGCGGATACCGCTCCCTACCTCCGCCTCACGACGCTCTCCCGGTTCGACGGCCGCGTCTGGCAGCCGGACCGCGGCGACCTCCAGTCCCAGGCGGACGGGTTCGGCGACGCGGAGTGGAGCGAGGACGTGACCGCCGCCGAGCAGACGACCTCGATCCGGGTGCTGCGGATGTCGAGCTCCTGGCTGCCCGTGCCGTATCCGGCCACGGACGTGCAGGGGCTCAGCGCGGCGTGGCGCGTCTCGCCCGAGAACCGCACGTTGTTCTCCCGCCGCGCCGACGCGGTCGGCAACGACTACACCGTGACCTCGCTCCGCGTGACGCCGACGCTGGAGCAGATCCGTGCGACGGAAGCGGCCCCGCCCCGCGAGACCGACCAGGACGAGGAGGTGGAGCTCCCGGCTATCATCCCCGAGCTCGCGGCCGAGGTGACCGCGGACGAGGAGACCGACTACGACCGGCTCGTCGCGCTGCAGGACTGGTTCCGGTCGCAGTTCGAGTACTCGCTGGAGACGCCGGTCGACGAGGGCTTCGACGGCACCGGCGCCGACGCCGTGGCGCGATTCCTCGAAGAGCGGTCCGGATATTGCGTGCACTTCGCCGGCTCCTTCGCGCTCATGGCCGAGAGCCTGGGCATGCAGGTGCGGATCGTGGTCGGATACCTCCCCGGTTCGCCGACCGACGAGAAGCGCGGTGACGAGTCGATCTTCTCGGTGTCGAGCGACCAGCTGCACTCCTGGCCCGAGGTGCTGTTTCCCGGCATCGGCTGGGTGCCTTTCGAGCCGACCGCCTCGCTCGGTGTCCCCACGGCCTTCCGTGCCGGCACCACCGGGGGCGGGAGCAGCAGCGGCCCGGCGACCCCCGCACCCACGACGGCTCCACAGACCGAGGAGACCTCCGGGCCGGAGGTCGACCGGAGGGATGCGGATGCCGGCTCGACGGACTCCGGGGAGCTGCGCCGGCTCGACCCGACGCCGGTCCTCCTCACGACACTCGGCGTGGTGATCGTGCTCCTCCTCCCCGCCGTCGTCCGGTTCCTCGAGCGGCGCCTCCGGATGCGTCGTGCCGCCCACGGAGACGCCGCCGCGGCGTGGGCGGAGCTGCGCGACACCCTGATCGACCTCCGGATCCCCGTCTCGGACGCGGAGAGCCCGCGGATACGTGCCGCCGGGCTCGTCAGGGAGGCAGGTGCGGACGAGGCCGCGTTGGGCCGGTTGGTCACGGCGGTGGAGCGCGCGAACTATGCGCGCACGTCCGCCGCTGCCGACGACCTCGCCGTCCCCCTGCGGGCCGTGCTCGTCAGCCTCCGCGCGCACGTCGCCGGGGGGACTCGGGCCGAGGCGCTGCTGTTGCCGCGGTCGCTCTATGCGCCGCGGGGTTCCGACTCCCGACTCCTGGTCTGACGGTCGGCAGGCGCCGCGGTCAGAGGTGCGCGGCGGACGGCTCCGCGTGCGTCGGGCAGGCGACCGCGTCGCAGTCCGCACAGACGACGAACTGCGCCCGGCAGGAGGGGTCGGGGCAGTTCGCGGTGCGCTTCGTCGCCGCCCCGCATCCCGCGCAGACGCCGATCACCCGCGCGTGGTCCGAGAAGTCGACGGATCCGCGCCCGTCGAAGACGTAGAGCGATCCGTCCCAGAGGCCGTCGTCGCCATAGGTCTCGCCATAGCGGACGATCCCGCCCTCGAGCTGGTAGACCTCGCCGAAGCCGCGGGACACCATGAGGCTCGACAGCACCTCGCAGCGGATGCCCCCGGTGCAGTAGGTGACGACGGGCTTGCCCTTCAGGTCGTCGTACACGCCGGAGTCGAGCAGACGCACGAAGTCCCTGGTGGTCTCGGTGTCCGGCACGACGGCGCCGCGGAAGCGTCCGATCTCCGCCTCCAGCGCGTTCCGGCCGTCGAAGAACACGACCTCGTCCCCGCGCTCGGCGACCAGGGCGTGCAGCTCGTCGGGGGTGAGCCGCGCCCCTCCGCCGACGACGCCGTGCGCGTCGACCCGCAGCTCATCCGGGGCGCCGAACGACACGATCTCGTCGCGCACCTTCACGCTCAGCTTCGGGAAATCGAGGCTGCGGCCCGCCTCGTCCAGTCCGGTGCCCTCGCTCCATTTGATGTCGGTGTCCCGGAAAGGGGCGTAGGAGCGGAACGAACGCGCCCACTTCTTCAGAGCCGGGAGATCCCCGCCCAGAGTGCCGTTGACGCCGTGCGACGAGATCAGCAGCCGTCCGCGCAGCCCCAGCGCCTCGCCGAGGTCACGCTGCCAGACGCGGATGGCCTCCGGATCGGCGAGCGGGGTGAACGCGTAGAAGAGGACGATCTTGGGGGTGGCCACCCAGGAATCCTACGTCGCCTCCCGTCGCGCTAGCTCACGTCCCGCCGCAGGAACACCACCGCTCCCGCCCCGACCGCGAGCAGGATCCAGCCCGCCGCGATCGGCACCGCCGCCGGCCCGAGCCCCTCTCCCGCGGGGATGCCCAGGGCGGCCACGTCGAACCGGAAGGCGTCGAGCAGGCCGGGAAGCGGCAGATAGACGGCGCCGGCGCTCCAGAACATCGCCGCGAGGAGGCCCACCCCCATCGAGAGGGCGGCGACGAAGAGCGCCGCGAGATGCGCCTGCACGACGATGCCGATCCCCAGACCCCACAGCGCCGCGGCCGCACCGAGGGCGACAGCCGACGCGACGGCCGGCGCGTGCACGGGGACGCCGCCCAGGGTGACGAGAAGCGCCGTGTGCCCGCCGACCGCCGCGGCGACCGCCACGACCGCGCCGCCCAGCGCCGCGGCGGGCACGCGGACGACGAGCATCGCCCACCGCGACTCCAGCATCAGCCGCTGCGCGACGACGCCGTCCCGCCGGTCGATCGTGTAGCGGAAGGAGCCGTAGACGGCCGCGAGGATGCCGGCGTAGGTCGCGAGCACGGCGTCGAAGGGGGCGACGAGCTCCTTCCTGGCCGCCGACGGGGCCTCGGCGAGCTCCGCCGGGATGCTCGTCGCCAGGGAGAGGGACAGCAGGAAGGCCGCCAGCGCGACCCCGAGGAGGACGACGTCCCCGGCCGCGCCCCGCGCCTGTGCCCGCAACGCTCGACCGATCACGCGACGCTCCGGCGTCCCCGGACGGCGGCGAGCGCGACGAGGCCGACCGCCCACGCCGTCCCGATGGCGAGGGCGGGCGCGAAGGCGAGCAGTCGGCCCTGGTACTCCGGCACGCTCAGCGCCGCGATGGCCATTCCCGGCGAGAACCGCGCGATCTCGGGTGCCGTCCGCAGCATCGCGAACTCCAGCGCCATCGGGAAGACGAGGACGATGATCGCCGTCGCGTAGTAGTTCCGGGTGATCCAGCCGATCGCTCCGCCGATGAGGGCGCCGAGGACCACGCCGCCCAGAGCCCCCGCGACGATGCGCCCCGCCTCCGCCGTGAACACGAGGCTGAGCCCGTGCCGGGCGAGGAAGACCGAGATGCCGAGCATCCACAGCAGGACGACCACCACGGCCAGCGCGAGGGCGATGACGACGCCGGCGACCAGCTTCCCCGGGAAGGCGCGGCGGAACCCGACCGCCGTGAGCGTCCGGTCCATGGAGCCGTAGTAGTACTCCCGCGTCACGGGGTACGCGCCGACGAACGCCGCCGAGATGACCGACCACGCGAGCGGCTCCAGCAGCCGGGCCGTCGCCGCGCCCGCGTCGAGGCCGTCCACTGCGAGACGGGAACCGTCGGAGAAGAGCACGAAGGCCGGCATGAGGACCGCGACGAGGTACACGGCCAGGATCGACAGCCCGCTCACCGCGCGCAGCAGTTCGCCCCGGATCACGCCGCTCATGCGGGGGCTCCTTCGACGAGATCGAAGTACCGGCTCTCGAGCGAGTCGGCCCCGCCCGTGACGAGGTCGTCCAGCCTCCCGGCGAAGAGCGCGCGCCGTTTGATCACGACCACCTCGTCCACGACCTGCTCGAGCTCGGAGAGCTGATGACTGGAGACGAGCACCGTGCCGCCGCGTACGGCGAAGCCGCGGAGGAACCCGCGCAGCCAGCGGATGCCGTCGGGGTCGAGACCGTTCGCCGGCTCGTCGAGGATGAGCGTCCGCGGCGCACCGATCAACGCCGCAGCCAGGCCCAGCCGCTGCGCCATGCCCGTCGAGTAGGTCTTCACGCGGCGGCGCGCATCGGCGGCGAGGCCCACCTCGTCCAGCACCTCGTCGACGCGGCCGCGCGACGCACCGGCTGCGAGTCGGCAGATCTCCAGGTGCCGTCGCCCGGAGATGCCGGGCTCGAAGCCGAACCCGTCCATGTGGACGCCGACGTGCGCGGCCGGGTTGCCCAGCGCCCCGAACGGCGCCCCGTCGATCACGGCCTCGCCGCTGGTCGGCCGCACGAGACCGACGATCGCCCGCAGCGTCGTCGACTTCCCCGCGCCGTTCGGGCCGAGAAGCCCGACGATCGCCCCGCGGGGCACCGCGAACGACAGATCCTCGACAGCGGTGCGGCGTCCGAACCTCTTCGTGAGGCCGCGTACCTCGATGGCGTGCTGATTCATGGTCATCCTCTCTCCTCCTCGCTCGTGAGAGCTGCCAGCGGCGACGCGACCGCCGCCCAGAGCGCCTGCCAGAGCGGCGCCGTGCCGAGCTGCACGCGCGCCTGTCCCGCTGCCGGGAGGGCGCTGCGCTCCCCCGACACCTCCACCTCCGCCACGGCCGTCGCCGGGACCGATCCCCCGGGCGTCCTGACCGGGAAGAGCGCCTCGACCGGCACCTCGGTCTCCGTCGCAGGTCGGGTCCTGATCGTCCCCTCGCCGCGGTACTCGCTGGCGAGGATGCCCCGCGTCGCCAGGACCACCGGGGCGCCGTCCGGGATGCGGGTGCCGGGATCCCGTCCGCCCTGCACCAGGACCACCCGATCGTCGTCGACGGAGAACCCCAGCACCGCGGCCGTCGGGACCGGGACGAGGATGCCGGCGGCCACGATTCCGGCCGCGAGCGCGGCGGTCACGCCGACGAGGCGGAACCGCGAGGCACCGGATCGCCACATCCGGACCAGAGCGCGCACCAGGAGGACGACGCCCGCCACGACCACGACGGCCTCCAGAGTGAGCACGAAGAGGCTCGCCGCCGGGCCGCCTCCGTCGAGCAGCTGCGCGGTCCGGACGACCGCGAACAGCACCATGATGACCGGGGCCGCCAGGCAGCAGAGACCGAACGGCACGCTCCACCACCGCTCCAGCGCCCGCGGCTGCCGAGGCGCCCCGAACAGGAGGCGTGCGAGGAAACCCGCGCCGTCGCGGATCGACCTCCTCCGGAGATTCGGCTCGTCCAGGGCGCTCATCAGGGCGAGGTACCCGTCGAAGCGCACGAAGGGGATCAGGTTCACGAGCACGACGACCGTGCAGGAGATCGCGAGGAGCAGCAGTGTCTCGCGGGCCGTCGACGACGGCAGGGCGAGAGCGGCGAGCATCGCCACCGCCGCCACCGTGGCGTGGACGGCGGGGCCGGCCAAGGCGATCGCCACACGATGCCGGCGGTCGGGGAGCCGCCAGCCGTCCGTGACATCGACGAAGAAGGCGGGCGTGAGGTACAGGAGCATGAACCCCGCGCGCCGCGGCCGGCCTCCCAGCCGGGTGAGGGTGAGCCCGTGCGCGGTCTCGTGGACCAGGGTCGCGAGACCGAGCGCCACGACGACGAGGGCGAAGCCGGCGAGCGGCACCGGACGAGCGAGCACGGCGCCCAGCTCGCCGAGGTGCAGGGCCGCGCCGACGATCCCGGCACCGACCACCGCGGCGACGATCGCGAGGACCGCACGACGCGGGACGGGCACGACCACACGGTCGAGACGCGCGAAGAGCGCGGACGCGCGGAGGGTCGCGAACTGCACGGTGAACGGCGGTCGATACGTGACCCGGCCGGGCAGCCGGGACGCACCCCCGTCCAGGAGCCCGTTGTCGCGGAAGCGCTCCATCAGTCGCAGCACGCTCTCGTCGGTCTCCCCCGCCGCGAAACGGGCGCGCAGCGCGGAGACCGCGGTGCGGCCGTCCATCGCCGTCAGCAGGTCGACGACCGGTCGGGACAGCCGCGCCGACGGCACGCCCTGGACAGTGGCGAGCCACCCGGAGCCCTCCGCCGTCGGCTCGAACGCGACGCCGGCGGCCAGGGTCGGACACGACTCGGCGGTGAGGGCGTCCCGTCCTCGTCCGCGACGTCGCCGCACGGCTCGTGGCCCTGCCGTCGTCATCGCCCGCCCCTTCCATCCTCGGCGCGGGTGGTGGTGAGGAGGAGGATCTCCACGCCGACGGGCGTCCGCACCGGGGACGTCTCGGGCACCTCGAAACCGGCCTCGACGAGTTCGTCGGCCAGGAGTCGGGGGTTCAGCACGTGCAGGCGACTCGTGAGGACCGGCACCTCCGCGCGCGGGGCGATGTCCGCGAGGCGGACCCAGTTGACCAGCCGCACGGCGCCGTCGTCCTCGACCTGCTGCGCGAAGAGGTAGGGCTCGTCTCCCGCGCTGCCGGGGACTGTGATCTCGCGGTCGGTCGGGAGGGCGAGAGCGTCCGCCGACGCCCCGTCCGCGATGGTGAGGGCGAAGACGCCGGCGGAGGCCAGATGACGTCGAACGCCCGCGTAGAGACGCGCCCGGTCTTCGCGATCGAGCAGCGTGATGGAGGTCGCCCCGAGGACGACGAGGCCGAAGTGCTCGCCGAGCGCGAGGTCGCGCATGTCCGCCACGACGCACTCGACGGTCGCCCCGTGCGGCACGGCGCCGCGGAGGCGCGCGAGCATGTCCGCGGAGAGATCGGCCGCCGTGACGCGATGCCCCGAGCGTGCGAGCGGGATCGTCAGCCGTCCGCTTCCCGCGGCGAGGTCCAGGACGGGTCCGGGGACCGCGCGCGCGAGTGCCAGGACTTCGCGGATCTCCGCCCGGTCCGGGCCGACGAGCCGGTCGTAGAAGTCGGTGCCGGCTCCGGCGTACAGGTCTTGTGCCCTGGCGGTCGCGCCGACGAGGTCGAGCCGTGCCGCCACGGTCTCGGTGATCAGGGACGTCATCCGTGCATCGCCTCTCCTCGGCTGGATGGTCGGGGGGTGCGGGCGGACGATCCCGCCCGCACCCGCTGTCAGGTCGCGATGGCGGCGGCTCCGCCGATGATCGCGATGATGTAGCTCGCGTGCTCCCACCACTCGAGCGGGGTGTCGATCTGTTCGAGTTCCAGGAACTCCAGCGACGTGGACTGCACAGTGCACCTCCTAGGTCAGAGCGAGAATTCCGATGATCACGCCCACGGCGAAGCCGCGGATGTAGTCATCGGCATCGCCCGGCGCGTCCATGGCCTCGAGTTCGGTGAACTCGAGCGCCGGCAGTGCTGCGGTCATGCGTCCCTCCTTCCTTTCTCCGATCGGGTGCTGCCGGACGGCATCACGTGGCGGCTGCCGCACCGATCCCGATGAGGACCAGCGCGCCGATCACGCCCTGGTAGAAGCTGTCCCAGCTGGGCGCCTCCATCGGGTCGAGCTCCTGGAACCGGATGCTCATCTCCGTGCTTTCGTTCATTCCCATCACCTCCTCTCCGCTGCTCGGGCCGGCGATCGCCGACCGGGGACGGGCTCCACCGGGAGTCGTGGAGCACAGCGCGGACGTCCGCGGCGCGGACTCCGCGCAGCATGGGGCGGTGATCCCCCCACGCCGTCTCCACGGCGGCGGCGATCCGATCGATCTCCCGTGCGCTCGGGCGCGGCGGTGACGGGAGCCCTCCCTGGTCGACGACGGCGGCGATGCCGGCGGCCGGGTCACGAGGCAGTGCTGTCCCCGCCGCGACGCCGGCCCAGAAGGCGTCGAGGCTGGCGCGGTCGCCCCAGCGCGGATCGCCCGCACCGATCCGCAGCCAGACGGCGGCGATGACCGCCGCCGTGGCCGTCATCTTGCGGACGCCGAGATGGAAGGCGACCTCGTTCGCGAGGTACCAGTGGCGGGCGCTGTACGGATCGGGCCCGCGGAGGGCGGCCGTGCGCTGGGTCGCGGCGCTGAGCCGCGCGAGGCGCAGCCGTCCCGTCGTCGACATCACGTCAGCCGAGGCCGCCTCGAGCAGCGCCCGGCCGAGGAGCCGCGCGTCGCGGTCGGCCCGCGCCGTCCGTGGACTCGTCGAGGCGCCGGCCACCCGGAGGAACGCCTCCAGCGCTCCCTCTCGCACGGCAGCGGGGGTGAGCGTGGCGAGCTGGTCGGGATCGAGGACGGCGTGGCGCGGACGCAGCGAGCGACCGACGAGGAGCCGGGCTCCGCAGCGGTTCCGGAGGATGGCGACGCTGTTCGTCTCCGACGACGTGCCGAGCGTCGTCGGCATCGCGACGATGTCGACCGGCGGAGTCGCGTCGGGCAGGATCGTGAGCGCCGAGGTCTCCGCGTGCCGCAGGGCGAAGTCCAGGAGGCGTCCGGGGCTGAGCGCGAGGGCCGCGATCTTGCTCGCATCGAGGACGCTTCCGCCGCCGACGGCCACGATGACCTCGGGCGGTCGTCGGACGAGCTCGTCGGCGATCAGGACGACGCCGAGCTCGTCCACCCCCGAGGCGTCCACCGTCATCGTCCGGGCGGACGCTGCGGCGGGAAGCGGGCGCGCGACGGCCGCGTCGGCGATCACCAGCGTGTCGCGTCCCGCTGTCAGAGCCGCCATCGTCTCTCGTGCGCGCGGCCCGTGCCACAGCGTGGGGACGCGTGCGGTGAACGGCACGGTCATGCCGCCGCCTCCCGCACCCGTGCCAGGCCGCCTCGCACGGCCCGGTCGGTCTCGGCCACCTCCGCGGGGGTGAAGCCGTAGCCGGGGATGAGCTGGAAGGAGCTCGGACCGGGGTGCACCACGACGCCGCTGTCGGCGATGGCGGACACCACCTCCAGGACGTCGGTCCCGGAGAGCGGGGACCCGTCCGGGCCGCGGAGCCCCACCCCGACGAAGCAGCCGCTGCCGGTGACGTCGGTGACGATCCCGTCCTCTGCCAGGTCCGCGCGAGGCGGTGCAGCGTCGACGCCAGGGCCTGCGTGGTGGCCTCGACGTCGATGCGGCGGAGCTCGTCGATCACGGCGAGGACCGCGGCCGCGCAGGCCGGCGTGCCCGCCTGCGTCTCCCCGTGGACGAACGTCCATCCGCCGCGGGCGAACGCCGTCGCGACGCGGTCGCCGACGAGGAGCGCCGCCGCTCCCATCGCCCCGTTCGTCAGCGCCTTCGACACGAGGAGGACGTCCGGGGCGGCCGCCCAGCGGTCGGTGGCGAACATCGCGCCCGTGCGCCCGAAACCGGTCGCCACCTCGTCTGCCACCAGCAGGAACCCATGCCGCTCCCTCAGCTCCAGGAGACGACGGACGAAGACGGCGGACAAGGCATGGGCTCCGCTGCCGAGGACGGGCTCCACCACGACGGAGGCGACGCGGGAGCCTTCACGCTCCAGCAGCGCTTCGAGCTCCGCCCCGTCGTCGGCGTGCGACACGTGCCGCACCGTGCGCCGGTCGACGCCGTAGACCGACTGCAGCAGGTCGTCGCCGCTCAGCACGTGGCTGCCGTACATCGTGCCGTGATAGCTGCCGCGCAGGCCGACGACGAGCGACCGCGAGCCCGCGCCCTGCTGCGCCCAGTACTGCCGGGCGAGCTTCATGGCGGCGTCGTTGGCCGCCCCGCCGGAGGTGGAGAAGATCACCCGCCGGTAGCGCTCGGAACCCGCGAGGGCGATGAGGGCATCGGCGGCGTCCTCGGCGTACCGGTGCGGGGCGCGGAACAGCGAGAGGTAGGAGGCGTCGCGCGTCGCCCTGCTCACGGCCTCGGTCACCGCCGGGTTGCCGAAGCCGAGGGGCACATTCCACAGGCCGCTGGTCGCGCAGAGGCGGTCGGAGCCGTCGGCGTAGAAGAGGCGATGCCCGGAGGCGCCGACCGCCACCCGATCCGGAGGGAAGGCGGTGTCGGCGGGGAGCATCGACGTCCACAGCGCGTGCGGCGCGCTCATCGTGCTCCTCCCCCCGAGGTGTCCTCGATCCCCGCACCGAGGTGGACTCCGAGCGCGGCGAGCGCCTCCAGGCACAGATGCCGCGCGTGGGCATCGGGCACTCCGCAGGCGCGGGCCACGCGCGCCGCCGCACGTCCGCGTGTGCTCGAGGTCTGGATCGCGTCGACCACCGCAGCGGTCAGCGGGGACAGGAGGTGCCGGCGGAGCGTCCGGACATCGGCGAGCAGGAACCCCTCGGCGGTGTCGAGCAGGAACGGGTCGTCGGTCAAGGGTTCCGCGTCCGCGAGATCGTCATCCAGGAGCGCCCACCCGAAGCCCGCGATCCGAGCGGCGCCGTTCGGCAGGCGGAGCATCTTCCGGAGATCGGCCGCGTCGAGGTACCGGCGGAGCCACGGCCGGCGGTCGAGCTCGACGATGAGGTTCGCCGAGCCGGGCACGCCGCCCAGCGCCGACGCCAGGGGCAGGGCCTTCCCGAGGGCGGCAGGGAGGTCGTCCACGTGGCCGATCGCCTCCCCCTGCACTCCGAGATGCACACCGCCGTCCGCGTCGATGCGGAGGGCGCGCGGAGCCTCCACCTCCTGCGGCCGCGCGAGAGCGGAGCGGTCCGCGAGCAGCACCCGCGGGTCGAGCATGGCCGCGGCGAAGACTCCGGTGCCGCGCGCGAGATCGGCGTCGTCGAGGAAGGCACGCCAGCTCGCCTCGTCGAAGAAGCGCATCGCCGTCGGTCCGACGATCTGGACGAAGGAGGCCGCGATGTAGTCCTGGAGCTCGACGCCGCGCTCCCCCAGGAAGAGCTCGTCGCCGAGGTCGGCGAGCCGTCCTCCGTAGCCGACGACCCGCGCCGCCCCCGGCCGAGGCACCGATCCTGCGGGCTCGAGGATCACGTCCTCGGGGTCGGCCGCAGCCGCGAGGGCGTCAGCGCCGGTCTCCGCCTCGCGCAGGAACACGCGACCGCGTGCCGCATGCCCGCCCGTGACCCACGCCCGCAGGGCCTGCGGCCCGAGGAGCGGGTCCTCGCCCATCGACCCGTCGCCCTGCCGTGCCGTCGTCGCACTCGTCCCCATGATCCCCCCAGAGAACCGGATCCGTCTGACGCCGTTGCGTCTTCATATGAAGATATACAGGCCTCTGACGAGGTGCAATATAACAGCTTTCGCGACCGCAGGCCTGGATCGCCGGTATGTCACGAGGCCCCCGGGACATCGGATAGGATGGACAGGTTGTTCCCTGGTGACGTGTCCGAGCGGCCGAAGGAGCACGCTTGGAAAGCGTGTGTTGTGCAAGCAACCGCGGGTTCGAATCCCGCCGTCACCGCCACAGACGAAGAAGACCTCCGCATCGCGGAGGTCTTCTCTCGTTTCGGGCGGCGTCAGCCGTCGAAGCGCACCCCGTACGTCAGACCACCGGGCGCGGACGGGAGCACGGTCATGCCGAGCCGCTCGTAGAACGCGGCCGCGCCGGAGTTCGCGGGGTCCATGCCGAGGTGCAGCGCCGGGACACCGCGCCGACGCAGCTCTGCGAAGAGCGTCTCGATGAGACCGCGACCGAGTCCCTGCCCCTGGGTCTCCGGCAGCAGGTCGATGTGCAGATGCGCCGGGTACTCGGCGGCATGCGGCTCGACCCCCGGCTCCCTGGTGTAGCCGTACTCGATCAGCTTCTCTTCGCGCGTCTGCGGGTCCGCCGATCGCGGATAGCGCGCGTGCAGGCCCGGCCACCACTCGTCGCGGAACCAGGCGTAGAAGGCGTCGGTGTCGTCGGTGGCGACGATGTAGCCGATGGTGCGCCCGTCCTCGGCCTCCACGACCCAGGCGAGGTCCGGGTGCCGCTCGACGTACGGCACCGCGAAGAGGTTCCCCCACAGCTCGTCATCGGACAGCACCCCGGTGGCGTCTCCCCCGGCGTCGGCCGTCCGCAGGCAGATCTCGAACATCGCCGGGCGATCGGTCGGACGGTAGGGACGGATGCGCGACACGGGGGCTCCTCGGACGGGTCAGGTTCCGCTCAGCCTATCGGCGCGGGCGGTCGCCTCGACGTCGCGTCGCACCCACGGCACCAGCCAGGCGGCGAGCACGAGGACGACGCCGGCGCCGACGAACGCCCCGCCGAGCGTGTCCGTGGCCCAGTGCACCGACAGGAAGGTGCGCGACAGGGCCATGAGCACGATCCAGGCCGCCCCCACGATCGCCACCCAGACCCGCGGGAAGAGCACCCAGAGCACCAGGGCGATGGTCGCCGCATTCGCGGTGTGACCGGACGGGAACGAGCCGTAGTCGCTCACGACGAGCATGTCGTGCGGGCGGGCGCGGCCGAACACGTTCTTCAGGAGCTGGACGGCACCGGCGCTGACGAGGAAGCACAACGCGGCGAACAGCGCCCCCCGCCATCGGCGCAGGAGCAGCAGGACGGCGATGGTCGCCAGCGGCACGGCGAGGATGGCGACCCAGCCACCGCCGATCCAGTTCAGCGCGAGGGCGAAGCTCAGCATCCAGTCCGCGCGGACCGCGGCGATCGTGTCGTTCCACCACTGGTCGAGCCCCGGCGTCTGCGGATACACGAAGACGACGAGTGCGCCGAGGGCAGTGGCCAGGAGGAGGCAGGCGACGCCCCACCACAGCAGCATCCGTCGATTCATCGTCCCATTGTGACGGACGCCCCCGCGATCGCGGGTCGCCGTGCCGGTCAGCGGGCGATGCGGGCGAGACCCTCCTCGAGATCCGCGATGAGGTCGGCCACGTCCTCGATGCCGACCGAGAGACGCACGACGTTCTCCGGGACGGCGAGCTCGGTGCCGCGGACCGACGCGTGGGTCATCTCCGGCGGGTAGCCGATGAGCGACTCCACGCCGCCGAGCGATTCGGCGAGCTGGAACACGCGGGTGCTCTCGGCGAAGGCCCGGGCGGCGTCCGCACCCGCAGCGAGACCGAGCGACAGCATGCCGCCGAAGCCGCTCATCTGCCGCGCCGCGATCTCGTGACCGGGGTGCGACGCGAGGCCGGGATAGAACACCTGCGCGAACTCCGGCCGCGCCTGGGCCCATTCGGCGATGGCCTGCGCGTTCTCGGAGTGCTGGCGCACCCGCACCGCGAGGGTCTTGATGCCGCGGGTCGTCAGCCAGGCGTCCAGAGGTGCGGAGACCGCACCCACCGCGAACTGCTGGAACTTCACGGCCTCGACGAAGCGGTCGTCACCGAAGACGACGGCACCGCCCAGCACGTCGGAGTGCCCGCCCAGGTACTTCGTCGTCGAGTGCACGACGAGATCGGCGCCGAGCGCGAGCGGCTGCTGCAGAGCCGGCGAGGCGAACGTGTTGTCGACCACGACGAGGGCACCGGCCGCGTGCGCCACCTCGACGATGAGCGCGATGTCGACGACCTTCAGCAGCGGGTTGCTCGGCGTCTCCAGCCACACGATGCGCGTCTCGGGACGGATCGCCGCGCGGATCACGTCGACGTCGGAGAGCTCGACCGTGGTCGTGTCGATCCCCCAGGGCGCGAGGACCTTCGTGAGCAGGCGGTAGGTGCCGCCGTAGACGTCGTTTCCGAGGAGCACGTGGTCGCCGGGCTTGAGGATGCCGCGCAGCAGCGCGTCCTCGGCCGCGAGACCGGACGCGAACGACAGCGCCCCTACTCCGCCCTCGAGAGCGGCGAGCTGCGTCTCCAGCGAGGAGCGCGTCGGGTTGCCCGCACGGTTGTACTCGTAGCCCTCCCGGAAGCCGCCGATGCCGTCCTGCACGTGCGTCGACGACTGGTAGATCGGCGGGATGATCGCCCCGGTGATCGGGTCGGGCGCCTGTCCGGCGTGGATGGCTCGGGTGGCGAAGGCGTGGTCGTGGTCGGACATGCTCTCAGCCTACGTCCGGGCCCTCCGACGGGTGCCGGCCTGTTACGTCCCGCGTCACCGGGAGAGGTAGCCGAGCAGGTCCTGTCGCGTCAGCACGGTGTGCGGCTTGCCGTCCTCGGTGACGAGGAGGGCGTCGGCGTCGGCGAGCGCGGCCCGCGCCTGCGCGACCGACGCGTGGATGCCGATGAGCGGCAGCCGCTCCCCCACGTGTGCGCCGACGGCGTCGCTCGGTTCGGCGTCGCCCCGGAAGAGCAGGTCGAGAAGGCCCTTCTCGTCGACGGTGCCCACGACCTCGCCCATCATCACCGGCGGCTCCGCGCTGAGGACGACGAGCTGCGAGACCTCGTACTCCGTCATCATGCCGATCGCCTCGAGCACCGTGTCGGTGGGGTGCGCGTGCACGAGGTCGGGGAGGCCGTGGCGGGAGGCCCGGGCGGCGAGCACGTCGGCGACCGTCTCCCCCTCCTCCACCTCGCTGAACCCGTAGGAGCGCATCCAGCCGTCGTTGAAGATCTTGCCCAGGTAGCCGCGTCCGCCATCCGGGAGGAGCACGACCATGACCGCATCCGCCGGCAGGTCCTTCGCCACCCGCAGCGCCCCGACGACGGCCATGCCGCTGGAGCCGCCGACGAGGATGCCCTCCTCGCGGGCCAGGCGCCGCGTCATCGCGAACGACTCCGCATCGCCGACCGCGACGATCTCGTGCGGGACGGCAGGGTCGTACGCTCCGGGCCAGATGTCCTCGCCCACGCCCTCGACGAGGTAGGGCCGACCGGTGCCGCCGCTGTAGACGCTGCCCTCGGGGTCGACGCCGATGATGCGCACCGCGTCGTCGGACACCTCGCGCAGGTAGCGTCCTGTACCGGTGATCGTGCCGCCCGTCCCCACCCCGGCGACGAAGTGCGTGACGCGCCCGTCGGTGTCGCGCCAGATCTCCGGCCCCGTCGTCTCGTAGTGGCTGCGCGGCCCGTTCGGGTTCTCGTACTGGTTGGGCTTGAAGGCCCCGGGGAGCTCCCGTGCCAGCCGGTCGCTCACGCTGTAGTACGACTCGGGGCTGTCCGCCGGGACGGAGGTCGGGGTCACGACGACCTCGGCACCGTACGCGCGGAGCACGTCGATCTTGTCCTCGCCCACCTTGTCCGGGAGCACGAAGACGCACCGGTAGCCGCGCTGCTGGGCCACGAGGGCGAGCCCGACGCCGGTGTTGCCGCTCGTCGGCTCGACGATCGTGCCCCCCGGCTGCAGATCGCCCGCGGCCTCGGCGGCGTCGATGATGCGGGCCGCGATCCGATCCTTCGCCGATCCGCCCGGGTTCAGGTACTCGAGCTTCACGAGCACCGTGCACGCGATGCCCTCGGTGACGTGCTGGAGCTTCACCAGGGGCGTGTCGCCGACGAGGTCGACGATTGAGTCTGCGTACTTCATCTGTTCAGGGTACGGCGCGGGCCCTCGCCTCCGGGGCTGTGTTTCACCGCCGCTTCGACAGGCTCAGCGACCCAGAACCTGGGTCCCTGAGCCTGTCGAAGGGCCTGAGCCCGTCGAAGGGTCAGCCCTTCGTCGCGCCGGCCAGCAGGCCGCGCACGAAGAAGCGCTGCAGGGCGAAGAACACGATCAGCGGGACGATGATCGAGATGAACGTTCCCGCGGACTGCAGGAACCACTTGTTCCCCCAGGTCCCGGAGAGCGAGTTCAGCGCCTGCGTGATCGGCAGGGCGCCGGGCGAGGCGAAGATCGTCGCGACCAGCAGGTCGTTCCACACCCAGAGGAACTGGAAGATCGCGAAGGACGCGATCGCCGGAGCCGCCAGCGGCAGGATGATCCGGAAGAAGACCTGACCGTGTCCGGCGCCGTCCACGCGGGCCGCCTCGATGATCTCGCCGGGGATCTCGGAGATGAAGTTGTGGAGCATGAACGTCGCCAGCGGCAGCGCGAAGATCGCGTGCGCGATCCAGACGCGGGCGAAGCTGTACTGCACCTCGTTCAGCCCGAACCCGGGGAAGATCGGCACGTCGTTGATCGTCAGCCCGTCCGAGAACAGGCTCAGCAGCGGCACGAGGGCCATCTGCAGCGGCACGATCTGCAGCGCGAACACGAAGATGAAGAGCATGTTCCGACCCTTGAAGTCGATCCATGCGAACGCGTACGCGGCGAGCGACGCCATCACGATCGGGAACACGGTCGCGGGGATCGTGATCGCCAGCGAGTTGATGAACGCCGTCGCGAGAGTCGTCGAGGTGCCGCCCGAGTTCCACGCCTGCACGTAGTTGTCGAACGTGAACTCCGGGTTGGAGAAGACCGTCCACCAGCCGCTGTTCTGCGTGTCGGCGCCCGGGCGGAACGACGTCACGAAGAGACCGAAGGTCGGGATCGTCCAGAAGAGCGCGATCACCGCGGCCGCGATCGTCGCCCCCTTCGAGGTCAGCTTCTTGTGGGCGGTCGCCTCGTTGCGGCGCGTGTCCCGCGCCACCTGGCGCTTGGTGCGGTTGTCCACGACGGTGGCCTGCGTTGCACTCATCAGCGGATCTCCCTCTGCTTGGCCATCGATCGGGCGTTGTAGATGATCAGCGGCAACACGAACAGGAACAGCACGACGGCGAGCGCCGACGAGTGCCCGTAGCTCTGGAACCGCTGCTGCTGGTTGACCATCTCGAAGCCGAGGACGCTGGTCTCGTCCCGTCCGCCGGTCATCACGGCGACGATGTCGTACACCTTGAGCGAGGCGATCGTGATGGTCGTGAGCACGACGATCAGCGACGACCGGATGCCGGGCACGGTCACGTTGCGGAAGCGCTGCCAGGCGTTCGTGCCGTCGAGCTCGGCCGCCTCCATCTGCTCCACCGGCACGGCCTTGATCGCGGCCGAGAGGATGACCATGGCGAAGCCGGTCTGGGTCCAGATGAACACGATGAGCAGCATGAGCGTGTTGAGGATCGGCTTGATCGCCAGCCACTGCACGGGGTCGCCGCCGAAAGCGGTCACGATCGCGTTGAGGAGACCGATCTGGTCACCCTGCCGGGCGTCGTACATGAACTTCCAGATGATGCCGGCGCCGACGAACGAGATCGCCACCGGCATGAAGACCAGCACCTTGAGGAACTTCTCGCCGCGGGCCCTGTCGATGAAGACGGCATAGGCGAGGCCGATGACCACGGAGATGACCGGAGCGAGCAGCGCCCAGATGATGGTGTTGATCACCGACGACGTGCCGACCGGGTTGGTGAAGACCCAGATGTAGTTCTCGAGCCCGACGAACTCGTCGCCGGTCTTGTCGAAGAAGGACTTGAAGATCGTCGAGATCGCCGGGTAGATGAGGCCGAGCAGCAGCATGATGGCCGCCGGGGCCATGAACAGCACGAGCTGGAAGAGATAGCCCGCTCCCTGCCGCGCGCGGAAGTCCGCGAAGAAGAGGAGCGCCCCGACGAGGAGCGCGATCGCGACGACGTACACGACGGCGTTCGCGTAGGGACGGAGCAGCAGCAGCGCGAGCACCGGGATGACGAGGCACGCGACCAGCCGCATGATGAAGTAGCCGCGACCAGGGCGGGGCGCGAACTCGATCAGCACGAGGATGATCGCCACGACCACGCCGAACACGAGCAGCACGGCGGGGATCTGCACCAGCGGATTCAGACCGCCCAGCCACAGGAAGAAGCTGTTGAGCGAGAACCCGATCGTGATCCGCGAGGACTCCTCGGTCGGGGCGGTGAAGACGAGGAGGAGAGCCAGCGCGACGACGACCACGAAGCCGATCGCGAGGATCGTGCGTGTGGTCTTCCTCCCCTTCTCGTCGGTGCCGTGCGTCGTCGGCGGCGCGTCAGCCTCGACGGTTTTCTCGATGGTCGCGTGCGACATGAACGTCCCCTTCTGGATCGTGCTGGGTTCCCGCGCAGTATGGATGGGTGGAGCGGGGCCGGGCTTGTGCAGCCCGGCCCCGCTCAGCCTGAGAAGATCGCGTCGAGGCGATCAGTTCTCGTAGCCGGCCTGGATGTCGGAGAGCACCGTGTCGGTGTCCTTGCCGTCGATCCAGTCGACCATCCCCTTCCAGAACGAGCCCGAGCCGACGGTCGACGGCATCAGGTCGGAAGCGTCGAACCGGAAGGTCGTCGCGTCGTCCTGCATGATGGTCATCGCCTCCTGGAGGAACTCGCTCGAGGCGAGGCTCGGGTCGGCGTTCTTGTTGGCGGAGATGACGCCACCGAGCTCGACACGGGCGTCGGCGAACTCCGGCGATGCCATGAACTCGAGCACCTGCTGGGTGGCCTCGTCGTCGGAGAAGGCCGCGACGAACTCGCCGCCACCCTCGACCTGGAGCTCACCGGCGGTCTCGCCCGGCATGATGAACGCGTAGACGTCGCCGTCCGGCGCGACCTCGGGGACGTTGCCGTCCGCGGTCTCCGTGTCGAGGAAGTTCGCCGACAGGAACGACGCCTGGTGGGTCAGCGCGCAGTCGCCCTTGGCCACCGCGTTGGCGACGTCACCGAAAGCGGTCGAGTTGATGCTCTTGACGTCGCCGTAGCCCGCGTTGACGTACTCCGGGTTGAGCAGGATCTCACCGACGGCGTCGAAGGCCTGCTTGATCTCGGGGTCGGTGAACTTCACGTCGCCGGCCACCCAGTCGTCGTACACGTCGGGGCCCGACTGGCGCAGGACGAGGTCCTCGATCCAGTCCGTCCCCGGCCAGCCCGACGCCGCCTCGGAGGCGAAGCCGGCGCACCAGGCGGGACCGCCGGTCTTCTCGACGATCGTGTCGGTCAGGGCGATCATGTCGTCCCAGGTCTCCGGGACCTCGACGCCCCACTCGGCGAACTGCTTCGGCGAGTACCAGACGTAGCCCTTGAGGTTCGCGAGCATCGGCGCCGCGTAGAAGGTGTCGTCGAACGTGCCGTACTTCTTCCAGTCCTCGGACCAGTTCTCGTCGACGGCGGACTCGACCGCCTCCGGCGCCGGCATGACCTTGCCGGTGTCGACGAGGGTCTTGAGCAGACCGGGCTGCGGGACGATCGCGATGTCGGGGGCGTCGCCACCGGTCACCTTGGTGACGATGTTGCCCTCGAAGCCCTTGTCGCCGGTGTACTCGACCTTGATCCCGGTGTCCTTCGTGAACTGCTCGAAGGAGGCGTTCAGGTCATCGGCCTCGACGCCCGTGATGCCGCCGGAGATCCGGACGGTGTCCTTGGTCTCTCCGCCCTCATCGCCCCCGCCCTCGGCGCAGCCGGCGAGCGCGAGAGACGCGACGCCGACGAGTGCGATGGGGGCGAGCAGGCGGTATCGCTGTGACAAAGCCATGTACTTCTCCTCTTCCGGTGGATCTTCAGTCCGCCCAAGGAGAGCAATCGCCACATCCATTGGGGAACCGATTCCAGGCCAACCTACTCGGGTTCCTTCGCGCCGTACAACTGGGGAAGGTTACAAGATCACAACCGTTTGAGGTCGGTGCCCTCCGCGTGGTGGGAGCGCTCCCAGTTCCACGGGTCTGGAACCGGTTCCTCCTCGCGTGTGGAACGGCTACGATGGCTCCCGGCGAGCGCCCGATGGCTCGCCGTCGTGGAACCGGGTCGAGGAGGACACGATGAGCACGATCGCCGACGTCGCGACGCGCGCCGGTGTGTCCAAGGCGACCGCGAGCCGCGCCCTGAGCGGCCGCGGCTACGTCTCGGAGGAGACGAGACAGCGCGTGGAGGAGGCGGCGCACGACCTCGCGTACGTCGCGCACTCCTCCGCCACCAGCCTGGCGACCGGGCGCACCGGCACCATCGGCCTGGTGATGCCACCGGTCGACCGGTGGTTCTTCTCGGAGCTGCTGGCGGGCGTGCAGGAGGCGCTGCTCGTGCGCGACCACGACCTGTCGCTGTACGGCGTCCCTGAGCGCTCGGAGACCAGGGAGCGGCTGTTCGAGAGCGTGCTGCCCGGTCGGAGATTCGACGGCATCATCGCCGTCGGCATCCAGCCCAGCGCCCGCGAGCTGGAGCGCCTGCACCGCACCGGGCGCCCGCTCGTCAGCGTGGGGCCCTACAGCGCCGGATCGAGCGCCGTGTCGATCGACGACGCGGCCGCCGCCCGGATCGCCACCGAGCACCTGATCGAGCTCGGCCACACCGACATCGCCTTCGTGGGCGGCGCCACCGACGACACCGACCTCAGTTACGGCGACGCCCGACGCCTGGCCGGCTACCGGGAGGCGCTGCACGCGGCGGGGCTGACTCCGCGGGCGCGCATCGCCGGGGCGGCCCCCACGATGCCCGGCGGCTATGCCGCGGCGGCGGGACTCCTCGGCGACCGCCGCCACCGACCGACCGCCATCGTCGGCGTGTGCGACGAGGCGGCCATCGGCGCCGTGATCGCCGCCCGCCGCCTGGGCATCGCGGTGCCGACCGAACTCAGCGTCGTCGGCATCGACGACCACGAGCATGCGGAGATGTTCGCCCTCACGACCATCGGGCAGTCGCCGCGGGACCAGGGCCGGGAGGCCGTGCGCCTGCTCATGCGACGGATCAGCGAGCCCGACGCTCCGGTCGAGCACGTCGAGGCCGCTTCGGCGCTCGTCGTCCGCAGCTCGACCGCGGCGCCGCGCTGACCCCGCAGACGCACGAAGGCCCCGGGCGGAACCCGGGGCCTTCGCAGAAGCGCTGGTGCGCTGGAATTACTTGAGGGTGACGGTCGCGCCGGCCTCTTCCAGAGCAGCCTTGGCCTTCTCGGCCGTCTCCTTGTTGGCGCCCTCGAGGACGGCCTTCGGAGCACCGTCGACGACGGCCTTGGCCTCGCCGAGGCCGAGCGAGGTGAGCTCGCGGACAGCCTTGATGACCTGGATCTTCTTGTCGCCAGCAGCCTCGAGGATGACGTCGAAGGAGTCCTTCTCCTCCTCGGCCGCGGCCTCGCCCGCGCCACCAGCGGCACCGGCGACGGCGACGGGAGCAGCAGCGGTGACCTCGAACTTCTCCTCGAACGCCTTCACGAACTCGTTGAGCTCGATGAGGGTCAGGCCGGCGAACTGCTCGAGCAGCTCCTCGGTGGAAAGCTTCGCCATGATGTATCTCCTAGATAGATGGGGTTTGTAGACGAGATCGCCGGTCGCTTACGCGGCCTCGGCGGTCTCCAGCTTTTCGCGAAGCGCGTCGATGGTGGCCGCAGCCTTGCCCATCGTCGCCTTCATCATGCCCGCGGCCTTCGCCAGCAGAACCTCGCGGCTCTCGAGCGAGGCGTACGTGTTGACCTCGTCGGCGGTGAGGGCCTTGCCCTCGAAGATGCCCGACTTGATCACGAGAAGCGGGTTGGCCTTGGCGAAGTCACGCAGAGCCTTGGCGGTGGCGACGAAGTCACCGTGCACGAACGCGACAGCCGACGGCCCCTTGAGGTCGTCATCCAGCGCGGAGATGCCTGCCTTGTTGGCGGCGATCTTGGTCAGCGTGTTCTTCACCACGGCGTACTCAGCGTCCTGACGGATGCTGTTGCGCAGCTGCTTGAGCTGGGCAACCGTCAGACCGCGGTACTCGGTCAGCAGGACGGCGTTCGAGTTCTCGAATGACTTCGTGAGCTCGTTGACCGATGCATCCTTCTGCGCCATGGTCACTCCTTGGTGTGTACGAGGCGCCGCACGGTGGTGGGGCGCCGGCCTCCGACCCCCTGCAAAAGAGAAGAGCTCCGGCGCAAGCGCACGGAGCTCGGAAGTTCGTGACACCTGCGCGGGCCCCTGCGATGCAGAGCTTCGATCCTGTGCACTCGCGCGCACACGATGACCAGCGGTCTTCGGTTATGACCACTGTACCCCACCCTCACCTCTCCCCCAAATCCCCATCCTCTTCCCGTCGACCCACCCCTTTGCGTGCACCCCGGCCCCTTACGCCTGCACGCACGGGGCCGGAGGGCACGGAAGGGGGTGGGCCAAGGGTTCACCGGGCGAAGAGGCGGAAGGCACGGAAGTGCGCGTCGGCCGCGGCGAGGGAGGCGACGTGCTCGCTCGACACCCGGATCACCCGCCAGCCGGTGGTTCCGCGCACCCAGTCCTCGCGGATCTTCTCGTCGAGCACGACGCTCTCCGCGGTGCGACCCCCGCGGAGAGCGTCATCCAGGTACTTGTCGCGGCCGTCGCACTCCACGAAGGTGCGGGACTGGTCGGCGGCGATGTCCATCCAGAACCGACCGCCGCGCGGTCCGTCCACCGGCACCTGCAGCCGCGGTCTGCCGAAGCCGAGCTGATGGAGCCGATACCGCGTCACGCTCTCCAGAGGCAGCTGGGCGCGACCGTCGGCCAAGCCCACGATCCGGCGAGCCTGCACGATGCCGCGGAGCCGCGGACGGCGCACCCGATCCGCCAGGTCGGCCAGGAGAGCCTGCTCCGCGGTGTCGTCGAACTCCCACGGGTCACCGCCGACGAGGGCGAGCGCGGCATCGGCGGCCGCGAGGGCCGCCTCCGGAGCGACGGTCCGCGCGAGGTCCACCACGGTCCGGCCGAGAGAGGTGCAGCGGATGCCGTCGCGCTCCACGATGTCACCGGCGGGAACCGCGCCTTCGTGCCGGAGGATGCCCGGCGTGCTGTGCCGCTGGTCCGGCGAGGCCGTCACGTGGACCCTCGTCGGCCGCAGCCGATATAGCGGCAGTCCCCACAGCACCGCAGCGGAGGCATGCGAGAACACGGGCCGCGTCCCCGAGGCCGCGAGATCGGCGGCCACCACCTCCGCACGATGCCGGGACTCCGGGGCGAGCTCGCTCCAGGTCCGCAGCGCGAGGTACCACCCACGGCGCACATGATGCAGCTGCCGCCCTTCCACCGCGGCGTGGAGCGTCCGAGACCCCCAGCCCTCCTCCTCCAGCCGTCGACGACCGAGGAGCATCCCCCTGATCTCCTCCACACTCACCTGTCTCATCCCCCCGACTCTTCCCTCTCCTCTCGCCGCTCCCCCGCCCTCCCCGGTTTCTCCACACCCCTCTCTCCCCTCCCGCCCCTTGTGCAGGAGCCGTCCTCCCCCGCCGACCCACCCCCTTGCGTTCGAGCCACCCCCTTGCGCGCGTGCGTAGGGGGCCGGGACGCACGCAAGGGGGTGGGTCGGCGGGAGGGGGCGGCGTGTACGACGGGAACGGGGGTGGGGGAGAGTTAGAGTCTTCTGGTGACCCCGGAACTCCAAGCTCGCATCGTCGCGGACTCGCGCGACCGCGTGGCATGGATGAGGGCACGCTCTCGCGGAATCACGGCCACCGACGTCGCCGGACTCACCAGCGAGCGCTCGATCGCCCGTGCTGCCGACGCCAAGCTCGGCGGCGGTCCGCGGTTCGGCGGCAACGCCTACACCGACCACGGCCGGCGCCGCGAGCCGGAGATCGCCGCCTGGGTCGCCGCGACGCACGGCATCTTCCCCTCCTCCGCGCTGTTCCGCGCCGAGGTCGAGCACCGCCACCTGGCTACGCCCGATGGCATCTCGGTGGACGCGGACGGCCGTGTCAGCCTCGCGGAGATCAAGACCACCAACAAGGCCTTCCGGGGGATCCCCCGCACCTACCTGCGCCAGGTGTGGTGGCAGCAGCACGTGCTGGGCGCCGAGCGCACCCTGTTCGTCTGGGAGGAGCACGTCGACTTCTCCCCCGTCCACGACGAGCCCCGCTGCGTGTGGATCGATCGCGACGACCGCGAGATCGCCAAGCTCGTGGGGCTCGCCACCGACCTCATCGACGAGCTGTACCGCCGCACGACCGGACGCACGGTCCCGGCCCGCTCCGCATCCCCGGCGGACAGCCGTCGGGAGCAGCTCCGCGAGCGCGACGCCTTCCGCGCCCTCGCCCTCGCCGACTGACCGCGCGGCGGCGATGCCGTCCCGGCGGCGTCAGGGTTCGCGAGCGAGCACCCGACGCGCCTCCCCCGCGACCTCGGACGCGATCGTGTCGAGGAGCGCGGAGCGCAGGTTCCACTGCTGCCAGTACAGCGCCACGCGCAGGATCGGACCGCCGAGCGCCACGAGTCCCGGCACCTCCTGCAGCCGCGGCACCATCCCCCAGCCGAGGCCGAGGCCGACGGCGAGCGCATAGTCGTGCGACGCCGGGACGTAGTGCCGGGAAACGCCGGCCGCCGGCACGCCCCGCGCGGCCAGCCACTCGTGCTGCAGGGTGTCCCGGCGGTCGAAGTCGACGAACGGCGCGTGCGCCAGAGCATCGGGGGTCACGCCGTCCGGGAACCATCGGCGGGCGTAGGCGGGTTCGGCCATGGCGCGGTACTCGAGCACGCCGAGGGGCGCGACCGTGCACCCCGCGACCGCCATGGCCTCGCTCGTGACCGCCGCCATGACGGTCCCCGATTCGAGCAGGCGGGCGGTGAAGTTCTGATCGTCGCGGTGCAGGTCGACATCGATGTCGTGCGCGGCGGAGAGCCGGGCCATCGGTGCCAGGAACCAGGTCGCCATCGAATCCGCGTTGACGGCGAGCGGCACGCTGATCCGCCGCCCCTCAGCGCTCCCCTCGATCCCGACTCCCGCGAGAGCATCCTCTTCGAGGAGGGCGATCTGCCGCGCGAGCCGCACGACGGACTCCCCCGCCTCGGTGAGGCGGACCGGCTTGCTACGCACGAGGAGGATCCGCCCGAGCTGCTGCTCCAGCGCCTTGAGACGCTGACTGACCGCGGACGGGGTGACCTGCAGCCGACGCGACGCGGCAGCATCGAGAGTGCCCTCGTCGGCGACGGCGGCGAGCGTGGCGGCGAGCTCCGGGTCGATCCTCACATCAGTGATGCTAATGGTGCGGAAGGAATCTTCGCTGCACCTCATGCTCAGCCCTCCTAGGCTCGACACATGCTCACGGTCCTCGCCGGTCTCGGCCTCGGTCTCTCCCTCATCGTCGCGATCGGCGCACAGAACGTGTTCGTGCTGCGTCAGGGCATCCGGCGCGAGCACGTCCTCGCCGTCGTGATCGTCTGCGCCCTCTCCGACGCCGTGCTGATCATCGCCGGTGTCGCGGGGCTCGGGTTCGTGCTGTCCGCCGCACCCTGGCTCGTCGTCGTGGCTCGCTGGGCAGGGGCGCTGTTCCTCCTCGGATACGGACTGCTTGCGGCGCGGCGGGCCTGGCGGGGCGGCGAGGAGCTGGTGGTCGACGGGGGCGACGCCCCGGTCTTCGAGGCGTCCGGGGGCACCGGCACGCTCACCCGCACCCGCCTCGCCCCGGTGATCCTCACGACGCTGGCGTTGACGTGGCTGAACCCGCATGTGTACCTCGACACGGTGCTGATGCTCGGGTCGATCGCGGCGACGCACGGGGACGAGCGGTGGCTGTTCGCGGCCGGGGCGGTCGCGGCGAGCATCCTCTGGTTCACCGCCCTCGGCTTCGGCGCCCGCTACCTCGGACGGTGGCTCCGCACCCCGCGCTCCTGGCGCATCCTCGACGCGGTGATCGCGGTCGTGATGATCACGCTCGCGGTGAGCCTCGTGCTCCCGGTGCTCGGCGCCTAGGCGTTCACCCGGCCTCGATCTGCGACACCCGCGCCCGGATGAGCGCGCGGACCGCCTCGACCGGCAGGGGGTGCTCCGGCTGGAACCGGATCGTCCCCTTGTCGAGGCTGACCCCGGGGTGACCGTCGAGGAAACCCGCTATGGCAGCGACCGCCTCGGGGCTGAACGGGTAGACGCCGATGTGCTTCTTCGCACGCATCACCGAGAGCAGCGGCTTGCCGTCGTACACGAGCGCCGGCATCCCGTAGCCCTTGCCCTGTTCCGCCTCCGGCACCTCCTCCGTGGCGATCGCGTACACGCCATCGATCACCGCACGGTCTGCGGCGTCGAGATCGGTCAGGTAGTCGTCGATGGTGCCCACGCACCGCATCCTGCCACCGATCGCCCGCGGGGTCGAGGACTCACGCGCCGTCGAGGGGCCGGAGGATGCGGGTGAGGAACCGCTGCGTGCGCTCGTGCTGCGGAGCGCTGAACAGCTCGGCGGGTGGCCCCTGCTCCACGACGACGCCGCCGTCCAGGAAGAGCACATGATCGGCCGCCTCCCGCGCGAAGCTCAGCTCGTGGGTGACGACGGCCATCGTCCAGCCCTCATCGGCGAGCTCCTTGATGACGAGCAGCACCTCTCCCACGAGCTCAGGGTCGAGCGCGCTCGTCGGCTCGTCGAACAGCAGCAGGTCCGGCTGCAGAGCCAGGGCGCGCACGATGCCGACGCGCTGCTGCTGCCCGCCGGAGAGCTGATGCGGCCTCGCGTCGGCCTTGTCGGCGAGGCCCACCCGGGCGAGCAGGGTCTGCGCTTCGGCGACGACCTCCGCCTTCGGACGCCCCTGCACCCGCCACGGCCCCTCGATCACGTTCTCCAGCACCGTCAGATGCGGGAAGAGGTTGTGGTGCTGGAACACCATCGCCGACCGATCGCGGAGCGCGAGCCGCTGCTGCTTCGCGACGCGGGGCTTCGGGCGGACCTCCGGTGCGAAGTCGATCTCCGGGCCCCCGGCCATCGCGATGGTGCCGGCGTCCGGCGTCTCCAGGCCGTTCAGAGCCCGCAGGACGGTCGTCTTCCCGGAGCCGCTCGGCCCGATGAGCACCACGACCTCGCCGCGGTGCAGGGTGAGGTCGAAGCCGCGGAGCACCTCGGTGGCGCCGAAGCTCTTGTGCAGGCCCCGTGCGGTGAGCAGCGGTCCGGTCGTGGGGTCAGTGCGCGACACGACTGTCGAGCCTCCTCTCCAGGGCGCTCTGCCCGAAGGAGAGCACCAGGCAGATCACCCAGTAGACCAGCGCCGCGGCCAGATACACCACCATGAACTCGAGCGTGGTGGAGGCGATCTGCTGCGCCACCTTGAACAGCTCCGTCACGAGGATCAGCGAGGTGAGGGAGGTGTCCTTCACGAGCGAGATGAACGTGTTGGACAGCGGCGGCACCGACACCCGGGCGGCCTGCGGCAGGATGATGCGGGTCAGCGTGCGGGTGCGGTTCATGCCGACCGTGTACGCGGCCTCCCACTGCCCCTTCGGCACCGAGAGGATCGCCGCCCGCACGACCTCGGCGCCGTAGCCGCCGACGTTGAGCGAGAGCGCGATGATGGCGCTCGGCCACGGATCGAGGGTCACCCCGACGGACGGCAGGCCGTAGAAGATCACGAAGAGCTGCACGAGCATCGGCGTGCCGCGGATCACCGAGATGTAGAACCGCGCGATGCCGGACACCACCGGATGCACCGAGATCCGCATCAGCGCCATGCCGATCGCGATCACGAGCCCCAGCGCGAACGACACCAGGGCGAGCGGGATCGTCGCCGTCAGCCCCGCCCAGGCGATCGGCCCGAGCGAGGAGAAGAAGAGCTCCCAGGGATTCTGCATCGCCTACTGCGAGACGTCTTCGCCGAAGTACTTCTCGCTGATCTCGGCCAGGGTGCCGTCGGCACGGAGCGTGTCGAGCGCTTCGTCGACCGCATCGACGAGCGCCTTCTTGTCCTTCGTGAACACGAAGGCCTGCTCACCGGCGTCATCGGTCTCCGCCGCGATCTTCAGGCCCGTCGGGCTGTTGGTCGTCTCGTAGTCGAGGAACGTCAGCTTGTCGTTGACGGTCGCGTCCACCCGGCCCTGGCGGAGGAGCTCCACGGCCTGCGCCCACCCCTCGACGCCCTCGACCTTGGCGCCGGACTCGGTGGCCAGCTCGTACCAGTTGCTCGTGAGGGACTGCGCCGTCGTCTTGCCCTCGAGGTCGTCGAAGGACGAGATGGAGTCGTCGTCCTCCTTCACCACGATCACGCCGGGCGACACCGTGTACGGGGTGCTGAAGAGGTACTTCGCCTCGCGCTCCTCGTTGATCGACACCTGGTTCGCGATCACGTCGAAGCGGCCCGCGTCGAGACCCGCGAAGATCGCGTCCCACTGCGTCTCCTGGAACTCGACCTTCAGGCCGAGCTCGTCGGCGACGGCCTGGATGATCTCGACGTCGTAGCCGGTGAGGTCACCGGAACCGCCGTCGTCGTGGAAGCTGAACGGGCGGTAGGTGCCCTCGGTCGCGACCGTCAGCGTGCCATCCTTCACCAGGCCGAAGTCGGAGCCCGCGGCGCCCTCGCCGTCCGTGCTCGCGGGCGTGCTGGACCCGCTGCAGGCGGTCAGCGCGGCGGCGGCGACGACGAGTGCGGTGACGGCGATGAGACGACGGGACATGGACCCTCCTGGGGTGAGAAAGCGCGGGTGCGAGTTTACGCGACGACCGCGGGAACTCCCCTACAGTACGCGGCGCCTCCGACGTCCGCGCATCGGATGACGCCGGATGTCGCGGGCCGAACCGCCCCGGGAACGCAGAACGCCCCCGGGCGGACCCGGGGGCGTTCGGTGCGACAGGTGCGAGACCCGTCGACGCGTCAGATGGCGTTGACGTCCAGCGGGATGCCGGGGCCGAACGTGGTCGACACCGCACCCTTCTGGATGTAACGACCCTTGGCGCTGGACGGCTTGAGGCGGACGATCTCCTCGAGCGCGGCGTCGATGTTCTCGTTCAGCTGCTCGGCCGAGAAGGAGGCCTTGCCGATGACGAAGTGCACGTTGGCGTGCTTGTCGACGCGGAACTCGATCTTTCCGCCCTTGATCTCCTCGACGGCCTTGGCCGGGTTCGGAGTCACGGTGCCGGTCTTCGGGTTCGGCATCAGGCCACGGGGACCGAGCACCTTGCCGAGACGGCCGACCTGGCCCATGAGCTCCGGGGTCGAGACCGCGGAGTCGAAGTTGGTCCAGCCGTCGGCGACCTTCTGGATGAGCTCGGCGCCGCCGACCTCATCGGCGCCGGCCGCGATCGCCGCCTCGGCCGCGGGGCCGGTGGCGAACACGATGACGCGGGCGGTCTTACCGGTGCCGTGGGGCAGGATGACGGTGCCGCGCACCATCTGGTCCGCCTTGCGGGGGTCGACAGCGAGCTTCAGCGCGACCTCGACGGTCGAGTCGAACTTCGCCGAACCGGTCTCCTTCGCGAGCGCGACGGCCTCGGACGGCGTGTAGAAACGGTCTGCCTCGATCTTCTCGGCGGCAGCCTTGTAAGCCTTGGACTTGGTAGCCATGATTATTCTCCTCAGCCCTCGACCGTGATGCCCATGGAACGGGCGGTGCCGGCGATGATCTTCGAGGCGGCCTCGATGTCGTTCGCGTTCAGGTCGGCCTGCTTCTGCTCGGCGATCTGACGGACCTGGTCCTTGGTGATCTTGCCGACCTTGACGGTGTGCGGGGTGGCCGAAGCCTTCTGCACGCCGGCGGCCTTCTTGATGAGCTCCGCAGCGGGCGGGGTCTTCAGGACGAAGGTGAAGCTGCGGTCCTCGTAGACGGTGATCTCGACGGGGATGACGTTGCCGCGCTGCGACTCGGTCGCGGCGTTGTACGCCTTGCAGAACTCCATGATGTTGACGCCATGCTGACCGAGCGCGGGGCCGATCGGCGGCGCCGGGTTGGCGGCACCGGCGTTGATCTGAAGCTTGATCAGGCCGGTCACCTTCTTCTTCGGTGCCATTCTCTTTCCTTTCCTCGAGGCGGATGCGAGCATCCGCTTCTCCCACGGCTCCGGCCTCTCCGGCCCGTGGTCGTCTCTGTGCACGCCGAAGCGGCACACAAACCACGTAAGTCTACCCGATCACTCCCCCACTCGCGAGCCGGCCCCTTGTGTGCGAGCCGGCCCTCTGCGTGCGTCCGCAACGGGCCGGGAGACACGAAAGGGGGTGGGTCGGGGGAAAGAAAACGGCCGCCCCCGAAGAGGGCGGCCGTTCTCGTGCACTTCGGCAGGCTCAGTGACCCACGGTCAGATCATCTTGGTGACCTGGTCGAACGACAGCTCGACCGGGGTCTCGCGCTCGAAGAGCGAGACGAGGACCGTGAGCTTGCCACTCTCCGGCTTGATCTCGCTGATTGAACCGGGAAGACCCGCGAACGAGCCCTCCTTGATCGTGATGGTCTCGCCGACCTCGAAGTCGACCTCGGCGGGAAGCGGACGGGCGACGGCGACGCCACCCTTGGCCGCGATGTTCTTGGCGGTCGGCACGTCCTTGACCTCGACGAGGGACTTCAGCATGTTGAAGGCCTCTTCGAAGCGCAGCGGCGTCGGGTTGTGGGCGTTGCCCACGAAGCCGGTGACGCCGGGGGTGTGCCGCACGACCGACCAGGTGTCTTCCGTCAGCTCCATGCGCACCAGCACGTAGCCGGGGATGCGCACGCGGGTGACCATCTTGCGCTGGCCGTTCTTGATCTCAACGACGTCCTCCATCGGGACCTCGACCTGGTAGATCTCGTCCTCGACCTCGAGCGTCGACTTGCGCTGCTCGATGTTCGCCTTGACCTTGCGCTCGAAGCCGGCGTACGAGTGGATGACGTACCACTTGCCCGGGAGCATGCGCAGGTCCATGCGGAAGGCCTCGTACGGGTCTTCCTCGGACGCCGACTCGTCCTCGTCGGACTCGGCGGCGGGACGGTCGTCCTCGCCGTTCACGTCGGGCCCCTCGTACGGGGTGACCTCGTCGGCCGCTTCGGCCTCCTGCTCCGCGACCTCTTCGGCCACGGAATCGTTGAGGACCTCGGCGGCGGCTTCGGACTCCGCGGCCTCGTCCAGGTTCAGAGCGTCGTTCACGATGGCGTCCGCCTCCGGGTCGTCGATGTCGATGTCGATGTCTTCCGTCTCCTGCTCGCCGTCCTCGTCCTCGACGTGGACCGCGACGTGCTCGGCAGAGGTGACCGAGAGCTCCTCCGCGGCGAGCACGTTGCCCTCCTGGGCCTCGTCCTCCTCGCTGGACTGCTCTGCGGCGGTCGCCCAGTCGGCGTCGTCGGAATATCGTTCAGACACGTTGCTTCTTCTCCATAGCTGCGGCGGTCGCCGCGGGGGTCATCAGCCAGGGATTCCGAACACGTAGTGCGTCAGGAGCCCGAAGACGTAGTCGAGACCGTAGACGATGCCCATGACGATCAGGACGAAGACGAGCACCACACCCGTGAACTTGAAAAGCTCCTTGCGGGTCGGGGTGACGACCTTGCGCAGTTCGGCGATGACCTGGCGGATGAACAGGGCGATGCCCCCGAAGAACCGGGAGAAGGGGTTGCCCTTCTTCTGGCGCGTGGCGCCGGCCGCGACGACGTCGCCGCGCGGTTCGTCCTGATCCATCCTGAATGTACCTTTCGTGTGTCAGCGTGCGCTGACGCGCAGGGCGGACAGGAATCGAACCTGCAACCTGCGGTTTTGGAGACCGCTGCTCTGCCAATTGAGCTACCGCCCTAGAGACCCGGAGGTCTCGGGGATGCCCTCCCCACCCTGTCACCGGCCGATGTCGTAGACGCCAGGCACGGCGAAAGAATGCAGAGAACAACTGCTCACCAAGCATACGGCATCGATCCGGTGGTGCCGAACAGGAAGCGGAACCGGCGTTGTTGCTAGGCTCGGCGGGCGGACGAAGCAGGAAGGGACGCATGTGAGTGGGGATGTGCAGCAGTTCCAGGTGGACCTGCGCGGAGTCGTCGATCTGCTCAGCCGGCACATCTACTCCAGTCCCCGGGTCTATCTGCGGGAACTGCTCCAGAACGCGAGGGACGCGATCGCCGCGCGCCGTGACGTCGACGGCGGCGGCAGCCGCATCCGGATCACACCGCTGACCGCGCAGTCGGGCGAGTTCGTGCTCCGCGACGACGGCGTGGGATTGACCGCCGCCGAGGTCGCCGATCTGCTCGCGACCGTCGGGCGCAGCTCCAAGCGGGACATCTTCGACCTCCCCCGGAGCGACTTCCTCGGCCAGTTCGGCATCGGGCTGCTGAGCTGCTTCATGGTCGCCGACACCATCGTCATCCGCTCCCGCAGCGCCAGAGGCGGCTCCGCGGTGGAGTGGACGGGCAGCGCGGACGGCACCTTCCGCGTCACGGAGATCGATGACGACCTCCCGATCGGCACCAGCGTGCACCTCGTGCCGCGCTTCGACGCCGACGAGCTGCTGCGGCCGGCGGCCGTGCACGAGCTCGCGACCACCTTCGGGGAGTTCCTGCCGGTGCGGGTGACCATCGACGCGACCGGCGGGGACATCGATGTGACGCGCGAGCCTCCCTTCCTCGACCCCGCCGCCGACGTCGAGGCGGCCGTGCAGTACGGTCGCGACCTGCTCGGGGCCGCTCCGCTGGACGTGATCCCGCTGAGCGAGCCGGCGACCGGCACGCAGGGCCTGGCGTACGTCCTGCCCTTCGCTCCTCCGCCCGGCGCCCGGCAGGCGACCCGCATGTACCTCGGGCGCATGCTGCTGTCCGAGCGCGTCGACGACGTGCTGCCCGACTGGGCCTTCTTCGTTCGCGCCGTCGTCGACTCCACCGGCCTCGCGCCGACCGCGAGCCGCGAGTCCCTCGTCGAGGACACGGCCCTGGAGCACGTCCGGGAGCATCTCGGCGCCGGGATCCGCCGCTGGGTGCTCGAGCTCGGGCTGCGCGAACCGCATCGCCTCGCCCAGTTCGTCGCCGTGCACGAGGTCGGACTCAAGTCGCTGGTGCGTCATGACGAGGAGCTCGCGCGCTTCATCACGCGCTGGCTCACCGTGGAGACCACGCACGGCACGCTGCGGATCGGCGAGCTCGTGGAACGGTACCCTCACGTGCGCTACGCCCAGACCGTCGACGAGTTCCGCCAGGTGGCGGGCATCTCCCCCTCGGACGAGGTACTGGTCAACGGCGGCTACCTCTATGACGCGGATCTGATCCGCCTGCTCCCCGACCTGTACCCGCAGGCCACGGTGGAGAAGGTCGACGTGACCGGGGAGCTCGATCGCCTCGACCCGCCGCCGCTCGACGACCGGGACATCGCGATGGCGCTGGAGTCCCGCGCCGGCGCCGTGCTCGCCGCCTCCGACTGCAGCGTCGTCGTCAGGGCGATCGATCGCCCCGAGCTGACCGGACTCTACGTCGCGGATCCCGAGGTCCTGCGCACGATCGACCGCGGGCGCACCAGGGGCATCGCGAGCACGCTCTGGGGCGGGGTGCTCGACCGGATCGATCAGACGCTCTCCTCCGCACGGGACGACGACCTCACGGCCCGGCTGTGCCTGAACTGGTCCAACCGCGTCGTCCGCGCCCTCGTCCGTGTCGATGACGACGCCGTGTTCGCGCGTACGGTCCAGCTCCTCTACATCCAGGCGCTCCTCGCAGGACACCACCCCCTCTCGGACGCCGACCGGGCACTCATGACCAGCGCCCTCTCCGACCTCGTCTCGCTCTCCGCCGGCATCGAGGGGGACACGCTCCCCTTCGACGCGCGCTGACACCCCCGACTACCCGAAAGGGCCCTCCATGGCACGTCCGAAGAAGCGCTTCCAGCAGCTCATCGAGGAGATCGACCGCACCCCGTGGGGCCCGGCGGAGCAGGCCCTCGTGGCGGAGGCGGTGGCGCTGGCCGTCGAGATCGGCGACGAACGGCTGGAGTACGAGGCCCGGATGCGGCAGACCGCGTCGGCGAACATGGTCGGGGCCACCGACGTCATGCTCAACTCCTTCGCGTGGTGCCTCGCGCACCACGACGCCGACCCGCAGCGGTTCCCCGCCGACCTCGACAACGGCGGCGCCGACCTCATGTGGCAGTTCAAGTGGATGGCGTCGTCCCTGCGCTCCTCCCCTGCCTTCTCGCAGGAGCAGATCGCCGCGGTGCTCGACGACATGGAGGCGCACTACCGCGCCGCAGGTCTCGGCCTCAGCGGCGTGCTGACCGCCCGTTTCGAGGACGCCTGGGACGCGGGCCGGTTCGACGCCGCCGAAGCCCTGCGCGTGCAGCTCGAGGCCACGCCGCGCGACGAGCACAGCCACTGCGACGCCTGCAGCCGCAGCCAGTTCGCGGGCTTCTTCGCGGAGACCGACCGCGACGCCGACGCCATCCGCCTCGTCGAGGAGATGCTCGAGGGCGGCTTCTCCTGCGGCGAGGAGCCGGAGCATGCGCTCTCCCGCGTCCTCCTCCCGTACCTCCGCGCCGGCCGCACGGAGGACGCGAAGACCGCGCACCTGCGCAGCTACCGCCTGGCGAAGGACAACCCGGACAACCTGCGCATCGTGGCCAACAACATCGTGTTCGCGGCGATCACCGGCAACGAGGCGCGGGCGCTGGCCCTGATCGAGAAGCACATCGCGTGGCTGGCCCACGATGGCCTCAACGTCGACGCGCACTTCGCCGCCCTCACCGCCTTCGCGGTCGCTCTCGACCGCGTCACCGCTGCCGGACACGGCGACACCCCGGTCCGCGGCGCCGACGCCCCGGCGCTCGTGCCGCTGCTGGGCACGCACGACGGCCCGTGGAGCGCCGCCGAGCTCGCCGCGACCGCCTGGTCGACGGCCGAGCGCATCGGCGCACAGTTCGACGAGCGGGACGGCACCGACGGCCACGCCCGCAGCCTCGCCCGGATGCGCGCTCTCGCCGACGAGAGCTACGACGTCCCGATCCGCTCCGACGCGTTCGTCGCCCCCGCGCCGGCCACGACCCCGACCGACCCGGACGGCTGGTTCGAGCGGGCGATGCAGCTCGCGCAGTTCGGCGCCGAGCAGGAGACCCTCGCCGCCCTCCCGCACGCCCTGGAGATCGACGACGCCGCCAAGCGCGCGCAGCTCCTGTCGATGCACCTCGGCATCCTCGTCGCACTCGATCGCGTGGACGAGGCCGAGGCCCTCCTCCCCGAGCGGATCGCCGCGCTGCGGGCCGCCGGGAACGACGCGCAGGCCGACCTCGAGGAGCGGCTCGGACTGGCGACCTTCGGCCTGCACACCGACGAGACCATGGCGGCGCTCGAAGAGGAGCTGGCCCAAGCCGACCGTCTTCCCGCCTGGTCGCGCGGCGACCTGGCGATCAGTCGCGCGTCGCTGCACCTTCGGGCGGAGGAGCCGGACGCGGCGCTGGACCTCGCGGAGCTCGCCGCCCGCTCGTTCGCGGAGGCCGACGACACCCGGCTGTCCAACACCACGACCCTCGTGGCGATCGGCGCCGTGCTGAGCAAGGGCGACCTGGACGCCGGTCGCACGCTCCTCGACCGCTTCCTCTCCCAGGAGGACCTGTCCGCCGGACACCGGGCCCACGCGCTGCAGACCCGGGCCCGCGTGCGCGGCGGCACGGGTGCGTACCAGGACGGGGCCGTCGACGCCGACGAGGTGTGCCGACTGCTCGCCGAACTCGGCGCCACCCGCGCTCTCGCCGAGGCCCATGTGCTCGCGGGCGCGCTCTGGGAGGACGCCGAGGAGCCCGAGAAGGCTGTCGCCCGCTACCGTCTGGCCGCTCGGCTGCAGGACGACGGCGATCGCACCGGCGTCGACTTCCGGCTGGCCAGGGCGATGCTCCGCGCGGGAGACGCCGAGGAGGCAGCCGAGCTCTTCGGCGACGTGCTCCAGCGCGAGGAGAACGCCGAGACCCCTGCGGGTTCGCGCGCTATGACCGCCTCGCTCCTGGCCCGGTCGCTCGCCGAGTCCGGCGAGTTCGGTCAGGCGGTCGGCGCGCACGGCTACGCGGCCGAGCTGTTCGGACAGGCGGAGGCCCACGCCGACCAGGCCATGGCCATGACGGAGCAGGCGAAGATCCTCGCCCGCTTCGAGGAACACGACGACGCGGTGCGGCTGCTGGAGGGCGCTGCAGACATCGTGCGGCGTGCCCCCGAGGCCGTCGGCGCGCTGTCCGAGGTGCTGCACAGCCTCGGCCAGGCCTATGCAGGCCGGGGTGACGAGCGCGCCTTCCCCCTCTTCGACGAGGTCGCGGCACTCGCCCAGGAGCACGAAGCCGGCTGGCTGCTCGCCGACGTGACCGACTCCCGCGGCCGCGCGCTGGCCCAGCTGGGCCGGATCGACGAGGCCGTCGCCGCTGCTCTCACCGCCGCCGACGGCTTCGCCGCGCTGGGCGATCAGGGCGCCGCCGGAAGCTCGGAACTGTTCGCGGGCCGGGTGCTCGCGGGGAACGACCGCCCGGCCGATGCCGTGCCGGTGTACCGGAGCGCCCTGGAGCATGCCGAGGGCTTCCCGCCGCTGCGTCAGGTCGCGACGCTGGAGCTCGGCGACGTGCTGGAGGCGCTGGGGCGGCACGCCGAGGCCGCAGAGGTCAGGGCTCTCGTCGAGAGCTGACGCGACACCGGCGCGGGATCCGGAGGGGATCCCGCGCCGATGCGGATGCGGCGGAGGGCCGTGTCAGAAGAGCTGACGCCAGTTCGCCCGCGCGAGGTCGAGCAGTTCGTCTCCGCGACCCGACATGACCGTGCGGATCGCGTAGAGCGCGAAGCCCTTGACCTGCGCGGCCTCGATCGCGGGCGGCATGGACAGCTCCTGCCGCTCGGTCACGACGTCGAGCAGCGCGGGACCGTCGTGCGCGAGGACCTCGCGGACCGCCTCCGGCAGATCTTCGCTGCGCTCCACACGACGGGCGAAGATCCCCATGGCCTCGGCGATCGCGGCGAAGCTGGGGTTGTCCAGCCCGGTGCCGTAGGTGACGAAGCCGGCGGCCTTCATCTCCAGCTCCACGAAGTTCAGCGACGAGTTGTTCACCACGATCGTCTTGACCGGGAGCCCATTCTGGGTGAGCGTGAGCAGCTCGCCGAGCATCATCGCGAGACCGCCGTCGCCGGCGAGCGCCACGACCTGACGGTCCGGATGCGCGACCTGCGCGCCGATCCCGTGCATCAGGGCGTTCGCCATCGAGCCGTGCGTGAACGATCCGATCAGCCGGCGCCCCTCGGTCATGGACAGGTAGCGCGCGGCCCAGACGGTCGGCGACCCCACGTCGGCGGTGAAGATCGCATCGTCGGCGGCGTACTCGTCGAGCAGTCGGGCGAGGTACTGCGGGTGGATGGGGCGCGTGCCCTTGGCCGGCACCGCGAGCTCGTCGAGCTTCTTCCGCGTCTTCCGGTAGTGGGCGACGGCGTCGTCGAGGTGGCCGCGGTCGTCCTTCCGCGCGAGGCGAGGCAGCAGCGCTTCGGCGGTGGCCTTCACGTCACCGACGAGACCGAGGTCGAGCGGGTGGCGCTTGCCGAGCTGGGACCCGCGGATGTCGACCTGGATGGTGGTCGCGTGATCCGGGTAGAACTGCTCGTACGGGAAGTCGCTGCCGAGGACGAGGAGCGTGTCGGCCGCCTCCATGGCGCGGTAGCCGGACGCGAAGCCGAGCAGTCCCGTCATGCCGACGTCGAACGGGTTGTCGTACTCGATGAACTCCTTGCCGCGCAGCGCGTGGACGATGGGGGCACCGAGTGCGTCGGCGAGCGCGATCACCTCGTCGTGCGCCCCCTCGACGCCGGCCCCGGCGAGGATGGTGACCTTCTTGGCCGCGTTCAGCATGGTCGCTGCCTTCTCCAGCTCCGGGCCGCTGGGCTGGATCAGCGGGCGGGTGCGCTCGATCACCACGGCGCGGTCGTCCGCGATCTCGGACAGCGCCACGTCGCCGGGGATCACGAGGACGGCGACGCCGCGCTGCTCGATGGCCGCGCGCATCGCGATCTCCATCAGCCGCGGCATCTGCGACGGGTCAGCGACGTATTCGACGTACACGCTGCACTCGCGGAACAGCTCCTGCGGGTGCGTCTCCTGGAAGTACCCGGTACCGATCTCGACGGTCGGGATGTGCGCGGCGATGGCGAGCACCGGCACGCGAGAGCGCTGCGCGTCGTACAGGCCGTTGATGAGGTGCAGGTTGCCGGGGCCGCACGAGCCCGCCACGACGGCGAGGTCTCCGGTGGTGCCGGCGTCGGCCGCGGCGGCGAAGGCGGCGGACTCCTCGTGGCGCACGTGCACCCAGCGGATCCGGCCGTCCTTGCGGAGGGCGTCCGTGAGACCGTTCAGGGAGTCGCCCGGGATGCCGTAGACCCGGTCGACTCCGTTGGCGTTCAGAGTCTTGACGATGTTCTCAGCGACGTTGGCCATACCCCGACCCTACGCCCGCCGAGGCCTCCCCGGGCCGGGCTCAGTACTCCTGCGGACCGTCCCGGTCGGGCTCGGGATCGCGCTGGAACGCGCGGCCGGACACCGATGCCGGGGCGATGCGCACGTACACCCGCTTGTCGGTCGGGATCCACGGGCGCAGACCCGCCGCCTCCGCCCGCTCGATGTCGGCGTCGGTCTCCAGTGCCTCGGCACGCCCGCGCACGATGACGCTCCACGCCGCAGTGTCGGTGTGGTCGTCGACCTCGAAGAGCACGTCGGCGTTGACCGTCAGCTCGAACAGCTTGCTCCCGGGGGCCGTGCGGAACAGGAGTCCTTCGCCGTCGACGGCGTAGTTCACGGGGAAGATGTCGATGGTCTCGCCGACCCTGGTGACGAGCCGCCCGAGCTCCTGGCTGCGCAGGTGTTCCCAGCTCTGCTCCGCGGTGAGGGACTGGACCGGATCCGTGTGCGCACTCATGCCGCCATTGTGCCTCGTCCGTCTTCGACGCGCACCCCGTCGACCCGGCCCCTCTCGTGCGAGCGGCCCCCTTGCGTGCGCACGCAAGGGGGCCGCTCGGCCGCAAGGGGGGTGGGTCGACGGTCAGCCGATGCGGATCAGCTTCTTGTTGACGAACTCGTCGGCGGCCAGGTGGCCGAGCTCGCGGGCCGTGCCGCTGCGCTTGATGCCGCCGAACGGGAGCTCGGGGCTGTCGGCGAGCACGAGGTTCACGTAGACCATGCCGGCCTCGATCCGGTCGGCCACCCGCTCCGCCTGCGCCTCGTCCGTCGTGAAGACGTAGGAGCCGAGACCGAACGTGGTGTCGTTGGCCAGCGCGACCGCCGCGTCCTCGTCCGCGACGCGGTACACGACCGCTGCGGGGCCGAACAGCTCCTCGCGGTAGACGTCCATCTCCGGGGTCACGTCGGCGAGCACGGTCGGTGCGAAGAACGCCCCGTCGCGCGTGCCGCCCGTGAGGAGGGTCGCGCCCTGGGCCACGGCGGTGTCGATCTGCTTCTGCAGGTTCTCCGCCGCTGCCTCCGACGAGACCGGACCGAGGACCGTGTCGTCGAGCGTGGGATCGGTCGCCTCGACGGCCGCCATCGCCGCCGTGAACTTCTCCACGAACGCGTCGTAGAGCTCGTCGACGATGATGAAGCGCTTGGCGCCGTTGCAGGCCTGGCCGTTGTTGTCGAGGCGCGCGTCCACACCCGCCTGCACGGTGGCGTCGAGGTCGTCGGTGGAGAGCACGATGAACGGGTCGGACCCGCCGAGCTCCAGCGCGACCTTCTTGAGGTTGCGCCCCGCGACCTCGGCGACCGCGGCGCCGGCGCGCTCGGAGCCGGTCAGCGACACGCCCTGCACCCGCCAGTCCGCGATCATCGCCGCGATCTGGTCGTTCGTGGCGAGCACGTTCTGGTACGCGCCCTTCGGGAAGCCCGCGTCGTGGTAGATCGCCTCGATCGCGCTCGACGACTCCGGGCACTGCGGCGCGGGCTTGAGGAGGATCGTGTTGCCGACGATCAGGTTCGGCGCGGCGAAGCGCACGATCTGGTACGCCGGGAAGTTCCACGGCATGATGCCCACGAGCGGTCCCAGCGAGGAGCGGCGGATGATCGCCGAACCCTCCCCGAGGATCTTGATGGGCTGGTCGGCCATGATGTCCTCGGCCTGGTCCGCGTAGTACTCCGCGATGTCGGCGGCGAAGTCGACCTCGCCGAGTGCGGCCTCCCGCGGCTTGCCCATCTCGCGCACGAAGATGTCGGCCAGCTCCTCGCGGCGCTCCCGGTGGAGCTCGGCCGCGCGACGCAGCAGCGCGGCACGGTCGGCGACCGTGGTGGAGCGTGACCACTCGCGGTGCGCCTCGTCGGCGGCCGCGACGGCCTCCTCGATCTGGGCGTCGGTGAACGTGTCGTACGACGCCAGGGTCTCGCCGGTGGCGGGGTTGACGACGGCGTAGTCGGTCATGTGTCTCCTCCTCTTGCCGTGCCGGTCAGGAGACCGGGATCAGCGTGTACTTGGTCGACAGGTACTCGTGGATGCCCTCGAAGCCGCCCTCGCGACCGACGCCGGACTGCTTGACGCCGCCGAAAGGAGCCGCCGCGTTGGAGACGACACCCACGTTCAGACCCATCATGCCGGTCTCCAGCGCGTCGATCATCCGCTGACCGCGCTGCAGGTTCTCGGTGAAGACGTAGGAGACCAGGCCGTACTCGGTGTCGTTGGCGAGGCGCACGGCCTCGTCCTCGGTCTCGAAGGTCGCGATCGCGAGCACCGGGCCGAAGATCTCCTCGCGGAGGATCGCGGATCCGGGGACGACGTCGGTGAGGACCGTGGGCTCGTAGAACGTGCCGGTGCCCTCGAGCGCCTTGCCGCCCGCGAGCAGGGTCGCGCCGCGCTCGACGGCGTCGTCCACGAGCTCGCCGGCCTTGGCCACCGCGTCCTCGTCGATGAGCGGGCCGATCGCCACGCCCTCCTCCGTGCCGCGGCCGATCTTCATGCCGTTGACACGCTCGGTGACGCGCTTGGCGAACTCGCCCGCGACGTCCTTGTGCACGATGAAGCGGTTCGCCGCCGTGCAGGCCTGACCGATGTTGCGGAACTTCGCGGCGAGTGCGCCGTCCACGGCCTTGTCGAGGTCCGCGTCGTCGAACACGACGAACGGCGCGTTGCCGCCGAGCTCCATCGAGACCCGCAGCACGCCCTCCGCCGCCTGCGCGATGAGCTTGCGGCCGACCTCGGTCGACCCGGTGAAGGACAGCTTGCGCAGGCGCGGGTCGGCGATGATCGGCGCGGACAGGGCGCTCGACTTCGAGGTCTGCACGACGTTGACGACGCCCTTCGGCAGACCGGCCTCCTCGAGCAGTGTCGTGAAGAAGATGGTCGTGAGCGGCGTGAGTGCCGGGGGCTTGATCACGACGGTGCAGCCGGCGGCGAGGGCCGGCGCGATCTTGCGCGTGGCCATCGCGAACGGGAAGTTCCACGGCGTCACGAAGAACGACGGGCCGACCGGGCGCTGCGACACGATCATGTGACCGGTGCCCTCGGGGTTGAGGCCGTAGCGGCCGCTGATGCGCACGGCCTCCTCGCTGAACCAGCGGAGGAACTCGCCGCCGTACGCGACCTCGCCGCGGGCCTCGGCGAGGGGCTTGCCCATCTCGAGCGTCATCAGCAGCGCGAGGTCCTCCTTGCGCTCCTGCACGAGGTCGAACGCCCGGCGCAGGATCTCGCCGCGCACGCGCGGCGCCGTCGCGGCCCACTCGTCCTGCGCGGCGACGGCCGCGTCGAGCGCCCGGATGCCGTCCGCGGGGGTGGCGTCGGCGATCGTGCGGATCACCTGGTTGGTCGAGGGGTCCTTGACGTCGAAGGTCGCGCCGGTCTCCCCCTCGATCCACTCCCCGCCGATGAAGAGGCCGGTGGGGATGCTGTCGAGCAGCGCCTGCTCGTTCTGAGTGCTCATGGATTCTCTCTCTTTCAGACGGACGTGGGACGACGGCGGCGGCTGGGCGGAGCGTCCATACCCAGCGTCTCACCGCGGAAGAAGGCGGGGCGGCGGATGGCGTTCCAGATCATCACGGCGATGCCGACGACGATGATGAGGATGCCGAGGATGAAGACGATCCCGATGCCGCCGATCTCCGACCCGGAGCCGTAAGCAGGGTCCATGGAGTCGATCAGCGTGGTGAAGAACAGGATCGCCAGGATGATGCCGCCCACCAGCGGGAACAGGAAGGTGAAGAAGACGTTCCGCGCCGAGTCGAACCACTGCTTGCGGAAGTACCAGACGCAGGCGAACGCGGTGATCCCGTAGTAGAAGCAGATCATCATGCCGAGCGTGAGGATCGTGTCCCACAGCGTGTCCTCGCTGACCACGCGCATCACGGCGTAGAACGCGGAGGCCACGATGGCCGACACGATCGTAGCGTAGCCCGGGGTGAAGAACCGCGGGCTCACCTTCGCGAACGACTTCGGGAGCGCACCGTAGTGGCCCATCGCGAGCAGGGTACGGGCCGGACCGACGAACGTCGACTGCAGCGACGACGCCGAGCTCGTGAGCACCGCGAGGGAGACGAGGAACGCGAGCGGACCGAGGATCGGTCCGGAGAGGTGGAAGAACACGTTCTCCTGGATGTCGCCGTTGCCGAGGCCGAGCTCTCCGGTGCCGACGCCCGCGAACATGATCATCGCGACGGCGAGGAGCAGGTACAGCGAGACGATCGTGAGCACCGTGACGGTCGCCGCGCGACCCGGGGTCTTCTCCGGGTCCTTCGTCTCCTCGTTCATGGTGAGGGTGACGTCCCAGCCCCAGAAGATGAAGATCGACAGCGACAGACCCGCGGCGACGGCGCTGAACGACGAGATCGCGAACGGGTTGAACCAGTTGAGGTCGAACGGCTGGTAGTCGAAGCCATTGCCGCCCACGGCCTGCACGATCGCGGCGACCGCGAAGAACACGAGCACGAGGATCTGGAATCCGACCAGCCAGTACTGCAGCTTCTGCGTGGTCTGCATGTCGCGGTACGACACCCACGTCGCGCCGAGCATGAAGAGCAGGCAGACGCCGATGTTGATCCAGGTCACGCCGGCGAGATCAGCGATCTCCGGATTGCCCGTGATCTGCGACAGCAGCAGGAACAAGAAGTCGACCGCGACGCCGGCGAGGTTGGAGAGCACGAGGATCGTGGCGACCACGAGGCCCCAGCCGGCCATCCAGCCCACCCACGGTCCGAACGCCCTGGCGGCCCAGGTGAAGGACGTACCGGAGTCGGGCATGCGGTTGTTGAGCTCGCGGTAGCCGAAGGCCACGAGGAGCATCGGGATGAAGCCGACGAGGATGATTGCCGGGATCTGCGCGCCGACCTCGGATGCGGTGGGGCCGACGGCGGCCGTGAAGGTGTAGGCGGGGGCGATGCACGAGATGCCGATCACGACGGCGCCGATCAGGCCGACGGTGCCGGCGCTCAGGCCCTTCGTCGAGATTCCGGTCGTGACGCCGGATGCGGGCTCCGTCGCCCGGTTGGTGCTGCTCATCAGCGGTCTCCTGCTTCATCGCGGGTACGCGGGACGACGATCATGGGGACGGGCAGCTCGTGCAGCATCTTCGCCGCCGTGGAGCCCAGGAAGAGTCGGCGCGGCTGCGCCAGCCGGCTGGAGCCGACGAGCACGACCTCACCGGGGAGCCAGGAGAGCCCGGCGACAGCGTCCTCCACCGTCTCGCCGGGGGCCTCCTCGACGACGGCACCGAGACCGTCCGGCAGCCGCTCGGCGGCCACGGCCAGCACCTTGTGCGCGTGCTCGCTGCCGGCGAGGCGGATGGCGCCCGTGTCGAGCCCCGGCGGCACGTCGAACGGCACGAGGGACACCAGGCGCAGGCTCACCTCGGCGGCGCCGGCGAGGGCCACGGCCTGGTCGAGCACGCCCTCCGCGCCGGGACGGGTGCCGACGGCGACGGTGACGCGCGGGAGCACGTGGTCGTCCTGCTGCGCGAGACCGGACGGCGCGAGAGCCACCGGGATCGGCGAGGAGTGCAGCAGCTCCGATGCCACGCTGCCCAGGCGGTGCCGACCGAAGAGGCCCCCGCCGGCCGTGCCGATCACGATGACGCTGGCGTCGAACTCCTCACCGGCGGCGATGAGGCCCTCGGCGAACGACTCCGAAAAGCGCACGTGGCCGCTGCGCACGAGCTCCTGCGGCAGGCGCACGACCGCGTCCTGCAGCCAGCTCCGGGCCTGCTTCCGGATGACGTCCTCGTAGGCGCGCTCCGGCGGTACGGCGGCGCTCCGGGTGCCCTCGGTCGGCAGCACGATCACGAGGTGCAGGGTCGCCCCGATGCTGCGCGCCAGTCGCGCGCCCAGCGCCGCCGCGTCGGCCCCCGCATCCGTCGCCGTGTAGCCGACGACGACCGAGCCGGTCATCAGCCGATGCTCTCGGGAGCGCCGGTCTCGCGACGGGCGTCGACGATGTTCGCCGCGACGAGGTGGCCCATGCGGATCGCCCCGTCGACGTGCTGGTACCCCGCTCCGGCCATGTCGCTGCAGGCGAAGTGGATCGGTCCGACCGGCGTGCGCAGGTCGGCGCCGTAGCGGTGCAGTCCGCCGAGGTCGAAGCTCGCGGCGTACGCGCCGCGGGTCCACTCCTCGCTGCCCCAGTCGCTCTCGTAGTAGACGATGGGGTTCTTGGCCTCGGGACCGTAGTAGTGCGAGAGCGACTCGAGGATGCGCTCCTTGCGCTCCTCGGCCGACAGCTCGAACACGCCGTCGGCGTTCGCGTCGGACACGAAGCCGACCAGGGTGCCGCGCTCGTCGCCGTGGTTGGTGTTGTCGTACGCCTCGTGCGAGAGCTCGTACGGGCTGAACGCCGTACCGCTCAGGCCCTGCTCGCGCCAGAACGGGCGGTCGTAGACCGCGTGCACCTTGATGACGAAGCCCATCGACAGGTGCTGGTGCAGCTGGTGCTGGCGACGCGGCAGCGGCGGGACGAAGGAGATGCGGTTGTAGAGGATGGGGGCGTGCGCGAGGATCGCGTACCGCGCCCGGACCGTGAGGTCGTCGGTGGTCGCCACGACCCCGTCATCCGACCACTCCAGGCTGCGGACGGGCTGGTTCAGCAGCACGTCGTCGCCCAGGCGCTCGGCGAGGCGCAGCGGCACCTGCTGCAGACCGCCGACGACGCGCTTGTCGAGGATGAAGTCGGCGTCGACGAGGTTCGAGTACGAGCCGGCGGACGCCGCCATGAGCAGCGACTGCAGCAGCGAGAACGCGTGAGTCGGCTTGGTCAGCATCGCCGAGCCGGTCGCGAAGGCGAGGTTGCGCACGGCCTCGTCGTCGTCGGTCTGCGAGCGCAGCCAGGCGTCCCAGGAGATGGAGTCCCACTCGGCCGCGTTCGGGTGCTCCCACGGCCGGTCCGGGTCGATCTCGGCGACGAGGGCGTCGAGGATGCCGGTGATACGGGCGATCACGGCCTCGGTCTCCGCCGACACCGGGAACATCTCGCCCGTGAAGCGATGGGCCTTCCCGTCCGGGCCGACGTAGACGCTGTCACCCTCGCGGTACCGGCTGTAGGTCTCGAGCCCCAGCTCCTCGATCGTGTCCTTGAGGGCGTCCTGGTCGGGCGAGACCCACTGGCCGCCGATCTCCAGCATGGCGCCGTCGATCACGTCGGTCCACAGCCGGCCACCCACGCGGTCGCGGGCCTCCAGCACGGCGACCGACAGTCCGGCCTTCCGCAGGTCGTTGGCCGCCGTGAGCCCTGCGGCTCCGGCGCCCACGATCAGCACGTCGCGGGTGATCTCAGCCATCTGCAACTCCTTCGTCGTCGGGGGATGCGGGGGAAGAAGTACCGGTCGCGTCCCGAAATCCCCCGATCCGGGGACGCGACCGGACAGTGTGTCAGGCGCCGGCGAGCGCCTCGGCCACGACGTCGAGGCCCTCGTTCAGCAGCTCGTCGCCGATGGACAGCGGCGGGAGGAAGCGGATGACGTTGCCGTACGTGCCACAGGTGAGAACGATGACGCCCTGAGCGATGCACGCCTTGGCCACGGCGGCCGTGAGCGCGGCGTCCGGAGCCTTGGTCTCCGGGTCCACAAACTCGGCCGCGACCATCGCGCCGTGACCGCGGACGTCGCCGATGCGGGCGTCCTCGGCCTGGAGAGCGGTGAGGCGGCCGATGAGGATCTCGCCGATCTCGCGGGCCCGCTCGATGACGCCGTCGTTCTCGAACACGTCGATCGCAGCCAGCGCCGCGGCACAGGCGATCGGGTTGCCGCCGTAGGTGCCGCCGAGGCCGCCGGAGTGCGAGGCGTCCATGATCTCGGCGCGACCGGTCACGGCCGCGAGGGGCAGCCCGCCCGCGATGCCCTTGGCGGTGGTGATGAGGTCGGGCTCGATGCCGAAGATCTCGCTGGCGAACATGTGCCCGGTGCGGGCGAAGCCGGTCTGCACCTCGTCGGCGATGAAGACGACGCCGTTCGCGCGGCACCAGTCGACGATCGCGGGGAGGAAGCCGTCGGCGGGGACGATGAAGCCGCCCTCGCCCTGGATGGGCTCGATGATGACGGCCGCGAGGTTGTCGGCGCCGATCTGCTTCTCGAGCTGGAGGATCACGCGGGCCGCTGCCTCGCCGCCCTCGAGTCCGTCGCGGAACGGGTAGGACATCGGCGCGCGGTAGACCTCGGGGGCGAACGGGCCGAAGCCGCTCTTGTAGGGCATCGACTTCGCGGTCAGCGCCATGGTGAGGTTCGTCCGGCCGTGGTAGCCGTGGTCGAACGCGACGACGGCCTGGCGTCCGGTGTGCTTGCGGGCGATCTTGATCGCGTTCTCGACGGCCTCGGCGCCGGAGTTGAACAGGGCGCTCTTCTTGGCGAAGTCTCCGGGGGTGACGCGGTTGAGCGCCTCGGCGACGCCGACGTACGACTCGTACGGCGAGATCATGAAGCAGGTGTGCGTGAACTGCGCGGCCTGCGCGGCGACGGCCGCGGCGACCTTGGGGTGCGCGTTGCCCACCGTGGTCACCGCGATGCCGGAGCCGAGGTCGATGAGCGAGTTGCCGTCGGCGTCGACGACCACCCCTCCCCCGGCCGCGACGGCGGCGACGGGCACGGTGTGTCCGACGCCGGCGGCGACCGCGTCCGCCTTGCGGGCGAGGACCTCGGCCGACCGCGGGCCGGGGAGTTCCGTGACGAGGCGACGCTCCTGCGGGAGGTCGGGGCCGCCGAGGGGGACTGCGGGTGCTGCGGTGTCGAGGAGAGCCATGTCGCGAGCGTACGGCGGCAGCGGAGACGCACGCATTCGCCGGGTCGTACAATCGGAGAATTGATTTCGCCGTCTCGTACAACCGGAGATCGCATGGCCCCCACCGATCCGCCCACGCTGTCCGCCCTGCTGCGGCGCCGTGATCTGGACCTGCGCCTCGTCTCCGCCGCCACCGACCTGCCGGACGGCGCACTCGACCGGCCGCTGCGCTGGGTGCACAGCTCGGATCTCGCGGACCCGACGCCCTTCCTCGCGGAAGACCTGGTGCTCCTGACCACGGGTACCCAGTTCGACGACGCGGACGCCATTCCGCCCTACGTCGTGCGCCTCGCCGAGCGCGGAGTGCTGGGGCTCGGGTTCGGCACCGACGTGCATCGCTCGGGAACGCCGGGGGAGTTGATCGCTGCGTGCGCCGACCAGGGCATTCCGCTGTTCGAGGTGCCATACCGCACGCCGTTCATCGCGGTGGCCCGCGCGCACTCCGAGGCGATCGCGGCGCAGGCCTACGCCCGGCGCACCTGGGCGCTCGACACCCAGCGCGCCCTGGCCCTCGCCGCGCTCCGACCGCGCGGGCTGGACGCCATCGTCACCGAGCTCGGCCGTCGTCTCGGCGCCTGGGCCGGCATGTTCGACGCGGCGGGCGACCTGCTCGTCGCCCACCCCCGCGATGCGTTCTCGACGACTGTCCGGGAAGAGCTCGGGACGCGGGTCCAGGAGATCCTCGACCGCGGACTCGAGGCGGGGCAGTCCCTCACCCTCGAGGCGCACACCTTCATGCTCTTCACGGTGGGGCGGGGCGGGCACCTGCGCGGCGTCCTCGCCGTGGAGGCCGACGCCCTCGACCAGGAGGCCAGAGCCGTCGTCACGTCGGTCATCGCGATGGCCGGACTCGCGCGGGAGCAGAGCGAGCAGCTCACCCGCGGCCGTCGCCGCCTGCACACGCAGCTGCTGCGCTCGCTCCTGGGCGACGACCCCGGCCTCGCGCGCCGGGTGCTCGGGAGCCTCCCGCCCGCCCCCGTGGTGGTCGCCGTGACGGGAGACGCCCCGGCGGAGCCGCTCCTCGACTGGTGGGAGCGCCGGCGCCTCGACCACGGCACTCCCGCGTTCCTCGCCGATTCCGAGGACGGCGTCGTCATCTGCATCTCCGCGACCGACGAGCCGCTTCTCGACGATGTGGCCGCCCGCTTCACCGCCCGCGTCGGCGTCTCCGCTCCGGAGGGGTACGACGCCTTCTCCCGGGCGCACGCGCAGGCGCTCGTCGCGCTCCGTCAGCCCGGCACGAGCGGCGCCGTCCGGTACGCCGACACGGTCGGATCCAGTCTGCTCACGGCACTGGCGACAGATGAGGCCCGGCTCGTCGCGGAGTCGCGGCTCGCCCCGCTCCGGGAACACGACGCCGCCCACGGCACCGCGCTCGAACACGCGCTGCGCACCTGGCTCGACCACGACGCGCGGGCCGAGCAGGCCGCAGCCGCCCTGGGCATCCACAGGCACACCCTCCGCTCCCGGGTCTCCCATGCCGGCGCCCTCCTCGGGGTCGACCTGACGACCTTCCCCGCCCGGGCCGAGGTGTGGGCACTGCTGCAGACCGCCCGCGACTGACCCGGCCCCTTCCGTCCCGGCCTCTCCCCTCTCCCCCGCGACGCTTGCACGACCTCGCCACGTATGCACGACGGATCGCCCCGATGAGTCGTGCACCCGGACCGGGATCGTGCCGCCGGAACCGGTCGGCCTGGGAGCGGGTCCGGGGTCGTCTCAGCCGGCAGAATCCGCCGCGACCGACCCGGCCCCATCCGTGCCCACCTCTCCCGCGACACCTGCACGACCTCACCACGTATGCACGACGGATCGCCCCGATGAGTCGTGCAGCCGGACCGGAATCGTGCCGCCGGAACGCGGAACTCGAACCACGAAACCGGAGTCGACGGGGCTCAGCGGGCGAGGAGCCGCCGGGAGGCGGCGACATCCGCGGCGGTGCGAGCGACGAGCTCCTCGACCCCATCGAAACGGAGGGTCGGCCGGAGCAGCGCGACGAGCTCAACCGACAGCCGCTGTCCGTAGAGGTCGCGGTCGACGTCGTGCAGGTGCACCTCGAGTCGCCGCGCCCGGTCGCCGCAGAACGTCGGGTTGGCCCCGACGCTCGCCGTCGCCTCCCACCGCCGGTCGTCATCGGGCAGCCGCGCCCAGGCCGCGTAGATGCCGTCGTCGGGCAGCAGCCGCTCGGGCAGGGCGAGGTTCGCGGTCGGGAAGCCGAGCAGTCGCCCGCGGCCGTCGCCGGGGACGACGAGGCCGGAGAGCACCGGGAGCGCCGGTCCGGTCACACGTCTGCGGCGGGCGAGATCGCGCGGTAGCGGCTCTGGTGGAACACGAGCGGCTCGACGTCGTCGAAGAGCGTCACGTCCTGGATCTCGTAGAGCGCGATCTCGTGGTCGCCGCCGTCGAACGTGCTGTGCAGGCGGCAGGTGAGCCAGAGCGCGGCGTCGTCGATCAACACGGCCCCGCCCTCCGAGCGATGCCAGGCATGGCCGCCGAACCGGTCCCCTTCGCGCGCGGACAGCGAGCGGCTGAGCGGCTCGTGGTGCGCCGCGAGGACGCTCATCCCCAGCTCCGGGACGGCTCGGAGCACCGGCCAGGTCTTCGAGGTGCGGGCGGCACTCACCGCGACGAGGGCGGGTTCCAGTGAGATCGAGGTGAAGGAGTTGACCGCCATGCCGACGGCTCGATCGTCGACGTGCGCGGCGAGCGCGACCACACCGGTCGGATAGACGGAGAAGGCGCGACGGAGAGCGCGGTCCCGCGGCAGGGCGTCGGTCACGGCAGTGGTCATCACGAAGTCCTTTCGTTAGTCAACTTTGACTAGTTTGAATCATATGCATTTTTGACCATGCAAACAACAGGTTTCGCGACACCGAGCCGTTAGCATGAAGCGCATGTCGACCACCCGCCTCGTCGTCCTCGGCGCTGTCAAGCAGTTCCAGCCCGTTCACGGCTACTTCCTCCGCCGCGAGCTCATGACCTGGCACGTCGACGAATGGGCGCACATCCAGCCCGGTTCGATCTACAACGCCCTCCGCGCACTCGAGGTCGACGGCTACGTGGCGGAGAGCGGCACCGAGACCGAGGGCAAGCGCCCGGCGCGCACCACCTACCGCATCACCCCGGCCGGCGAGGTGGAGCTGCAGCGCATGCTGCGCGAGAACCTGTGGAACGTCGCGGCATTCGACACGCAGGCGATCATGACCGTGGCCTCGTTCATGTTCGTCCTCAGCCGGCAGGAGGTCATCGCCGGCCTCGAGCACCGCCTCATCAAGAGCGATGCCATCATCACGCAGAACGGCTTCGACGTGCAGGACACGCTGCGCTCGGAGACGACCCCGGAGTACGTCCGCGAGATCTTCGACCTCTCCACCGCCCGGCTCACGGCCGAGAAGCAGTGGCTCCTGGCACTGCTGGAGCGGCTGCGCGCCGGGGCGTACACGTTCGCCGGCGAGACGGCGGAGACGACGGAGGCGGAACCCGCTCCCCCGCGCTGACCCCGGAAGGCGCACGCAGGGCGCACGCGACTCAGCGCCCGGCCACCAGAGCCTCCAGGGCCGCCACGGACAGCGCCGGAGTGGTCGCCCCGCGGTGCCGGGCGACGATCGCCCCCGCGGCACAGGCGCGCACGAGAGCGTGCTCGATGTCCTGGCCCTGGGCGAGGCCGGCGGCGAGGGCACCGCAGAAGGCGTCCCCGGCCCCCGTCGTATCGACGGCGTCGATGCGGAAGGCCGCTACGTGCGCACCGGGCCGTCCCAGCCGATGCAGCGTCACCCCCGCGGCCCCCTCCGTGAGCACGACAGCTCCGGCACCCGCCCTGAGGAGCCGCTCGACGCCGCCGAGCTCCGCGCACTCGGTCTCGTTCACGACCAGCACGTCCACCTCCGGCAGCAGCGCGACCGCCGCCTCGTGCGCGGGGGCGGCGTTGAGGATCGTGCGCGCCCCCGCACCCCGGGCGGCCACGAGGGCGGCGGCGACCGCGGCGAACGGCACCTCGAGTTGAGCGAGCACCACAGCCGCTCCGGCGATCCCGGCCACGGCGTCCTCCGGAGTGAGCTCGCCGTTCGCCCCCGCCGCCACGAGGATGCTGTTGTCGCCGTCGTCGAAGGCCAGCACATGCGCGGCCCCGGTCGGCGCGGACGCGGAGCGGCGGAGCACGGCGTCCACACCCGCCTCCGTCAGCGCCGCCTCCAGCACGGCCCCCGCCTCGTCCGCGCCGACGACACCGCAGAACCGCGTCGAGGCTCCCGTGCGCGCCGCCGCGACGGCCTGATTGAGGCCCTTGCCACCGGGGAAGCGTCCCCCGGCACGACCGAGCAGCGTCTCTCCGACGCGGGGTGGGCGCGAGACCTCGACCACGAGATCGAGGTTCGCGCTCCCCACGACGGCGACGCCGGCGAAGGTCTCAGACACGGGCCATCGTCCGCCGGAACGACGAACCCACGTGGGACTCGGCGAGCGCGGGCGTCGGGGTGCCCATCAGCCGTTCCCGCAGCGACTCCGGCTCGGCGGCGGGGTCGCTGATCGCCCCGCGCTCTTTGAGGATCGGCAGCACGTGCTCGATGAAGTCGGCGGTCGAGGCCGGCGGGATCACCGGGGCGAAGAGGAAGCCGTCGAGATCGGCGCCGTCGGCGAGCTCCATCATCCGGTCCGCCACCTGCTCCGGCGTGCCCACGATGGGCCGGGCGCCGACCCCGTGCGCGTGCCAGTCGCCCAGCACGTCGCCCACCGTCTTGTCGGCGAAGCGGGCGACCTGCGTCTGCGAGAGCTCGGTGCTGAGCTCGGACATCGGGGTGCTCGGGTCGTACGACGACAGGTCGAGCCCGGTGAACCAGGCGTAGGACGCCACGGTGACCTGGGGGTTCTGCGCGTCGGCGACCTCCGCGTACGTGCGGCGCGCCTCCTCCTCGGTGCTTCCGACGACCGCGGCGAACGCCGACATGATCTTCACCTCGTGCGCGCCACGGCCGTTCTTCACCGCCTCCTCACGGATCGCCGAGGAGTGCGCACGGAGCTGCTCGACCGAGCCGCTCCCCACGAAGATCGCCTCGCCGTGCCTGCCGCCGAACTCGCGGCCGGCGGGCGAGGCCCCGGCCTGGAACAGCACCGGCGTGCCCTGCGGCGAGCGCTGCGTGTTGCCGTAGCCGTGCGAGCGGAAGTAGGGCCCGTCGTGCGCGATGCGGTGCACCTTGGCCGGGTCGGCGAAACGGCCCGCCTTGTCGCGCTCCAGCGCCCCCTCCTCCCAGGCCTCCTCCCACAGCTTGTAGACGACCTGCATGAAGTCGTCCGCCATCAGGTAGCGCTCGTCGTGCCCGACCATCGGCACACCGAAGCCCTGCACCGCGGTGTCGGCGGTGCCGGTGGTGACGACGTTCCAGCCGATCCGGCCGCCGGACAGGATGTCGAGGGTGGCCAGGCGCCGGGCGAAGGAGTAGGGAGGCTCGAGCAGGGTCGACCCGGTGGCGACGAGGCCGAGGCGGGTGGTCTCCGGGATGAGCGCGGCGAGGATGATCGCCGGGTCGAGCCGCGGCAGGTCCAGGCCCTCGACCGAGCAGATGTCCGGGCGCTCGCCGGCGACGTCGGCCCAGCCCCACGCATCGGCGAGGAAGAGGAAGTCGAAGCCCGCGTCCTCGACCAGGCGCGCGGTGTCGCGCCAGTAGTCGAGCTTGTCGAACAGGTAGCGCCGGTTGTCGGGGTGGCGCCAGGTCGCGGTGCCGGAGTCGTTGGCCTGGGCGTTCTCGAAGAGTCCGAGCCGCAGGGTCTTCACGGGGTGCTGAGCGGTCATGGCGGATGCCTTCCTGGGAGTGGGGGATGGTGTCGTTCGGAGTTTCCGGGCACGCCGGGGGAACCCGGGGGCGCAGGGGTCGCGCCCCCGGGACCGGGGGGGGTGGTGAGCTCAGCCCTTCGCGGTGACCTCGCCGTCGCTCCACCACAGGACGCGCCGGCGCACGACCGCGAGAAGCACGATGAGGAGCACCCCGAGCAGACAGAGCAGGGCGATGCTCGCCCAGGTCACGGGCAGGTTCGCCTGCGCAGCCGAGGTGGTGACGAGGGAGCCGAGACCGGCCTGCTGCCCTGCCGCGACGAACTCGGCCACGGCCGCGCCGACCACGGCGAGGGGCAGAGCGATCCGCAGACCGGCGAACACGTACGGCATGCTGCCGGGGAACCGCAGCTCGCGGAAGATCTCCCACCGCGAGGCGTGCAGCGTCGTGAACACGTCGAGCGCCTTCTGGTCCACGTCGCGGAGGCCCGCGAGCGAGTTCACGAGCATCGGGAAGAACACCACGAGGCCGGTGACGATGAACTTCGGCACCATGCCGAACCCGAAGGCGACGACGAGCGCCGGAGCGATCGCGACGATCGGCGTCACCATCACGATGATGACCAACGGCATGACGGCGCGCTCGATGATCTGGAACTCGGCCATCACGACCGCCAGGAGGAAGCCCGCGAGGATGCCGGCGGAGGCTCCGACGACGACCTCGAGCAGCGTCACGAGGAAGTTGGACCAGTACATGCCGGCGTCCTCGACGAGGCTGGCGCCGATGGCCTCCAGCGTCGGGAGGACGTACGGGTTGGTCCACGCCACGATCTGCCAGAGCAGGGCCGCGATCACGAACGTGATCAGGGTCGGGACCCAGGAACCCCAGCGGAGCCACCCGGGGATGCCGCGTCGGGGCTGCGCCTTCAGCCGGGCGGTGGCGAGGGTCGCGGTGGTGTCTCTCATCGTCAGCTCAGACATGGGCCTTCTCCGTCTGCGCGCGCAGCGCACCGCGCACGACTGCCTCCAGGTCGCGGAACTCGTCCGTCGCGTACGCCTCCTCGGTCCGCGGCCGCGGGAGGTTCACATCGATCACCTCGGCGATGCGTCCGGGGTGGGCGGCCATGACCACGATGCGGTCGGACAGCATGATCGCCTCCGGCACCGAGTGCGTCACGAACATCACGGCCTTGCGGTTCGACTGCCAGAAGTCCAGCAGGGCGATGCGCTGCAGGTCGCGGTTCATCTCGTCGAGGGCCGAGAACGGCTCGTCCATCAGCATGATGGCCGGATCGAACACGAAGGCCCTGGCGATCGCGGCGCGCTGCTGCATGCCGCCGGAGAGCTGCCCGGGGTACTTCTTCAACGCATGGCCGAGACCGAACGTCGACAGCAGCTCGGCCGGGTCACGGAGGGCGCGGTCGCCGTTGGCCCCGCGGTTGATCCGCACGGGGAGCTCGACGTTCTCGCGGACCGTCTTCCACGGCAGCAGCGCCGGGGACTGCGGGACGAGACCGATCTTCTTGTCGCGGGAGGCCGCCGTGACGCTCTCGCCGTCGATCGTGACGGTGCCGGAGTCGGCGTCGAGGAGTCCGGCGACCACCTTGAGCAGCGTGGACTTGCCGCATCCGCTGGGGCCGATCACCGACACGAACTCGCCCATGCCGATCGTGAGGCTCACGTCGTCGAGCACGGTCACCTGGGCTCCGTCGACGCCGAAGGCCTTCGAGACGTTCCTGACCTCGACGCCCGCCCCCTGTGCCGCGGTCATCACTTCTCCGCCCAGATGAGGGTGTCGCCGTCGTACAGGTCGGCCACGAGATCCGGGTCCATCATGTCGGCGATGGCGGGGAGGTCCTTGACATCGCCGTACTCCTGCACGATCTCGTACTCCGGCTGCCACATGTCTGCCGTCTGCACGCCGGGGTTGCCGCCCGCGCTCTCGCGCACCCAGGCCGACTCGACCTCCCACGTGCGGGCGAGCTGATCGCGCGGGAACGCCGCGCCCTGACCGTTCTCCTCCGCGAGGGCCGCCAGCATGTCGATGCACTCGTCCGCCTCGTCGAGGCAGAACTGCAGGGCCTTGAGGCTCGCGCGCATGAAGTCGGCCGCGACCTCGCGGTGCTCGTCGAGGAAGCGCGAGTTCACCTCCATGACGTTGTACGTGCCCTCGACGCCGAGGTCGGCGGGCAGGAACTCGCTGAACGGGAGGTCCTGCGCCTTGAGGGTCTGCGGCTGGTTGGAGGCGTAGCCGACGATCGCGTCGACCTGCTCGCGCACGACGACGGTCGGGTCGTAGTTGGTCATCTTCACCATCTCGACCTTCGAGACGTCGACGCCGGCCTCGTCGAGCATGGCCGAGGCGATGGGCGTGAGGTTGATGAAGTACCCCAGCGAGCCGCCTTCGAGGTCGGTGAGGTCGGTGAGCTTCTCATTGCCGAAGATCGAGAACGGCGGGGTCGTGCCGTACGTCGCGACCGCGGTGAGGTTCTTGCTGTTCGCCGCGGCGAGCATCACGTCGGAGGCGGAGCCGAGCGCGGTGAACTGCGCCTGCCCCGAGGCGACGAGCTGCTGCCCGTTCGCGCCGGAGGCGTTGATCTCCACGTCGAGGCAGAGGTCGTCGAAGTAGCCCAGCTCCTTCGCCAGGAACACGTCGAGCTGCCCGGCGCTGGCGGAGTAGCCGTAGCCGGAGATGTAGGTGATGGTGCCGGCATCCTGGTTGCGCTGGCAGGCGTCGCTGCCGCCCGCGCTCGTGGGGGCGGTATCGCCGCCGGGCGCCGGCGGGGAGCATGCTCCGAGCGTCAGCGTGGCGGCGAGAACGCACGTCAGGGTGGCAGTGGTGCGGAATCGGGTTTCCGCAGAGGAAGTAGCCATGAGGGTCCCTTCTCGGCCGTTCGTCATTGATGGCTCGATGAAAGTAACATAGTCAATCTTGACTAAGCAAGATCAAACTAACTTCCCCTGCACGATCCGGCGACGGATGCACGATTCACCCGCCCCTCGGGTCGTGCACGCGGAACACCGTCGTGCAGGCGGGGCGGAGGTGGGCCGGGGTGGCGCGGGGTCAGGCGGGGGTCGAGCGGAGGGGCCAGGCGGGCCACCAGCCGTCGTCGAGCCCGCGCAGCAGGACGGCCGCGCGCTCTCGCGCCTCCGCGGGCGCCTCCGGGGCGGGGCCTGAGCTGCTCTCCCGCCGCTCGCCGTCCGGTGACCGGACCTCCGTGTACAGCCACGCACGGTGACCGACGGGGTACTTCTCCCGGAAGCCGCCAGCGGCGATCGACAGCACGATCCGCTCCAGCTCGTCCGCCGCGGTCTCGGCGGTCTCATCGCACGCATCGCAGATGCACGACGGCACGATCGCGTGGAACAGGGCGCCGGCCTCGACGCAGACGGAGGGAACGGCCGGCGTGATCGTGATCTGCGCACCGCGCGCCGGTGCGAGCACGATGCGCTCCGTCGCGCCCTCCCCCGCCTCTCGCCGCACCTCGACCGCGTACTCGCGGGAGAGGTGCTCGACGAGCGCGTCGACCACGAGGGAGAGCGGTGCGAAGCGCTCCGGGTGGGACTCGCGGGAGTACGACTCCTCCGGCGCGATGCCGTCGGGCCAGCGGTGTCCGTAGCGGATGACCTCGCCGCTCTCGTCATGGAAGTCCAGCAGCGGGAGAGCAGGCCGGACGTACGCGCGCGCCGGGACGACGACCGCAGGAGCGGAGTCCTCCGCGGACAGCGCCCTCATCTCCTGGTCATCGAGGTCGTCCTGCTCCCACGACGCGAGCATCTGCAGGAACGCGTCCCGCTGCTCGGGCTGCTGGACCATCCCCTGCACGAGCCCCGCGACCGGGATCGAGAGGGTGTTGGTCCCGATCTCCGGCTCGCCCGTCATCCTCCATGTCGCGGCCGGGTGCACGACCGCGATGACGTTCCCCACGAACCGCGCCGCCGCCGTGGCCAGCCTCTCGCTTTCCAGCGCCTCTGGATGACCGGCGACGAAGTCCCACGTCGCCCCGAGGTCGACGGCGAGCACTGCGGGGTCGGCCCCCTGGCCCCACGCGAACTCGGCGAAGGGCTCGAAGCCGTCGACGAAGCGGACCGGCCCCGGAGCATCCGCCTGCGGGGGCATCCACAGGATCGCGGCGGCACCCGCCTCGGGCATCGCGCCGAAGGGACCGGGGAAGACGTCACTGCTCATCGACCGAGCGTACCGAGCGGGATCACCGGGGCGCGTGAGACTCCAGGAACTCGTACACGTCGGTGGTGTCGACGCCGGGGAAGGCTCCCGTGGGCAGAGTCGCCAGCAGCGTGCGCGGGGTCTTCACGTTGGGCCAGGAGTTCTCGCGCCACCGCTCCTCCAGCTCGGCGGGAGCCCGACGGCAGCACACCTCGACCGAGTGCTTCGAGACGCCGCGGTGCGGGGTGTCCCTGCCCACGAACCACCTCGTGTCGTCGAACCGTACCCCCACGCTCACCGAGTGCAGGCCCTCGCTCGACGCCTCGACGCGGGCGGTGCACCAGTAGGTGCCGTTGCCGGTGTCGGTGTACTGGTAGTACGGGTTGAAGCGGTCATCCTCGTCGAAGACCACCCGGGAGGTCCACCGGCGACAGCACATCTGCCCCTCGATGGCGCCGAGGCGGTCGGTCGGGAAGTTCACGTCGTCGTTCTCGTACGCCTTGGTGATCGTGCCCGACTCGTGCACCTTGAGGAAGTGGACGGGGATGTCGAGGTGCCGCGTGGCGAGGTTCGTGAACCGGTGCGCCGCCGTCTCGTACGATACCGAGTACGCATCCCGGAGGTCTTCGATGGAGATCGCGCGCCGCTGCTTCGCGTCCTTCAGGGCGGGGACGACGTCGGCCTCAGGCATCAGCAGGGCGCCGGTGAGGTAGTTCGTCTCGACGCGCTGCCGGAGGAACTCGGCGTAGCTGCGCGGCTCGGCGTGCCCCAGGATCCGACTCGACAGCGCCTGCAGCACGGCGGTGCGAGCATCACCCTTCGCCGGCACGCTGCTCGACAGGTACAGCCGGCCGTTCGCGAGGTCGGCGACGCTGCGGGTGGTCTGCGGCAGGTCGGCGGCGTAGTGGAGGGTGAAGCCGAGGTGCGCCGCGATCTCGGACGCGGTGCGCTGGGTCAGCGGTCCCCCGGGATGGCCGACGGCCGCGAGGATGTCGGCCGCCTTCGCCTCGAGGTCGGCGAAGTGGTTGTCCTGGCGGCGCATCAAGTGTCGGAGCTCCACGTTGGCACGCCGGGCCTCCTCGGGCGTCGCGGCGCGCTCGTCCTTCAGCCGGTCGATCTCACCCTGCAGGGCGAGCAGCGCCTTCAGCGCCTCCGTGGGCACGCTCTTGGCGATGCGGAACGGCGCGATGCCCAGCGCCTGGAACGTCTGCCCCTTCATCGCGCGCTCCAGGGCGATCTCGATCGCGCTGCGCTCGTCGAGCGGCTCCCCGGAAAGCAGCGCGTCGATGGTCACCCCGAGCGCGCGGGCGATGGCCTGCAACTGCGTAAGCTTCGGCTCGCGCTTACCGGTCTCGATCATCGACAGCTGGCTCGGCGCCCGATCGACTGCGGCGGCGAGCTCCTCGAGCGTCAGGCCCCGAGCTGTGCGCAGCTGGCGGATGCGTCGGCCGACGGTGAGGGCGTCGGTGTCTTCCGCGGTGTCGTCCATGTCGGCTCCTCTCAGCCCGCCGTCCGCGCCGGTGCGGGATCGGGAATGCTCCGCGCGAGGCCGCGCCGGGATCCTTCTTGATCCCGCCAGGCCGGGTGAGCGGGGCGTGAGGGCCGAGTCTGTCACGAAAACAGAAATTCGCGCAAACTTCTCCTCGATTCAGCGAGGGAGAGCAGGGGAACTTCACACAGAGTGGAGGCACGCCATCGGCACCGACGCCGATTCCCATCCGAGGAGACACCATGACGAACACCGCAGCGACCCCCACCCCGCGCCCCGCCGGCCTGCGCGCCGGCGACCAGGTCCAGACGGCCGCGGAGCTTCAGGAGATCTGGGACACCGACCCGCGATGGGACGGCGTCGAGCGCACCTACTCCGCGGAGGACGTCATCCGCATCCGCGGCTCGGTCCGCGAGGACGCCACCCTCGCCCACCGCGGCGCGGAGAACCTCTGGAACCTCCTGCACACGGAGGACTACATCCGGGCTCTCGGCGCCTACACCGGAGGCCAGGCCGTGCAGCAGGTGCGCGCCGGGCTGAAGGCCATCTACCTCTCCGGCTGGCAGGTCGCCGCGGACGGCAACCTCGCCGGACAGACCTACCCCGATCAGTCGCTCTACCCCGCGAACTCGGTCCCGGCGGTCGTGCGCCGCATCAACAACGCCCTGCTCCGGCAGGACCAGCTCGAGCACGCCGAGGGCGAGATCACGCAGGACTGGCTCGCGCCGATCGTCGCCGACGCCGAGGCGGGTTTCGGCGGTCCGCTCAACGCCTACGAGCTCGCGCAGTCCCTCATCCAGGCCGGCGCCGCGGCCATCCACTGGGAGGACCAGCTGGCGAGCGAGAAGAAGTGCGGGCACCTCGGCGGGAAGGTGCTCGTGCCCACGCAGCAGCACATCCGCACGCTGAACGCGGCCCGACTCGCGGCGGACGTCGCCGGCGTGCCGACCGTCATCATCGCCCGCACCGACGCCCTCGCCGCCGATCTGCTCACGAGCGACGTCGACGAGCGCGACCGGGAGTTCACCACCGGCGAGCGCACGTCCGAGGGCTTCTACCGGATCCGCCCGGGCATCGAGTCGGTCATCAGCCGCGGCCTCGCGTTCGCCCCCTACGCCGACCTGCTCTGGGTCGAGACCGGGGAGCCGGACATCGCGCTGGCCCGGGAGTTCGCCGCGGCGATCCACGCACAGTTCCCCGGTAAGCTCCTGGCCTACAACTGCTCGCCGAGCTTCAACTGGAAGCGCCACCTGTCGGACGCCGAGATCGCGACGTTCCAGCAGGAGCTGGCAGACCTGGGCTACAAGTTCCAGTTCATCACCCTGGCCGGGTTCCACGCCCTGAACCACTCCATGTTCGACCTCGCCCGCGGTTACGCCGAGCGCGCCATGAGCGCCTACGTCGAGCTGCAGGAAGCCGAGTTCGCCGCCGAGGCCGACGGCTACACCGCCACCAAGCACCAGCGCGAGGCGGGCACCGGCTACTTCGACGTCATCTCCACCGCGCTCAACCCCGACAGCGCGACCCTCGCCCTGGCCGGCTCCACCGAGACCGCCCAGTTCCACTGATTCTCCCCTGAGACCCCCGGTTCTCGTCGAGACCCCGCCCCGCACACGCCGGGAGCCCGGGGTCTCGACGATAACCCGGGGGCTCGGCACAAGGCAAAGGACACGATCATGACCACCGCACCGATGCAGACGACCCGACAGGGACCCGCGATCGAGATCGCCGGGCCGATGCGCGACCGCTACGACGAGATCCTCACCCCGGAGGCGCTCGCCTTCCTCACCGAGCTCCACCACCGATTCGCCTCCCGCCGCCATGACCGGCTGGCCGACCGGATGCGTCGCCGCTTCGAGATCGGCAACGGGCACGACCCCCAGTTCCGCGAGGACACCGCGCACATCCGTCAGGACTCCACGTGGCGGGTCGCCGGCGCCGGCCCCGGGCTCGAAGACCGCCGCGTCGAGATCACCGGACCCACCGACCCGAAGATGACGATCAACGCCCTCAACTCCGGGGCTCGCGTCTGGCTCGCCGACCAGGAGGACGCCACGAGCCCCACCTGGAAGAACGTCATCGAGGGGCAGCTGTCCCTGCGCGACGCGATCCGCGGCGAGCTCGCCTTCACCTCCCCCGAGGGCAAGGAGTACCGCGTCACCGCCGAGCGCACCCCCACCATCGTGATGCGCCCGCGCGGGTGGCACCTGCCGGAGAAGCACCTCTCCTTCATCGACCGCGCCGGCCGCCGCACCTCGGCTTCCGGATCGCTGGTCGACTTCGGCCTCTACTTCCTGCACAACGCGCAGGCGCTGATCGAGGGCGGACGCGGACCGTACTTCTACATCGCGAAGCTCGAGTCCAGCGAAGAGGCGAAGCTGTGGGACGACGTGTTCTCCTTCAGCGAGGAGTACATCGGCATCCCGCACGGCACCATCCGCGCGACCGTGCTCATCGAGACCCTGCCCGCCGCGTTCGAGATGGACGAGATCCTGTACGAGCTGCGCGACCACTGCGCGGGCCTCAACGCCGGGCGCTGGGACTACATCTTCTCCATCATCAAGAACTACCGCGGCCGCGGGGCTCGCTTCGTGCTCCCCGACCGCAGCGAGGTCACGATGACGGTGCCGTTCATGCGGGCGTACACCGAGCTGCTCGTCAAGACGTGCCACAAGCGCGGCGCCTTCGCCATCGGCGGCATGAGCGCGTTCATCCCCAACCGTCGCGACCCCGAGGTGACGGCACGCGCGGTCGAGAAGGTGTCGGCCGACAAGAAGCGCGAGGCCGGAGACGGCTTCGACGGCACCTGGGTCGCCCATCCGGATCTCATCCCGACGGCGCAGGCCGAGTTCGACGCCGTGCTCGGAGACCGCCCGAACCAGATCGACCGCCAGCGCGACGACGTGCACGTGGAGGCGCGCGACCTGCTCGACCTGCACATCGGTCGGCCGATCACCGCCCAGGGCGTGCGGGACAACGTCTCCGTGGCCATCCGCTACCTGGAGGCCTGGCTGCGCGGGCTCGGCGCCGTGGCGATCGACAACCTCATGGAGGATGCCGCGACCGCGGAGATCAGCCGCTCGCAGGTGTGGCAGTGGATCCACCAGGACCGCACCACGCAGGACGGCACGCCCATCACGGTCGAGTACATCGAAGGGCTGATCGGCGAGGTGCTGGACGAGGTCGAGCGACGCGAAGGCGACCGCTTCGACGACGCCGCCGAGATCTTCCGCGAGGTCGCCCTCCGCGAGGAGTTCCCGACCTTCCTCACCCTGGGCGCCTACAGCCGGTTCCTGATCGACGAGGACTGACGATGCCGGGATGCCGCGGGCCGCGAGGTCCGCGGCATCCTCGCGTCCCACCCGGCCCGCACGTTCCCTGCCGGGCGTAGCCTGGAGCCATGAGCGCCGTATGGGACAGCATCGCCGAGGAGTTCCTGCACCTGTACCCGCGGGGGCGACGGCTGGTCGCGGTCGCCGGGGCCGACGCCGAGCGTTCGCGCGCGGCCGCGGATGGCCTGGCCGCCGCTCTCACCGCTGCCGGCCAGACCGTCGAGCGCGCACACACCGCCGACGGGGAGGAAGCCGCTCTCCGCACCGACGTGGTCGGGCCGTTCCGCGCCACCGACAGCGACGCCGTGCTCCTCGTGTCCGGACCGGGCGCGATCGTGTCGCCGAGCGCACGCGGGATGTGGAACTACGTCCTCTGGCAGCTCGCCGGAGACGAGCCCCCGCACACCGCGGCGAACGCCCTCGTCGACGTGACCGATCCGGCCCATCCCACCCGGCGCTTCGCCGACTACTGCGCCGTCCCCTCCTCGTTCGAGACCTGAGTCGCCGCGCGCCGACTCAGTGGAACGATGCGGCGACCGAGTTGCGGTGGTAGTCGAACACGATGCTCGTGCGGGTCGATGCCACGCTGCTCTGCGCGGACAGGTGCTCGAGCACGAACTCGCGCATCTCCGATGAGTCGGCGACCGCGATGTGCAGGAGGAAGTCGTCGTCCCCGCCGAGGAAGAACACCTGGATCACCTGCGGCAGCGCGCGCACGCGATCCGCGAACTCGACGATGCTCTCCCGCCGGGCGGCCGGGCGCAGGCTGACGCCGATGATCGCCTGGAGTCCGGCGCCGAGCTCGCGTTCGTCGACGCTCGCGTGGAACCCGGTGATGACCCCGCGCTCGATCAGCCCGCGCAGGCGTGCGTGTGCCGTCGACGGGGCGACTCCCAGTCGTCCGGCCAGCTCGGCGTTCGTCATCCTGCCGTCGGCGGTGAGGAGCTGCACGATCCGCGCGTCGGTGGGGTCGAGCGCGGGAGCCCGAACGCTGTTCGGCTCGGATGACGCGGCGGCGGTGTTCATACGAAGCATTATTCAGGATTCGAGCCTTCACCGAAGAGTCTTCATCAAATCTGTCGATGTCTCGACGTTTCTGCGATCCTTGTCTGCACCCTGCGCCCCGACACCTGGAGGATCGATGAAGATCGGCGTCCCGACCGAAGTCAAGAACAACGAGAACCGCGTCGCCCTCACCCCGGCCGGCGCCGATCGGCTCGTGCGGGAAGGGCACCGCGTGCTCGTGCAGTCGGGAGCCGGCGTCGGGTCGAGCATCGATGACGACGCGTACCGCGCGGCCGGTACCGAGATCGTCGCGACCGCCGCCGACGCGTGGGGCGAGGCCGACCTCCTCATCAAGGTCAAGGAGCCGGTGGCCGAGGAGTACGGCTTCCTCCGTCCCGACCTCACGCTCTTCACCTACCTCCACCTCGCGGCCGACCGCCCGCTGACCGAGGCGCTTGTCGCGGCCGGCACGACCGCCGTCGCCTACGAGACCGTGCAGCTGCCGGATCGCACCCTGCCGCTGCTCGTGCCGATGAGCGAGATCGCCGGCCGCCTCTCCGTCATCATGGGGTCCCACTCGCTGCTGCGCTCGCAGGGCGGCCGCGGCATGCTGCTGGGTGGCATCGCCGGCACCCCGCGGGCGAAGACCGTGGTGATCGGCGGCGGCGTCGCGGGCGAGCACGCCGCCGCGAACGCGCTCGGACTCGGCTCCAAGGTCACCGTCGTCGACGTGGCGCTCCCCCGCCTGCGCGAGCTCGAACACCGCTACGGCGGTGCTCTGGAGACGCGCGCCTCCAGCCGGTACGACATCGCCGAGGAGCTGACGACGGCGGATCTCGTCATCGGATCCGTCCTGATCCCCGGCGCCGCGGCCCCCAAGCTCGTGACCGACGACATGGTCGCGGCCATGAAGCCGGGGTCCGTGCTCGTCGACATCGCGATCGATCAGGGCGGCTGCTTCGAGGGCTCCCGTCCGACCACGCACGATGACCCGACCTTCGCGGTGCACGACTCGATCTACTACTGCGTTGCGAACATGCCGGGCGCCGTTCCGACGACCGCGACCCGGGCGCTGACGAACGCCACCCTCCCCTACGTCTCGGCGATCGCGGCCAAGGGCTGGGAGCGGGCGGCCTCCGACGACGCCGCCCTCGCGAAGGGGCTCAACGTGCAGGGGGGACGCATCACCCTGGACGCCGTCGCCCAGGCGCACGGCCTCACGACCGACTGACCTGCCGAACCCGAAAGAACCTCGGATCTTGGCGTCATCCCACACCTCCCCCGCCGTATCGACCCGAGTACGCTCGTAACCGTGACCGAACGCGCTCCTCTCTCCCGCAAGCTGTCCGCCATCGCCGAGTCCGCGACCCTCAAGGTCGACGCCAAGGCCAAGGCCCTCAAGGCCGAGGGCAAGCCCGTCATCTCGTATGCCGCGGGCGAGCCCGACTTCGCCACGCCGCAGTTCATCGTGGATGCGGCGGCCGAGGCACTGGCCGACCCCGCGAGCTACCGGTACACCCCCGCTCCCGGGCTGCCGGCGCTGCGCGAGGCGATCGCCGCCAAGACGCTCCGCGACTCCGGCCTCGAGGTCTCCCCCGGCCAGATCATCGTCACCAACGGCGGCAAGCAGTCGGTGTACCAGGCGTTCCAGGCCGTCGTGAACCCCGGCGACGAGGTGCTGCTGCCGGCCCCGTACTGGACGACCTACCCGGAGGCGATCCGTCTCGCGGACGGCACGCCCGTCGAGGTCTTCGCCGGCGCCGACCAGGAGTACAAGGTGACCGTCGAGCAGCTCGAGGCCGCCCGGACCGACCGCACGACGGTCCTCGTGTTCGTGTCGCCGTCGAACCCCACCGGCTCGGTGTACACGGCCGAGGAGACGAAGGCCATGGGCGAGTGGGCGGTGGAGCACGGCATCTGGATCATCAGCGACGAGATCTACCAGAACCTCACCTACGAGGGCGTCAAGGCGACCTCGATCGTGGAGGCCGTGCCGGAGGCCGCGAACCAGACGATCCTCGTCAACGGGGTCGCCAAGACCTACGCGATGACCGGCTGGCGCGTGGGCTGGATGGTGGGTCCGGCCGACGCCATCAAGATCGCCGGCAACCTGCAGTCGCACCTCACGAGCAACGTGAACAACGTCGCGCAGAAGGCGGCGATCGCGGCGCTCAACGGTCCGCAGGACGAGGCCGAGAAGATGCGCGAGGCCTTCGACCGCCGCCGCCAGCTCATCGTGTCGGAGCTGTCGAAGATCGACGGACTCGTGGTCCCGAACCCGCTCGGCGCGTTCTACGTCTACCCCGACGTGCAGGGCCTGCTCGGTCGCACCTGGGGTGGCGTGACCCCGACCACCTCGCTGGAGCTCGCCGACCTCATCCTCGACCAGGCCGAGGTCGCGGTCGTCCCCGGCGAGGCGTTCGGTCCGTCGGGCTACATCCGCATGTCGTACGCGCTCGGTGACGACCAGCTCCTCGAGGGCGTGCAGCGCCTCCAGCGTCTGTTCTCCTCCTGACCCGAGACCCCGCTTTACCGCCGAGACCCCCTCGTACCTGCGCAGATTCGAGGGGGTCTCGGCGTGAACGCGGGGTTTCGGCGAGGGAGGCGGTCAGTCCTCGGGGTGGAAGCCGATCAGCCAGCGGATGCCGTAGCGGTCCACCAGCGTGCCGTCGAAATCTCCCCACGGGCGCTGTTGCAGCGGGTCGATGACGCGGCCGCCGGCGGAAAGCTCGTCGTACCAGCGGGTCAGCGTTCCGGGGGCGGCGGTGCCGAGGAGCGAGAGGAACATCCCGCTCATCTGGACCGCGTCGTCATCGGCTCCCGCGTCGGCCCCGGCGAGTTCGACCAGCCCGCTGAGCTGTCCGTGCGCGACGGCATCGCCCGGACCGTCGTGACGACCCGCGCTCGCGTAGTCCATCAGCTGGAGCTCGCCGCCGAAGACGTCGCGGTAGTGGCCGAGCGCTTCGGCGGCGTTGCCGGGGAACAGCAGGTACGGGATTAGTCCGCTCATCCCGCGAGCGTAGTCCGCCGTGGCCCCGGTCACCACCCGCCGGGGACGACGAACGGCCGCCACCCGGAGGCGACGGCCGTTCATAGGAGCGCGGTCAGGAGACCGGGATCACCGCGTACAGGATCCAGGTCAGCGCGAAGCCGGCCACGCCCAGCACCGTCGTGAGCGGCGTCCACGTGCGCAGACCGTCCTTGACCGAGAGGCCCAGGTATCGCGTGACCACCCAGAATCCGGAGTCGTTCACGTGGCTGAGACCGAGGCCGCCGTAGCCGATGGCGACCGCGAGCAGCGCGGTGTGCACGGTATCGAGCCCCATCGCGGAGACCGACGGCAGCAGGAGCCCCGCGGTGGTGGCGATCGCGACGGTGGCGGACCCCTGGGCGGCACGCATGATGAGGGAGATGAGGAAGGCCGCGAGGAGCAGGGGCATGCCGCTGGACGCGAGCACCTCGGCGACCGCTCCACCGATCCCGGTCTCCGTGAGGATGCGGCCGAAGGCACCACCGGCACCCGTGACGAGGATGATGACGGCGGCGGCCGGCAGCGCCGACTCCATGACCTCGCCGAGATGGGAGGCCGACCAGCCGCGGCGCACGCCGAGCAGGTACATCGCGGCGGCGATCGCGACCATGAGGGCGAAGATCGGCTGACCGACCATGCTGAGGAATCCGTTCCAGAACGTGCCCGCCTCGAACAGCGGCGCGACCGCGGTGCCGAGCATGATGAGCACGAGCGGCAGGAGGATGAGGCCGAGGACGGTGCCTGCGCCCGGCGCCTTCTCGCCCTCGCCGAGTCCGCCGGTGAGCGTCGACTTCTCCGTCCCGAAGTTGTCGTACATCTCCTTCGTGGCCGCGAGCATCGCGAACTCGCGGGTGTTGATCCACTTCGCCACCAGGTAGGACAGCACGCCGAGCGGCACGGAGATCGCGAGGGAGAAGATCGTGACCCAGCCGATGTCGGCACCGAGGATCGCCGAACCGCCGACGATGCCCGGGTGCGGAGGCACCGCGACGTGCACGGCGAGCATGATGCCCGCGACCGGCAGGCCGAACTTGATCGGGTTGAGACCGGCCACCTTCGAGAAGGCGAACACGATGGGGATGAGGATGATGAAGCCGGCGTCGAAGAACACCGGGATCGCCAGGATGCCGGCGGCGATGACGAGCGCGATGCCGACGCGCTTCGGGCCCAGCCAGCTGGTGAAGCGTCCGGCGAGCGACTCGGCGCCGCCGGACAGCTCGATGATCTTGCCGAGCATCGAGCCGAGGGCGACGAGCACGGCCACCGAGCCGAGGGTGCCGCCGACACCGGCGATGATCGCCTGGATGACGCCGAGCTGCTCGGGGGTGTCGCCGTCGGCGGGGATCGTGGTCAGCGGCAGGCCTGCCGCGATGCCGACGATGATCGACACGAGGATGAGGGCGTAGAACGCCTGCATCTTGAACCGGATGATGAGCAGGAGCAGCAGGCCGAGGCCTGCCAGGCCGATCAGGATGAGGATCGGAAGAGGAAGCATCTCTGGATCTCTTCTTTCAGTGAGGGCGCGACGTCGCGCTCAGGACAGTCGTTCGGGTGCGACGACGCGGATGACGGCGGAGTCGTCCAGGGCGCCGAGGCCCTGCGCTTCGCCGAGGAGGAACAGCTGCTCGGCCGCGGCGGCGACCGGCGTGGACAGGTGCGCCCGGCGGGCGGCGTCGCCGACGATGCCGAGGTCCTTGACGAAGATGTCGAGGCGGCTGAGCACCTCGGCGCCGTCCTCGTCGTAGGCCTGCAGGGCGCGCGGACCGCGGTTGCCGAGCATGAAGGAGTTCGCGGCACCGGCCGTCAGCGCGTCCAGCGTGCGGGCGCGGTCCAGTCCGAGGGCGTCGGCGAGCGCGAGCGCCTCCGCGGCCGCGGCGATGTGCACGCCGCAGAGGAGCTGGTTGACGGTCTTCAGCGCCTGGCCGTCCCCGGGCTTGTCGCCGACGATGGACAGCGTCGAGGCGAGCTGGTCGAGCACGGGCCGCGCGGTCTCCAGAGCGGTCGGGGTGGCGCCGACGACGATGAGGAGGTCGCCCTCCCCGGCACGGACCGGCCCTCCGGACAGCGGAGCGTCGACGAGCTGCGCACCGTGCGCGGCGAGCTGGGCGGCGATCGCATCGATGCCGTCCGTGCCCACCGTGCTGGTGAGGATCACGACCGCGCCGTCGGCGAGGTGCGGGGCGAGCCCGTCCTCACCGAAGAGCAGCGCCTCGAGCTGCGCGCCGGTGCGGACGGCGACGAGTACCGCGTCGGCACCGTCGACGGCGTCGGCCGCGGACGCCGCCGGCGTGACACCCGCCTCTGCGGCGAGGGCGATGCGCTCGGCGGCGATGTCGAAGCCGCGCACCGCGAAGCGCTCGGCGAGGCGGGTGGCCATCGGCAGCCCCATGGCGCCGAGTCCGATGACAGCGACGGTGGATGTCATGAGTGTCCTTCCGGGTTGTTTCCATCGTCGCCTGCGAGCGTGGCGACGACCGTGACGAGGGAGTCCGCGTCGCCGACGTTGCCGGCGAACACGACGTACGGGATGCCGACCGCGGGGCCGGTCTCCGGCTGCCACAGCGAGACGAGGCCGGGCAGCATCGGACCGAGCACGGTGGCCCGGCGGATTTCGAGGGCCTCACTCGCGACATCGCTCGACGTGATGCCGCCCTTCGCGATGACGAAGCGGGGCGGAGCGATGGCGAGCACCCGACGCACGAGCTCCACCACGCCGCCGGAGATGCGGCGGGCGATCGCCAGGCTCTCGTCGCCGTCGGCGCCCGTGATGAGTTCGCGGGTGGTGTGCACGATCACGGTCCCCGTGGCGAGCGCTTCGGCGACGGCGTGCGCCTGCGTCTCGAGATGGGACTCGCGGTCGGGGCCGACGAGGGCGCGCACGTCGAGTTCGACCGTGCGGGTGCGGGGCCGCGCCGCCGTGAGGGCTTCGAGCTGGGCGGTGGTGAGCGGCACGTGGCTTCCGACGACCACGAGACCGCCGCGATCGTGCGCGAAGGGGATGTCCTCCGCCCGCACCGGCTCGGCGATCTCCTGTCCGATGTGCGCGCGCACGTAGGGCGGACCGACTCGGAGGAGCACGTCGCGGTCCCGCAGGCGGTGCAGCGCGAGCGCGACGACGCGCATGTCCGATTCCTCGACCACGTCGACCACAACGACCGTGCCGTCGGCCAGCGCCTCGAGGAATCCGGCCACGGCGTCCACCCCGGCGCGGATGGTGCGGATGTCGAGACCCGCGACCGCAGACGCCGGGATGCGTCCGCCGGTCTTCTCGGCGACCCACTCGCGCAGGTCGGAAGAGGCGTAGCCGAAGGTCGCGTCCGCCGCGAACGGCGTCTCGCCGACCGGGGTGGCCTCGCCGTCGGTCACCCAGTAGTGCACAGAGTCGACCGTGATGCGCCCGGCGTCCGGGAATGCGGGGACGAGCAGGGTCAGCGCGGGGGCGTGGCCGGTGCGGGATCCGATCTCCGCGGAGAGGACATCGGTCTCGAGCGGGAAGTGGCCGCGCAACGTCGAGTCGCCCCGGGAGACGAACGTCACGCGCCGCCCCTGGGCCTCGGCGGCGGCGAGGGCCACGTCGACGATCTCGCGATTGCGGGCGGCCGCGGCCTCCTCGTCGAGGGACCGGGTGTTCGTGAGCACATAGACGGCGGCGGCGCCGGTCGCGAGCGCCTCGTCCAGGTCGGCGCGCTCCCATCGGGTGAGGACCGGGAGGTTCGCGACCGACTGCGTGCCGGTCGGGTCGTCGTCGAGGACGAGGAGCACGTCGGCGGGGTCGACCTCGGTGCGGACGTCGGCCGCGGTGACGGCGACGGGTGCAGGCAGGGGGGCCAGCAGGTCGTCGATGTGCACACGAACTCCTTCGTTCCGGAAGATGGCCCGTGGTGGGGGCCACGGGCCAGGGGAATCTGCATCGTTATCCGATATCAGATAACGATGAGCGTACCTCACGATCACCGTCCCTCCAAACCGACGGAGAGCGTACTGCTCAGCGCCCGTGGACGTAGTGCAGCAGGTCGTCGCGGGTCTGGCGCATGTGGCTGCGCATGGCCTGGCGGGCAGCCGCACCGGACCCGGTCCGCATCGCGTCCAGCACCGCCGCATGCTCCTCCAGCGCGTGCTCCCGGATGTCCGGGATGGCGCTCGTCTCGCTGCGGGTCGCCTGCAGCATCGTCGTCAGCGGGCGCATCGAGGCTACGAGGATGCGGTTCTCCGCCGCGCGGATGATCACGTCGTGGAAGGCGAGGTCAGCGGCCACGAAGGCGTCCACGTCGGCCCGCTCGTGCGCCGCCTGCATCTCCTCGAGGAGCGCGGCCATCTCGGCGAGGTGCTCCTCGGTGCGCCGACCCGCCGCGAACTCCGCCGCCCCGGTCTCGAACATCATGCGCATCTCGAGCATCTCCAGCGAGGAGCGCTCTCGGGCGCCTGCGCTCTGGGCGTGCCGGACGACCGCGTCGAGGCCCGTCCACTCGTCGGTCGGCGCGATGCGGTGTCGGGTGCCGGGCACCGCGACGATCACGCCCTGCGCCTGCAGGAGGCGGACGCCCTCGCGCATCGTGAGGCGGGAGACCCCGAACTGCTCCGCGAGCTCCCCCTCGGGCGGCAGCGGCTGTCCGGCCTCGAGCCGACCCGCGATGATGGCGTCGAGCAGTCCGTCCACGACGGCCTGCGTCCGCGACACCCGCTCGAGCTTCGTCACAGGTCGACGCCCACCAGAACGGGTTCCGGCTGCAGCACCAGACCGAACTCGGCGTGCACACGGTGCTGGATGAAACGGGCGAGCTCGGCGACCTCGGCCGCCGTGGCACCGCCCCGGTTGGTCAGGGCCAGCGCGTGCTTGGTCGAGACGGACGCCCGCGAGCGGGGCAGCTTGAACCCCTTGCGGATACCCGCCTGCTCGATCAGCCAGGCGGCGCTCACCTTCACGTCCGGGGCCTCGGTCTTCGTCGGCGGCACGTGTCCGTCGTAGGAGGCGAGGGGAATGACGGTCACGGCGTCGAGATCGGGGGCCACCGGCCAGCGCGGGCACTCCGGCGGGAGGGACCGGGCCTGCGCGGCCGTGACGATCGCGTTCTGGAAGAAGGAGCCGACCCCGTGCGTGTCCGGGTCGTCGGCGTCGAGCAGCATGCCCTTCGATGCGCGCGTGGCGAGGATGCGCTCTCGGACCCATGTCAGCGGCACCGGGGTGTCGTCGGTCAGACCGAGAGCGCGTCGCAGCTGCTCCCCGCGGACCACGCGTTCGCGGGCGACGAGGAGATCGACCGTGAGGGACAGGATCACGGCCCGGCGCTGCGGCTCGCTCCCGTGATGGTGCTTGAGCACCGAAGTGCGGAATCCGAGCCCGAGCTCGGTCGCCGGAACAGTGGAGATCTCGCCGGAGTCCTCGTCGATCAGCTCGACCTCGACCAGGGTCTCCTGGATCTCCTGCCCGTAGGCGCCGATGTTCTGCACAGGCGCGGCGCCGACCGTGCCGGGGATGCCGCTCATGGCTTCGAGCCCGGCGTAGCCCCGCTCGACCGCGTACGACACCAGGTCGTCCCAGCCGTGTCCGGCCTGCGCGCGCAGGCGGATGCGGCCGGCGTGCGGCGACGGGAGCTCTTCGATGCCGCTCGTGCGGATGCGGATGACGGTGCCCTCGAACGGCTCGTCGCCGACGAAGAGGTTCGAGCCCCCGCCGAGCACCAGCCAGGGGTCGCCCTCCGCCCAGGTCTCCCGGAGAACCTCGACGAGCTCCGCCGTCGTCGTCGCCTCGCGCATGCGCGCGGGAGCGGCGCCGGTGCGGAGCGTGGTGAGCTCGGCCAGCCGGATCGGCTCGACGTCGCTCATCGGACGGCGACGCGCAGCTGCGCCTTGACGAGCACGGTGGTCTCGCCCGTCGTGACCTTGAGGTCGATGCGCGCGGACTCGTCGTCCACCGCGCCGACCGTCGCGACGACGTGCACGTCGGCGCCGGTCTCGGGATCGACCACCACGGGCTTCGTGAAGCGCACGCCGTAGTCGAGGATCCGGGTCTGCGGGTCGAGCGCGGCGACGACCACGGACGAGGCGATCCCCATGGTCAGCATGCCGTGCGCGAGCACGCCGGGAAGGCCCACCGCGGCGGCAACGTCGTCACGGTAGTGGATCGGGTTGAAGTCCCCGGAGGCGCCGGCGTAGCGGACGAGAGACTCCCTCGTCAGGTGCACGGTGCGCTCGGCCAGCACGTCTCCCACGGTGAACGCGCTCATGCGGCCTCCTCCTCGGCGCCCACGAGCAGCACGCTCGTGGCGGTGACGACATGCGCGCCCCCGTCGTCGGTGATCTCGGCCTCGCTCGTGATCATGGCGTTGCCGCCCATCATGCGGATGCCGGTGACGCGCAGCTGCGCCGTCAGCTCGTCTCCCGCGACGATCGGCCTGGTGTAGCGGAACCGCTGCTCGGCGTGGATGGACCGCGCCAGGACGATGCCGGAATCCGGTTCGGCCAGCAGCTGCTGCAGCGTGAGGTCCTGCAGGACCATCGCGAAGGTCGGCGGCGCGACGACGTCGGCGAAGCCCGCCGCACGGGCCGCCTCGACGTCGGTGTGCTGGGGGGCGTCGGCGAAGACGGCGCGCGCGAACTCGCGCACCTTCTCCCGCCCGACGAGGTAGGGGGCGGTCGGCGGGAACTCCCGGCCGACGAGTTCTTGGTTCACTGCCACCCGTCGATCCTACCGAGGCACGCCGACAGTCCGGTCCGGGCGGGGCCGGCGGAAACCCGGACGATATGCGGCATCGCGAGACCCGGGCTGCCCTCATCCCTGGGAGCGAACCACCATGTTCAGCGTCATCCGACTCGGAACGACCTTCACCCGTGACGTGTGAACGACCTCACCAGCCCGGTCGAGTGCGCGCTTCCGGACGACGATGAGCGGATCGTGCTCCGGGCGGGCCAGCCACTCCGCGGTCTGCGCGGTCGTGAAGCCGACGTCGATCTCGCGGTACATCTCCGAGAACTCGACGCCGTACACGTCGCGGAGCACCTGATACGTGGAGGTGTCGTGGTCGATGTGCCGATCGAAATCCGGGAAGCGCGTCAGAGAATACCGGCTGTCGTCGATGGAGAGCGGGATGCCGTCGAGAGCGAAGACGCGTACCAGCCGGAACACCGGGTCGCCGACGGGGACGCCGAGGCGGCGCGCGCGCTTCTCGTCGGCGGGGGTCGTCTCAGCGCGCATGATCCGTCGGGACTTGACCCCGTCTGCCACCACGGTGTCCGCGAAGCCACCGAGGGTCATGGCGCCGATCACCTCGCGTCGCGGAGCGACGAAGGTCCCACGGCCCTGCTGTCGACGCACGATGCCGAGGCCCTCGAGGTCGGCCACCGCCCGCCGCACGGTGATCCGGCTGACACCGAAGCGCTCGCACAGCTCGGGTTCGGACGGAAGCCGCTCGCCTTCGGCATAGGTCCCGGCGTCGATCTCCCGCATCAGCAGGCTTCGCACCTGTTCGTGCAGCGGGGTCGAACCGACGGCTGACGACAGCTGAGTCACGTCGGAGTCCTCCTCTACGGCGCCGGGTATCGTCGCAGCATCTGCGCGCGTGCGTCGTCCCCCGCATGCACAGGGTATCCGAACGCCCCGCGCAACGTGCAGGCGAGCGCTCCGCTGACAGCGGCGATATCGAGGCTTTCGGCGAGATCGGCCCCGCCCGCCCGCGCCGCGAGGAACCCGGTGAGGAAGGCGTCCCCGGCGCCGAGCGCATCGACGGCGTCGACCTCGCGGATACCGGTACGCCGCACGGAAGTGGCGTCGAAGCCGACAGAGCCGCGGGCACCCCGCGTCACCACGGCCGACCCCATACCGCAGGCCACGGCGAAGCGGCCGAGGGCGTCGATCTCGGAATCACTGCGGTGGCCGCCGGAGAAGAACCCCACGTCGACGTGCGGAGCTGTCGCCCGGATCACATCCGGCGACGCGTCGTCGGAATAGTCGTACGACACGCGGCTCCCCCGTTCCGCGATGGCCGGAAGCTCCGGCTCCAACGACGAGTAGACCGAGGTGTGCACGCGGTCGAAGCCGGAGAGGTACTCGTGATCGGCCTCGCTCAGACGCAGCCGCAGCTCGGCCTGGACTCCCCCGCGGTTCGAGGCGACGAAGCGCCGGTCGCCGTCCTCGTCCAACGCGACGAAAGCCATGCCGTTCGCGCCGCGCACGCGTCTGATGCGGGCGCCGTCCACTCCGACCTCGTCGAGGACGCCCCGCACGTGGTCCGCGAAACGGTCGTCTCCCATGATCCCGACGAATCCGGCTGTGCCGCCGAAGAAGAGCCGGCTGTACGCGGCGACGTTCAGGGCGTTGCCCCCGGGGTAGGCCAGGTCCTCATGCAGATAGCAGTCGAGCACGTTGTCCCCGACGCCGACCAGCGAGGGCGGTGGGACCGCGGCGAGCGCATCCCGGAGCTGATCCGTATCCATCGTCATCCCTTCACACTCCCCGCCGCGACGCCGGCGACGAAGTACCGCTGCAGCGCGAGGAACACCACCACGATGGGCAGGGCCGCGATGGTCAATCCTGCCAGGAGCACACCCCACTCCGTGGAGAGGGAGTCGCGGAACGACATGAGTCCCGCGGGGATGGTGCGGAGCGCATCAGCGTCGATGTAGACGATCGCGAAGAGGAACTCATTCCAGGCGAAGTAACCGGTGAGGACGGCGGCGGTCGTCAGCACGGACGCGCTCAGCGGCAGGTAGACGTGCCGGAAGACGCCGAACGAGCGGCAGCCATCGATGGTCGCGGCGTCCTCGAGCTCGCGGGGGATGCCGAGGAAGACCGAACGGATGAGCAGGATCGCCATCGGCAGACGGAACGCCACATAAGGGAGGATCATCGCCCAGTACGTGTTCAGCAGTCCCATCGTGTCGAGAAGGCGGTAGAGCGGGATGAGGCTCACCTGCGGTGCCACCACCAGCCCGCCCATCGCCACGATCAACACGACGTTCGCCACGCGGCTCGACAGCCTCACCATGCCGTAGGCGCACAGTGCCGCGAATGCGACGGTCGCGGCGGTGGAGATGACCGTGACGATGACGGAGTTGAGGAAGTAGTCGGAGATCCCGCGATCCCAGGCGGCGGCATAGTTCTGGACGAGCCAGACCGACGGCAGCCCCCACGGATCGGCGAAGATCTCGGATGAGGACTTGAACGAAGAGATCACCATCCAGAGCAGGGGGTAGGCGATCACGACGGCGTAGACGGCCAGGATCACCTGGACCGGAGCACGGCGGATACGCTCCGCCGGACGAAGCCGGGTACTGCTCATGTCATTGCCTCCCGCTTCGGAACGAGACCATCTGCACGACGGACAGCACGAGCGTGATCACGAAGATCAGGCTCGCGATGGCCGAGGCGTAGCCCATCTCGTTCTGGAAGAAACCCTGGTTGTACATATAGGTCGCGAGGACCTGGGTGGTGTTTCCCGGACCGCCCTTGGTCAGGATGTAAGGCTCGTTGAACACCGTGAAAGCGCCGGAGACGGTGAGGATCATCGCGACGAAGATCATCTCCTTGGCCTGCGGGACGGTGATGCTGAAGAACTGGCGAACCCGTCCGGCGCCGTCCAGCGACGCGGCTTCGTAGTACTCCTCCGGGATCTGCTGCAGTGCGACGACGTAGAGCATGCAGACGTAGCCGATGCTCTGCCACTGGGAGACGCCGATGACCGCTACCATCGCCGTGTCGACATCGGCGAGCCACGCCGTCTGCAGGCTGCCGAGTCCGATCGCCTCCAGCAGAGCGTTGAGGAGTCCGCCGCGGGCGTTGTACACGAACGTGAACAGCAGCGCGATCACGGTCATCGAGATCACGGCGGGCAGGAAGTACACGCTGCGCAGGAATGCGCCCATGCGCGGACCGAGCAGCCGGGTCAGCCAGGCGGCGATCACGAGGGCACCACCCACCTGGCACACGATCGAGACGATCGCGTACAGGATGTTGTTGCCCAGGGCCGTCGCGATGATCGGATCACCGAAGAGCCGCGCGAAGTTGTCGAGGCCGACGAAGCGCATCTCGCCGCTGCCGGCGCTGAAGGAGAAGAAGCCGAAGGCCGCATTGGCGACCAGCGGGTAGTACACGAACACCCCGATCAGGATGATCGCGGGAAGCACGTAGAGCAGGTTCGACCAGGCTCGAGAGCGTGTTCTCATCACGGTGTCTCTTCCGAAAGGTGGGAGGGGCCGCCGGCCGAGGATGCCGGCGGCCCCGGTGCGGATCAGGAGGCGTCGCGCACGCGCTTCGCGGCTTCCTGCACGGCGGCCATGACTCCCTCGGGGGTCTGCTGGCCGCTGAGCATCAGCTGAGTCTCGGACAGGTACGCCTGCACGATCTGCGGATCGTAGGCGTTGTCGAGCCAGGTCGTCATCGCCGAGGCGTCGACGATCCCCTGGGCGAGCTCCCGTGAGATCTCGGGCACGTCCGCCTCCTCGACCGCACCCTTGACCGGGCTCAGCTCGCCCGCGCGCTCCGCATAGGCGATGCCGCTCTGCTTGCTGAGCAGGAACTCGAGGAACCGCTGCGCCTCCTCGGGGTGCTTCGTGGTCTTCGAGATCGCGAAGCCCTCCGGAGCTCCGGTCAGCTCCGCCGGATCGCCCTTGCCCCCCTCGACCGCAGGGAAGTTGAACGTGCCGTACTCGAACTGCGCGTCGCCGAAGTACCCCACCTCGGCGCTCTGCATGTACATGATCGGCGCCTCCCCCGCGATCCAGGCGTTACGCGCGATCTCATGCCCGACGGCCGTGAGGTCGTCGTTCATGTACTCGGCGAGTTCCTGGAAGCGCTCCAGCGCCCGGACATACCCCTCGTCCGTGAACGCGCCGGTCGCCGGATCCTGATCCGCTGCGAACACCTCCGGATCGACGACACGCTGATTCAGCGTGCCGACGTAGTGCGCGATCGTCCACTGCTCCTGCGCGCCGTACTCGATCGGGGTCATGCCGGCGTCCTGGATCGTCTCCAGGACGTCGATGAACTCGTCCCACGTCGCCGGCGGCTCGAGGCCCAGCTCCTCGAACACGTCTTTGTTGTAGAAGAACAGCTTCGACTGCATCCCCACCGGCAGACCGTAGGAGGTGCCGTCGACCTCGAAGGCTTCCAACTGGCTCGGGTAGAAGCTGTCCCGGAACTCCGTGTCCTCCTCGAGCCACGGCCCGAGATCGAGCAGGGCGTCGTTGGAGACGAGCTCGTCCACGAACGAGCCACTCCAGGTGAACAGGACGTCCGGAGCGTTGGCGGAGCCCGCGACGACCTTCACCTTGTCCTTGTAGGCGTCGTTGAGCACGCTCTCGACGGAGACATTGATGTCGGGGTTCTCCTTCTCGAACTCCGCCACCATGTCGGTGTAGTACGAGTTCTTCGGCTCGTTGGGCCAGCGGTGGAAGAAGCTGATCTCCACCTGGCCGTCCGAGGCCTCGCTCTCGCCGCCGGCGCACGAGGCCAGGGGCAGGACGAGGGCGGCGGCGGCCGCAGCCGCCACGCCGATCCGGGCTGATGTTCGCATCGTTGCGATCCTTTCGTTCCTAGTACTCCATGCGCCACATGTAGCGGCGCACGCTGAGGGGGTGTCCTCGGTGGTCGGCGAGTGCATCCGCGTACGCGCGGAGCACGACGTTGAAGAGGAGGTGGGCGACGATGCCGCGCACCTCCGGAGCGACGACATCGAGGCCGAACTCCTGGGCGTCGAGGACGAGCACCCGATCCGAGTGCTTCGTGACGAAGTCCACCGCGCGCTGCTCGACGGACCGAGTCTCATCGAGTCCGAGCAGCGCGATGAACGGCACATCCTCCTCGGTGATCTCGAAGGGGCCGTGGAAGTACTCGCCGGCGTGGATGGCGGCGGAGTGCACCCACTGCATCTCCTGCAGCAGGCAGATGGCGAACGAGTACGCGGAGCCGTAGTTGGAGCCTGCCGCCATCGTGTAGATGAGGGGCTCGCGACGGTGGCGGTATCCCCAGGCATCGGCGGCTGCGGAGTGCGCTTCGCGCGCTGCCGGCACGAGGGTCGGCAGCTGGGCGACGGCCTCGTCGACCGCACCGGCGATGCCGGCCTGTTCACGGTCGTCCAGGATGCCGGCCGCCAAGCGCAGCAGCAGCGCGGGGCCGACGTGGGCCTCGCTCTTCCCCTCGCCGTGCTGATACGCCACCACGTGCTCCGATGCCTCGGCGAGCGGCGACGTCGGGTCGAACGTGAAGGCGACCGTGAGCGCACCGCGCTCACGTGCGTGCTTCGCCGCGGCGACCGTCTCCGGCGTGGTGCCGGAGTGCGAGCAGAGCACGACGAGGGTGTCGGCGTCGACGCGCGACGAGGCGCGGCTGGTGAACTCGGCAGCATTGAGTGCGGTCGCCTCGAGCGACACCGCCTTGGTGCCGAACAGGTACTCGATGGGCTGCATGACGGCAAAGGAGCCGCCGCAGGCGGTGAGCACGACGCGCGAGATGGTGTCTCGGGTCGCGATCGCCTGGCGGGCCGCAGCGAGCTGGTTCTCGATAGCGGCGGAGTCGACGAACAGAGCGGTGGCAGACAAGATGGTCCCTTCTGATGACCTTCGATCAAACATCATGACTCGTTATATGACGTCATGTGATGACTGACGATAGCGAGCGCAGCACCGCCTGTAAAGGGGCGCGGCGAAAATCGTTCGCGGGAGTCAGGGAAAGGGACGGGTCCGGCGCGCTTCAGCGGTCGGCTCGCGCCGCAGGAACGGCGGCCGCGGCGTCAGCCGCGCCGGCGCCCGCGGACGGCCTTGAGGGCCATCTGCACCGCGATCACGACGAGATACGCGGCGAAGAGGAGGTTGCCGACGGTCGGGTCGACGATGGTCGCCAGCCAGGCGCCGAGGGCCGTCGTGGTGCACGCCGAGACGCCGATGAGCAGCGCGGCGAGGAGATCGACGTTGCGGTTGCGGAGGTTGCCGACCGTGCCGGAGAGCGCGGTCGGGATCATCATGAGCAGCGAGGTGCCCTTCGCGACGAGGTCGCTGGTGCCGAACGCGAGCATGAGCACCGGGACGACGATGACACCGCCGCCCACGCCGATGAGCCCGGCCAGGATGCCCGTTCCGATTCCCACGACCACCAGGGCGATCCCGGTGAGCCAGGTGAGCTCGAAGACGGCGTCGCGCGAGGGGATCACGAGGAAGAGGCTCACGATCACGACGACGAGGAAGCCGACGAAGCCCCAGCGGAGGGCGGTCTGCGAGATCCGCGGGAGCAGGCGGGTGCCGATCTGCGCTCCGACCACGGCCCCGGCCGCGAGGATCAGCGCCGGGATCCAGGCGACGGAGCCCGATGCGGCGTAGGAGATGACGCCGACGGTCGCCGTCGGGACGATCGCCGCCAGCGAGGTCCCGGCCGCGAGCCGCTGGTCGAACGCGAGCAGGAGCACCAGCAGCGGGACGATCACCGTGCCGCCGCCGACGCCGAAGAGACCGGAGAGGAGGCCGGCGAGGAGGCCGATGCCGATGAACGTGGCGTAGGCGCGGGGTCCGCGCTTCAGGACCGTCGCATCGCTCACCGGATCAGCCTACTCCCGGCCTCTCCCCTCCTCGAATCGTGCGGGCTCAGACCTCCGAGTCCGCTTTGACGGGCACCGCGATGGACTCCGTGAGCGCCTGCTCGTACCGGCGCTGCCGACGCCGCAGCCACAGACCGCCGGCGATGAGCAGCGCGAGGATGACGTAGGCGACCGCGGAGAACGGCTGCGCGATGAGCGTCGTCAGGTCGCCCTGGCTGAGCTGCAGCGCGCGCCGCAGCTGCTCCTCCCCCATCGGCCCGAGGATCATGCCCACCACCAGCGGCGCGACGGGGAAGCCGTACCGCCGCAGGAAGTAGCCGAGGACGCCGATGATGAGCAGGATCAGGATGTCGACGACCGCGAAGTTCAGCGCGTACGCCCCGAAGGCGGCGAACAGGAGGATGCCCGCGTACAGATACGGCCGCGGGATCTGCAGGAGCTTCGCCCACATGCCCACCAGCGGCAGGTTCAGCACGAGCAGGATCACGTTGCCGATGTAGAGGCTCGCCACCAGTGCCCACACGAGGTCTGCCTGTCCGGTGAACAGCTGCGGTCCGGGCTGCAGACCGTACGTCTGGAACGCCGTGAGGATGATCGCGGCGGTCGCCGTCGTCGGAAGGCCCAGCGTCAGCAGCGGCACGAGCACGCCCGCGGCCGCGGCGTTGTTCGCCGACTCCGGGCCCGCGACGCCTTCGATGGCCCCGCGGCCGAACTCGTCCTTGCGCCGCGAGAGCTTGCGCTCGGTGGCGTAGGACAGGAAGGTCGCCACGTCGGCGCCACCGGCCGGGATCGTGCCGATGGGGAAGCCGATGGCGGTGCCGCGGAGCCAGGGCTTCCACGAGCGGCGCCAGTCGTCCTTCGTCATCCAGCTGCGCCACCCGCGCGACACGGGGATCACGTCGATCGCGCCGTGCCGCAGCCGGGCCGCGACGTACAGCGTCTCGCCGACGGCGAAGAGCCCGACCGCCACGAGCACCACGTCGATGCCGTCCGCCAGCGGCAGCAGGCCGAGCGTGTACCGCTGCTGCCCCGAGAGCCAGTCGGTGCCGACCAGGCCGAGGAACAGGCCGACGCCGAGCGACAGCAGGCCGCGCGGCACGGAGGACCCCATGAGCGCGCCGACCGTGACGAAGGCCACGACGATGAGCGCGACGTAGTCGGCGGGCCCGAGGTTCACGGCGAACTGCGCGAGCACCGGGGCGAGCAGCGTCAGGCCCACAGTGGCGAGGGTTCCGGCGACGAACGACCCGAGCGCCGCGGTGGCCAGCGCCGCTGCACCCCGCCCGAGCTTGGCCATCTTGTTGCCCTCGATCGCCGTCACGATCGACGACGACTCCCCCGGGGTGTTCAGCAGGATGCTCGTGGTCGACCCGCCGTACATGCCGCCGTAGTAGATGCCCGCGAACGTGATGAGCGCCGCGGCCGGCTCGAGCGTGTAGGTGAGCGGAAGGAGCAGGGCGACGGTCATCGCCGGCCCGATTCCGGGCAGGACGCCCACGGCCGTGCCGATCAGCACGCCGAAGAAGGCGAACGCGAGGTACTGGGGCTGCAGCGCGGTCGCGAACCCCTCGAGGAGCAGACTCCAGCTGTCCATCAGAACGTCCTTCCCAGCCAGCCGAGCGCCGGTCCCCACGGGAGCGAGAGCCCGAGCAGACCGCCGAACACGACCTGCACGACCAGCGCGATGACCGCGCCGATGAGGAGCGCCATCCACCACCGCCGCGCGCCGAGCGCCCACGCGACGCCGCCGAACAGCAGCGCCGCTGCCGGGGCCCAGCCGAGCGGCTCGATGAGGAGCAGATGAGCGACCACGAGCGCCACGATCTTCACGAGGGTGAGCCAGTCGGTCGGCAGGCTCTGATCGACGTCCTCCCCCTCCTCCGGCACACCGCGGTGCCCGCGGAGGATGCTCACCACGACGGCGAGAGAGGAGCCGAGCAGCAGCACCGAGACGAACAGCGGGAAGACCGTCGGGCCGACCTGGCCACCCGCGGGCACATGGATGGTGAACACACCGGCGAACGCGAACACGCCGAGCGCCACCATGAGCAGGGCGAAGACGAGCTCCCCCCGCGGCAGGGACGCGACGAGGCGTGCGGACCGACGGGCGTCGGTCCGCACCTCCTCGCCGGGTCCGGAAGACCCGGTCGTCATGTCAGCCGACCAGCCCGATGTTCTGCAGCGTCGTGGTGACCTCGGTGATGTTGCCGTCGAGGAACTCGGCGAACTCGGCGCCCGTGAGGAAGGCATCCGCCCAGCCCCGCGTCTCCAGCTCGTCCTTCCAGGCTTCGGACGCCTCCAACTCGGTGACGATGCGCTCGAGCTCCGAGCGCTCGGCGTCGCTGATGCCGCCCGGCGCGATCACGCCGCGCCAGTTGGTGAGCACGACGTCGTATCCGGAGTCGGTGATCGTGTCGACGTCCGGCAGCTGCGTGACCGGCTCCTCCGACGAGACGGCGAGAGCCTTCATGGTGCCGGCCTCGATGTGCTGCAGGAACTCGCCGACACCGGAGATTCCTGCCGACACCTTGCCGCCCAGGATCAGCGACGTGGCCTCGCCGCCGCCCGAGTTGGGCGTGTAGTTCAGCTTCTCGGCGATCTCCGCGCCGTCGAGCCCCGCCTCCTCGAGCAGCAGTCCGGCGAGGATGTGGTCGGCTCCCCCGGCGGAGCCGCCGGTGATCGTGACCTCCTGGCCCTTGTCCACGACGTCCTCGACGAGGTCCTCCAGGGTGTCGTACTCGGAGTCCGCGGGGACCACCACGACGAGGGGCTCGTCGGTGAGGCGGGCGATCGGGGTCATGTCCTCGATGCGCACGGCCGAGGCGTTGGTCTCCACCGCACCGACCATCACGAGGCCCATGACCATGAGGGTCGCCGGGTCCTTCTCATTGGCGAGCTGCGCGAGGCCGACCGTTCCCCCGGCCCCGCCGACGTTGGTGACCGGCGCCGAGCCGACGATGTCCTCCTGGGTGAGCAGCTGGGAGAGGGCACGACCGGTCTGGTCCCAGCCGCCGCCCGGGTCGGCGGGGACGACGATGTTCACGTCGGTGATGGCGACCGCCTCGTCTCCGCCGTCGGAGCCGGCGGTTCCGCCGTCCGCGGTCGAGCACGAGGTGAGGACCAGGGCGGTCGCGGCGACGGCCGCGGCGAGGGTCCCGATGCGGGCGTGATTCATGGCGCTCCTCCTTGAGCGTTCGGGTGCAATCCGTCCACTGTCGAGGCGCGGATGCGCCCGCTCAAGCTTCGGAAACCATTGGTCGCGTTCCGTAACTATTGGTCGTGAACACCTCCGCCGGCGGCTCGCGGCCCGTCCACCCACCCGGGAGAATGGACCCGTGGCCTCGAAGATGACGCTCCGTGTGCAGCTGCTCGCGCTGCAGGCGCTGATCGTGTTCCTGGTGACCCTCGCCACCGGCATCGCCGCCGGGGCGTTCCAGGAGAACGCGCTCCGCGAGGCCTACAAGGACCGCATGCAGGCGGTCGCCCAGTCCGTCGCCGCTCTCCCCGTCGTCCTCGACGCGTTCGACGACGAGGACCCGGCCGCCGCCATCCAACCGGTCGCCGAGGTCATCCGCGAGGCCTCCGATCTCGCCTACGTGGTGGTCGCCAACGACGAGGGCATCCGGTACTCGCATCCGAACACCGACCGCATCGGCGAGCGGGTGTCCACCGACCCGTCGATCCCGCTGGGCGGCGACATCTTCGTGGGCACGCAGACCGGGACGCTCGGGGCCTCGTGGCGCGTGAAGGTGCCCATCCGCGACGAGGACGGCACGGTCATCGGCACCGCCTCCGTCGGCATCCTGGAGTCCGAGCTGAACGAGGAGTTCACCAGCAACCTCGTCGGACTCATCTCCGCCATGCTCGCCGCGGCGGTTCTGGGGGTCTTCGGCGCTGCGTGGGTGACGTCGTTCATCCGGCGCCGCATCTACCGGCTCGAGCCGCACCAGATCGCGGCGCTGGTCAAGAACCAGGAGACGACCCTGCATGGGTTGAGCGAAGGGGTCGTCACGGTGGACGGCACAGGGCGGATCACCCTGGTCAACGACGCGGCGGCGCGGTTCCTCGGTCGCGATGCCGCCGATCTCGACGGCGCTCCCGCGGATGACGTCCTCGGCGACGAGCTCGCCACCGTGCTCCGCGACGGCGAGGCCGCGGGACGCCCCGTCATCGTCGGCTCGCATGTGCTGGTCGCGCGGAGCACGGCCTCGGGGAGCGGGTCCGCCGATGTGGGGGCGACGCTGCTGCTGCGCGACCACACCGAGCTGCACGACGTCGTGCGCCGGGTCGAGGCCGCCGATGCGATCATCGCCTTCCGGGAGCGGTACGGGCTGCCGAAGGGGCTGAGCGCCGAGACGCTGGAGCGGGTCTCCGCCGCCCTCGCCGCCCGGCCGGATGCCTCCGCGACCGAGATCGGAGAGGATCTCGCCATCTCCCGCGTCAGTGCGCGCCGCTATCTCGAGCACCTCGCCGCCACGGGCCAGGCGGTGCGGTCTCTGGATTACTCCACCAAGGGGCGTCCCGGGGCACGCTACCGGATCACCGACCCCCGCTGAACGACGAAGCCCGCCACCCCGGAGGGGCGGCGGGCTTCGTGGGAGATCTGTCCTTACTCGGACTTCTTCTCGACAGCGTCCTCGGCGGCGGCCTCAGCGGCCTCGCCCTCGGCCTGCGACTCGGCGCCGGCCTCGGCAGCCGTGTCCTCGGCAGGGGTCTCGTCCGCGGGGGCCTCGACGGTCTCCTCGGCGGGAGCCTCCTCGGCAGCCGGCTTCTCGTCCTTCGGGGCCGCAGCGGCCTTCTTGGTCGACTTCGCCTTCGGGGTGACGGGCTCGAGGACGAGCTCGATCACGGCCATGGGGGCGTTGTCGCCCTTGCGGTTCCCGACCTTGGTGATGCGCGTGTAGCCACCCTCGCGGTCCGCGACGAGCGGAGCGATCTCGTTGAACAGGACGTGCACGACTTCCTTGTCACCGATGACCGACAGCACGCGACGGCGGGCGTGGAGGTCTCCGCGCTTGGCGAAGGTGATGAGGCGCTCGGCGAGCGGACGCAGGCGCTTGGCCTTCGTCTCGGTCGTCTTGATCGACTTGTGGGTGTACAGCGCAGCAGCGAGGTTGGCAAGCAGCAGGCGCTCGTGGGCGGGGCCGCCTCCGAGGCGGGGACCCTTGGTGGGCTTGGGCATAATCGTCTAACTCCTGGTCAGAAAGGGTCGGGTATCAGAAGGACTCGTCTTCGCTGCCGCCGTAGAAGTGGGCGCCGTCGAAACCGGGCACCGAATCCTTGAGCGACAGACCGAGCGAGATGAGCTTGTCGCGCACCTCGTCGACCGACTTCTGGCCGAAATTGCGGATGTTCATGAGCTGCGTCTCCGACAGGGCGACGAGCTCAGAAACGGTGTTGATGCCCTCACGCTTCAGGCAGTTGTACGAGCGGACCGACAGGTCGAGGTCCTCGATCGGCATCGACAGCTCGCTGGAGTTCACAGCCTCCACCGGCGCCGGGCCGATCTCGATGCCCTCGGCCTCGACGTTCAGCTCGCGGGCGAGACCGAACAGCTCGGTGAGCGTCTTGGCAGCCGAGGCGACGGCGTCGCGGGGGCTGATCGCCGACTTGGTCTCGACGTCGAGGATGAGCTTGTCGAAGTCGGTGCGCTCACCGGCACGGGTGGCGTCGACGCGGTAGCTGACCTTCAGCACGGGCGAGTAGATCGAGTCGATCGGGATCTGACCGGCCTCGGCGTACTCGTTGCGGTTCTGCGTCGCGGAGACGTAGCCACGGCCGCGCTCGATGGTGAGCTCGAGCTCGAACTTGGCGGTGTCGTTGAGCGTCGCGATGACGAGCTCGGGGTTGTGCACCTCGACACCGGCCGGAGCCGAGATGTCGGCGGCGGTCACTTCACCGGCACCGGTCTTGCGAAGGTACGCGGTGATGGGCTCGTCGCGCTCGCTGGAGACGACCAGCTGCTTGATGTTGAGGATGATCTCGGTGACATCCTCCTTCACGCCGGGGATCGTGCTGAACTCGTGCAGCACACCGTCGATGCGGACGCTGGTGACAGCGGCGCCGGGGATCGACGACAGCAGGCTGCGACGCAGCGCGTTGCCGATCGTGTAGCCGAAGCCGGGCTCCAGAGGCTCGATGATGAACCGGCTCCGGTTCTCGACGATCTTTTCCTCGGTCAGTGTGGGACGCTGTGCAATAAGCACTCTGTGTTCCTTTCGATCACATGCCCGCTATATGACATGTGGTGGGGTGAGGTCTTGAGTTGTGGAAGTCGATGCCCCACGCGGGGCGCCGAGCCGCTCGACCCGAAGGACGAGCGGCTCGGCACACGCATCAGACGCGGCGACGCTTCGGCGGACGGCAGCCGTTGTGCGCCTGCGGGGTGACGTCCTGGATCGAACCCACCTCGAGGCCGGCGGCCTGCAGCGAGCGGATCGCGGTCTCGCGGCCGGAGCCCGGACCCTTCACGAAGACGTCGACCTTCTTCACGCCGTGCTCCTGCGCCTGGCGGGCGGCCGACTCGGCGGCCATGCCTGCGGCGTACGGGGTCGACTTGCGGGAGCCCTTGAAGCCCACGCCACCCGACGAGGCCCAGCTGATGACAGCGCCGGACGGGTCGGTGATCGAAACGATGGTGTTGTTGAACGTCGACTTGATGTGGGCCTGGCCCAGCGCGATGTTCTTCTTCTCCTTGCGGCGCGGCTTGCGCGCGGCGGCCTTGGGTGCAGCCATGAAAGTGTTCTCCTAGTCCCTGGCCGCTGCTTAGCGGGCCTTCTTCTTGCCGGCGACGGTGCGCTTCGGGCCCTTGCGGGTACGGGCGTTGGTCTTGGTGCGCTGACCGCGGACCGGGAGGCCACGACGGTGGCGGAGGCCCTCGTAGGAGCCGATCTCGACCTTGCGGCGGATGTCTGCGGCCACCTCGCGGCGCAGGTCACCCTCCACCTTGTAGTTGCCTTCGATGTAGTCGCGGAGGGCGACGAGCTGGTCGTCGCTGAGGTCCTTCACGCGGATGCTCTCGTCGATGTCGGTCGCCTTGAGGATCTCGACCGAGCGGGTACGGCCGACGCCGTAGATGTAGGTAAGGGCGATCACCACGCGCTTGTCGCGCGGGATGTCAACGCCGGCAAGACGTGCCATGCGGTTCTCCTGGGTGTTGTGGAGGTGTGGAGCAGGATCGGTGCCCGGGCCTCCGCCCCGAGGTGTCCCCCGCTTCCGCGGGTTCTGATCCTGCCGTGTCGTATTGAGTTATGAGATTGCGAGAGCGGCGCCCACGCAGCGGGGCACTCAGCCCTGGCGCTGCTTGTGACGCGGGTTGCTCTTGCAGATCACCATCACGCGGCCGTGGCGGCGGATCACCTTGCAGTGATCGCAGATCGGCTTGACGCTGGGGTTGACCTTCATGATGTTTCCTGTTCGCTGTCTTCACCGGGCAGGCGTGGAGCCTGGGGTGTTACTTCTCGACCGATCAGCGGTAGCGGTAGACGATGCGGCCGCGGGTCAGGTCGTAGGGGCTGAGCTCCACGACCACGCGGTCCTCGGGGATGATGCGGATGTAGTTCTGCCGCATCTTTCCGGAGATCGTCGCCAGAACCTTGTGTCCATTGCTGAGCTCAACGCGGAACATCGCGTTGGGCAGAGCCTCCGACACGACGCCCTCGATCTCGATGACACCGTCTTTCTTAGCCATAGCCTCGCTGACGCTTCTGCAGACCGGTCGATCTGCGGTGGGTGGGTGATGTGCGGTACCGGGCCGGATCGGACACGCCGAACGCATGGCACAAGGCACCAAAGATCTATGTTATCCGACGACGCCCCATCCGGCAACTTGGCCGGACGGGGCGTCGAGGGGTCAGGGAGTGTCAGCCGAGCAGGTCGGTGAACCGCTTCATGTCTTCCTGGTTCTGGAGGTCGAGCCGCTCGCCGTCGATCTCGACGGTCGGCGTGCCCTGGATGTCGTTGGCCTTCGCCTGCGCGGCACCGAACTTGCGGTACGTCTCGTCCGTGATGCAGGACACCACATCGTCGCCCGCGCCGACCTGGGTGGCGAACTCGGCGAGCTGCTCGTTCGTGAGGCCGGGGCTGTTCTCCGCCGGCTGGTTCTCGAACAGGACCTTCGCGTAGTCGAAGTAGAGGTCGGAGTCGGACTCGGCGACGCAGAATGCGGCACCGGCCGAACGGGAGGAGAACTCGGTGCCCTGCGAGAAGCGGTCCAGGATCGCGATGGGGTGCTGCTCGAGGGTGATCTCGCCGCTCTGCGCCTTGGCCTCGAGGGCGGCGCCGAACTGATCCTCGAAGGACTTGCAGACCGGGCACTGGAAGTCGAGGAAGACCGACACCGTGGTGTCGCCGTCGCCCATGGAGATGGAGCCGGCGTCGGCGTCGAAGTTGTCGCTCGCGGTCGGGGTGGCGCCGGGAGAGGTCGCCTGGTTGTTGAGGAACACCACGAGTCCGCCGAGGGCCACCAGGACCACGACGACGGCGATGGAGACGCCGATCGCGAACCAGTTGGTGTTGCTCTTCGCCGCTGCCATTACTTTCCGATCTCTCGAGGCTCGACCCCGAACGGGGCGAGTCCGGCTCTTCCACCATCGGGCGCGGTGAGCACCCAGATGCCCCCATCATGCAGGGCGACGCTATGTTCCCAATGTGAGCCGTCAGTGCCGTCGACCGTCGTGACGGTCCAGTCGTCGTCCTCCACGAAGGTCGCCTCGCCGCCGGCGGTCACCATGGGCTCGATGGCGAGCACGAGCCCGGGCTTCACGTCCGCGCCGCGGTCCGGTGTCCGGTAGTTGAAGACGCTGGGCGCCTCGTGCATCTTCCGCCCGATGCCGTGGCCGACGTACTCGCGGAGGATCCCGTAGGGCTCGCCGCTCACGGCCGACGGCCCCTGCGCCTCGATGTAGTCCTGGATGGCGGCGCCGATCTCGTCGATCGAGGATGCCGTCGCCATCGCGGCGATGCCCGCCCACATCGACCCCTCGGTCACGCGGGAGAGCTCCTCGCGGCGGGCGACGAGCTCCGGGCGCTCGGGATCGGGGACGACGACCGTGATCGCGCTGTCACCGTTCCAGCCGTCGAACTGGGCGCCGCAGTCCACCGAGACGATGTCGCCCGGCTGGAGCACCCGCTCCCCCGGGATGCCGTGCACGACCTGCTCGTTGACCGAGACGCAGATCGTGTGGTGGTAGCCCTTGACGAGCTGGAAGTTCGACTCCGCTCCCCGCTGCACGATCGCGCGGTTGGCGGCGGCATCGAGCTCGATCGTCGTCACTCCGGGCTTGATGAGGGCGCGGACGGCGTCGAGGGCCTCGGCGGTGATGAGCCCGGGCTCGACCAGGGCTCGGAGCTGAGCCGGGGTCTTGTAGATCGAGCGGCGGAACATCTCAGGCGGCGGAGGCGGCGGAGCGCAGTCCGCGAGCGGCCAGGGCGGCGGCGATGCGCTCCGTGATCTCCTCGAGGGAGCCCACGCCGTCGATGCGGTCGACGATGCCGCGGCTGCTGTAGACCTCGGTGATCGGCGCCGTCTCCTTCTCGTAGATGTCGAGTCGGTGCGCGATGGCCTCGTCGGTGTCGTCGGAACGGCCCTGCTCGGCGGCGCGGAGGGCGAGGCGGGCGATGCTCTCCTCACGGGGGACGTCGAGGAGGATCACCGCGTCCAGCGCCTCGCCGCGTCCCTCGAGGAACGCGTCCAGGTGCGACACCTGCGCGGTGTTGCGGGGGTAGCCGTCGAGGAGGAAGCCGTTCTGCGCGTCGTCCTGGCTCAGCCGGTCGCGCACGATCTCGCTCGTCAGCTCGTCCGGCACGAGGTCGCCCTTGTCGAGGATCGCGGTGACCTGCTGGCCGAGCGCCGTCCCCTCCTTGATGTTCGCTCGGAAGATGTCGCCGGTCGAGACGACGGGGATGCCGTAGGACTCGGCGATGCGCACACCCTGCGTGCCCTTGCCGGAACCCTGCGGACCGACGATGAGAAGACGTGCGGATGCTGTCATCGGAGAAGTCCTTCGTAGTGTCGCTGCTGCAGCTGGGCGTCGATCTGCTTGACCGTCTCGAGACCCACGCCGACGATGATGAGGATCGACGCGCCACCGAACGGGAAGTTCTGGTTGGCGCCGACCGTGGCGAGGGCGATCAACGGGATGAGGGCGATCAGGCCCAGGTAGAGGGAACCGGGGAGCGTGATGCGGGTGAGCACGTAGTCCAGGTACTCCGCGGTCGGACGGCCGGCCCGGATCCCGGGGATGAAGCCGCCGTACTTCTTCATGTTGTCGGCGACCTCGACGGGGTTGAACGTGATCGCGACGTAGAAGTAGGTGAACCCGATGATCAGCAGGAAGTACGCCGCCATGTAGATCGGGCTGTTGCCGGTGGTGAAGTTCGCGCTGATCCAGCTGACCCAGGCGGGCGGAGTCGAGCCGTCCTGCGGGGTGTTGAACTGGGCGATGAGCGCGGGGATGTACAGCAGCGACGAGGCGAAGATGACCGGGATCACGCCCGCCATGTTGACCTTGATCGGGATGTACGTGTTGGTGCCGCCGTATGTCCGGCGTCCCACCATGCGCTTCGCGTACTGCACGGGGATGCGCCGCTGGGACTGCTCGACGAAGACGACGAGACCCATCACGATGATGCCGACGAGGAGCACGAGGAGGAACACCTCGAAGCCGCGGGTCTGCCAGATGATCGACATCGCACCGGGGAAGGTCGCGGCGATGGAGGTGAAGATCAGCAGCGACATGCCGTTGCCGATGCCGCGCTCGGTGACGAGCTCGGCGAACCACATGATCAGACCGGTGCCGGCCGTCATCGCCATGATGATGAGCACCTGCGCCCACCAGACGTCGTTCGTGAGGAGCTGGGTGCACGCGCCGATGTCGGTCGTTCCGAAGAGCTGACCGGTGCGGGCGACGGTGACGAGGGTCGTCGACTGCAGGAGCGCGAGCGCGATCGTGAGGTACCGCGTGTATTGGGTGAGCTTGGCCTGTCCGGCCTGGCCCTCCTTGTGCAGCGCCTCGAAGTGCGGGATGACGACGCGCAGGAGCTGCGTGATGATCGTCGCCGTGATGTACGGCATGACACCGAGCGCGAAGATCGACAGCTGCAGCAGAGCGCCGCCGGAGAAGAGGTTGACGAGTCCGAGCAGACCCTCGGTGCCGGCATTGGCCGCGAGACACTGCTCCACGTTCGGGAAGTTGACGAACGGCGCGGGGACGTTCGAGCCGAGACGGTAGATCGCGATGATCGCGAGAGTGAAACCGATCTTCCGACGCAGGTCGGGCGTGCGGAAGATCCGCGCGATGGCGCTAAACAAGAACGTTCCTCCTGAAAAGGTGGCCGGACCCCCGAGGGGCGGCTGAAACACCAGGGTAACCCACTCCGAGGTCCGGGGAATGCGGGCGGTCGGCTTCTCCCCCACCGAACCAGAAGAGGGGCCGGAGAATCTCCGACCCCTCTTCCGCAGTGGTTACTTGACGGATCCGCCCGCAGCCACGATCTTCTGCTCGGCGGAACCCGAGACCTTGTCGACCGCGACGGTGAGCTTCACGGCGATGTCGCCGTTGCCGAGAACCTTGACCTTCTCGTTCTTGCGAACCGCACCCTTGGCGACCAGGTCGCTCACGGTGACGTCGCCACCCTGGGGGTAGAGCTCCGCGAGCTTCTCCAGGTTCACGACCTGGTACTCGACGCGGAACGGGTTCTTGAAGCCGCGCAGCTTCGGCGTGCGCATGTGCAGCGGCATCTGGCCACCCTCGAAGCCGACGCGCACGGTGTTGCGGGCCTTGGTGCCCTTCGTGCCGCGACCGGCCGTCTTGCCCTTCGAGCCCTCACCGCGACCGACACGGGTCTTCGCGGTGTTGGCACCCGGGACCGGACGCAGGTGGTGGACCTTCAGCACGCCGGGGCGGGACGCCGGGGCGTCCTTCTTCGGCGCAGCCTTGGCGGAGCCGTCGGCCTTCGCGTCGGCGGCAGCGGTCTTGGCCGGTGCCTTCTTCGCGGCGGGCTTCTTGGCGGCGTCGGCCTTGGGAGCCGCCGCCTTCTTCGTGGCCTTCTCGGCCTCGACGGCCTCGTTCTTCTCAGCCATTAGTCGATCTCCTCAACCTTGACGAGGTGGGCGACGGTCTTGACGTAGCCGCGCGTCTGCGCGTCGTCGGGGCGGACGGTGCTGTCACCGATCCGCTTGAGACCGAGGCTGCGCAGCGTGTCGCGCTGGTTCTGCTTCTCGCTCACCTTGGACTTGATCTGCGTGACCTTGAGTCGCGCGGCCATCAGGCACCTACCTTCTGTGCGGCGATGGCCTCGGCCTCGGCGCGGACGAGCCGGGCCGGGGCGACCTGGTCGAACTCGAGACCACGACGTGCGGCGACGGCGCGGGGCTCCTCGAGCTCCTTCAGGGCGGTGACCGTCGCGTGCACGATGTTGATCGTGTTCGACGAGCCGAGCGACTTGGACAGCACGTCGTGGATGCCGGCGCACTCGAGCACGGCGCGGACCGGACCACCGGCGATGACACCGGTACCGGCGGCGGCGGGGCGCAGGAGCACCACACCGGCGGCCGACTCACCCTGCACGGGGTGCGGGATGGTGCTGCCGACGCGCGGGACGCGGAAGAAGTTGCGCTTGGCCTCTTCGACACCCTTCGAGATCGCCAGGGGGACCTCACGGGCCTTGCCGTAGCCGACGCCCACCAGACCGTTGCCGTCGCCGACGACCACGAGAGCGGTGAAGCTGAAGCGACGACCACCCTTCACGACCTTCGAGACGCGGTTGATGGTGACGACGCGCTCCAGGAACTGGTTGTCGCCGCGGTCGCGCGAGTTGCGGTCGCGGCCGCCCTGGTTGCGGTCACGTCCGCCGCGGCGGCCGTCCCGCTGGTCGCGAGTGGGCTCAGCCTGCGTGGTGCCGGCGGCCGTCTCGGAAGTGGCAGCAGCCGCTTCGGTCACTTCGTTCTCCTTGTTGTCACTCACAGTGCCAGACCCCCTTCACGGGCGCCGTCGGCGATGGCGGCGACACGACCCGCGTAGCGGTTGCCGCCACGGTCGAACACTGCCTCGGAAACGCCTGCGGCCTTCGCACGCTCGGCGAGGAGCTCGCCGACCTTGCGAGCCTTGGCGGTCTTGTCGCCATCCAGCGAACGCAGGTCGGTCTCGAGCGTCGAGGCCGAGGCGACCGTGTGGCCCTTGCTGTCGTCGACGAGCTGCACGAAGACGTGACGCGCCGAACGGTTGACGACGAGGCGCGGACGCACCTCGGTGCCCACGATCTTCTTGCGAAGACGGGCGTGACGACGCGCGCGGGCGTCGGACTTCGACTTCACAGCCATGGTTACTTACCAGCCTTTCCGGCCTTGCGACGCACGACCTCGCCGGCGTAGCGCACACCCTTGCCCTTGTACGGCTCGGGCTTGCGGATCTTGCGGATGTTCGCAGCCGCCTCACCGACGGCCTGCTTGTCGATCCCGCTGACGGTGAGCTTGTTCGTGCCCTCGACCGTGAGCGTGATGCCGGCGGGCGGGTCGACCAGGACCGGGTGCGAGAAGCCGAGGGCGAACTCGACCGAGTTGCCCTTCTGCTGCACGCGGTAACCGGTGCCGACGACCTCGAGACCCTTGGTGTAGCCCTGGGTCACGCCGATGATGTTGTTGTTGATGAGCGTGCGGGTCAGGCCGTGAAGCGACCGGGACTCGCGCTCGTCGTCGGGGCGGGTGACGAGAACCTGGTTCTCCTCGACCGACACCTCGATGGGGCTGGCCACCGTGAGGGTGAGCTCACCCTTGGGGCCCTTCACCGCGACCTCACGGCCGTCGACCGAAACGGTCACGCCCGCGGGAACGTCGATGGGAAGTCGTCCAATACGCGACATTTCGGATTACCACACGTAGGCGAGAACTTCTCCGCCCACGCCCTTCTGCTCAGCCTGGCGGTCCGTGAGGAGACCGGAGGAGGTGGACAGGATGGCCACGCCGAGGCCGCCGAGGACCGTGGGGATCTCGGTCGACTTCGCGTACACGCGGAGGCCGGGCTTCGACACGCGCTTGATGCCCGCGATCGAGCGCTCGCGGTTCGGGCCGTACTTCAGCGTCAGCGTGAGGTTCTTGCCCACGCGCGCGTCGGAGGTCTCCCAACCGGCGATGTAGCCCTCCTGCTGGAGGATCTCTGCGATGTGCGTCTTGAGCTTGCTCGACGGCAGCGTCACGGTGTCGTGGTGCGCCGAGTTCGCGTTGCGCAGACGGGTCAGCATGTCTGCGACCGGGTCTGTCATTGTCATTGTTGTCTACTTTCGTTCATGAGGTTCCGGCTGCCGTTACACGACAGACGGCCTGCGATGAGCACGCAATCTTCAATTGTACGTGCACATCGACGGGCTCAGTGACACGAGACCACTGAGCCCGTCGAAGGGTCACGCCTGGGCGTCGTCCGCGCGGAACGGGAAGCCGAGGTGACGGAGCAGCGCCCGACCCTCGTCGTCCGTCTTCGCCGAGGTCACGACGGTGATGTCGAAACCACGGACGCGGTCGATCTTGTCCTGATCGATCTCGTGGAACACGCTCTGCTCCTGGAGACCGAAGGTGTAGTTGCCGTTGCCGTCGAACTGCTTGGCCGACAGACCGCGGAAGTCGCGGATGCGGGGCAGCGCGAGCGAGACCAGGCGGTCCACGAACTCCCACGCACGGTCGCCACGGAGGGTGACGTGCGCGCCGATGGCCTGGCCCTCACGCAGCTTGAACTGCGCGATGGACTTGCGGGCCTTGGTGACGATCGGCTTCTGGCCGGTGATCTTGGTGAGGTCGTCGACCGCACCATCGATCACCTTGCTGTCGCGAGCAGCCTCGCCGACACCGGTGTTCACGACGACCTTGACCAGGCCGGGGATCTGCATGACGTTCTCGTAGCCGAACTCGTCCTGCAGAGCCTTCTTGATCTCGGCGTTGTACTTCGCCTTCAGGCGGGGCTGGATCTTGCCAGCCACCGCAGCGTCGGTCGTTGCCATCAGAGGTCCTTACCGCTCTTCTTCGCGAAGCGCACGCGGACGGTGCGCTTCACGCCGTCCTTGGTCTGCTCCTCGACCCGGTGGCCGACCTTGGTCGGCTTCTTGGTCGAGGGGTCGACGAGTGCGACGTTCGAGATGTGGATGGGCGCCTCGACGGTCTCGAGGCCACCCGTCTTCGTGCCACGCTGCGTCTGACCGACGCGCGTGTGCTTAGTGACGTAGTTGACGCCTTCGACGACGACACGGTTCTGCTCGACGAGGACGTCGAGGACCTTGCCCTGCTTGCCGCGGTCGCCACCACGCTCGGGCTTGGCGCCCGAGATGACCTGAACCAGGTCGCCCTTCTTGATCTTCGCCATGATCAGATGACCTCCGGTGCCAGCGAGACGATCTTCATGAACTTCTTGTCGCGAAGCTCACGGCCGACCGGCCCGAAGATACGGGTGCCGCGGGGCTCCCCGTCGTTCTTCAGGATGACGGCGGCGTTCTCGTCGAACTTGATGTAGGAGCCGTCGGGACGACGGGTCTCCTTCTTGGTGCGGACGATGACCGCCTTGACGACGTCGCCCTTCTTGACGTTGCCACCGGGGATCGCGTCCTTGACGGTCGCGACGATGGTGTCGCCCAGACCGGCGTACCGGCGGCGCGAGCCACCGAGGACGCGGATCGTGAGCAGCTCCTTGGCGCCGGTGTTGTCGGCGACCTTGAGACGGGACTCCTGCTGAATCACTTGGCCTTCTCCAGAATCTCCACCAGACGCCAGCGCTTGGTGGCGCTCAGCGGGCGGGTCTCGTTGATCAGGACCAGGTCGCCGATGCCGGCGGAGTTCGCCTCATCGTGCGCCTTGACCTTCGACGTCCGGCGGATGACCTTGCCGTAAAGCGGGTGCTTCACGCGGTCCTCGACCTCGACGACGATCGTCTTGTCCATCTTGTCGCTGACGACATAGCCACGACGGGCCTTGCGGTACCCGCGGGCGTCGGCGTCGCGCACGTCGTGAGCGGCGTGCTCAGCCTCGACGGCGGCTTCCTTCTTGGTGGCCATCACTCAGCCTCTTCCTTCGGGGCGTCCTCGGCGGCGTCCGCCTTCTTCGCCTTCGACTTGGTCGCCTTCTTCGCGGGAGCCTCGACCGGAGCGGGCGTCGCACGGATGCCCAGCTCGCGCTCGCGGATCACCGTGTAGAGGCGCGCGATGTCGCGCTTGACGGCGCGGATGCGGCCGTGGCTCTCCAGCTGGCCGGTGGCCGACTGGAAACGGAGGTTGAACAGCTCCTCCTTGGCCTTGCGCAGCTCCTCAACGAGGCGCTGGTCTTCGAACGTGTCGAGCTCTGCCGGAGCGAGCTCCTTGGTGCCGATCGCCATTACGCGTCGCCCTCCTCGCGCTTGATGATGCGTGCCTTGAGCGGCAGCTTGTGGATTGCACGGGTCAGTGCCTCGCGAGCGAGCTGCTCGTCGACACCCGCGACCTCGAAGAGGACGCGGCCCGGCTTGACGTTGGCGACCCACCACTCGGGGGAACCCTTACCGGAACCCATGCGGGTCTCGGCCGGCTTCTTCGTGAGCGGACGGTCCGGGTAGATGTTGATCCACACCTTGCCGCCACGCTTGATGTGACGGGTCATCGCGATACGAGCGGACTCGATCTGACGGTTCGTCACGTACGCGGGGGTGAGGGCCTGGATGCCGAACTCGCCGAAGGAGACCTTCGTGCCGCCGGTGGCCTGACCCGAGCGCCCCGGGTGGTGCTGCTTGCGGTACTTGACCTTACGGGGGATGAGCATTATGCCGACGCTCCTTCTGCAACAGGTGCCTCGTTGCGCGGGGCACGGCGGCGGTCACCACGGTCGTCACGGCGCGACTTCGGCGCGTTGGCCTGCTCGCGCGCGAGCTCCTTGGCGGTGAGGTCGCCCTTGTAGATCCACACCTTCACGCCGATGCGGCCGAAGGTGGTCTTGGCCTCGTAGAAGCCATAGTCGATGTTCGCGCGCAGCGTGTGCAGCGGCACACGACCCTCGCGGTAGAACTCCGACCGGCTCATCTCGGCGCCGCCGAGACGGCCCGAGACCTGGATGCGGATGCCCTTGGCTCCGGCGCGCTGCGCGCCCTGCAGACCCTTGCGCATCGCGCGACGGAACGCCACGCGAGCCGAGAGCTGCTCGGCGATGCCCTGGGCGACCAGCTGAGCGTCGGCCTCGGGGTTCTTGACCTCGAGGATGTTCAGCTGGATCTGCTTGCCCGTGAGCTTCTCGAGGTCGCCGCGGATGCGCTCGGCCTCTGCACCACGACGACCGATCACGATGCCCGGGCGGGCGGTGTGGATGTCGACGCGGACGCGGTCACGGGTGCGCTCGATCTCGATGTTCGAGACGCCGGCACGGTCGAGCTGCGTCTGCAGCAGGCGACGGATCTTGATGTCCTCGGCCACGTAGTCGGCGTAACGCTGACCCGGCTTCGTCGAGTCGGAGAACCAGCGCGACACGTGGTCCGTGGTGATGCCGAGGCGGAAGCCGTACGGGTTGACCTTCTGTCCCATTACTTGCTCGCCTTCTTGTTGCTGTCACCGGCCGCGGCAGGGGCCGCCTCCGGCGTCGAGAGCACGACCGTGATGTGGCTCGTGCGCTTCTTGATCTGGAAAGCGCGACCCTGTGCACGGGGCTGGAAACGCTTGAGCGTCGTGCCCTCGTCCACGTACGCGTTCTTCACGTACAGGTCCTGCTCGTCGAGGTACTCGCCGTCACGATCCGCCTTGACCTGCGCGTTGGCCATGGCCGACGCGACAAGCTTGTAGATCGGCTCACTGGCGGACTGCTGAGCGAACTTCAGGATCGCCAGAGCCTCCTGGGCCTGCTTGCCCTTGATGAGCGCGACGACACGACGAGCCTTCTGAGGGGTCACGCGGATGTGTCGCACGCGTGCGATGGACTCCACCATTTCTCTCTCCTCTATCGCCGCCGCGTCAGCGGCGACGGCCCTTCTTGTCGTCCTTCTCGTGGCCGCGGAAGGTGCGGGTGGGCGCGAACTCGCCCAGCTTGTGACCGACCATGGTCTCGGAGACAAACACGGGGATGTGCTTGCGACCGTCGTGGACCGCGATCGTGTGACCCAGCATGGCCGGGATGATCATGGACCGGCGGGACCAGGTCTTGATGACGTTCTTCGTGCCGGCTTCGTTCTGCACGACCACCTTGCGAAGCAGGTGCTCGTCGACGAAGGGGCCCTTCTTGAGACTGCGAGGCATCTTCTCTTACTCCTACTTGCGCTTCTTGCCGGCGTTGCGACGACGCACGATGTACTTGTCGCTTTCCTTGTTGGCGTGGCGGGTGCGGCCCTCGGCCTGACCCCACGGGGAGACGGGGTGACGTCCACCGGACGTCTTGCCCTCACCACCACCGTGCGGGTGGTCGACCGGGTTCATCGCGACACCGCGGACGGTCGGGCGGACGCCCTTCCAGCGCATGCGGCCGGCCTTGCCCCAGTTGATGTTCGACTGCTCGGCGTTGCCGACCTCGCCGATGGTCGCGCGGCAGCGCGCATCGACGTTGCGGATCTCACCGGAGGGCAGACGCAGCTGGGCGTAAGGGCCGTCCTTGGCGACGAGGCGGACCGACGCACCGGCCGAGCGCGCCATCTTCGCGCCGCCGCCGGGGCGGAGCTCGATGGCGTGGATGACGGTACCCGTGGGGATGTTCTTCAGCGGGAGGTTGTTTCCCGGCTTGATGTCCGCCGCGGGGCCCGACTCGACGATGTCGCCCTGCTTCAACTTCGCCGGCGCGAGGATGTAGCGCTTCTCGCCGTCGAAGTAGTGCAGCAGCGCGATGCGCGCGGTGCGGTTGGGGTCGTACTCGATGTGCGCGACCTTGGCGTTCACGCCGTCCTTGTCATTGCGACGGAAGTCGATGACGCGGTACTGGCGCTTGTGGCCACCACCGATGTGACGGGTCGTGATGCGGCCCTGGTTGTTGCGACCACCGGTCTTCGAGATCGGGCGCAGCAGCGACTTCTCCGGCGTCGATCGGGTGATCTCGGCGAAGTCAGCCACCGACGAGCCGCGACGGCCCGGGGTCGTGGGCTTGTACTTGCGAATAGCCATGATTGTCCTTATCCCCCGGATCAGCCGATTGCCGTGAAGATGTCGATGGTGCCCGACTTCAGGCTCACGATGGCGCGCTTGGTGTCCTTGCGCTTACCGGTGCCGAAGCGGGTGCGACGGGCCTTGCCGACGCGGTTGATCGTGTTGACGGACGCGACCTTGACGCCGAAGATCTTCTCGATGGCGAGCTTGATCTCGGTCTTCGAAGCGCGCGGGTCGACGAGGAAGGTGTACTTGCCCTCGTCGATCAGGCCGTAGCTCTTCTCGGACACGACCGGCTTCAGGATGATGTCGCGCGGGTCCTTGTTCAGGGCCGTCTGGAGAACAGATGCCTGCTCGCTCATGCGGAGACCTCCTGGTTGGCGCCGGACTTGGAGGCGATGAAGCCCTCGAGCGCGGCCTGGGTGAAGACGATGTCGTCGGAGACGAGCACGTCGTAGGCGTTGAGCTGGTCGAACGTCAGCACGTGGACGTGGCCGAGGTTGCGGATGCTCTTGAGCGCGAGCTCGTCGCCGCGCTCGATGACCACGAGGACGTTCTTCGACGTGGCGACCTGGGCGAGGAAGCCCGCGGCGGCCTTGGTCGACGGCGCGCCGTCGGTGCCGAACGTGTCGATCGCGTGCAGACGGTCACCGCGGAAGCGGTCGCTGAGCGCGCCCAGCAGGGCGGCCGCGATCATCTTCTTGGGGGTGCGCTGCGAGTAGTCGCGCGGCTTCGGGCCGTGCACGATGCCACCGCCGGTCATGTGCGGCGCGCGGATCGAGCCCTGGCGGGCGTTACCCGTGCCCTTCTGCTTGAAGGGCTTGCGGCCGGCACCCGAGACCTCGCCACGACGCTTGGTCGAGTGCGTGCCCTGGCGAGCCGCCGCGAGCTGCGCGACGACGACCTGGTGGATGAGCGGGATGTTCGTCTTGACGTCGAACAGCGCGGCGGGAAGCTCGACGGAGCCTGCCTTCTTGCCGTCTGCCTTGAGGACGTCGAGCGCGAGAGTGGAGTCAGCCATGATCAGGCACCCTTCACTGCGTTGCGGACGTAGACGATGCGGCCGCGAGCACCGGGGACGGCGCCCTTGACGAGCATGAGTCCCTTCTCGATGTCGATGGCGTGCACCGTGAGGTTGAGGACGGTCACGCGCTCGCCACCCATACGGCCGGCCATGCGCATGCCCTTGAAGACGCGGCTCGGGGTCGACGATGCGCCGATGGAGCCGGGCTTGCGGTGGTTGCGGTGCGCACCGTGCGATGCCGAGACGCCCTTGAAGTTGTGGCGCTTCATGACACCGGCGGTGCCCTTGCCCTTGCTCGTGCCGACGACGTCGACGAGCTGGCCGGCCTCGAACGTGCCGTCCACCGTGAGCTCCTGGCCCAGGGTGTAGTCGGCGGCGTCGGCCGTGCGGACCTCGGTCACGTGGCGGCGCGGCGTGACGCCGGCAGCCTCGAAGTGAGCCGAGAGGGGCTTGTTCACCTTGCGCGGGTCGATCTGGCCGTACGCGATCTGCACGGCGTTGTAGCCGTCCTTCTCGGGGGTACGGATCTGGGTGACCACGTTCGGCGCGAGCTCGATGACGGTGACGGGAACGAGCTTGCCGTTCTCGTTCCAGACCTGGGTCATGCCGAGCTTGGTGCCGAGCATGCCCTTGGAAACCTTGGAGTTGATGTCAGCCATGTCGAACCTCAGAGCTTGATCTCGATGTTGACGTCGGCCGGCAGGTCGAGACGCATCAGCGAGTCGACGGCCTTGGGCGTCGGGTCGACGATGTCGATCAGGCGCTTGTGGGTGCGCATCTCGAAGTGCTCGCGGCTGTCCTTGTACTTGTGGGGCGACCGGATGACGCACACGACGTTCTTCTCGGTCGGAAGGGGCACGGGTCCGACGACGGTCGCGCCCGCACGGGTCACGGTGTCGACGATCTTGCGTGCGGACGTGTCGATGACCTCGTGGTCATACGACTTCAGGCGAATGCGGATCTTCTGTCCCGCCATTGTCTGCTCTCTCTCTTTAAGCGTCTTACCGTCCGGGACCGGGTGGCCCTGGGGCATTGGACGCACGTCGGCGCTGTTCGCGCCTCGGCACTCGTTCTTCTCGGGCCCTCGACCTCGCGGTCGGGAGCCTGTCGAAGAGGCTGCACCACTGTTCTGCTGTCAGCCGTACACCCGGAGGTGACGGATGCCCGACCCCCGCCGCGCACGGCAGTGCCCTCGATGATGAAGGTGTCGGGATTGTGTTCTGCTGCCCGCGGCCTAGAACCCTGCGGCCTCCCGGAGGAGGCGCCGTCTATGCACTGCCCTGGCAGTGATCCGGCGCACGCACAGCGGCGACGGAATATCGAACCTGTCTATTCTGCCACGGCGGATTTCACTTCTGCAAACCCGGGCGTGTCGCGCTCACCGGACTCTCAGGGACCCCCTCCTCCGCGAGCGTTCAGCCCGCGGAGGAGCGCGGGGCGAGGCATCCCCATGCCTCGCCCCGCTTGGGGAGGGCGTTCAGTGCGAGGGGGCACACCGAACGCGAGGAATCCAGCGTGAAGGGACGCCGGACGCCTCGACCGAGGGCAGGGCGGAAGACCCGCCGCGCAGGCGGGGAGACGCTCAGGCGCACGGAGTGCGCGCGTCGCACGATGATCCCCAAAATCGTTTTCCCCAGATTTCCAACGCGGACGAACCGCGTGATTCGGGAGCCGAACCCCTTCGGCGTCCCCGACCGCAAGATCCCCAGGCGGTCGACATGATCCTACTCGATGTATCCGCGAATGCGCCACATCCGAGGGCGCTGTGCACCGGCATTCCCCCGGACGCGGAAGAGCGGCGGCCCCGGGTCTCGGGGGCCGCCGCTCTTCCGCGGAGACGTCCGGCTCTACTCGTTGCCGATGCTCTTGTCCGCGCTGTCGCGGATCTCGTCGATCTTGTCCGCCGCGCCCGGTGCGATCTTCTTCGCGAAGTCGGCGACGCCGTCGAGCACCTTGTCGCTGATGTCTTCGGCCTGCTCGCTCTTGACGGCTTCGGCGAGCTTGTCCTTGTTCTGCTCGTACAGGTCCTTGCCCTTGTTGACGGCGTCCTCGATACCCATGATTCCCCTTCGGAGACGATGTGCGATGTGCGCCTAGTCTGCACGAAGCGGCGCGTCGTCACCAGAGTCGACCGCCCTCACAGCGGTCACTGACAGGTGACCGCGTTCTGGGTGAGCGTGGTCGGGGTCACGACCGGGGTCGTGTCCACCTCGATCTTCGTGGGCTGGTCGGAGTCGGCGACGAACTCGTAGGTCAGTGTCCGCGTCTCCTGCGGGGCCAGGTAGAGCCGCATGGTGCCCACGGTGAACTCCTGGTCGCGGTGCACCTCGTCCCGCGTGAGGGTCGTGTCGGTCCGCTGCCCGAGCAGGGAGTACCCCGGGGGCGCGAAGGCGAGGGTCTCGACCTGCATGGAGCCCTTCGGCGTCTCCAGGCCGATGCCCGTGACGTACTCCGGCAGGGACGGGACCGCGGCCGGGTCGACGGTGTTGCCGAGCGTCACCGTGACGAACACATGGCGACGACCGTCGGCCGCGCACACCGGCTGGCTCACGTCGATCTGCTGCGTCATGTACCGCTGCATCTTCCCCGGGGTCCGGTCGATGAAGTAGACGCCGAACGCCTCTGCACCTTCCGCCGCCGTGGGACCACGGCGGTCGAGCGGAGTGCCGGCGATGAGGGCCTGCTCGGACTCCCGAGAACTCCAGATCGCGATCCGTCCTTCCTCCGCTGCCAGTCCGAACACGGACGACAGCTTGGCGAAGTCGACCTGCCCGCCCATGAGCTTCTGCAGCGTGAGGCCCGCGAAGACCTGATTGATCATGTCGACCTGCGCCGGCTCGTAGGTCTTGTAGAGGTCGCCGAGAAGCATGGCGACCGCGTTCGAATTGGAGATCTCGAGCCCGCCGGGGATCGCCACGGGGCCGGTCGCGACGAGGAGGTAGCTCAATGCGACGGTGTCGAGGGCGACGACGGCGTCGACCTCCACGCCCTTCGCCTCGCGCCACATGTCCCGCGCGATCTCGAACGTCCGGTCGAAGCGGGGCGAGCGCGTGAGCGCCTGCACGTAGCTCCCGAACAGGTTGCCGTAGAGATCGGCCTCCTCATCCGTCACCCCTCCGACCGGCGGAAGGAAGTTCGGGAAGTCGCGCCCCGACGCCGACGACTGGTCGACGATCGAGATCGCACCGTTGTCGATGTGCACCTGCGCGAGCGAGCCGATGGTGCCGCCGCCGGACATCACCTCGCCGTTGTTCTGGAAGATGACCAGGACGTCACGGGGTCCGCCGGCGCCGAGGATCTCCGGAAGCGCGTCGATCAGCGGGAGTGCGCCGGCGATCGTGGTGCCGGCGGGGCCGAGGATCTTCTCGATGCGATCGACACCGGAGGCGACCGGTCCGAGGAGCGCGTCGCGGTCGACGTCGGCGAGCATGGCCGACGCGCTGCGGACCGCGTCGTCCGCGGCGTGGGCGACGTCGCCGATCCCGCGGATCGCGTCGAGGTCGAGTCCCCCGTCGGACGGTCGGAGCGCCGCGATGTCGATGGTGGAGGCGGGCTGGAGCGCCTGGGTGGCCAGCTCCTCGACGGCCCCGGTCGCCATGCGGACGCCATGGAGGTTCGGCCCCACGACGGGCACCCACTCCAGCGACTCCCAGAGGAAGCCGCTCGTCTGCTCGTGGGCGGAGGTGGCGGTCTCGGTCAGCTCCTCGGCTGCGGCCTGCGCGCCGGCGGTGTCTCCGGTGGCGATCATCCCCGGGATGCTCTGGGCGAGCGGCACCGAAGCCTCGAGCTTGTCCCTGGCGTCGAGCGCCCGGGGAATGAGGAGGGCGGCGATGACCCCGACGGCGATCAGGAGAGCCAGCACGACCCCGACGATCCAGAGGATGATCCGCGTCCGTCGTCGGCGGCGGCTCGTCTGCTCTCGGTGGGCTCGACGCGCACGTCGGGAGTCTCGGGTCACCGCAATATACTACCGACGTGGACCTGAGCAGCGATGCGCACGGCATCGCACGCCCATGGCGGGGTTCGACCACACCATGGAGGAGCGTACGTGAAAGCTGTCATCGTCGGTCAGGGTTATGTGGGACTCCCGGTTGCCATGCGCGCCGTGGAGGTGGGCATGACGGTCGTCGGCCTGGATGTCGACGCGGTGCGCATCAGCGCCCTGCGCAGCGGCGAGTCGTATGTCGATGACATCTCGAGCGCTCAGCTGACCGAGGCAATCGAGACCGGGAGGTACCTCGCCTCGTCCGACTACGACGACGCAGAGGGCTTCGATGTCGCGGTGATCACGGTCCCCACCCCGCTGCGGGAAGGCCTGCCGGACATCTCCTACATCGAGTCCGCCGGAGAGTCGCTGGCGACGCGGCTCACCCCCGGTGCGACCGTCGTGCTCGAATCCACGACGTATCCCGGCACCACGGAGGAGATCCTCGTCCCGCTCCTCGAGGCCGGATCCGGCCTCGTCGCCGGTCGTGACTTCGCCGTCGGCTACAGCCCGGAGCGCATCGACCCCGGCAACCCGAAGTGGGGCTTCGTCAACACGCCCAAGGTGGTCTCCGGCATCGACGAGGCTTCCCTCGCCCGGGTGAAGGACTTCTACGACCAGCTCGTCGACGAGACCGTCCCGGTGACGACGCCGAAGGAGGCGGAGCTCACCAAGCTGCTGGAGAACACCTTCCGCCATGTGAACATCGCGCTGGTGAACGAGCTCGCCGTCTTCGCGCACGACCTCGGCGTCGACATCTGGGAGTCGATCGACGCCGCGGCCACGAAGCCGTTCGGATACATGAAGTTCACGCCCGGACCGGGCGTCGGCGGGCACTGCCTGCCCGTCGACCCGAGCTACCTCTCCTGGCAGGTGCGCCGCAAGCTCGGACGCAGCTTCCGTTTCGTCGAGCTGGCGAACGACGTCAACGACCACATGCCCGACTATGTGGCGCAGCGGTCGATGGAGCTCCTCAACGAGGATCGCCGATCGCTCAACGGCTCCACGATCCTGCTCGTGGGTCTCGCGTACAAGCGCGACACCGCGGACATCCGCGAGTCCCCGTCGCTCCGTCTCATCGAGCTGCTCACCGCCTTCGGCGCGTCCATCCGGGGTGCGGACGCCCATGTCGAGACGCACCGCTGGCCGGCCGCCGTGGAGCGCGTCGAGTACTCCGCCGCGGAGATCGCCGCCGCCGACCTGGTGATCCTGGTGACCGACCACTCCGACTTCGACCTGAGCCTGCTCCAGGACTCGCCGAACCCGGTGCTCGACACCAAGGGCCGGCTCACGGGCCCCCGGGTCGTTCGTTTGTGAGCTCGCTGCGCCTGATCCTCACGTCATCGGCCGCCGCGGTCGCGACGTTGTCCGTGCAGGTGCTGGGTCTCATCACGCTCGCACCGACCGACTTCGGACTCTTCTCGATCGTCTATCTCGCCGGGGCATTCGCGCTGTCCCTGGCCCTCTCCGTCATCTGCGAGGCCGCCACCCGCTCGCGCGTCGAGACGCCCGTGCCGTGGCGCGACTTCGGCGGCGCCTCCACGGAATTCGCTCTGCTCTTCGCCGCGGTCGCGGGGCTGGCGGTCGCGGTGACCGACTCCGCACTGACCCCGTACTGGTGGCTCGTCGCGCTGGCGATCGGCGGCAGCGCCTACCGCTCCACCGCGCGCTTCTACGCGGTCGAGCACGGCGACACGCGAGGCTCCTTCGTCGGTGACGCGGTGGGAGCGGTGATCGCGCTCGGCCTGAGCGCGATCACCCTCCTCCTCCACACCGGTGAGCTCTCCTGGGTGCTCGGCACCTGGGCGGCATCGAGCCTGGCGGCGGCCGTCTTCTCGACGTGGCCGGCTCCGGTCCGCCCGGGCGCGCTGCTGCGCTGGATCCGTCAGCGCCGCACGGCGATCGCGCCGCTGCTCCGCGACTCCCTCATCATGGATGCCTCGGCCATCGGCACACCGTACGCGCTCGCCCCGATCCTCGGAGTGGGCCCGTTCGGCGTGTACCGCGCGGTCTCGAACGTGGCGGCGCCCGTGCGTCTGCTGCTGAACCCGATCCGTCCGCGTATCGCGCGCCTGCGGATGTCTGCTCCCACCATCGGGGCCGTCCTCGCCGGGGGCGTCGTCTTCGGGGCCCTCGCCGCTGCCGCACTGCTGCTGCTCGGGGCGACTCCCTGGCCGTTGGGCACCCTCCGCGATCTCGTGCCCTTCGCCCTGCCGACGGCGCTCTTCGTGATGGCGAACATGGTCGGGCACACGTTCTACATCGTCTCCCGCCTCCGCGCCTCCCGCCGGGGCCTTCTCACCGCCCGCCTGGTGCAGACTGCGCTCGGCGTCGTCGGCCCTCTTGTGGGTGCGCTGCTGGCCGGGTTGAGCGGAGCGATCTGGGCCTACGCCGTCTCCACGCTCCTGTCCTCGGTGTGCTGGCTCGTCGTGGCCCAACGCTCCGGTCAGGCGCCGACGACGGCCTGACGCCAGACGGGCTCCCACGCCGAGAAGCTGTAGTGCTCGGCGACGGCACGGAGCCCCGTCTCCCCGCGGTCCCGGTGTCGCTGCGCGCTCTCTCCGAAAAAGCCCACCAGAGCGTCCGTCCACTCCCCCGCGGTGCGCGGCGCGAGGCCGTCCGCCCGCTGCAGGATCTCGGCGTTGACGCCGACCGGGTCGCCGATCATCGGGAGGGCCGCGGCGCCGTACTGCAGCAGCTTGTAGCCGCACTTGCCCCGCGCCCACGGAGTGTCCGGAGTCGGCATCAGCCCGATGTCGGCCGTGGCGAGCGCGGCCCCGAAGGTCTGCGGTGACCACGCGACCCGGTCCACGATCGCATCCAGCGGGCCGAGCGACGCGAGTCCTGCGCTGATGACGGTGAGCCGCATGCCCGTCTCCGTGTGCGCGCGGAGCAGCGCGGGCGCGACGTCGCCGAGGTATCGTTCGGTGGCCGGTGAGCCGATCCAGACCGCACGCGGGGTCTCCTGCGCGGCGAAGTCGGTCTTCCGCGTGTACTGGGCCGGGTCGACGCAGCTGGGGATGACGAGCACGTCGCGGTTCAGCCGGCTCGCCTCCTCGGCGAGGGTGGCGTTGCCCGCGATCACGCGATCCGCCGCCGACACCGCCGCCCGCCAGATCGAGGCCTTCGGGAAGAGCCCGCGGCGGTCGAGGAAGAGTGCGTCGTCGAAGTCGTACACGCCGGTCCGGGCGCGACGGAGCAGGCGCGCCTCCACGCCGCCCCTGCTCACGGGGCTCGCCTGGCGCGAGACGAGGACGGTGGCGTCGCGGACGGAGGCGCGACGCAGCTCGCCCTCGACGGCCAGGAGCCGCCGGGGATCCCGCAGCAGCGCCCGGGCGGAGTTGTTCGCACCGTCGAGGTACGAGTGCGAGACCGCGGGTGCGTCCAGCCGATCCAGCCAGTCGAAGACGCGGACGCGCGCGCTCCCCGCCGCCCGGCCGTAGCTCGTGAACGTGTGCAGCGCGTTCATGTCTGTCTCGACCTCCGGGTGTTCACGATGCCGAGGACGACGATGATCGCCGCCGTCACGAGGTAGAGCGTGTTGTTGGTCTTCTGCGTGAACGTGGCGAGGAAGAGCGTGGAGACGAGGAGGGCTGCGAGCCACCAGCGCGTCGCCGACGCCCGCCTCGTGGCGAAGAGATAGGCGACGAGCGCACCGATCGCGGCGACGCCCGCGGCGACGCCGATGACGCGGCCGTCGCGGTAGAACGGCTCCATCCAGGTGTACACATTCGTGAGAGTGCCCACGTCGGCGAATGGCGCCACCGGATTCCAGGTGCGGACGCCGGGGAGGAAGCTGAGGACCGGTTCGAAGTACGCCGTTCCGAACGTCTGAGGGTTGTAGTCGCCGTACACGACGCGCGACCCTCCGGTGGGGGGCCACGCACCGTTGGTCGAGTCCACGAGGGACAGGAAGGCGGGGACGCCGGCGGTCAGGTAGATGAAGGGGCTGGAGAGCCCGGACGCGCTCAGGAGGGGCGAGACGTTGGCGCCGACATCACCCGTCTTGCCGAGCGCACTGGCGAGCACCTGGAACGCGACGAGCGCGCCGAGACCGATGCCTCCGATCACCGCCACCGGCACCCATCGCCGCCGATACCAGACCCGCGATGCGCCGCCGTCCCGAGCACGACCGTACAAGAGCAGCAGAAGCGCACCGATCGCGAGCAGCACGCCGGCGAAGAGGTTCGTGCGCTGCAGGAGCGCGAGCATAGACACCGCGAGTAGCGCGGCGCCGGGAACACGCCACCACCAGGCGAGGCCGTTTCGCACCGAGCCGGGCACGATCAGCAGCGCCAGAAGGAGCGGCCCGACATACATCAGCACGCGCGCCCACAGAGGCACCGCCGCGAGGTAGGGCTCAGCGGCGCCGCGGATCACTCCCGGTTGGAAGAGGAAAGTCTCCCAGCCGAACCGCTGGAGGATCGTCCAGAGGTAGGTGCCGAAACCGAGCACGTACGCCCCGGACAGGATGAGCAGGGTCCGCCGGCTCACGAGCGCGTGATCCCGGGGGGCGAGGTCCGCCTTCCGCGCGGTGCGGGATCCGAGCGCCGCGCCGCCCCAGGCCCCGACCGAGAAGAAGACGAGCCCGACGACCAGCACTCCCCACGCTGCGAGGGACGCCCGGTGGTATGCGATGAGCCCCGACGCCACGAGCGTCAGCGTGACCGCCCACACCCCGTTGTGCACCGCCACGGGGAGGAACGCACGACGGGCGACGAACCAGGTCAGGACCGTGAGGCCGATGAGCAGGACGACCACGACGAGGGATGCGAGGCCGTTCGGGATGTCGGTCATCGCCGCCCCCGGTCGTGCTCGCCGCGGAGGAACGCGCCGACCGCGGACTGGACGCTCTCGCGGCGGAAGTCCTCGACCACGAAATCGCGGCCCGCCGCTCCCAGCCGGGCGGCGAGGTCGGGGTCCTCGAGCACGCGGCGCAGCGCGACGGCGAGTTCCGCCGCATCACCGGCGGGCACCACCAGGCCCGTGCGCTCGGGGATCACGGAGTCGACGGCGCCCGTGGCATCGGTCGTCACGACCGCGACCCCGGTCGCGCTCGCCTCCAGCACCACGTTGGGGAAGCCCTCCCTGAGGGTGGGGAGGCAGAGCGCGCGCATCAGCGGGTAGTACCCCGCCGTGTCCGCCACCGCGCCGAGCACGATCGGCGCTCGGCGGAGCCGCGCGAACGCGGTCAGCTCGGCGCCGTCGACGCCCCCGACGACCAGCAGCTGATGCGTGACCCCCTCCTCGTCGAGGAGACGGCAGGCGTCGGCGAGCACTTCGAGGCCCTTGTCGTGATTCAGCCGTCCGACGAATCCGATCACCGGCACCTGGGGGTCGAGACCGTCGATGTCCACCGGCGGGGTGTCCGGCGAGAAGCGTCCGACGTCCACACCGTTCGAGCTCCCCCGTCCGAGCACGACGACCCGCGACGCGGGAGCCAGGCCCAGCGCCAGCACCCGTTCCCGGAGACTCGGGCTCACCGCGAGCGTCCTCGTCGAGAGGCGGATGGTCAGCCGTTCCATCGCCGAGAGGATGCGCCGCAGCGTTCCGGTGGCGGTCTCCAGCCGGAGGCCGCGCAGGTGGTAGACACGCGTCCGCACGCCGAGGAGCCGAGCGGCGGTGATCCCGAGCAGGGCGGCCTTCGGAGTACCGACGAACACGACGTCCGGCCGGATCCGGCGGATCACCCGCATCCACTCGCGGAGTCCGCGGACGTCGCACCGCAGATCGATCTCCCGCGCCATCGGCAACGCATGCACGGTCACGCCCGGCGCCTCACCCAGGGCGTCCAGCCGCTCCCCTGGCGAGCTGACCACGTGCACGTCCCAGCCGTCGGCGGCCAGTGTCTGGGGCAGTCCGGACAGCAGCCCGACGGACACGTCGGCGGTGACTCCGATCAGTATGCGCGCCGGGTCGGCTGCGCTCACGAGTCCTTGCTCCGGAACCACGCGACCGTCTTCGCGATCCCGTCCTCCAGCGGCACGGGCCGGACGTCCGGGAACAGCTCGCGCAACCGGACCCCGTCCGACTGCGACGCCCTCACATCGCCGCGGCGCGGTTCGACGTGCTCGACGGCGACCGAGGTGCCGATCTCGCCCTCGATCACGGTGATCAGCTCGCGCAGCGAAGTATGGGTGCCGAAGGCGAGGTTCACGGGATGCTCGGAGACCACCCGGTCGCGGACGGCGACCATCAGCGCCTGCGTCACGCTGTCGACGCTCGTGAAGTCGCGGGACTGCAGCCCGTCGCCGTGCACGGTCAGCGGACGACCGGCGAGAGCGGCGTCGAGGAAGCGGGGGATGACGGCGGCGTACACGTGGTCCGCCGGCTGATACGGCCCGTAGACGTTGAAGAAGCGGAAGGCCAGCGTCGGCAGGCCGTACGAGTACTGGTAGGCCAGCACGTACGCCTCTCCCCCGAGCTTGGTCGCGGCGTACGGGCTCATCGGGCGGGTCCAGTCGAACTCCGACTTCGGCAGTGCCGGGTTCGCACCGTAGACGGAGCTCGACGACGCCATGACCACGTAGGCGTTCTCGCGGCGCGCGGCCTCGAGCACGGTCAGCGTGCCGGTGAGGTTGGCGACGTGCGAGGCCATCGGGTCGTCGATGGAACGCGGCACGCTGCCGAGCGCTCCGAGGTGGACGATCGCGTCGGCACCCGCCGACGCCGCGGCGACCGCCTCGGCGTCCGCGACCGAGCCGCGGTGCACCGTCGCCCTGGTGCCGGCCAGATTCGTCTCGCGCCCGGTGCTGAAGTCGTCGAGGACGTGGACGTCGACCTCCGGAGCCTCGGCGTTGAAGCGGCGCACGAGGTTGGAACCGATGAAGCCGGCTCCGCCGGTGATGAGGACCTTCACGAGCTGTGACTCTTTCCTGTCGTTTCGTGGACGCGGGCGGGGACACCCACCAGTGTCACCCGGGGAGGGGCGTCCTTCGTGACACAGGCGGCGGCGCCGATCGTCGTGCCTTCGCCGATGTGCAGCCCCTGGAGGACGACGGCGTTGGCGCCGACGAGCACCTGCGCGTCGATGCGCACATCTCCGGACACGACGGCGCCGGGGTTCACCGAGACGACATCCGCCAGGATGCTGTCGTGCCCGACGATCGCGCCCGGGTTCAGGTGCCCGTGTCGTCCGATGCGGACGTTCGTCGAGACCAGCGCTCCGGCACACACCACCGAGCCGGCGGCGATCGCGGTGCGCGACCCGATGGAGGCGCCGGGATGCACCAGCGTGACGGCGCGATCGTCGTCCACGCGCGCGGCGAGGGCGGCGCGGTGCACCGGCGCACCGACGGCGATGACGACGCCCGCGCCGGGGAACGCGGCGAGCACCTCGTCGATGCCGCCCAGGTGGCGATGTCCGCGCTCGTGCAGGCGCTCCAGGGCGAGGGCGCGGGGCGCGTCGTCGGCGAAGCCCTGCACCGTGTACGTCGGGGAGACGGCGTTGATCGCCTCGACGACGTCGAGCGTCTCGCGAGCGAACCCGCCGGCCCCGAGGATGACGAGGTCACGCATCGACGTCCCTCCGCTCCGGTCGGAACTCGGGCATCGTGGCATGGCCCTGCGCGCTGACGCCGTCGCGGCGCACGACGACGACCACCGTGCGCCAGAGGATCCAGAGATCGAGGCGCAGCGACCGCTGCTCCACGTAGCGCACGTCGAGCTGGAATCGTTCGTCCCAGTCGACGGCGTTCCGCCCGCTCACCTGCGCGAGTCCGGTGACTCCCGGCCGCACCTCGTGCCGTCGCGCCTGCTCGGGGGTGTAGCGGTCGAGGTAGGAGACGAGGAGCGGTCGCGGACCGACCAGACTCATGTCGCCGCGGAGCACGTTCCAGAACGTCGGGAGCTCATCCAGGCTCGTGCCGCGGAGCAGCCGCCCGAAGCGGGTCAGCCGGTCCTCGTCGCTCGCGACGCCGCGGCGCGGATCGATCGGGCGCATCGTGCGGAACTTGTAGAGCGTGAAGATCTCCCCGTTCCGGCCGGGACGCGGCTGGCGGAAGACGACCGGGCGTCCCAGCCGCGCCACGATCAGGAGCGCGACGACGATCTGGAGCGGCAGCGTGACGACGAGCACGACGGCGGCGACCAGGACGTCCCCCGCCCGCTTCAGTGCGTCGGAGACGAGCCGGCTCATGCCCGCTCCGCCAGGAACTCACGGATCAGGCTCTGCACGCGCTGCATCTGCTCATCCGAGAGCGCCGAGCCGGAGGGAAGGGTGATGCCCGTCCGGAAGAACCGCTCCGCGACCCCGGTGACCGCGGCGGGTGCATCGGCGAACACCGGCTGCAGGTGCATCGGCTTCCACAGCGGCCGTGACTCGATGTCGTGCGTCCCCAGGTGCGCGGAGAGCTCCGACGCGCTCCACCCGGCGACGGCTTCGTCGACGAGCACCGCGGTGAGCCAGGCGTTGTCGTCCGCGTCGTCCTCGCCGCCGAAGATCGTGACGCCCTCCACGTCGTCGAAGAGCGCGCGATACTCGTCCCGCCAACGGTGGCGACGCTCGATCATGTCGTCGAGCCGGGAGAGCTGGGCGCGCCCGAGGGCCGCGAGCAGGTTGCTCAGCCGGTAGTTGTACCCGATCTCGGTGTGCTCGTAGTGCGCCACCGGCTGCCGGGCCTGCGTCGCGAGGTAGCGGACGCGGTCGGCCAGGTCCTCGTCGTCGGTCAGCAGCATGCCGCCGCCGGAGGTGGTCATGATCTTGTTGCCGTTGAAGGAGACCACCGAGGCCGTCCCGAAGCTCCCCGCCGCGCGGTCGTGACGACGGGCGCCGAGCGACTCGGCGGCATCGGCGAGCACCGGAATGCCGTACTGGCGGCCGAGGTCCTCGATGCTCTCCATGTCGGCCACCTTGCCGAGGAGGTCGACGGGGACGATCGCCGCGGCCGGCGTGCCCTGGCCGGCGAGCCCCTCGAGGACGGAGGCCAACAGCGCCACGTCCATGTTCCCCGTCTGCGGGTCGGCGTCGATGAAGTGCGGCGTCGCACCGGTGTAGGCGATGGCGTTCGCGGTGGCCGCGAAGGTGAAGCTCGAGGTGACGACCACGTCCCCGGCGCCGATGCCGAGGGCGAGGAGACCCAGGTGGAGCCCCGCGGTCCCGGAGCTCAGGGCCACGGCGTGCCGGGCGCCGACCCGCGTGCTCAGCTCACGCTCGAACGCGTCGACGTCCGGTCCCAGCGGCGCGACCCACCCGGAGCGCAGCGCCGCGACGATCGCCTGTTCCTCCCGCTCACCGACGTCCGGGGAGGACATGTAGATGCGGTCGCTCATCGCTGGAGCTCTCCTTCTCGCCCGAGCGCGGGCTCTTCCTCGTCCGCAGGCCGCAGGCGCCGCATCCAGCCGTCCCGGTCGAGTGCCTGCGGGCTGATGCTCCCGATCGAGGTGTGCTGGATCTGGGGGTGGAACGGCCGCTCAACGACCTCGTCGGCTCCGATCAGCTCCTCGTGGAGCTTCTCCCCCGGGCGCAGGCCGGTGTAGACGATCTCGATGAACTCGCCGGACATCGCGATCATGCGCTGGGCGATGTCGAGGATCCGCACGGGCTCACCCATGTCGAGGATGAGCACCTCGCCGGGACGGCCGATGCCGCCGGCCTGGACCACCAGCTGGCAGGCCTCGGAGATGGTCATGAAGTACCGCGTGACCTCGGGGTGCGTGACCGTCACCGGGCCGCCGGCCTCGATGAGGGTGCGGAACATCGGGAGCATCGAGCCCCGGCTGCCGATGACGTTGCCGAACCGCACCGAGAGGTAGCGGCGCCCGGAGGTGTTCGCGGCCCACACCGTGAGCTTCTCGGCGACGCGCTTCGAATGTCCGAGCACGCTCGAGGGGTTCGCGGCCTTGTCCGTGGAGATGTTGACGAAGGTGTCGACGTCGACGTCGAGGGCCGCTTCGAGCACGTTCCGCGTACCCAGGACGTTCGTCTTCCAGGCCTCGTCGGGATACTGCTCGAGCATGGGGAGGTGCTTCAGGGCCGCCGCGTGGAAGACGACCTGCGGGCGATGCCTCCGGAAGATCTCCCGCAGCGACTCCACGTCGCGGATGTCGGCCAGGACAACGTCGTCGGTGTCGAGCAGGCCGTGGCCCGAGATGCTGAGCTGGCTGCCCTGGAGTCCGCTCTCGTCGCGGTCGAGCATGATGAGGGTCTCCGGGCCGAACTGCGCGAGCTGGCGGCACAGCTCGCCCCCGATCGATCCTCCGGCACCCGTCACGAGCACGCGCTTCCCGGTCACGTATCCGGCGATGGACTTGACGTCCGTATCGACGGGCTGACGGCCGATGAGGTCCTCGATGCTCACGTCGCGGAGGTCGCGGATCCGGCTCGCCCCCTGCAGCACCTTGTCGAGTTCGGGGAGCACGAGCACGTTCAGCCCTGCGGCCGTGCCGGCATCGGTGACGCGACGCAGCAGCGGCGCGTCGGCGCGTCCGACGGCGATGATGAGTTCCGTCGCTCCGCTGACCTCGACGGCGGCCTGCAGCTGCGAGAGGGTGCCCAGCACGGGGACGCCCTTCACCCGCAGGTTCCGTTTCTTCACGTCGTCGTCGATGAGCCCCACCGGGCTGAAGACCGGATCCTGCGTCTCGTTGAGCATCCGGCTGATGAGCTGCTGCCCCACCCACCCGGCCCCGAACACGAGTACCTTGCGGGATGCAGCCGGCGCCTCCTTGGCATTCCGGCTGAAGACGAGGGGCACATAGCGGAAGACCAGCATGAGGATGAGGGCGATCGCAGTGGCCGAGAGAGCGCTGCGGAGTGCTTCGGCCGGCTGACGCATCCACACCAGCAGGGCGCCGCCCAGGAGGACCCCGACGATGAGCGCGCTGAGGCCGAGAGCACGCACCTCTTCGATCGACCCGTAGAGATAGCGCCCGCGGTACAGGTGCAGGATGAAGCCGGCGGCGAACTGCCCGGCGATGAGGCCGGCGACCACGATCGCGGTGAACGGCCACACCACGGCCGGCACGAGGAAGTCGTAGCGGAGGAGCACGACGAGCAGGCCCGCCACCGTCCACGCGAGTCCATCGAGGGCGAAGAGATGGCCCTTGCGGCGCTCGGTCTCGTCCACCGTGCTCATGCGCGTCCTTCGTTCGCCGGTTCGCTCACGACACTCGTCGCACGCCGTCGCGTGCCGCTGCCGAGGACGATCACCCCGCGCAGGTTCGCCACGCCGTCACGTCGGAGGTGGCCCAGCGTGTCCGCCGCGCGTCTGCTGGTCTCGCCGATCTTCATGAGGAGGACGAGCGCGCCGTCGCGCTGAAGAGCAGCCGCGTCGGGGACGCCCTTCCGGGACAGCGGCAGGCGCACGACGGTCAGCCCGGCGGGTCCGGCCTCGATGCGCTCGACCACCGCGGAGACGTCGATCGTGGCGTCCACGGGCAGCAGGGCGATGGCTCGTCCTTCCCCCGCCCACACGCTGGTGAGCATCTGGAGCTCGTGCGTCTGCTCCTCCGTGAGCTCACCGCTCGGAAGCGCATAGGCGGGGAGCCCGGTCAGGTCGGCCGCGTCGGCCACGGAACGGATCCGTCGGGAGAGCGCGAACCGCAGTGCGACGTAGACGAGAGCGAGCGCGATCCCGAGAAGGACCCCGACGGCCAGAGTGGTCGCGACCTGAGGCCGCACCGGGGACTCGGGGATCGCCGCCCCATAGGCGCGGGCACGGACGTCGGACCCGGCCTGGTCGGCTGCCGTCTCCGCGATCGCGGTGGCGAGATCCGCAGCCAGACGAGGGTCGGTGTGCGTGACCATGATGGCCGTCATCGAGGTGTCCGCGATCCAGGTCGCCGACACTCCGTCGGCGAGCTCCGTCCGGTCCACGTCGAACCTCTCGGCCACGGTCGCGATGACGCTCGCGGAGCGTGCCCGCACCGCGGCGTTCGTCGCCACGGTGCGCGGGACGAAGTTCGTCGCCCCCGGGTCGGCGCTGAAGACGATCTCCGCCTCGGCCTCGTACGCGGGCGGCGTGACGAGTAGCAGAGCCCCCGAGCCGATGACGCACAGCAGGAAGGCGATGAGCATCCCCAGCCACGCTCGTCTGAACGCGACGAACCACTCCCCCGGGGACATGCTTCTCCTCTTCGAGCCTCATGGGCACGGTACGACTCCGTAGAACCGTCATTTTGATATATCGGATGACCCGGCGGGAACTCGGTCCCGCCGGAGACGGTTGCGCCGCGGCCTCGCGGCGTTCTCATCCTAGGGGATCGATGCGCGGGCTCATGCCGCGCCGACCGACGACAAAGGGGTCGAGCCCGAAGGCTCGACCCCTTTGCGAGGAAGCAGATGCTTACTTGATGATCTTCGTCACCGTACCGGCGCCGACCGTACGACCACCCTCACGGATGGCGAAGCCGAGGCCCTCCTCCATGGCGATCGGCTGGATCAGCTCGACCGTCATGTCGGTGGTGTCGCCGGGCATGACCATCTCGGTGCCCTCGGGCAGCGTGATGACGCCGGTGACGTCCGTGGTGCGGAAGTAGAACTGCGGACGGTAGTTCGTGTAGAAGGGGTTGTGGCGGCCACCCTCGTCCTTGGACAGGATGTAGGCCGTGCCCTCGAAGTCGGTGTGCGGCGTGACCGAACCCGGCTTCACGATGACCTGGCCGCGCTCCACGTCCTCGCGCTTGGTGCCGCGGAGGAGCAGACCACAGTTCTCGCCGGCCCAGGCCTCGTCGAGCTGCTTGTGGAACATCTCGATACCGGTGACGGTCGTCTTCTGCGTCGGGCGCAGACCCACGATCTCGACCTCGGAGTTGATGGCCAGGGTGCCACGCTCGGCGCGACCCGTGACGACGGTGCCACGACCGGTGATCGTGAAGACGTCCTCGACGGGCATGAGGAACGGCTTGTCACGGTCACGCTCCGGGTCCGGAACGCTGTCGTCGACAGCCTGCATGAGCTCGAGGATCGCGTCGACCCACTTCTCGTCGCCCTCGAGGGCCTTGAGAGCGGAGACACGGACGACGGGAGCGTTGTCGCCGTCGAAGCCCTGGCTCGAGAGCAGCTCGCGGACCTCGAGCTCGACGAGCTCCAGGATCTCCTCGTCGTCGACCGCGTCGGACTTGTTCAGCGCGACGAGCAGGTAGGGGACGCCGACCTGCTTGGCGAGCAGCACGTGCTCGCGCGTCTGCGCCATCGGGCCGTCGGTGGCCGCGACGACGAGGATCGCGCCGTCCATCTGCGCCGCACCCGTGATCATGTTCTTGACGTAGTCGGCGTGGCCGGGGGCGTCAACGTGGGCGTAGTGGCGCTTCGGGGTCTCGTACTCGATGTGCGAGATGTTGATCGTGATACCGCGCTGGCGCTCTTCCGGCGCCGAGTCGATGGAAGCGAAGTCACGCTGCACGTTCGTGTCGGACGGGTACTTGTCAGCAAGCACCTTCGAGATCGCTGCGGAGAGCGTGGTCTTGCCGTGGTCGACGTGACCGATCGTTCCGATGTTGACGTGCGGCTTGGTCCGCTCGAACTTGGCCTTAGCCACTGGGTCCTCCTCAGGACGTCGTTGTAGAGGTGCCGGGCACTGGTTTGCGACCGGTTCTCTACGGGTTAGGTTCTCAGTTTAGTAGAGAGGGAATGTGAAGTTGTAGGTGACCTGGGAACCCCGGGTGCTTCGACAGGCTCAGCGACCCAGGGTTCCCAGAAGTGTTACTCGCCCTTGGCCTTCTGGACGATCTCGTCGGCCACCGCGCGCGGGACCTCGGCGTAGCTGTCGAACTCCATGGAGTAGACGGCACGGCCCGAGGTCTTCGAGCGCAGGTCGCCGATGTAGCCGAACATCTCGGACAGCGGCACCGCGGCGCGCACGACCTTGACGCCGGCGGCGTCCTCCATCGACTGGATCTGGCCACGACGCGAGTTCAGGTCGCCGATGACGTCGCCCATGTACTCCTCCGGAGTACGGACCTCGACGGCCATCAGCGGCTCGAGCAGCACGGGGTTGGCACGGCGAGCGGCCTCCTTGAAGCCCATGGAGCCCGCGATCTTGAACGCCATCTCCGAGGAGTCGACGTCGTGCGCCGCACCGTCGACGATGGTCGCCTTGACGCCCACCATCGGGTAGCCCGCGAGGACACCGACGTTCATGGCGTCCTGGAAACCGGCGTCGATCGAGCCGATGTACTCGCGCGGGATGCGGCCACCGGTGACCGCGTTCACGAACTCGTACGTCTTCTCGCCGTCGAGCTCGAGCGGCTCGATGTTGAACTGGATCTTGGCGAACTGACCCGATCCACCGGTCTGCTTCTTGTGCGTGTAGTCGTGCTTCTCGACGGCCTTGCGGATCGTCTCGCGGTACGCGACCTGCGGCTTGCCGACGTTCGCCTCGACGCGGAACTCGCGCTTCATGCGGTCCACGAGGATGTCGAGGTGCAGCTCGCCCATGCCCTTGATGGTCGTCTGACCGGTCTCGGGGTTGAGCTCCGTGCGGAAGGTCGGGTCCTCCTCAGCGAGCTTCTGGATCGCGAGACCCAGCTTCTCCTGGTCGGCCTTGGTCTTCGGCTCGATGGCGACCTCGATCACCGGCTCCGGGAACGTCATCGACTCGAGGACGACCGGCTGCGCGATGTCGGCGAGGGTGTCACCGGTGGTGGTGTCCTTCAGGCCGATGACGGCGTAGATGTTGCCGGCGGTCAGCTTGTCGACCGGGTTCTCCTTGTTGGCGTGCATCTGGAAGATCTTCCCGATGCGCTCCTTCTTGCCCTTGGTCGAGTTGATGACCTGGGCGCCCGACTCGAGCTCGCCCGAGTAGACGCGCACGTACGTCAGACGGCCGAAGAACGGGTGCACGGCGACCTTGAAGGCCAGGGCCGCGAACGGGTCCTTCGCGTCGGGGTGACGCTCGATGATCTTCTCCTCGTCCTTCGGGTCGTGCGCCTCGATGGCGGGCACGTCCAGCGGGGAGGGGAGGTAGTCGACGACGGCGTCCAGCATCGGCTGCACACCACGGTTCTTGAAGGCGGAGCCGCAGAGGACCGGGTAGATCTCGCTGGCGATGACCATCTTGCGGATGGCGCCCTTGATCTCCGCGACGGTGAGCTCCTCGCCGCCGAAGAACTTCTCGAGAAGCTCCTCGTCGGTCTCGGCGACCGTCTCCAGCAGCTGCTGGCGGTAGTCCTCGGCCTTGTCCTTGAGGTCGGCCGGGATCTCCTGCACCTCGTAGGAGGCACCCATGGTCACGTCACCCTTGGCGTCGCCGGGCCACACCAGGGCGCGCATCTCGATGAGGTCGATGACGCCGACGAAGTCGTTCTCGGCACCGATCGGGAGCTGCAGCACCAGCGGCTTGGCGCCGAGGCGGTTGATGATCGTGTCGACCGTGAAGTAGAAGTCCGCGCCGAGCTTGTCCATCTTGTTGACGAAGCAGATGCGGGGGACGTTGTACTTGTCGGCCTGACGCCACACGGTCTCGGACTGGGGCTCGACGCCCTCCTTGCCGTCGAACACGGCGACCGCGCCGTCGAGGACGCGGAGCGAGCGCTCCACCTCGACCGTGAAGTCCACGTGACCGGGGGTGTCGATGATGTTGATCTGGTTCTTGTTCCAGAAGCAGGTCACGGCGGCAGACGTGATCGTGATGCCGCGCTCCTTCTCCTGCTCCATCCAGTCGGTGGTCGAGGCACCGTCGTGCGTTTCGCCGAGCTTGTGGTTGACGCCCGTGTAGAACAGGATGCGCTCGGTCGTCGTGGTCTTGCCGGCATCGATGTGCGCCATGATGCCGATGTTGCGGACCTTGCTCAGGTCCGTGAGCACGTCTTGTGCCACAGGAGTGTCCTTATCTATTGGAGCAGCAGGTGTACTGCGAAGAGGGGGTGCGACGGGCCCAGGAACGCGGAAGGGTCCCTGAGCCCGTCGAAGGGGTTACCAGCGGTAGTGAGCGAACGCGCGGTTCGACTCGGCCATCTTGTGGGTGTCCTCGCGGCGCTTGACCGCGGCACCGAGGCCGTTCGACGCGTCCAGGATCTCGTTCTGGAGACGCTCGGTCATCGTCTTCTCACGACGACCCTTGGCGTAGCTCACGAGCCAGCGCAGCGCGAGGGTGTTCGCGCGGTGCGGCTTGACCTCGACCGGAACCTGGTAGGTCGAGCCACCGACGCGGCGGCTGCGGACCTCGAGCGTGGGGCGCACGTTGTCGAGCGCCTTCTTCAGGGTGGCGACGGCGTCCTGGCCGTTCTTCGCCTCGACGCCGCGGAGGGCGCCGTAGACGATCGACTCGGCCAGCGACTTCTTGCCGTCGACGAGGATCTTGTTCACCAGCGAGGTGACGATCGGAGCGCCGTAGACCGGGTCGTTGACGACGGGGCGCTTGGGGGCGGGACCCTTACGAGGCATCTAACTCAACCCTTCTTCGCGCCGTAGCGGGAACGAGCCTGCTTACGGTTCTTGACGGCCTGGGTGTCCAGAGCGCCACGGACGATCTTGTAACGCACACCGGGGAGGTCCTTCACACGACCGCCGCGGACGAGCACCAGGGAGTGCTCCTGCAGGTTGTGGCCCTCACCGGGGATGTACGCGGTGACCTCGGTCCCGTTGCGGAGCTTCACACGAGCGACCTTGCGCATCGCCGAGTTCGGCTTCTTCGGGGTGGTGGTGTAGACGCGGGTGCAGACCCCGGCCTGCTGCGGGTTCGACTTGAGCGCGGGCGCCTTGGTCTTCGAGACCTTGGGCGAGCGACCCTTGCGAACCAACTGCTGAATGGTTGGCACGTTCTCTCCTCATAGTGCTGCACGGTGACAGCGTGATGGGTTTCACATCATGACCCACCGGCACGCCGGAACCGGCGAGCTTTTGGTGTGGTGGGTATGCCGTGGGGGCGGACCGGCGAGGTGCCGACGCCCAGCGCGCACGTCAGGACGTGCACACACCTGATCAAGTGTAATGCCGCGTAACCTGACGGTCAAATGACGGCCGCCCTCGCCCGGCCCGCGCGGAGTCAGGGGATGTCGGGGTCGAACGGGGAGTCCAGCGACTCCGTCAGCTCGGCGAGGAGCGCCTCGATCTGCGGCTCGACGTGCCGGGACACCGCTGCCTGGATCGTGATGCGGTGCCGGAGCAGGATCCCGCAGATCTCCCGGCCGACGAGGTTCGCGTACTCGTCCGCGAGGGCGACCTCCTGTCGCAGTGCCGTCTTGGCCTCGTCGGAGAGCGGAGGCAGCGGTGGCAGCTCGGCCGCGGAGTCGTCGGCGAGGCCGGCGATCGTGAAGAGGAAGGGGGCACCGGGCACCGGCTCCGGGTCCAGCGGCATGCCCTCGAACTCGGGGTCGAGGTCTTCCGTCGGTCGATAGCTGCGGGCCCTGTTGCGCGCGGCCTGCTGGTCGAGTTCCCGCTGCAGCGTGGGGAGGTTCCGCGCGGTGTACTCGGCGACCGCGTGGTCGACGATCGTCTTGATGCGCGTCGACAGGCCGTGCTGGACGCCGTGCGGGGTGGTGCCGGCGATTCCCGCGGCGGCGAGGATGGGCGAGCCGAGACAGCGTCGGCAGGGCGCGGTCCGGCCGCGGTGCGTCGCCGGCTCCCAGCGCGGCACCCAGCGCAACCAGGCCTCGACGGCCTGGTCGACCTGCGTCTCCAATGAGCGCTCCACCCCACCAGCGTACGGCGCGTCGCCGCTCACGGCGCGGATTTCCGGGGTGTCATTCCCCCTCGTCGCGCTCCCACGGCCATCGCGGCTGCGCCGACTTCGTGCGGCGCAGGGCGATCCCGCCCCAGGCGGCCACCGCCGCCGCGGCGAGGAGCACGAGACTCGCGCCGCCGCGGACGAGATCTCCGGCGACGGCCGTGGCCACGACCACGTCGCTCGTCGCGACGAGCACGGCGAACCAGACGGTGGCCAGGTGCACGAGGGCCGTGAGCAGCGCGATCACGGGAGCGGAGCCGAAGGAGGCGTGTCCCCGCCGCACCGTCGCCCACAGGACCAGTGCGAACACCACGACCGCCGCGACCATGCCGGACACCCCGGGGATCTGCCCGAGGCCCGGTGCATCGATGATGTCCCGGTCGGTGGCGACGCTGAGCGCACCCAGGCCGAAGACGGCGAGGGCGAAGAAGGCGATGGTGGCCATCACTGCCGCGAGGACAGCCGAAACCCCCGCGGACTCGGGCCCGCGGGGGTTCGGCGTGGTGGTGTTCGTGATTACCTCGACAGGGTGGGACCGGCCTCGAGGGTGCGCTCGTACTCGCGCTGCGCCTCCTCGTTCAGCTCGGTCTTGCGGGCGCCGCTGCGGGCCACCCAGGCGCCGAACCAGATCGTGAGCTCGCGGGCGAACACGAAGGCCGCGATCGCCAGCGGTGCCAGCAGCTGCTCCCCCGCGAGTTCGAGGCCCTGCGACGCCGTGAGCTTCCAGAACGGCGCCTCGAAGAGCTGCCCCAGGATGTGTCCGGCGTAGGCGATGAGTCCGACCACGATGCCGAACACCACCCACAGGCCCCAGCGGCCACGGTTGATGATCGCTCCGAGGAGCCAGAAGCCGAGGAAGAACACGACCACCGGCGTCCAGAAGCCCCAGGTGAGCAGCGGGGCCACGAGCGCCTCGCCGATGTTCTCCCCGTTCACGTCGCCGGCGAGAGCGCCGAGGCCGAGGACGGTCGCGAGGTAGAGCAGCGCGAAGGCGACGGTGGCGAGCAGGCCGATGGCCCCGGCGGTGCCGCGGTTGCCGCGCTCGCGCGGCGGCTCCGGCGCCTGCACGAAGATCGGCTGCGGCTGCTGAGGCTGCGGCGCGGCGGCAGCGGCACCGTTCGTGAGCGGCTCGGAGGGCACGATCCGGGTGTCGGTGTCGTCGGCATGGGAGGCGTAGGCGGCGCCTGCCATGGCCGACTCCTCGTGCGCGCGGGGGGCCGAGGTGTCGTACAGCGAGGTCTCCGGCGTCGCGTACAGCGACGTCTCGGGGGTCGCGTCGCGTCGCTCGTCATCGAAGCGGTCGGCGCCGGGACGGTCGCCCTCCGTGCGGCTCGGTGCCGGTGCGGAGGAGGCGAAGGTGCCGGGGTGCTCCCGCTCGGCGGCCTCGAACGCGGCGAGATCGGGGTCGACCGCGGGCTCCTGCCGCGCTGCGGCCTGGTCGGCCGGCGTCTCCGCAGACGCCGGCGTCGCGCCTTCGGCACGCGAGCGGTCGACGTCGTCCGCGCCGCCGGGAACATCTCCGCGGGCTGCCGCTGCGGCGTCGAGACCGGCGTTCGCGCTGCCGACGACGTCGTCGACGTCGTTCGACTTCTCGGGCTGACGAGCCTCGGGATCACTCATGGGATGCGCCTCTCATCGGGGATGTGCAGTGCGAGATTACCGCCGCGCGTCCCGGCGCTTCCGGAGGCGTGCCGTCGTGTCGCCATACGCGTCGCCGCGCGGGTTCCGCGGCTCAGGGGAAAGTGCTGCGGAGCGCGTCGCCGGCGAACTGCGCGAGGATCGGGAGCATCGGCAGTGAGAGCCAGACCAGAGCGCCGACGATCCCGGCGCACACGATGCCGGCGAACCAGCTCATCCCGAGGTTCCGACCACCCACCCGTGCCATGGTCCCACCGTAGGCCCGCGCCCCCGCCCGGGCCGTGAGCAACGCCGCGACGCGGCGGCCTCGGTCAGCGGACGCCGCGGCCGCGCATCCGCCACAGCAGCCAGAGCCCGGAGGCCGGGACCAGCAGGAACCCCAGCAGCAGGAGCAGGTGCCACTCCCCGAAGGACGGGACGAGCGGGTTCACCACGTCCGACACCGCGTCGCCGTCGGTCGAGCTGCCGGAGGCCGACCCCGTCGAGAACCCCGTCATGGTCGAGGTGATCAGGAAGGACAGCCCCGTGGCCGCGAAGGGCACGAGGATCGCGAGCGCCTTCTCCCAGGTCCGCCACATCGCACTGAGGCTCACGAGCACCGCGCCCACGAACCAGCCGACGACCGGCACCACGATCCCGCCGAAGCTCAGGGTGAGCGCGGCCGCGATCGCGAAGCCCCGCGTCGCCGTCGTCGGCGTGCGAGGTGCCGACGGAGCGGGCGCGGGCGCAGGGAACACGACGGGCGGCACCGTCGGCACCTCGTCCCCCGCTTCACGGGCGATCCCTCGGGGATCCCCCAGCCTGTCGATCCGTTCCGCGGTCGCCTCCGCGTCGAGCCCGTCGAGCTCCTCCGCGATCCCGCCGCGGATGTCCGACGCGACACCGTGCGGGAGGCCGCGCATCGCCTCGTCCAGCCGGGCCAGGTAGTCGTCACGCAGCTCGGCTGCGGTCTTCTCGGTCATGGTCATCCTTCCCCCACCATGCCCGTGACGGCACGGGCGAACGGCGCCCACTGCGCCCGGAAGCGCGCGAGCTGATCGATACCGGCATCCGTGAGCCGGTAGTACTTGCGCGCCGGACCGCTCTCGGACGGCCGGTCGAACGTCGTCACCCAGCCGTTGTCCCGCAACCGCCCGAGCAGCGGGTAGAGGGTGCCGATGCTGGCGATCAGCCCGGCGCCGGTGAGTGCCTCCGACAGCTGCCAGCCGTACATGGGCTCGCGCGAGAGCAGGCCGAGCACGCAGTACTCCACCACTCCCTTGCGCATCTGCGCCCCGGCGTCCGCTGTCATGCCTCACAAGGTAGCATGTGACGCACGCTAGCGCTGCCCGATGCGTCGATCAGCCCTTGGTCGCCCCCGCGGTGAGACCGCCGACGATGTACTTCTGCAGGAAGAGGAAGAGGACCATCACCGGGATCGCCGCCATGACCGCGCCGGCGGAGAAGGCCGACCAGTCGGCGTAGCGAGGGTTCGCCACGAGCTTGGTCAGACCGACGACGAGGGTCTGCTGATCCACGTCGACGAGCATGACGCTGGCGATCACGTACTCGTTCACCGTGCCGATGAAGGAGAGCAGACCGACGACCGCGAGGATCGGGGCGACCAGGCGGAGGATGATCGTGAAGAAGATCCGCGCGTGCCCGGCGCCGTCGATGCGGGCGGCCTCGTCGATCTCCTTCGGGATCGTGTTGAAGAAGCCGTACATCAGGTAGGTGTTCACGCCAAGCGCGCCGCCGAGATAGACGAGGATCAGGCCGGTGTGCGTGTTGAGGCCGATCGCCGGGAACCAGTCCCCCAGCGTCGACATCAGCAGGAAGATCGCGACCACCGCGAGGAGCTGCGGGAACATCTGCACCACGACGATGGTGACGAGCCCCACGCGACGGCCCGCGAAGCGCATGCGGGAGAAGGCATATGCCGCACAGGCGCCGATGAAGACGGTGACCGCGCCCGTCACGACCGCGATGAGCAGCGTGTTCAGGAACCACGTCCCGTACGGGTTCTGCGGATCGCTGAGGATGCGCACGTAGCTGTCGATCCCGATCGCCGAGAAGAGCTGGTTCGACCCGGTGAGCGTGCCCTTCGGGTTGAGCGAGGCCGACACGACGTACAGGAGCGGGAAGAGGGCGAAGGCGCTCACCACGATGGCGACGAGGTGACGCCATCCGGTGTCGGCGAACCAGGCGCCGAATGAACGACGCGGCGGAGCGGTGCGCGGGGCGGTGGCGGTGCTGGGGACGGTGCTCATGTCAGTTCAGCTCCTCGAGGGCCTTGGTCTTGCGGAAGCTGATGATCGAGATCGTCGCGACCACGACGAAGATCAGGATCGTGAAGGCGGAGGCGAGACCGTAGTCGCGGGTCTGACCGGTGAAGGCCACCTTGTAGACCATCGAGATGAGGATGTCCGTGTGGCCGACGGGGATCGACACGTCGCTGAAGCGCGGGCCGCCCTTGGTCAGCATGTAGATCAGGTTGAAGTTGTTGAAGTTGAACGCGAACGACGAGATCAGCAGCGGCGCCACGGTCACCAGCAGCAGCGGCAGCTTGATGCGGCGGAAGATCTGCCACGCGTTCGCGCCGTCCATGACGGCGGCCTCGTTCACGTCGTCCGGGATGCCCTGCAGCGCGCCCATGCAGACGAGGAACATGTACGGGAAGCCGAGCCAGAGGTTCACCAGCAGCACGGACACCTTCGCCAGCACCGGATCGGTGAGCCACGGGATGGCCGCGCCACCGAACAGCACCTGGTTGATGAACCCGAAGCTCTCGTTCATCATCCCGGCCCAGACGAGCGCGGAGAGGAACGCGGGGAAGGCGTACGGGAGGATGAGGATGATCCGGTAGCCGTTGCGGAAGCGCATGCGCGTGTTGTTGAAGACGAGCGCGAGCAGCAGGCCGAGGAAGAAGGTCGTCGCGACGGAAACCAGCGCGAAGACAAAGGTCCAGACGGTGACCGAGATGAGCGGACCGCGGATGGACTCGTCGGTCACCGCGCGGACGAAGTTGTCGAAGCCGACCGTGGTCTGCCAGCCGGGCAGCAGCTGCTCGCCGTCCTCCGCGGTGAACGCACCGTCGCCGGTATCGCTGTAGACCGTGCCGGTCGCGGTGTCCGTGATCGTGTCGGCAGCGGCGTCGTAGGTCAGCGTCGAGACGTACAGGTAGCCGTTCTGCCCGTCGGGTGCACGGAGGCTGCCGTCGTTGGGATCGTCGCTGAACGGGACGGAGAGCTGCTCCAGCTCCTCCGACAGGGTGAAGACGGTGGCGAGCGGAAGCGTGGTCCACCCGTCGACGGCGACCGCCTTGCCACCCTCGAACTCCGCGTCGACCTCGGCGAGAGGCTGCTCCGCCGTGCCGAGGAGCGCATCCCCGTCGTCGGGATCCGTGACGAGGAGGCCGTAGGTGCCGAACTGCTCGACCACCGTGACGGGATATGTCGGGGAGTCCTCGACGCGCTCCTGCGCGGAGGCGAGCAGGGACGAGATCGCCTGCTCCTTGCTCCCGTTGTGACCGGTGCCGTAGTTCGTGAAGCCGATGTAGCCCGTGTAGAGGAGCGTGAAGACCTGGAACAGGACCAGGAAGATGATGCCGGGCGTGAGGTACTTCGCCGCGATGCGCTTGCGGGAGAAGTAGATGTAGTTGACGACGACCGTCACCGCGACGACGAGGCCGAGCACCAGCCACTCGCGCTGCACGAGCAGCACGAACACGGCGTAGACGGCGATCGCGTCCACGATCGCCAGCAACAGGATCTTGAGCAGCATCCACCCGATCGGTCGGGAGGCCGCCTCGGCGATCTTCGCCGCCTGGCGCTGCCGAGGCGTGGGGGGCGCGGTGCGCTCTTCGGTGTCTGTCATGTCGTCCTCGTCATGGTCCTGCCGGGGCGGGCTGGGTGGCCCGCCCCGCCAGGGTCGTCATCTTGTCGGCCGTTACTCGATCGCGGCGGTCACGTCGTCGACGAGCTTCTGCCACGTCGCCTGCGGGTCCTCGCCGTTGATGATGGCGGCCTCGGCCACGCCCCAGAACTGCCAGACCGCGCCCATGGCAGGGATCGCCGGCATGGGGACCGCGTCGGCGCCGACGGACTGGAAGCCGGCGATGATCGGGTCGGACGCCGCGGTGTCGGCGGCAGCCGTGAGGGCCGGGAGGACGTTGCCGGCCTTGAACAGCTCCAGCTGCACGTCCTCCGTGCCGAGGTAGTTGACGAGGAAGTCGTTGGCCGCGACCTTGTTCTTCGACTCGGCGCTCACGAAGAAGCCCTTGACGCCGGCGAACGGCGAGGCCGTCTCCCCCGTCGGGCTCGGGATCGGGTCGATCTCGACGTTGATGCCCGCCTCGGTGGCCGCGCCCACGTTCCACGGGCCGGTCAGCCAGAAGGCGGCGGTGCCGTCGAGGAACTGCTGCTTGGCGATCTCACCGTCGATGTCGGTGTTCAGCGTGCCGGCCGCGCCCTGCGCGCCCAGCCAGTCGGCGAAGGCGAAGCCGCCCTCGCTGCCGAGCTGCAGGTCGGTCGGGTCGTAGCTGCCGCTGTCGTCGGTGCCGAAGACCGGAGCGCCGAACGCGGTCTGGAACGGGTACAGGTGGTACGGGTTGCCCTCGGCGCCCTGCTCCACCACGAAGGTGCCCTTCGAGACCATGTCGTCGAAGCTCGTCGCGGGCTCGGGGACGAGGTCGGCGTTGCGCAGGACCGCGATGTTCTCGACCGCGTACGGGAGCATGTAGACGGTGCCCTCATAGGTCGCCGCCTGGAGCGCGACGGGGAGGTAGTCCTCGGAGCTGTCGCCGAGCTCGATCGGCGCGACGACACCGTTGGTCGAGAGCTCGCCGAGCCAGTCGTGAGCGCCCATGACCACGTCGGGGCCCTTGCCGGTCGGGACCTGCTGGATGAAGTCGTCCTTCATGTCGTCGACGGACTTCCCCACCAGCTTGACCGTGACACCGGTCTTCTCCTGGTACGCGTCCGCCGCGCCCTGCAGCGCGTCGACCCGCTCGGCGTCGACCCAGACGGTCAGCGTGCCGCCGCTGTCCCCACCGGAGGAAGAGTCGTCGCCGCCGGATCCGGTCGAGCAGCCGGCGAGCGTCAGAGCCGAAACGATGGCGATGGCGCCCGCGGCGACCATGCCCCTCTTGTTCACCTTCATTGGTGTGTGCCTCTCTCAGTGCTGAGCGCCTGCAAGACTGCAAGCGCTTACAGTATGCATCGTTTCGAAAGGCGATCACAATCCGCAACCGCGTCGATATCAACCCGTGATCGGCCCGGCGCCCGGCGCGAGGCATGAAAACGCTTCCATATCGGCCGGAGTTCCAACCTTTCGCGGCTCCGCGGGGGTTCCCCGTACGGCTCATCTACGAGAGCATCGCTGGATGGGGATCCACGTTCGGGCGGCTGCCGCCGTCGTCGTCCTGTCCACGGTCGCGCTCAGCGGATGCACCAGCGTGGGAGCCGCATACGCCGTGCTCGATCGGGAAGCCGGGGCGCGGGACGAGGTTCCGGCAGATCTTCCCGGCTACGCGTGGGACGACGTGGACCAGGCGACAGCCCGGTTCGTCGGCGAAGACGAAGGGACATCCCTGTGGCTCGCTCGCGCCCGCGACGACGCTTCCGCATGCCTTTTGGCGTACGCCGACGAGGAGAGCTGGGTGCTCGGGTGCGGCGGTGGCGGCGCGCTCTTCTCGGTCGGAGGCATGACGGGCACGTTCACCGTCGTCCCCGACGGTGCGCCCGCTCCGGAGGGGATGACTCGGATATCCGAGAACGTCTACACGGCGAGCGGCGGCAGTTCGCACTCGTAGGCGACTGTGACGTAGCCGACCTGGTCGCCGTTCGGAGAGGTCACCGCCATCGGGTCGCCACCGTACGCGCCGATCAGTCCTGTGATCCGGAGACGCGCTCCCGGGGTGCCGCGCCCACGGGACTTTCCGCACAGCCGCGGATACAGTTGAGGCATGGCTGACAGTTCCTTTGACATCGTCTCGAAAGTGGATCGCCAGGAGGCCGAGAACGCCCTGAACCAGGCGCGCAAAGAGGTGGAGCAGCGCTACGACTTCAAGGGGACCGGTGCTTCGATCGCCTGGAGCGGCGAGCAGATCCTCATCACCGCGAACACCGAGGAGCGCGCGAACGCCGTCCTCGACGTGTTCCAGTCCAAGCTCATCAAGCGCGGCATCTCCCTGAAGAGCCTCGACTCGGGCGAGCCCTTCGCCAGCGGCAAGGAGTTCCGCATCATGTCGAGCCTGAAGGACGGCATCTCCTCCGAGAACGCGAAGAAGATCGGCAAGATCATCCGCGACGAGGGCCCCAAGGGCGTGAAGAGCCAGATCCAGGGCGACGAGCTGCGCGTACAGTCCAAGAGCCGCGACGACCTCCAGGCCGTGATCGCTCTCCTCAAGGGCAGCGACCTCGACATCGATCTGCAGTTCATCAACTACCGCTGACGCCACTCGCGTCGGAGGCCAGGGCTCGGGAGTCATCCCGGGCCCTTTCTTTTCCCCGGTCAACGCATACCGAGATATCGGTGTTCTTCGTCGAGACTGGAAGCGGTCGTGACTCGTCACGACTCCGACGCCATCCCCGCCCGACACCCGATCGCCGCGGTGGATGCGCTTCGAGGATGCCACGCCGGCTCAGGGGAGGGAGCGGCGCGGGCCCCAGGAGCTCGCGTCGGCCTGGGGTCTGCCGACGTCGCACGCCGACCGGTCCCGGGTTCATGACAGGCCTCCCCGCCCGCTGCGCGCCCCCCACGCGGATCGGCCCCCCGAGGAGGCATGACGGCAATCCTGCGGCCGTCGCTCCCCTCATCGCCCGGGAGCGGACGTCGGTCGCAGACCGAGAACCACTGGGGGCTGGGCCATGGCGCAGATCGAGTCGAAGAGCATCGGAGAGAACAAGCAGCTGCTGGCGGATGAGGTGTTCCACCACATCGGGCGGCTGATCACGGAGGGAGAGTTCGCCGAGGGCGACCGGATCCGGGACGTCGACGTGGCGGACGAGCTCCACGTCTCGCGGACGCCGGTGCGCGAAGCACTGCAGCGCTTGGAGCGACTGGGACTGGTGACGATGTACCCGAGCCGGTACACGGAGGTGACGATGGTCACGCCGCAGGTGGTGGCCGAGTCGCTGGAGTTCGCCGGCTACCAGGGAGGCATCACGGCCCGGATGGCGGTGCCGCGACTCAGCGCGGTCCAGCGCGAGCGGGTGCAGGAGCTCATCGCTCGAATGCACGACTCGCTCACCGACGGCGCGTCCACGGCACGGGCGCGATGGGCGGTCTTCGCCTACCTCGCCGACCACAGCGGGAACCGTCAGCACCGGATGCTCATCGACGATGTCGCCGTCGCGGTGACCCGGAACCTGCGCGCCTGGGTGGTGCGCCCCGGCGATCGCGAGCGGATGCGACAGGTGTATGCCGACTTCGCCGAAGCGGTGCGCACCGGCGACGGCGACGAGGCGGAGCGCCTTGCGCGCGCGATGTACTACGTCTGAGCGGCGCGCCAGCCGACGACCCAGCGGTGCAGGCGACGATACGCGTCCTCGCGGGCTTCATGTCGGGACAGGAAGACGTCGTGCAGGGCGCCGTCGATCCGTTCGACGGTCACGGAGGAGCCGAGCCGCAGGGCCGCGCGGGCGATGTCGTCGACGACGAGCACGGAGTCGGCGGAGGTGAGCTCATCCGACCACCGGGTCGGCGGCACGAACCGCTTCGACAGAAGGACGCAGACCGGCGCCGCGATGTCCAGACCCGCGGCGACGGCCTTGTGCCCGGTCAGGATCGCGTTGAGCCACCCGGCGTACACGGCCATCGTCTGCACGGGACGCCACGCGGTGTTGACCTCCATCGGGTCGTCCGGGTCGGCCACCTCCTGCTGCGCCCGCGTGTAGTAGCCGAGGTCGACCTGCGGCGCGACGTCGAGCGGCCGGATCCGCGCTTGGAACTCGACCATCGGGGCGATCGCGGCGCGCACGGGGGCGAACTGGAACTCGAGCCAGGGGCTGTTCAGGATGAGGGCATCGGCCGCGCCGGGATGCCGGGCCGCCCACAGGCTCAGCGTCAGCCCTCCGGTCGAGTGTCCGAGCAGGATCAGGCGTCGCCCGCTCTCCTCGCCGCCCTCGCCGCGCCCCATCGCGTCCAGGGCCGCGGCGATGTCCTCGTCGTAGGTGGACAGGTCGGTGATGTAGCCCGGGGTCTGGCCCTCGCGCAGACTGCGCCCGTACTTGCGCAGGTCGAGAGCGAAGAAGCGGGCACCACGAGCGGTCCAGAATCGGGCCAACCGCTTCTGGAAGAAGTAGTCCGACCACCCGTGGATGTAGAGCACGTCCACGCCCTCGAGCAGCGGGCGACGGCGCCGAGCGCGCTCCCACCACGGGACCGGAGCCGGCAGCGCGCGCACGAGGGTGGCCACCACCGGGCCCTGCTCGTCACTGCCGAGGTCGAGGGTGAGCTGGGCGAACTCGTCTCCGAGCACATCCGGGATCCACTCGGCCATGCGTCCTCCCCCTCGTGCCCAGGCTAGCCCACGGCCGTCATTCGCCGCCGGGGCGGGCCACGGAGAAATCGTCCGCGATGGCGGCGCCGATCGGGGCGAGGTCGTCGATCCCTGACCCTTCGAACGTGGTCAGACGCAGCCAGTCCTGCCCCACCCGGAGGTCGAGCACCGACCGGCCGAGCTCGTCGAAGCCGGTCACGGCGGCGTCCGCGCCCTCGACGTCGACGGTGTCCTCGCCTTCCAGCCGGTCGAAGGCCCAGGCACCGCCGGGAAGCGTGGTGAGGGTGAGGTAGCCCTGTGCCGCGTACTCGTCCTCGGCCGAGGCGTAGTAGCAGATCCGCGAGCCGTTGCGCTCCTGGTACACCTCGGCCGGGATGGACCAGCCGCCGAACGCGTCGACGACGTGCACCTCGGCGCCGACCCGCTCCGCGAGCTCGGTGGCGGTGAGGAAGCGCGTGCAGTCGACCCCGGCGACGGCGCTCTCCGGGACCTCCACGGGCTGCAGCGAGGCGGCGGCGGTCGCGGCGAGCCCGCGCAGCGCCTCCTCGAGCGACGCGGTGTCGTCCGGTCCGCGCTCCGGGTCGACGACCGTGGCCGAGAGGAGCACGTCGCCGTCGACGATCTGGAAGAAGCAGTACCCGCCGCCTTCGCAGCGCGCCTCCTCACCGAAGTATCCGCCGCGGGACTCCGCCCCCGTCGTGACCTCGTCCGCGTCCGGGAGGATCGTGACCTCCCAGTTGCGCTCCGCCGTCCCCGCCGAACAGGCGATCCCGCCGGCCCGCTGGAACATGTGCTGCGCCGGTCCGGGGTACCAGCTCGGGGAGGACCAGACCCCGAGGACCTCGGCGACGTCGCCGCCGGCCTCGCCGAGCGCACTCGACATGGCCGCGTCGACATCGGCGCAGTCCACGTCGAAGGCGGGCGTCGGCGCCTCGGCCCCCGGTGTCGGCGCGGTCGTGACCGCGGCCGACGGCGTCCTGGTCGGCTTCACCTCGGGTTCGGGCGCACAACCGGACAGCAGGAGCACGGCCACGGCGCCGAGGGCCAGGAGTGCACGAGGTCGCATGGCCTCAGCCTAGGGGCGCGGGGACCCGGCGCCGGGAGCACGCCCCGGCGCCGAGACGACTCACTCGCCGCGGGAGACGCGCACCATCTCCTCGCGCGGGACGACCTTCACGCGCGCCCGCTCCTGGGGCGCGCCGAGGCTGATCTCGTGCTCGTCGAGGCGGTGCCAGCCGTCCAGGTCGGTCCAGGCGACGCCGCGCTCGGCGAGCAGTGCCGGGATGGCCTCCTCGGACGGGTCTTCCGGGTGCCACCACGAGCCCTGGTCGTTGATCAGGTGACGGACGGTCTCCATGGCGTCGGACTTCGTGTGGCCGATGAGGCCGACCGGGCCGCGCTTGATCCAGCCGGTCGCGTACACGCCGGGGACGCGGTCGTTGGAGTCCTTCGCGAGCACCTGGCCCTCGTGGTTCGGGATGACGCCGTGCTTCTTGTCGAAGGGGACGCCCGGCAGCGGCGAGCCGAAGTAGCCGATCGCGCGATACAGCGCCTGCACGGGTACCTCACGCAGCTCTCCGGTGCCGACCGCACCACCCTGACCGTCCGGCTGGGTGCGCTCGTACACGAGAGCCGCGACACGGCCGTTCTCGTCGGTGCGCACCTCGACCGGGCGCGCCCAGAAGTGCAGGTGCAGACGGCGCGAGGCGGTGCCGCCGGCGTTGTTGACGGAGTCGCGCTTGCGCCAGGACTGCAGGATGCGGTCGATGACCATGACCTGCTTGTTGCTCGCGACCGCGTCCTTCGAGGCCTCGTCGTAGTCGAAGTCCTCGTCGTAGACGACCATGTCGACGTCGCGCAGCTCCCCCAGCTCGCGGAGCTCCAGCGGCGTGAACTTCACCTGGGCCGGCCCGCGGCGGCCGAACACGTGGACGTCCGTGACGGCGCTCGCCTTGAGTCCCTCGTACACGTTCTCGGGGACCTCGGTGACGAGGAGGTCCTCCGCGTGCTTCGCGAGCATGCGGGAGACGTCGAGGGCGACGTTGCCGTTGCCGAGGACCGCCACCGATGCGGCGTCCAGCGGCCACTCGCGCGGCACGTCGGGGTGTCCGTCGAACCAGCTCACGTAGTCGGCGGCGCCGTAGGAGCCCACCGCGTCGATGCCGGGGATGTCCAGCGACGTGTCACGGATCGCCCCGGTGGCGAAGATGACCGCGTTGTAGTGCTTCTTGAGGTCGTCGAGCGTGATGTCCTCGCCGAACCGAACGTTGCCGAAGAGGCGGATGTCGCCACGGTCGAGCACGTCGCGCAGGGCGGTGATGATGCCCTTGATGCGGGGGTGGTCGGGGGCGACGCCGTACCGGACGAGCCCGTAGGGGGCGGGGAGCTGCTCGAACAGGTCGATGGACACGTCGAACTTGCGCTCGGCCTTCAACAGGATGTCCGCGGCGTAGATGCCCGCGGGGCCGGCGCCGACGATGGCCAGTCTCAGCTTGGTCATGGAGGTCCTTTCGTGTGCCGTCGCGGCGGACACCCGGGCCCGGGGCCCGTACGGTGTCAGCTGGAGCGCTCGGCGAGAGTCTCGGCGAATCGGGTGAGCGCTTCGCGCACGGTGCCGCGCGGAAGGGCGGTGAGGGCGTCGATCGCCTCCTGCGTCCACGCGTGGGCGAGCTCGAGGGTCTTCTGGGTGACGGCGTGGTCGCGGAGCTCGTCCAGCGGTCCGTCGAGGATCGCCGGGTCGGCGCCGTCGGCGATGAGGGCCACACCGTCGTCGATGCGGGCGGCGAGGTCGGCTGCGGCGTCGTCGTCCTCCGCCTTGAGCAGGAGGTATGGCATGGTCGGGACGCCCGCGCGCAGGTCGGTGCCCGGGACCTTGCCCGTCTCCTCGGGCTTGGCCGACAGGTCGATCACGTCGTCGAGGAGCTGGAAGGCGACGCCGATCTTCTCGCCGTAGACGCGCAGCGGCTCCTCGTACTCCGCCGGGGCGTTCGAGAAGATCACGCCGCCCTGGGTGGCCGCCGCGATCAGCGAACCGGTCTTGTCCGCGAGCACCTGGATGTAGAACGCGATCGGGTCGTCGTCCGGCTGCGGACCGAGGGTCTCGTGCATCTGCCCGAGGACGAGGCGCTCGAACGTGTCGGCCTGGAGCCGGATGGCGCGCTCGCCGAGCCGCGACATGAGCTGGCTGGCGCGCGAGAAGAGGATGTCGCCGGTGAGGATGGCGATGTTGTTGCCCCACACCGTCTGCGCGGCGGGGACACCGCGGCGGCGGTCCGCGCCGTCCATGACGTCGTCGTGATACAGCGAGCCGAGGTGCGTGATCTCCAGCGCCTTCGCGACGTCGATCACCTCTCGGGTGTTGCCGTCGCCGAGCTGGGCCGCGAGCAGCGTGAGGACGGGGCGGATGCGCTTGCCGCCGGCCTCGTACAGATAGCGGCTGGCGGCGTCGGCGAGGGGGTCGGCGACACGCACGTCGTCCGCGAGCCCGGTCTCGACCAGCTCCAGTCCGTCTTCGATGGTGCGGGCGATGCGACGCGCGGCGGGACCGACGAAGACGCGATCGCTGAAGCCGAGACGGCTCGCGAGTCGCGAACCCGGGGCGCTGGGGCTCGAAGTCACGCTCCCAGCCTACCTGCGTCGGGTGCCGCCGTTCGCGCCGTGCTCACGCGGGCTTGCGCGCCCGGTGCAGGGCCACGATGCCGAAGGTGAGGTTGCGGTAGGCGACATCCTGCCAGCCGGCCTCCCTGATCCATTCGGACAGCCGCTTCTGGTCGGGCCAGTCGCGGATCGACTCGTTCAGATAGTCGTAGGCGTCGCCGTTCGTTCCGGCGACCCGGGCCACGCGCGGGAGCACCTGCGCGTTGTAGAACCGGTAGGCCCCGCGGAACAGCTTCCCCGGAGGCGTGGAGAACTCGTTGATGACGAGGCGGCCGCCCGGCTTGGTCACCCGGTAGAGCTCGCGCAGCGCCTTCTTCGGGTCGTTCACGTTGCGCAGCGCGTACGACATCGTCACCGCGTCGAACTCCTCGTCCGCGAACGGCAGGGCGGTGGCATCCGCCTGCACGAAGGAGAGGTTGCGCATCGCTCCATGGCGACGCTGCCCCTCGGCGAGCATGCCGGGCGAGAAGTCCGCCGCGACGACCTGCGCGCCGCTGCGGGCGAGGGAGGCGGAGGAGGATGCCGTGCCCGCTCCGAGATCGAGGATGCGCTCCCCCGGCTTCGGGGCGACGGCGCGGGTGGTCGCGGCCCGCCACAGCGCGTCGTTGCCGAACGTCATCGCGGTGTTCGTGCGGTCATACCCGGCGGCGACCTGGTCGAACATGCCGCTGACGCGGGCGGGGTCCTTGCCGAGATCGGCGCGGTTCTTGTCGTTCGCGGTCACGCGTCCAGTCTAGGCGCGAGGTCCAGCGCTTCGAGTCGGTCCAGCCAGGGATCGGCCGTGGCGTCGTCGAACGGCGCCGTGCGTTCCCTGACCCTCGTCTCGAGGTCGAGCGCCAGCTCCTCCAGATGCCGCATGACGGGGGCCGGGTAGCCGTAGCGGGCGCTGTGCTCCGCCCACTCGTCGCGGTCGTCGACCCAGGTGCCGCGCTCGCCCTCCACACGGACGACGTCGAGGTCCATGTCGATGCCCGTCGCGAGCAGCGGGTCGTCCGACCACCGCACGTCCCACCCGAGATCGATGTAGACACGCATCCCCCGGGGGTGCCGGCGATTGACGGTGAGCGCGAAGTCGGCGCTCGGCGGGACAAGGGTGACGTTCGGCGTGGCCGCGTGGAACTCCGCCCCCGGGCGGGCGCTGTGCCAGCCGGTGGGCTGCCCCATCCAGTCGCCCCACCGGTCGGCACCGAGGTACACGCACTCGTGGCGCCAGTGCGGCGACCCGTCCCACTTGCGCCACTGGAAGATCATCTCGGCACCGGCTGCGGGACGCGCATCGCTCATCCGCCCACCCTACGTCCGCGGAATAGGCTGGAGTCGTGCAGCACACCCCCCTGGTCGTGGAGACCCGAGAGATCGATCCGGTCGAAGACCTCCTCTCCTTCGCGGACCCCGCCCGCCCGCTCGCCTGGTTCCGCCGCGGCGACGGGATCGTTGCGGTGGGTGATCCGGTCGCCGAGCTCCGCCCGTCGGCCGAGGAGGGGCGCACCCGCGCCGAGACCCTCGCGGCGCTCTGGCAGGGGCTCGCGGCGGCGGCCGAGGTCTCCGATCCGCTGCGTCTCCCCGGAACCGGACTCGTCGCGTTCGGGGCCTTCACCTTCGACGAGGACTCGCGCGCCGACAGCGTGCTCGTCATCCCGTCGCGGATCCTCGGCCGCCACGGCGACCGCTTCTGGGAGACCCGCATCCACCGCTCCGACGACGAGCGTGCGCCGGGTGCCGTCGAGGCCGCGGAGTACGGACCGCACTGGGCGGGCACCGTGGGCCCCGGAGCGCAGAGCCCCCAGGGCTACCAGGACGCCGTGCGGGGCGCGCTGGCGCGCATCGCGGACGGCGAGCTCAGCAAGGTGGTCCTCGCCCGCGACCTCCAGGGCACCATCCCCGCGGGCTCCGACCTGCGGCGACTCGTCCGCGCGCTGGCCACCGGATACCCGGACACCTGGGTCTTCGCGGTCGACGGACTGATCGGCGCGAGCCCGGAGACCCTCGTCACGGTGCAGGACCGGACGGTGACCGCTCGTGTGCTGGCCGGAACGATCGGGCGCGGGGCCGACGCCGACGCGGACACCGCCGCCTCCGCGCACCTCGCCTCCAGCACCAAGGACCTCGACGAGCACCAGTACGCCGTGCAGAGCGTGCTCGCGTCCCTCCGCCCGTACACCAGGGCCCTGGCGGCGAGCGAGCAGCCCTTCCTGCTCAAGCTGCCCAACCTCTTCCACCTCGCGACCGATGTGGAAGGCGAGCTGGAGAACGGCCGCTCGGCCCTCGACCTCGTGCGCGCACTCCACCCGACCGCGGCCGTCGCCGGCACCCCGACACCGACGGCCATCGCCGCCATCCGGGAGCTCGAACCGTTCGACCGCGAGCGCTACGCCGGACCGGTCGGCTGGGTCGACGCGGACGGCAACGGCGAGTGGGCCATCGCCCTGCGGTGCGCGCAATTCACGACGACGGACGACGCGATCGCGGTCACCGCCTACGCCGGGGCCGGGATCGTCGCCGGATCCGATCCCGAGAGCGAGCTCCTCGAGACCCGGGTGAAGTTCCGCCCGCTCGTCGACGCGCTGGCCTGAGCCCCCCCCGGTCAGCTCGCGGCGAGGCGCTTCTTCTCGGCCTCGACGTCGAAGTCGGCGACCGGCCACTGCGGATCGATGTCCTCGAGGGCGGCCAGCAGCAGTTCCTGCACGGCCAGCCGCGCGTACCACTTCGCGTTCGCCGGCACGACGTACCAGGGCGCAGCCTCGGTCGACGTGCGATCGAAGACGGTCTGGTACGCCTCCATGTACTGCGGCCACAGCATCCGCTCGTCGACGTCGCCCGGGTTGTACTTCCAGTGCTTGTCCGGGCGCTCCAGGCGCTCCATCAGCCGCGCCTTCTGCTCCTCCGGGGAGATGTGCAGCATGACCTTGACGATGCGGACGCCGGACGCCGCGACGCGCTCCTCGAACGCGTTGATCGCGTCGTAGCGCCGCTCGATCTCGGGGGCGTCGGCGAGCTGCCGCACCCGTCCGATGAGCACGTCCTCATAGTGCGAGCGGTCGAAGACCCCGATGAACCCGGGCTCCGGCAGCCTCTTCTCGACGCGCCACAGGAAGTCGTGCTGCCGCTCCTCCGCCGTCGGCGCCTTGAACGCGGCGAGCGCGACGCCCTGCGGATCGACGCCCCCGACCACGTGCCGGACGATGCCGCCCTTGCCTGCGGAGTCCATCGCCTGCAGGACGAGCAGCACCGCGTCCTGCGCCGTGCCCACCCGACTCTCGGCGAACAGCCGCTCCTGCAGGTCGTTCAGGCGTTCGAGACCGGCTTCGAGGTCGGCCGTGCCGCGGGACTTGCCGTGGTCGTAGCCGGGCTTGCTGTCGGGATCGACGTCGGCGAGGCGGAAGCCGGGCCGCACCCGCAGGTTCTGCGTCCAGGTGTGCGCGTTCATACGCACATGATGCCAGTCACCGCGGCAGCGGCACCTCGATGATCTGGCGACCGCCACGCGGCGTCGTCAGCGCCTGGTCGAGAGCGGTCCGCGTGGTGACCCGCTGATACTCCCAGCCGTAGGCGAGCGCGATGTGCTCCAGGCGCACCCCGTGCGGGGTGTAGAACACGCGATCGAGGTGCGCGGCCGGCGCGGTGCCCGCCACCTCCAGGCCGTCGAAGATCGTGCCGCCGCCGTCGTTGCCGACGATGACCTGGAGTCGCGGCTCCGTCTCGTCGCTCGGAAACATCAGCGCACCGACGTCGTGGAGGAACGCGAGGTCGCCGAGCAGCACCCGGGTCACGCCCGGAGCCCCGGCGGCCTGGCTGGCGACGGCGATGCCCGTGGCGGTGGCGATCGTGCCGTCGATCCCGGCGAGACCGCGGTTGGCGTGCACGGGGACCTTCTTGCCGCCGAGCACCTCGTCGGCGACGCGGACCAGGCGGGACGACCCGAACACCAGACGGTCATGCGGCCAGGTGGCCCGCCACACCGCATCCACGAGGCGCTCGCGATCGAGCGGGCGTCGCACGGCGTCGAGCTCCGCGCGCACAGCGTCGCGGCGGGCGGCGAAGTCGGTGGAGGAGAGCCCCTCGGTGTCCGGGGCGTTCTCGCTGAGATCCACGGCCTCGTCGGCGGCGGCCCGCATCCACGCGCCGAGCCACTCCCGGTCGGTCTCCCCCTGGGCGACCGTGACGGCCGCGACGGCGCGCGTGCGGTGATTCAGATTCAGCTCCTCGCCGCCCCTGCGGACCGCGATCACCTCCACGTCCGCGCGGGACAGCAGCCGTGCGGCCTCGCGGCTGAGCGTCGGGTGTCCGAGCACGACCACCCGTTCGATGCGTCCGCCGAGGTCGTCGCGGGACAGCAGCCGGCGATACCCATGCACCACCTGGCGTCCGAAGCGTGCGCCGCTGACGATCTCCGCGATGAGCGGCCACCCGCCGGAATGGGCGATCTCCTCCGCCGCGGCACCCGCATCGGCGCCCGCGAGGACAACTGTTCGCGGCCCGCGCTCCAGCGCGAACGCCTCCGGCTCCGGCAGGCGCGGCGCCTCCCCCGGTGTCAGCGTCCGTGTCGGCATCGCGCCCGACAGCGGTTCCCGGGACGGCAGGTTCAGGTGCACCGGGCCGGCGACGCCGGGAAGCCCGGACTCGGGTTCCGCCCCCCCGAGCGCGAGGGCGACCACGCGCGCGGCGAGGCCGTCCCACTCGCCGTCTCCGGGAACGGGCGCGTCGATCTGCGCCCGGACCCAGGGGTGGAACAAACCCTCCTGGATGGTCGCCTGATTCGCACCGACTCCCCGCAGCTCGGGAGGCCGATCGGCGGTGAGCAGCAGCAGCGGCACCCCGGAGTGGAAGGCCTCCATCGTGGCCGGGAGGAGGTTCGCGACAGCCGTGCCGCTGGTGCACACGAGCGCGACGGGGACCCGGGTCTCCCGTGCGATGCCCAGGGCGGTGAACCCGGCGACCCGCTCGTCGATCCGCACGTGCACGCGCAGCGCGCCCTCGTCGGCGAAGGCCGCCGCGGCCAGCGCGAGAGCCTGTGACCGCGAGCCGGGAGAGAGCACGACATCACGGACGCCGTGGGACACGAGGTCGGCGAACAGGGAGGCCGCGGCCTCCATCGCCGGCGACGACGTCACGGGCGCGGATCCGCGGCGGGCGGCTCGTCGGTCTCCTCGTCGAGCCGCGCGAGCTCCTCCTCGAGACGACGGATGCGGGCGTCCTGCTCCGCCTTGCTGATGCTGCGGAGGAAAGCGGGGTCGTCGTCGGGAGCGACGGTGCGCGGCACGCCCTGGTCGTTCGCCCGGCGACGGCCGATGACGAACCAGAGGATCCCGCCGATGACGGGGATGAGGACGACGATGGCGACCCAGGCGGCCTTGGGCACGCCCCGGTGCCGCGTCGCCGGCTGCACGGCACAGTCGACGATGCTGTACACCCAGAACACGGCGGCGAGGAAGCCGCCGACGATCAGTAGTCTCGCCACCCCTCCAGTGTAGGCATGTCGGGGTCGGACGGGCCCGGGGCGGGCAAAGCGTCCGTTGCTAGACTGCGCGGGACATGCCGCCCCTCGCCCCCGTCCCGACGCCGCGAGCGCGCGCCGAGCGGGTCCTGCGGAGCCGGATCGTCATCGCCGTCGGCCTCGCGCTCCTGCTCGTCGTCGGCGCATGGTCGACCTCGCACGGGACGGCGGAGGCGCACGCGACCCTGTGCCTCGCCCCGGGCGTCTCGCAGGCCTCCGACACCGCAGGGACCGCAGGACCGGTCGCCGAGCCCGCTCCCGCGGATCCGGCCGCCGACGCGGCGGCGTGCGCGATGGCCGCCCTCTGCTGCGTCGCCCTCGTCCTCCTCTTCCGTCATCTGCGCACGCGCAGCGGGATCCGTCTCCGCGGCCTCCTCCCGCTGGCGACCGCTCCCCTCCGCGCCGGCCCCCGCCCGTTCCTGCCCGCGGTCTCGCTCATCCAGCTCTCCATCTCCCGCACCTGATCCGACGCCGGCTCCGGCCGCCTCCGCGGCACCCCTCGTCGTATCACCCGTGTTTGGAGACCCCATGAAGACCCCCGTCAAGGCGACCCTCATCGCCGTCGCCGTCGCCGTCGTGCTGCTCGTCGTCGGCATCGTCTATGCCCTCAGCCAGCAGCCCGCGCAGCCCGATCCCGAGGCCGGCGAGAAGCTGCCGACCGTCCGCACCGACTCCCACGTGCTCGACGAGGGCGGCCCCGACGCCGTCACGGTCGTCGAGTTCCTCGACTTCGAGTGCGAGGCCTGCGGCGCGTTCTACCCGATCGTGGAGGAGTTGCGCGCCACCTACGACGGCGACATCCGGTACGTCACCCGGTACTTCCCCCTGCCCGGGCACGTGAACTCGACCCAGGCCGCGCTGGCCGCCGAGGCCGCCGCGCAGCAGGGCCGCTACGAGGACATGTTCCACCGCCTGTTCGAGACCCAGGCGCAGTGGGGCGAGCAGTCGACGGAGACGCCGGAGGTGTTCCGCGCGTTCGCCGAGGAGCTCGGGCTCGACCTGGCCGCGTACGACGCCGCGGTCGCCGATCCGGCGACCCTCGCCCGTGTGCAGCAGGACAAGCGCGACGGCGAGCGGCTGGGCGTGAGCAGCACCCCGACCTTCTTCGTCGACGGCGAGAAGGTCGAGCTCGTCGAGTGGAACGACCTGGAGGAGGCGATCGCCGCGGCCGTCGCCGAGTGATCCGGTCGGTGGGGTCGCCCAGCGGCGGCCCCACCTCTACGCTGAGCGCATGACCTCGGAGCGCCCCTCGTCGGCCCGCCTCCTGTTCGGGGCCCTGCGGACCACGCCGGCGACGCTGACGATGATCGGTCTCGTGCTGCTCACAGGCGTGGTCTGGCAGGGGCTGTGGCGGCCGTTCGAGGACTCGGCCCTCTTCCCCGCCGTCGCCTACGGGCTGCCGAGCCTGGCTGAGGACAAGTGGTGGACGCCGGTCACGGGGACGTTCTTCGTCAACCAGCCCTGGGTGTACCTCTTCACCATCGCCGGGTTCTGGGGTATGGGCTACCTGGAGCACCGCCGCGGCACCCGGGTCGCCCTCGCCTACTTCACGGTCGGACAGCTCTTCGCGATCTTCGCGACGGCTCTGTTCCTGCTGCTGGTGTCGCAGCTGCCGTGGGCGTGGGCGCAGACCCAGGCGCAGGCCCTCGACGTCGGCGCGTCCGGCGGCACCATGGCGTGCATCGCCGCCGCCGTCGGGCTCTTCCGTCCGCCGTGGCGGGTGCGCGCGTGGCTGGTGCTCCTCGGATTCGTGTTCGTCGCGATGATGTTCTGGGGAAAGCTGGCCGACCTGGAGCATCTGTTCGCGGTGCTGCTCATCCTCTTCGTCGACCGGAGCCTGCGCGTGCGGCGCACGACGGTCCGGGAGCAGCGGCTGATCGCCGTGATGGCCGTGCTCACGCTCGTGGCCATCGAGATCATCACGGTCCTCGTGCCGACCGATGGCCCGTTCGGCCCCACGGACCCGGCATCGGGCGGATTCATCGACACGGCGATCGACGTCGCGGTGATCCTGGTCATCGCGAACGGCCTGCGGCGCGGTCGCCGCTGGGCGTGGGTCGTCGCCGTCATCCTCGGACCTCTCAACGTGCTGGCCGCCACCCTCGTGCTGGTCCTCATCATCCTCACGAGCGAAGCACAGCTCGAGATGGTGATCGACGCGGAGACCGAGCTCACGCTCGCCACGGGCGTGCTCTGGGCTCTCGTGCTCGTGTATCTCGTCGCGGTGCGGCGGGCGTTCCGCGCACGGCGCACGACGGCTCTGGGCCGGCAGCCCGCCCCGACCGCAGACGAACTCCGGCGCGAACTGCGGGCGCACGGCGGGGGCACCCTGTCCTGGATGACGACCTGGGAGGGCAACGGCTACGCCCGCGTGGACGGCGGGATCGTGGCCTATCAGCGCCGCAACGGCGTCGCCCTGGCCCTCGCCGACCCGATCGGGCCGGCGGAGTCCCGTGCGGCGGCGGTGCGCGACTTCATCCGCACGGCCGAGGACGCCGGACTCGTGCCGTGCTTCTTCAGTGCGGACGAGGCGACGAGAGAGGCGGTCCCGGAGACCTGGCGCAGCCTGGTGGTGGCGGACGACACGATCGTCGACCTCCCGGGTCTCACCTTCACCGGCAAGCGCTGGCAACCGGTGCGCACCTCCCTCAACCGGGCGGGGCGGGAGCAGATGACCTTCCGGCTCACCCACCTCGCCGCGGAGACCTGGGGCCTGCGGCAGCAGCTCCGCGCGATCTCGGAGGCGTGGGTCGGCGACAAGGACCTTCCGGAGATGCGGTTCACGCTCGGGACCCTGGAGGAGGCGGAGGACCCCGAGGTCCGCCTCGCGCTCGCGATCGCTCCGAACGGCGACGTCGACGGCTTCCTCTCCTGGCTGCCCGTGTACGGGGAGGGCGGGGTGGTGCGCGGCTGGACCCTCGACCTCATGCGACGCCGCGAGGGCGGTTTCGGACCGGTGATGGAGTACCTGATCGGCGCCTCCGCCCAGCAGTTCTCGGAGGAGGGCGCCGAGATCATGTCGCTCTCCGGCGCTCCGCTCGCGCACGACTACCCGCCGGACGCGGGCGTGATCGCCGCGTTAAGCGAGCGTCTCGCCGACGCGCTCGAGCCCGTCTACGGCTTCCGTTCGCTGCACCGTTTCAAGGAGAAGTTCCACCCCCGCTACGAGACCCTCTACCTCCTCTTCCGCGACGAGAGCGACCTCACCCGTATCGGCGGAGCCCTCACCCGGGCCTTCCTCCCCGATGCCACGCTGCGGCAGTTCGCCGGGGCGGGGGTGGAGCTCGTCCGCGGGGAGCGCTGACCCCGCGGACCATCGACGCTGCGCCGGGTCCTTCTGCTCAGAGCCGCGCCTCGGCCACCTCGACGGCCTCCTGCGCCTGCGGCTCACGCTTCGCCGTGTTCGCGATGTGCGCCCGCGCGACGACCAGTGCGGCGACGACCATGATCCCGACGCCCAGCCAGTACGGCGCGGCATGGCTGACCGCGGTATAGAGGGCGGCCGCGATCAACGGGGCGATCGTGCCCATCGCGGCGTTGAGGGACTGCGTGGCCCCTCCGAGCCAGCCCTGCTCGTCGTCGCCGACGGCGTTGGACATCGCCCCGTCCATCGCAGCCTGCGCCGCGCCCTGACCGGCGGCGAGCAGGAGCGCCCCGACGATGAAGAGCCACGGCTGGGCGAGCAGCGAGGCCACGATCGCGAGGCCGGCGAGACCGACCGCCTGCGCGGTGATGGCGCTGACGATCACGCCGCGCTCCCCCATCCGCGGCAGCAGGATGCCGAGCAGCACGCCCTGGATGAGGATGTCGATGATGCCCACGCCTGCCGTGAGCAGGCCGATCTGCGTCGGCCCCCACTGGATGGCGTCGAGGGCCAGCACGCTGAAGTTGTTCACGAAGAATCCGAACGGCAGCGCGAGCAGTGCGAACGCGATCATCAGCCCGCGGAGCTCGGGCCGACCGAACGCGGTACGGAACACCCCGAACGGCTGGACGTCGCGGAGAGCGATCCGGGCAATGCGGTTCTCCGGCCGCAGGCTCTCGGGCAGCAGGAAGATGCTGAGGACCGCGATCGTGAGCCCGACCGCCGCGGTGAGGAACACGGGCAGGCGCAGGTCGATCGCGGCGAGCAGACCGCCGATGGCGGGGCCGATCATGGTGCCGATGCCGGTCAGCGCGCCGAGGAGGCCGAAGCGCTGCGCGCGCTTCTCGGGCGGCGTGATGTCGGCCAGGTAGGCGAACAGCGCGGGGAGGTCTCCGGCCGTCAGCCCCTGGATGACACGGGCGAGCACGAGCACCCAGATCGCCCCGCCCACGCCGAACAGCGCCATCGAGAAGGCCGCGCCGAACGCCGCGACGATGATGACGGGTCGTCGTCCGAACCGGTCGGAGAGCCGCCCCAGGAGCGGTGCGGCGAGGAAGGCGCACAGGCCGTTGACCGCTTCCAGCACGCCGACCCAGAGAGCGAGGTCGTGTTCGTGCGCGACGTACTGCAGCACGACGAACGGCAGGACAGGAAGGACGACGGTCATGCCGATGACCGTGAGCATCGTCAGGACGACGAGCATGACCCAGGCGCGGCCGGCGCCGCGAACGGGGAGATGAGGTGAAGTCATACCGAAAGTGTATCGATACCAGTTTTGGTGTCAATACAGTTTTGGTTCGGACGCGCGATAAGGTGGCCGCATGACGACGCCCCCGCCCCCGGGCCGCCGCGAGCGCAAGAAGGCCGCGACCCGCAAGAACATCTCCGACGTGGCCACCCGGATGTTCCTGGAGCGCGGGTTCGACAACGTGAGCATCCGCGAGGTCGCCGACGCCGCCGACGTTTCCCCCACCACCGTGTTCGCCCACTTCCCGCAGAAGGAGGCTCTCGTCTTCGACGAGGACGACGAGCAGCGCGATCGCCTCGTCTCGGCGGTGCGCGACCGGCCGACCGGCGTGACGATCAACCGGGCCATCCACGACTTCTACGCCGCCGAGGTCGGCGCCAACCTCGACGAGCACGGCGACGACGTGGCCCGCGTCTTCCTGCGCTTCCTCAACGAGACGCCGGCGCTCCGCGACTACGCGTCGAAGATGTGGCTGCGCCATGAGGATGCGCTCGCCGCGGCCATCGCCGACGAGCTCGGCATCCCGACCCCCACTCCCGAGGTCCGGGTGTACGCGCGGTTCGTCCTGCAGATGCAGATCCTCGTCACCGAGAGCGACGACCAGCAGGCGGTGCTCGACGCCGGCTCCGCGCTCCTCGAACACGGCTGGGCCCCGATCGAGGAGCAGCTCACCGGCTCGCGGAGCGCACAGACGGGTCCGGACGTCAGTCCTCGCGGGGGCGCCGCCGCAGGCTCTTGACGTCGGTGCGGCGGTGCTTCGCCGTCAGCCGCCGCTCCTTCGATCCCCGACTCGGCTTCGTCGCCCGTCGGGCCGGCGCCGGCGGACGTATCGCCTCCGCGACGAGCGCGGCGAGCCGTTCCCTGGCTGCTTCCCGATTGCGCAACTGTGCGCGGTGCTCGGACGCGGCGATCGTCAGCACGCCGTCGACCAGCCGTCCGCGGAGCCGCTCCAGGATCCGCTCGCGCTGCGTCGGCGACACGGCCCCCGAATGCGCCGCATCCCACACCAGCTCGACCCGGGAGTCCGTGGTGTTCACGCCCTGACCGCCAGGCCCCGACGATCGGGAGAACCGCCAGGACAGCTCGGCCTCCGGGATCGTCAGACCCGCGGAGACCCGGAGTCCGGGGCGAGGGGCGGAAGGCATGCCTCCATCATCCGGGATGAGCGGCCGAGCATGGGACCGAGTGGACGCGACGGCGGGAGTCGAACCCGCAACGCCTCCGGATATGAGCCGGGGCCCGGGACCGCCCGGATCGCCGCGATGGGGATGACGTTACCCGGCCGTGATCCTCCCCGCCAGGACCGTTGCCTGGGATAACACCATGAGTCGCCGGATGACGAGAACCGCTAGCGTCGCTGCCGCGCGTCGTCAACCGGTTCGACCGCGCCGCGCCGCCCCCGTACCGTCGCTCGCACCGATGACGCCCGAGCAGGAGGCCGACATGTCCGAATCTCAGCACAACGACAAGACCCCGACGCCGATGGCGGAGGCCGGAGAGCCGCAGGCGCGGCTGGAGGCCGAGGCCCGCCGCGCGATCGTGACCGGTGCCGACTCCGGGATCGGTCGTGCCACCGCCGTCGCCCTCGCCGCAGCGGGTATCGACGTCGGCATCACCTGGCACCGCGACGAGGCCGGCGCCCAGGAGACCGCGGACGAGGTGCGCAGCCACGGCGCCCGCGCGGTGGTGACGCAGCTCGACGTCTCCGACATCCCCGCCTGCGGCGACGTCATCGACGGGCTGATCGCAGAGCTCGGCGGCGTCGACGTGTTCGTCAACAACGCGGGTGCCGGACTCCAGACCCCGTTCCTCGACGTCACGCTCGACGAGTGGAACCGTGTGCTCGACACCGACCTCACCGGCGCCTTCGTCTGCCTGCAGCGAGCGGCCCGGTCGATGGTCGCCGCGGGGCGCGGCGGACGTCTCATCGCCGTCACCAGCGTGCACGAGCACCAGCCGATGGTGGGGGCGAGCGCGTACGACACCGCCAAGCATGGTCTCGGCGGACTCATGAAGAACCTCGCACTCGAGCTCGGCCGGTACGGGATCAGCGCCGTGAGCGTGGCCCCCGGTGAGATCGCGACCCCGATGACCGGGCAGACCGACACCGACCCGCACGCCGAGGACCGTCCCGGCATTCCGCTCGGCCGCCCGGGCGATGCCCGCGAGGTGGCCGCCCTGATCGCCTTCCTCGCGTCGCCCGAGGCCGCGTACATCTCCGGCGCCTCGGTCGTGATCGACGGCGGCATGCTCCAGATGGGGCCCCAGGCGGGTGCGGCGATCGAGAGCCACGACTGGCGCACGGTCTGAGCACGACACAGGCGGCGTCGAGGAGGGCGGACGCTGAGGTGTGGCCCGCACCCGAACGAGCCACACCCCCAGTGCGTTGCACTGCCGGATGCGAGCATCCGGTGAACCGCCACCGTGAGGCGACGGCCACCTCGCGGCGGTACTGGCCCCCACCAGCGGACCGCGAGGAGTCGTCGAGCGCGACTCCATGAAGATCAGCACTCAACACGTAACACGATACAACTGTCTGTTCGATCGTGCGAATCGACCTAGGTCAATCCGTGAAAATTCGCATGCGGTCTCCGGATCGGCGACGATGGACGGATGCGCTGGCCGTGGAACACGATGTGGCGCCCGATGCGTCGGCGCCGCCGGCGGGGCGGCATCGAGCTGCGCTGGCTCACCGCCCGCTCCTGGACGCAGCGCTGGTACCCCCAGGGCATCGACGTCGGCGAGCGCCGCGGACGGCGCGCCCTCGCAGTGAGCTGGTTCCGCCAGGATGCTTCAGGGCGCCACCTCGCCTCGCGGGTCGTGCTCGTGGACCGCGAGCGCGCCCGCCGCATCGACATCGTGCTGGCGGTCGCCGACGACGACGGCGTCCTGCAGCCCGCGCCCATCCATGCGGGCGGTCTCGCCTGGTTCGGCGACCGCCTGTTCGCGGCGGCGACAGGGCAGGGCATCTGGGAGTTCGACCTGGGGGCGCTCCGGCGCGTGCACGGCACGGAGGCGCAGCGGATCCGCGGCGGCACCAGCCGCCGGGACCGGCGGACGACGGTCGTCGCGGTGCGGACGCGGCGCCACCCGGTGGCGCTGCGGTGCTCCTTCCTCGGTCGCGTGTTCGACGCGGACGGGACGCCGCTCCCCCGCGTGCTCATCGGCGAGTACCGGGGTCAGGAGACCGGGGCTATCGGCGAGTTCACGATCCCCGACGGCACCGACGACGGCTTCGTCGAACACGAGCGGTTCACTCCCGGCATCCGGCACATGCAGGGGGCCGTGCGGTGGGGCGACCGCTACTTCGTGTCGCAGTCCGACCACCTGCGCCCCGGGATGCTGTGGTCGGGACCTCGCCAGGCCCTCACCCGACACCCGGTGGCCCTGCCGGTCGGCTGCGAGGATCTGGCCCTCGACCCGGATGACGAGCTGCTGTGGACCCTGGGGGAACACCCGTGGCGGCGCGTGGTGCGGGGCATCCCGTTCGCGAGCCTCGGACTCCGGCGTCACAGCGGGAGCACGGAGCGGCGAACGTAGACTGGACGTGTGAAGAAGCCCGCCCCCCTCCTCGTCTACACCGTGCTGCGCCTGCTGGCGTTCCTCGTCCCGCTGGCCATCCTGTGGTTCTTCTTCCCGATCTTCCGCGAGTTCTGGTGGCTGGCGGCGATCTTCGCGGCCCTCATCGGCGCGAGCATCTCGATGCTGTTCCTCCGCACCCCGCTCTCCGACGCGTCCGCCCGCCTGCATGAGCGTCGTCAGGGCAGGGTCTCCGGCCGGCAGGCCGACGCCGCGGCCGAAGACGAGCTCGTCGACGGCGCCTCCGACGACCGCCCCTGACGCAGGCCCGCCGTACACAGCTTCGAAGATCCGAGGCAGGTCCGATTGTTGGACCGGGTCTCAAAACTCTCGGCTAAACCATAGGTTCGACCAGCATCTCGGTCTCTGTGCCCGGGTCGCCGGGCACGACTTCGGAGCGACCGCACGACGCGCCGAGGACAGGCCCGAGACGACGGCATGTCGGTCGCGAGCTCCGAAGCTGTGCCCGGCGAGGCGCGGGAGACGGCGAGCAGGTCAGCCGACGAAGGCCCAGAACAGGGCGCCCGCGTAGAGCAGCGAGGTGAGCGACGTCAGGGCGAGGGCGATGACCAACTCCCGCGGCTGCCGGTAGGTCCAGACGATCACGATCGCGGGGAGGCCGGCGAGAAGGGCGAGCAGCGCGATCCAGGCGATCGGGAACAGCAACGCGAGGAACACGGCGATGCCGAACGGCACGAGCACGAAGAGCGTGAAGAGGACCTGCGTGGCGCGGCGGCCGATGAGGACCGTCAACGTGCGTTTGCCGACCTCGCGGTCCTGATCGATGTCGCGGAGGTTGTTGGCCAGCAGCACGGCGCAGGCGAACAGTCCGGCGGCGATCGCTCCCAGCCAGGCCTGCTGCGGGAGCATGAAGACCTGCACCCAGGTGGTGCCGAGAGTGGCGACGAGCCCGAAGAACACGAAGACGAAGACCTCGCCGAGGCCGTAGTACCCGTAGGGCCTCTTGCCCCCGGTGTAGAACCAGGCGGCGACGATGCAGGCCGCACCCACGGCGAGCATCCACCACTGCCCGGTCCGCACGACGATCGCGATACCGACCACCGCGGCGAGCGCGAAGAACACGAGTCCGATGACGAGCACCGTGCGCGGCTTCACCCGCCCGGAGGCCGTGAGCCGCGCCGGGCCGACCCGGTGGGCGTCGGTGCCGCGGATCCCGTCGCTGTAGTCGTTGGTGAAGTTCACGCCGATCTGCAGCAGGACCGCGACGGCGAGGCACGCGAGCGCGATCACCCAGTGGAACTCCGGCCCGGTGCTGCGCGCGGCTCCCGTGCCGATGACGACGGGGGCGATCGCCAGAGGCAGCGTGCGCAGACGAGCCGCGCCGATCCAGTCGCCGATCGTCACGGGACCCGCCTCGACGACCGGCCGCTTGGCCGGGTTGCCGCTGGTGCGCGGCGGGGTGCGCCGACCGGACTTCTTCTTGCGCTGGGAGGATGCTGCCACCCACGGAATCCTAGTCGTCGCGGCGAGGCGGCGAACTCAGCGGTGCGGGTTGCTGTCCTTGCCGTCGAGCCAGAGCTCGTCGGTCTTGTCGGCGTGCGTCCCGGTCGTGCCGACGTGCTTGTCGCTGATCTTCGGCCCCTTGAGGATGACGTGGACCATCGCCTGCGCGTGGCCGTGGCCGAGGCCGTACTCCTGCTTGAGCCAGTTCAGGACGACGGTGGACTTCGTGCTCTCGTCGAACCCCTGCTCCTGCGCGAGGGCGATGAACTGCCGCGGCGTGAGGCCGGTCTGGGTCTCGACCTTGTCGAGGTACGCCTGGAAGGACATGGTGGTCTCCGCTCTCAGTCCTCGTCGAGGAACGTCTGGATGATCGTGTCGGACGCGTGGATGCACAGGATCCGGAGGAGCCCGGTCTCCGCGTTGGTGAAGCCGTGTGGCGTGAAGGCGGGCGCGGTGGCGGTGTCTCCGGCTCGCGCGACGAGGACGTCGTCGCCGATCCGGATCCGCACCGTGCCCTCGAGCACGATCCAGGTCTCAGAGTAGGGGTGCCAGTGCAGCCCCGGCCCCTCTCCTGGCTGGTTCTCGACGAAGAAGTAGGAGACGGCGGCTCCGTGGTCGGCGCCGACGAATCGGCGGCTGCGCCCTGTTCCGATGCGGATCGCACCGCTCGGGATGAGCGGAGGAACCTGGATCTCGGTCATGACCCCAGTGTCGACAGCAGGCGTCGCACCTCCTAGAGTTTCGACGTGGATCGAAACTCCGCGCCGGTCGAGGGCGTCGACCACCCGGATCACCGGGTCGAGTTCCACCTGAGTGCCGGCGACATCCAGGCGGTGCGGTTCGGCATCTCCCCCGGGCACGAATTGGCGCATGCGGTGCGCGTGCTCCTCCGCCCGGCGGCGCACCCCCTGCAGTGGGGGTGGCTCCGCACCGCGCGGGAGGGGCTGCCTCGCGACGCCTTCGCGCTCCTGGCGACGGTGATCGGCGACGACGGCTACCTCCCGGACTTCCTCACCAGCACGCCGCGCGGCGACCTGACCCCCGAGGCGGAACTCACCGCCCTGCGGAAGGCGGCACTCGACCCGCTGCGTGTCGACCTCGGCAAGCGGATCCAGCGCTCGACGGGTGCACAGCGTCAGGCCCTGCGCGACCTGTCCGCCCGGCCGGCGCGCGCCCGTGCGATGATCGCCGATGCCTGGGAGGAGGTCTGGGAGGCCGCGTTGGCACCGGCCTGGCCTCAGCTGGAGCGCCTCCTCCGGGCCGACATCGCCGTTCGCGCCCGGGCGATCGCGACGACCGGCATCGCCGGGATGGCCGGAGCCCTCCATCCCCAGGTCTCGTGGGGCGCGGGCGCGGTGCGGGTCTCGCTCCGCCGCCACAGCGAGGACGTGGACTGCCGCGGCAGCGGTCTCGTGCTGGTGCCCTCCGTCCTCTCGTCCTGGGGCTGCCTGGTGCTCACCGAGCCACCGGCACAGCCGACGCTGTTCTATCCCGCCCGTGGCGTGACCGTGGGGTGGGCACGGGACACCACCGAGACCGTGGCCGCCCTGGGCGCCCTGCTCGGCCCGGCGCGCGCCGGCATCCTCCTCACCGCGGGGACGCCCCGCACGACCTCGGAGGTGGCCGCCGATGCGGGGCTCGCGCTGTCGACCGCGTCACACCATCTCACCGTGCTGCGGGACGCCGGGCTCGTGGTGAGCGAGCGGGACGGTTCCCGCATGCAGCACGTGCGCACCCCCTTGGGCGAGGCGCTCGTCGGCGCGCTGCTCTGACGCCGCCCTACTCGGTGGTCGAGACCGGGATGATGGGCCGGTGCTCGTAGTAGGTCTGCAGGACCACGGTCGTGCGGGTGCTCACGTTCGCCGCGAGCCGGACGTCGCGGACGAGCTGCTCCAGGTCGCGCGGCGTCGGCACCCGGACGAAGAGCATGTAGCTCGCGTCGCCGGCGATGGAGTGGCAGGCCTCGATCGCGTCGAGGTGCTCCAAAAGCTCGGGGGCGTTGTCGGGCTGGGCCGGATCGAGCGGGGTGATCTCGATGAAGGCGGACAACGGAGTGCCCGCCTGCTCGGGATCGAGGATCGCGCGGTAGCCGGTGATGACGCCGCGGGTCTCGAGCCGCCGCAGCCGGGACTGCACCGCCGACACCGACAGCCCGACGGCGTCGGAGAGCTGCGACAGCGTCGCCCGCCCGTCGCGGGAGATGGTCGCCAGGATCGCACGGTCGACAGAATCATCCATGGCTGTAAGATTATCGTCAGGATTCCGTTATCACCGGAATCTTTCCGTTTTTCACTGCGATCGGAGGTTCCGATGTCCCTCGTTTCCGCCAACAGTTCCGCTGTTCAGGCCGTCGTCGGCGAACCCGAGGTCGTCGAGGATGCGTCGATCGCGGAGAACTCCGCCGCCTGGGCACAGCTCAAGCAGGCCGCGATCGCCATCCGTGAGCTGCAGATCAAGGACGGCTCGATCCCTGGCGCTTCGACGAGCTCACCGACCCAGGACCAGGCGACCGCCCTCGTCGGGCAGATCACCGCCGCGATCCGGGCACTCGCGCCCGCCTTCCCGCACGACGCGGACTACCTCGCCGCCTCCGTCGCCGACTTCGAGCGCTGGGCGTCCGAGGGCTTCGGCGTGCCCGACTTCCTCGACTCGCTCGTGGCGTTCCAGCCGCAGCAGCACCGCATCGACGGGATCCGCCACCTCGTGGTCTTCCCGATGTACACGCAGAACGGCTCCAGCGACCGCCTGGTCGAGGCGCTCATCGTCGAGACCATCTGGCCGGAGTTCATCGCCGCACTCGAGGCCGGCGACTACGGCAACAAGCTCTTCGTCTCGCTGCGCCTCGTGGACTTCACGCCCGGCTACGACACGAACTCCGCGGTGCTCTTCCCGGAGACCGTCGCCATGCGCGAGATCCCGACCTTCACCTGGGGCGCGATCTTCCAGGACCGTGAGGCCGCCCGTTACCGCCGCGTGGTCCGTGCGGCCTCGGAGATCACCAACCTCGACCTCCCCGAGCGCGCGGCGGCGATGCTGGACGATCAGGAGGTCGCAGAGAAGACCTTCGTGATGTGGGACATCATCCACGACCGCACCCACATGCGCGGAGACCTGCCCTTCGACCCGTTCATGATCAAGCAGCGGATGCCGTTCTTCCTCTACTCGCTGGAGGAGATGCGCTGCGACATGACGGCGTTCCGCGAGTCGGTGAAGATCGAGCGGGCGCTGGACGCCCGGGTCGCCGCGGGCGAGGAGCTCACGGAGACCGAGCGGGAGATGCACGAGTACGCGCACCTCGTGCAGTACGCCGTGATCTTCGACCGCATCTTCCGCTTCGCCATCACCGGTTCGCGCGTGCGCAACTACGACGCGGTCGGCGGCCAGCTCCTGTTCGCCTGGCTGCACCAGCGCGGCGTGCTGCACTGGACCGACACGGCGCTCGCCTTCGACTGGGAGAACGTGCCGGACGCCGTCGTGGCCCTGGGTGACGCGATCGACGACCTGTACTGGCACTCGATCGACCGCCCCAAGGTCGCGCACTGGCTCGCCGCCTACGAGCTGGTCCGCGGCACGCTGACCCCGCACCCTGCCTCGCAGTGGGCGCGCGGTCTGTCGGACGAGATCCTCGCCGGAGCACCGAAGGGCTACACCGACGCGGTCCTGGACGACGAGTTCCCGCTGTCGATGTTCTTCGAGACCCTCGACAAGAAGATGAAGCCGGTCATCGAGTCGACGGTCGGCATCCGCGGTACGGACGACTGATCCGCACCGCTCCGTTGTGACGCTGGGGCGCACCCCCTCTGCGGCCGGAGACCCGGATCCCGGGTCCGGCCGCAGAGGCATCTCCGACCGAGAGGACACCGCATGACGACGCCGAAGAGCCAGGGAGCCCGGGACCGGGTGGTCGTGCTGGCGGGGGCGACGAGCGCGGCGGGCCTCGCGGCGACGAGGGCGCTGCGCGACGCGGGGGCCCGGGTGCTCGCCACCGGCCGCACGGACGAGCGGCTGCGTCCGCTGGCCGAGGCGGGGGCGGAGACTGAGCTCGCCGATGCGACCTCCCTCGCCGAGATGACGGCGCTCGCCGCGCGGCTCGACGCCGTCGATGCGGTCGTGCCCCTCGTGGGCGGCTGGCGGGGCGGTGGCGGACTCGCCGGACAGACCGACGACGACTTCGCGGCGCTGCTGCCGGCGCTGGAGGCGGTGCGGGCGACGAGCCGCGCCTTCGACGGATCCCTCCGCGCCTCCGCTGCCGGACGATTCGCGATCGTGTCGTCGACCGCCGTTGCACGCCCCCTCGCCGGCGGAGCGAACTATGCAGCGGTCAAGGCGGCGAGCGAAGCGTGGACCCGCGCCGTCGCTCAGGGGTACGCCAAGGCGGCACGCGAGGGGGACGAACCGCTGCGGACCGCTGCCGTCGTGTTCCGCGCCAAGGCCCTCGATCCCGAGGCTCTCGCGGCGCGTCTCGTCGGGCTCTGGGACACCGACGCCGCAGACCTCAACGACCGGGTGCTCGACCTGGGCTGAGCCCCGCTCCTCGAACCGCCACCGAGGGCTCGGATCGTCACCGGGACTCGGGCGGTATGCCGGGGACGATCGGCGGGGCGTCGCGGAACGTGTCCGGTTCGCCGGTCGCTTCGTGTGCACCGTCGGCAGCCTGTTCGGGAGCCTCGTCGGGAGCCGGATCGGGCGCGGTCGCGTACAGCTCGGTGAGCGTGCGATACGACCGGGTGAAGAAGGCCAGGGTCGCGGCGACCACCATGATCAGACCCGCGAAGAGGCAGATGAGCGCGATGCCGCGCGCCTCACCTTCGCCGAGGAGCCACCCCCACTGCCGCTGCCCCTGCGCGCTGTCCATGTACGGGATCACGAGGAACTCGGCGATCGGGGCGATGAGGAACGCGGTGATCGGGGCCGCCGCTGCCTCCATCGCCGCCGCGGTGCCGAACACCCGTCCTTGGCGCGCGAACGGGACGACCTTCTGGATCACGGTCTGCTCCGCGGCCTCGACGGGCGGCACGAGCGCCATGTACACCCACATGCCGAGGACGTACAGCGGCCACCATTCGCGCAGCATGAAGATCGCCCCGAGGAGTCCCATCGCGATCACGATGAGCAGCATCGTGCGCACGGGCTTCCTGCCGAGGCCGAACTTGGCCACCAGTCCCCCGCCGATCAGGAATCCGGTCGACGCGAAGGCCAGGGCGAACCCCCACATCTGCGCGTCGAAAAGCGTGAGCCCGTACGGATCCATGAGCGCCATGTAGACGCCGCCGATGAGGTTGTTGAAGGTCGAGAAGACGATGAGCGCGAACAGTCCGGGAGCTTGGCAGATCGCCTGGACGCTGCCGCGGAAGTCGACGGCGCTCTTCGCCTCCGGGTCGACCTCGGGCTCGGACTCCGGGATCCGGATGAACAGCAGGTGCGCGAAGGTGAGGGCCATCGCCACGACCGCGATCCCCAGAGTCCACCCCATGCCGAGGAAGCCGATGGAGAGGCCGGAGAAGACGCTCGTGACGAGGAAGGCGAGCCCCTGCACCGTGCCGACGAGACCGTTGGCGTTGGCGCGCTTCTCCTCCGGCACCAGCAGCGTCACCGTGGTGGACAGCGCGATGTTGCGGAGCTGCTCGATCACCCCGCCGAACAGGATGACGCCGGAGAACAGCCAGAACCACGGCCCGCCGAGGTCGAGCAGGGAGGCCTCGGGCTGCCAGAGGTAGAGAACGCCCGCGACGAGGAACGCCGCCGCCGAGATGACGCTCGACAGGAGCATGACGCGGTGCTTGCGATGACGGTCGACGATGGTGCCGAACACCATCGCGAAGAACGCGACGAACAGCATGTAGGCACCGCCGATGATGCCCGTGGCCAGCACCGACCGGGTCTCGATGTAGACCCAGAAGGTGAGGGCGAACCACAGGAAGCTCGTCGTGACGTTGGCGATCAACGTGTTGACGAGGACGTTCGCGAAAGCGGTCTTCGCCGCGCTGCGTTCCATGGGTTCGAGGGTAGAGCGGGCCTCGGACATCCGGTAGGGGAAGGCGATTAGGCTTGTCCGGTGAGCATCCCGCACGACCCCGCCATCCGGGGCTTCGCCAGTGACAACTACTCCGGCATCCACCCCGAGGTCCTGGCGGCCCTCGCGGCCGCGAACGGGGGCCATCAGGTGGCCTACGGCGAGGATGCCTACACCGCCCGCCTGCAGGAGGTGTTCCAGGCGCACTTCGGTGACACCGCCGCTGCGTACCCCGTGTTCAACGGCACCGGGGCGAACGTCACCGGTCTGCAGTCGATGCTGCCGCGCTGGGGTGCCGTGATCGCGGCCTCGACCGCGCACATCAACGTCGACGAGGGCGGAGCGCCGGAGAAGATCGGCGGCTTCAAGCTCCTCACCGTCCCCACCGACGACGGCAAGCTCACCCCCGAGCTCATCGACCGCGAGGCCTGGGGCTGGGGCGACGAGCACCGGGCACAGCCGCTCGTGGTCTCGATCACGCAGTCCACCGAGCTCGGCACGCTGTACACCGCGGAGGAGATCCGCACGATCGCGGATCACGTCCACGCGCGCGGCATGAAGCTGCACGTCGACGGCGCGCGCCTGTCGAACGCGGCAGCCGCCCTCGATCTGCCCCTGCGGGCGTTCACGACCGACGCCGGGGTGGACGTGCTGACCTTCGGCGGCACGAAGAACGGCGCCATGCTCGGCGAGGCCATCGTCGTGCTGAACCCGGATGCCGCCGTGGGCCTCAACTACGCCCGCAAGTTCAACATGCAGCTCTCGTCGAAGATGCGCTTCGTCTCGGCGCAGCTCATCGCCCTGCTCGACGGCGACCTGTGGCTGCGGAACGCCCGGCACGCCAATGCCATGGCGGCCCGGCTCCGCGCGCGGATCGAGGACGGCCTCGCCGACGGATCGATCGTCGGGGTGGAGTTCACGCAGCCGACGCAGGCGAACGGCGTGTTCGCGACCCTGCCCGAGGGCGTCGCCGATCAGCTCCGCGACGTGTTCCGCTTCTACGACTGGGACGCCGCCCGCCGCGAGGTGCGCTGGATGTGCGGCTTCGACACCGAGGAGTCCGACGTCGACGCCTTCGTCGACGCCCTCGCCCGCCTCACCCGCCCCTGACACGCCGAGACCCCGGGTTCGCGTCGAGACCCCGGGGTATCCGCGGGTCTATACCGGGGTGTGGGCGGGAAGCCGGGGTCTCGGCGGAGGGACGGCTACCGCTTCGACTTGCGGTAACCGGCCTTGACGGCGGCGCTCTCCGTGGAGAAGCACACCTCGGGCTTGGTCTTCGCGTAGTACGCCCCGCTCCGCACGTGGTAGATCATCGACTGCGCGTTGCCTTTGATGGGAGCCCAGGCAGGGCAGTTCCACGTGGAGACCGGCGTGGTGCGAGCGGGATACGTCACGGCAGCGGTCTGCGCGGAGGTGCGCGCGGCCGTGACGTAGCCGCTCTTCGTCCCGGTGACCTTGACCGTGATCCTGGACTTCACCATGGCCGCCGTGACGACCAGCGTGGAGCCGGTCGCCCGCGCGATCGCGCGACCGTTCAGGTACCACTGGTAGCTCAGCCGCGTGCCGCCGGTCCACGTCGACGCGACCGCCGTGAGACGGGAGCCCACGATCGCGGAGCCGGTGATCCGGGGCGTCGGCGCGGAGAGGATCCCCTTGACGGCGGCCGTCGGCTTCGAGCGCTTCGATGCTGCGGCGTACCCCGACTTGGTCCCGGAGACGACGACCGTCACCGGCTTCAGCGCCGCGGAGGACGGGATCTTGAAGGAGGTCCCGGTCGCTCGGGCGACGGCCACGCCGTCGACGTACCACTGGTAGGTCAACCGCGTCCCCGCCGTCCACGTCCCGGTCTTGACGTTGAGCGTCTGTCCGACCGTGGCGGTGCCGGTGATCGCGGGGGTCGGCGCGGTCAGCACCCGCAGCACGGCCGACGTCGCCGCCGACGCGACGGTCGCCGACGCGAAGGCCGCCTTCTTCCCGGTCACGCGCACGGTGATGCGGGCTCCGGCGTGCGCGGTGGTGAGGGTGAGCGACGACGCGGTGGCCTTCGAGATCGCGACGCCGTTCGCGTACCACTGGTATCCGAGCGCGGCGCCCGACGTCCACACCCCCGGCGCCGCACGGAGCGTCTGTCCGACCGTCGCCGTCCCGTTGATCGTGGGAACGGAGGTCTCCATGCGGTGCAGCGGCTCGAGCGCGGCGACGACTCCGGACTGCGTGGCCCCGGCGGCGAGCGTGATGGTCCGCGCCTTCTCGAAACGAGGAGCATCGTCCCACCACTCCGAGACCGCTCCCGCAGCTCCCGAGACGAAGGCCACGCGATATGCGCCCGCGGGCAGTCCGCCGACGGCGAAGGTGCCGGCGTCGGTCACGGGGACGGCGGCACCCACCACGGTCCCCGCCCCCGAGACCGGGTAGACGGCGACGACGACGCGCTGCCCGGTGATATCGGTCCCCTTCGGCGCGGTCACGCTTCCGGAGATCAGGGCCGAGCGCTCGAGCTGCACGTCGCGGACGACGCCCTCGGCCCCGACCGCCAGGACCTCGCCGCTCTGCGGACCGCCCTGATCGAAGACGGCGCGCCCCTCGGACACCACACCGAGGACGACGTCGCCCTGCGGCACGCGCAGGGAGTACGAGCCGTCGGTGACAGCAGCGGCCGCGACGGGGACTCCGGCGCCGGGAGCGTAGGCCGCGACGAAGGTGCGGCCCCGCGAGACGTCGACGCCGGTCGGGAACGTGACGCGACCGGAGACGGTGGCGGTGCTCTCGGGGTCGGCCTGGCCGGGAGACGCGGCGATGTCCGCAGCCGCGGCGACCGCGGTGGGGAGCGCTTCCGCGACGCCGGGGAAGGCCGGGTCGAGCGCGGTCGTGGCTGCGGTCGCGGGTGTCGCGACGAAGACCAGACCGGAGGCGAGGAGGGCGGCGGCGACCGTGACGGCCAGCGCACGGAGACGGCGGAGCGGAGCGGCGAACGCCATGGGCATCCTTCGGGACGGACGCGGTCATCGACCGCGCGGATCAGGGCGTTCTGAGCAGATCACCTTCGTCATGAATACCGGTTCCGCGGCTCCGAAGACAAGCTTTCATCTTCCGCCGAGGCCCCCGGTTCTCGCCGAGACCCCGCCTTCAGCGCGCGGCGTAGCCGGGGTCTCGACGCGAACCCGGGGTCTCGGGGAGAAGACGGAGGAAAAAGGGGGGGGGTCAGCGGAGGAGGCCGAGGCTGGCGAGCGCGTGGCGGATGAGGGTGCCGCGGCCGCCCTCCATCTCGGCGGCGACGGCGTCGGAGGCGGCGGCCTCCGGGGAGAACCACGTCACCTCGAGGGCGTCCTGGCGCGGCTCGCACGTCCCGGTCACGGGCACCACGAAGGCGAGGGAGACGGCGTGCTGACGGTCGTCGTGATACGCGCTCACCCCCGGGATCGGGAAGTACTCGGCCACCGTGAACGGCAGCGGCTGCGGCGGCAGGAGCGGGAAGGCCATGGGCCCGAGGTCGTTCTCGACGTGGCGGAACAGCGCGTCGCGGATCGTCTCGCCGAAGCGCACGCGGCCCGACACGATCGTGCGTGTGATCTCGCCGAGCGGGGTGGACCGCAGCAGCACGCCGATCTCGGTGACCTGACCGGAGCCGTCCGTGCGCACGGGGATCGCCTCGACGTAGAGCATCGGAAGGTGGCGCCGCGCCTCTTCCAGCTCGACGTCGCTCAGCCAGCCGGGATTCGCATCCGGCACCGGCGGGTTCGCATCGCGGAACGAACCGAGGCCCTCGTCTTCGGGCTCCGGCTCCGGATCGGGTGTGCGCACCGCCATGCCTCCTTTCTACCAGCCGTCCTCGTCGATGGCAGCACCGGCGCGAGCCCTGGCAGGATGACGGTGTGACCGAGAACCTGACGATCGACGATGCGGCGACGCGCTGGTCGCACACCGACCGCGCCGGGCTCCCGCTGCTCGTGCTGCTGCACGGGTACGGCGCCGACGAGCACGACCTCTTCGGCCTCGTCCCGTATCTCCCCGCCGGCGTCGCCGTGGCCTCGGTCGCCGCACCGCTGACGCCGCCGTGGCCGACCCCGGGTCGCTCCTGGTACCCGATCGAGGGGCTCGACGGACGCAGCTCCACCGCCGTCACCCTCGCGGCGGAGGCGTTCCTGCGCTGGCTCGACGACGCCGCGGCGGACGCGCCGTCGGTGGCGCTGCTCGGGTTCTCCCAGGGCGCCGCGGTGTCGCTGCAGGCTCTGCGGCTGGCCCCCGAGCGGTTCGGTGCGGTCGTCGCGCTGAGCGGATACGCCGCTCCGGACCCCCTCCCCGGCGATGCGCACCTCGCGGAGGTCAGCCCCCCGGTGTTCTGGGGCCGCGGTTCGCACGACGACGTCATCCCCGCGCCGCTGATCGCCCACACGGCGCAATGGCTCCCCGCGCACACGTCCCTGTCCGGTCGCGTCTACAGCGGACTGACCCACAGCATCTCCGAGGAGGAGCTCGGCGACGTGCACCGGTTCCTCACGACCTGGGTCGAGGGGATCGGCGCGGATCAGGCGGAGGGGTCCCGGCCGTCCTGAGCGCCGTCGGCGGAGCCCGGGTCGTCGACATCGTCCTGCGCGCCGTCTCCCCTGCCGCCCCCGGAACCCCGGAAGGCCACGGACAGGGCGACGCCGATCGCGAGACCGATCCCGATGCCGAGGATCCAGTTGCCCAGCGCCATCCCCATCGAGACGCCGATGGCCACGCCGAGCGCGAGACCGATGCCGAGGCCCGTCCGTGCGCGCATCTCGTCGGGACTGGGGTTCCGATCGTCTGCCATGCCTCCACGGTACGAGCCGTCCCGCGGCCCCGCATCCCCCGCGCGGCGGACCGGCGACACGCCCGGGAGTTGCGCGGCGCGACACGCCCGGGTATCGTCGTGGCGTCCTGTCCGCCGTGTCTGGAAGTCCTTTGATCTGAATCGTCGCCTCCGCGCCCCTCTTCTCGCGCGCTGACCCGACGATCGCCGACTCCCCGGCAGACGCCCTCCTCCGCTTCCGTGACTCCACGGTCCGGCAGGGGCTCGGTGTCAGTGCACCCTCGCACTCGACAGGAGACACCCCATGTCACAGCCCTCTTCCTCGCACGCCGCCGTCGTCCTCGACCGCCTCTCCCTCACCTGGCCCGACGGCACGGTCGCCCTCGACGGCGTGTCCGGAGCCTTCGGCGCCGGGCGCACGGGACTGGTCGGCCGCAACGGCGCCGGCAAGTCCACGCTGCTCCGGCTGATCGCCGGGGAGCTCGCCCCCACCTCCGGAACGCTCACCACCTCGGGCGAGGTCGCCTTCCTCCCCCAGCAGCTCACCCTCGACGTGGACCGTCGGGTGTCCGACCTCCTCGGGGTGACGGCCGCCCTCGATGCCGTGCGGGCCATCACCGCCGGTGACGTCGACCCCGCGCACTTCGACGCGGTCGGCGACGACTGGGACATCGAGGCGCGGGCGGAGGCCTCCCTCGCGGAGGCCGGGCTCGCCCCCGCCTTCCTCGACCGCACGGTCGGTGAGCTGTCCGGAGGGGAGGCCGTGCTCGTCGCGATCGCCGGCATCCGGCTGCGCCGGGCTCCCATCACCCTCCTCGACGAGCCGACGAACAACCTCGACCGCGACGCCAGGGCGGCCCTCGCCGCGATGGTGCAGTCCTGGAAGGGCACGCTCATCGTCGTGAGCCACGACCTCGCTCTGCTCGAGCTCATGGACGACACCGCCGAGCTGTACGGAAGGAACCTCTCCGTGTTCGGCGGCCCCTACTCCGAGTGGCGCGCGTGGCTCGACGCGGAGCAGGACGCGGCGAAGCAGGCCGAGGTCGCCGCCGCCCAGGTGCTCCGCAAGGAGAAGCGGCAGCGGATCGAGGCCGAGGTCAAGCTCGCCCATCGGGCCCGGACCGCCAAGAAGGCCGAGGTCGAGAAGCGCGTCCCGAAGATCGTCGCGCACGGTCGGAAGATGGCCGCCGAGGTGTCCGCGGGGAGGCTGCGCACCGAGGTCGGCGCGAAGGAGGACGCGGCCCGCGCGGCACACGATGCCGCGGGGCGACGGGTCCGCTCCGACGCCTCGATGAAGATCGAGCTGCCGGACCCCGACGTGTCGCGGAGCCGGCGGATCGCCGAGCTCGGCGGACCGGAGCGGTCGTGGGTGATCCAGGGTCCCGAGCGCGTGGCCCTCATCGGCCGCAACGGCGCCGGCAAGACGACGCTGCTGGAGCGGTTGGTCTCCGGCGCCGCGCCCGACTCCGGAGACGAGGCGCGGGAGCGGCCGGAGCTCCGGGCGGAGGCGCTCACCGACCGGATCGGCTACCTGCCGCAGCGGGTGGACGGTCTCGACGAGGGCCTGTCCGTGTTCGAGAACGTGGCCGCCGCGGCACCCCAGGTCCCGGAGAAGGAGCTCCGCAATCGGCTCGCCCGGTTCCTCATCCGGGGCGGGACGACCGACCGCCCGGTGTCGGCGCTCTCCGGCGGGGAGAGGTTCCGGGTCGCCTTGGCCCGGCTACTCCTCACGGATCCGGCTCCGCACCTCGTCGTCCTCGACGAGCCGACGAACAACCTCGACCTCGACACGGTCGACCAGCTCGTCGAGGCGCTGCGGGCGTACCGCGGGGCGGTGCTCGTCGTGAGTCACGACGACGCCTTCCTCGCCCGGCTCGACCTCGACCTCACCCTGGAGATCGATGCCGACGGCGGGTTGCGGGAGGTCGGGTGACGTCATCCGTCGTTCCGTCTGCACGACCCGGGTCCGCCCGCACGACCGGAACCGTGGTTCCGTCGTGCGGGCGGAACGAGGTCGTGCGGGTGGCGCAGCCGGGTGTCAAGGTCCGGGCCGGATGTCGGTGGGGTCGGGAATGATGGAGGCATGAGCGACGTGCTCGACCGCTTCACCCCGGCCACACAGGACTGGTTCCGGGGTGCCTTCACCGCACCCACGCCGGCACAGGCGGGGGCGTGGGAGGCGATCTCCGCCGGCAAGCACGCCCTCGTCGTCGCTCCGACGGGCTCCGGCAAGACCCTGTCGGCGTTCCTCTGGGCGATCGACAGCGTGTTCCGCGAGCGCGCCGAACTCTCGGAGGAGCCGAAGAAGGACGGGTCCCGCACGCGGATCCTGTACATCTCCCCGCTCAAGGCCCTCGGCGTCGACGTGGAGCGCAACCTGCGCTCGCCCCTCATCGGCATCGGGCAGTCCGCGCGGCGACTCGGTCTCACCGCCCCCGGCATCACGGTGGGCGTCCGCTCCGGTGACACCACGTCGAGCGATCGCCGCAAGCTCGTGTCCGATCCGCCCGACATCCTCATCACGACGCCCGAGTCGCTGTACCTCATGCTCACGAGCCGGGCCGGCGACACCCTGCGCGACGTGCACACGGTCATCATCGACGAGGTGCACGCGGTCGCCGCCACCAAGCGCGGCGCGCACCTCGCGGTGAGCCTGGAGCGCCTCGACGCCCTCCGCCGCTCCCACGGCGCGGAGACCGCGGCGCAGCGCATCGGCCTCTCGGCCACCGTCCGCCCGATCGACGAGGTCGCGCGCTTCCTCGGCGGCGCCGACCCGGTCGAGATCGTCGCTCCCCCGGCATCGAAGACCTTCGAGCTCGGCGTCGTCGTGCCGATGGACGACATGACCAACCCGCCACCCCCGCCCGGGGCGCCGCCGGAGGCCCCGGGGATCGATGCGGAGTACACCGAGGTCACCGGCTCGGTGTGGCCGCACGTCGAGGAGGCGATCGTCGACCGCATCCTCCAGAACAACTCGACCATCGTCTTCGCGAACTCCCGCCGCCTCGCCGAACGGCTGACCGGACGGTTGAACGAGATCTATGCGGAGCGGATCGGGGTCGCTCTTCCGGAGCCGACCGTGCCCGCCGCGATGATGGCACAGGCGGGGTCGACCGCCGGCGCCGATCCCGTGCTCGCCAAGGCTCACCACGGCTCGGTGTCGAAGGAGCAGCGCGCGCAGGTCGAGGAGGAGCTGAAGTCGGGGGTGCTCCGCTGCGTGGTCGCCACGAGCAGCCTGGAGCTCGGCATCGACATGGGCGCCGTCGACCTCGTGATCCAGGTCGAGGCACCGCCGTCCGCGGCCTCCGGGCTCCAGCGCGTGGGACGGGCCGGGCACCAGGTCGGCGAGATCAGCCGCGCGGCCCTGTTCCCCAAGCACCGCGGGGACGTGCTGCACACCGCGATCGTGACGGAGCGGATGCTCGCGGGGAAGATCGAGGCCATCCAGGTGCCGCGGAACCCGCTCGACATCCTCGCCCAGCAGACCGTCGCGGCCAGCGCTCTCGGAGCGATCAGCGTCGAGGAGTGGTTCGAGACCGTCCGCCGTTCCGCCCCGTTCCAATCGCTCCCCCGCTCCGCGTACGAGGCCACGCTCGACCTGCTGGCCGGCCGCTTCCCCTCCGACGAGTTCGCCGAGCTGCGCCCGCGCCTCGTCTGGGATCGCGACGCCGGCACGCTCACGGGCCGCCCGGGGGCACAGCGGATCGCGGTCACCAGCGGCGGCACCATCCCCGACCGGGGGCTGTTCGGCGTCTTCGTCGCCGGCGAGTCCACGGGTGCCCGGGTGGGCGAGCTCGACGAGGAGATGGTCTACGAGTCCCGGGTCGGCGACGTGTTCACCCTGGGCACCACGAGCTGGCGCATCGCCGAGATCACCCACGACCGCGTCAACGTCATCCCCGCCTACGGCCAGCCCGGCAAGGTGCCGTTCTGGCACGGCGACGGCATCGGCCGCCCGTTCGAGCTGGGCGAGGCCCTCGGGGCGTTCTCCCGCGAGGTGTCCGCCGCGAAGCCGGAGAAGGCGGAGCAGCGGCTCATCGCGGCCGGACTCGACGAGCAGGCGCGCGCCAACCTCCTCGCGCATCTCTCCGAGCAGCGGGAGGCCACCGGCACCCTCCCGACGGACCGTACGCTCACCGTGGAGCGCGGACACGACGAGGTCGGCGACTGGCGGGTCATCCTGCATTCCCCGTACGGCATGAAGGTGCATGCTCCCTGGGCGCTCGCCATCAATGCGCGCGTGCGGGAGCGTCTCGGCGTCGAGGGCTCCGCGGTGGCGAGCGACGACGGCATCATCGTCCGCATCCCCGACGCAGAGTCCGAGCCGCCCGGTGCGGAGCTCTTCGTGTTCGATCCGGACGAGCTCGAGCAGCTCGTCACGCAGGAGGTCGGCGGTTCGGCGCTGTTCGCCTCGCGGTTCCGCGAGTGCGCCGCGCGGGCGCTGCTCATGCCCCGCACGAACCCCAACCGCCGCACGCCGCTGTGGCAGCAGCGCCAGCGCTCGGCCCAGCTCCTCGAGGTCGCCCGCCGGCATCCCACCTTCCCCGTGATCCTGGAGACCCTGCGCGAGGTGCTGCAGGACGTCTACGACCTGCCGTCGCTGCGGAAGCTCGCGACGAGCATCGCCGACCGCCGCATCCGCCTCGTCGAGACCCAGCCGGGACAGCCGTCGCCGTTCGCGCGCGACCTCCTCTTCGGCTACGTCGGCGCATTCATGTACGAGGGCGACTCGCCGCTGGCCGAGCGCCGAGCGGCCGCGCTGTCCGTCGATCCCGCGCTGCTGGGCGAGCTGCTGGGCACGGTCGAACTGCGCGAGCTCCTCGACCCTGACGTCATCGCGCAGTTCGAGCGCGAGGCCCAGCGCCTCGACCCGGAGCGTCGGGCGCGCGGCCTGGAGGGTGTCGCCGACCTGCTCCGGCTGCTCGGCCCGCTCGATGCCGCCGAGGTCGCCGCGCGCCTCGACCCGGACTCCACCGGCGGAGCAACCGCGGCAGGACTGCTCGACGACCTCGTGACCGCGCGGCGGGCCATCCCCGTCACGATCGCCGGGGTGGCGAGGGTCGCCGCGATCGAGGACGCCGGGCGTCTGCGCGACGCGCTCGGAGCAGCCCTTCCGACCGGCATCCCCGTGGCCTTCCTCGAGCCCCTGGCGGATCCCCTCGGCGACCTCGTGGCCCGTCACGCCCGCACCCACGGCCCGTTCACCACCGCGTCCGTCGCCGAGCGCTTCGGTCTCGGTAACGCGGTCGCCCGGCACACCCTGCAACGCCTGGAGACGAACGGCCGCCTCACGAGCGGGTACTTCCTCCCCACCGCGGCCGGCAGCGGCGACGACATCGAGTGGTGCGACACCGAGGTGCTGCGGCGGCTGCGCATGCGGTCACTCGCGGCCATCCGCGGGTCCGTCGAGCCGGTCTCCCCGGAGGCCTATGCGCGGTTCCTGCCGGACTGGCAGCATCTCGGTCGACCCCTGGAGGGCATCGACGGCGTACTCACGGTGATCGAGCAGTTCGCCGGCGTCCCGATCCCCGCCAGCGCCTGGGAGTCGCTCGTCCTGCCGTCGCGGGTGCGTGACTACACCCCGGCGATGCTCGACGAGCTCACGGCCGCAGGCGAGGTGATCTGGTCGGGACACGGCACGCTCCCCGGGCGCGACGGATGGGTCTCGCTGCACCCGGCCGATCTCGCCCCGTTCACCCTGCCCGATCCGGACGCGGAGATCGCCGCGGAGTCGCTGGAGGCGCGCCTCCTCGCGGCCCTCACGGCGGGCGGCGCCTACTTCGCCGCGCAGCTCAAGGAGATGACCGGCGCCGAGAACGAGCAGTCGGTGCTGGAGGCCCTGTGGTCGCTGACGTGGTCCGGGCACGTCACCAACGACACGTTCGCGCCGATCCGCTCGCTGCTGACCGGGGGCTCCCAGGCCCACAAGGTCAAGCGCCGCGCCCCGCGTGCGCGCACCTATCGCGGCATGTCGCTCACGCGCACGGCTCCGCGCCCGACCTCCATCGGCGGTCGCTGGTCGCTGCTCCCCGAGGTCGAGACCGATCCGGCGCGGCGCGCGACCGTCACCGCCGGACTGCTCCTCGACCGCTACGGGGTGGTCACCCGCGGAGCCGTGCAGTCGGAGGGCGTCCCCGGCGGATTCGCCCAGGCGTACCGCGTGCTGGCCGGGTTCGAGGAGGCGGGGCACTGCCGCCGCGGCTACGTGATCGAGAAGCTCGGCGCCGCGCAGTTCGCCGCCTCCGCCACGGTCGACCGCCTCCGCACGTACGCCGGCGTCGCCGATCCGCCGCCGCGGAAGGCCGTCACCCTGGCGGCCACCGACCCGGCGAACCCGTACGGCGCGGCGCTCGGGTGGCCGAAGCTCGAGGGCGTGTCGCATCGCCCGGGGCGCAAGGCCGGTGGGCTCGTGGTGCTCGTCGACGGCGCCCTCGTCCTGTCGCTCGAGCGCGGCGGACGGACAGTGCTGTGCTTCACGGACGACGAGGAGGTCCTGCAGGCCGCCGCCGCCGACCTCGCGACGACGGCCAGGGACCGCCGCCTCGACACCCTCACCGTCGAGAAGGTGAACGGCGAGGGGGTCTACGGCACGATCCTCGGGCGGGCTCTGCAGGAGGCGGGCTTCGTGCAGACCCCGCGCGGCTTCACGCTCCGCAAGGCCGTCTGACCCGGACTCACCACGACCACCACCGACCCACCCCTACCCTGGAGCCATGATCCGAGAGTTCGCCGCCGGCGTCCGCACCCTGTTCCGCGGCTTCGGCGTGTGGCGCACCCGTCCGGGCCTGATGGCGCTCGGGCTCGTCCCCGCGATCATCGCGCTCGTGCTCCTCGCCGCCGTCCTCGTGCCGCTGATCCTGTCGATGCCCTCGCTGTCGGCCTGGCTCACCCCCTTCGCCGACGGATGGGTCGAGCCCTGGCGCGGGTTCCTGCGGACCGCGGTCAGCCTCGTGGTGGTCGCCGCCGCGCTCGCGCTGGCCAGTTCGGTGTTCAGCGCCCTCACCCTCACGATCGGCGACCCGTTCTACCAGCGGATCTGGCACGCCGTGGAGAAGGACCTCGGCGACCCGCCCCCCGCCGACGGCGGCAGTTTCTGGACCGCCGTCGGTGAAGGTCTCCGACTGGTCGTACTCGGCATCCTCATCGCCCTCCTCGTGCTCCTCATCGGCCTCGTGCCCGGTGTCGGCGGCGTCCTCGGCGCGGTGTCCGGCGTGGTCCTCACGGGCCGCCTGCTCGCGCGGGAGCTGACCGGTCGAGCCTTCGATGCGCGCGATCTCAGCCCCGCCGCCCGCGCCGCGCTGTTCTCCGGCAGTCGCGCCCGCGTGCTCGGCTTCGGGGTCGCCACCCAGCTCTGCTTCCTCATCCCGGGCGGCGCCGTCGCCGTGATGCCGGCCGCGGTCGCGGGAAGCACGATGCTGGCGCGCGACATGCAGGCCCGCACCCCGCTCGCGGTCGCCACCCCCGCACCGGCGCCGGGACGGCACGACCGCACGATCGGGATCGCCTGATGCCTGAGGGCGATACCGTCTTCCGCACGGCCCGCCGCCTGGACGAGGCCCTCGCGGGCGGCGAGGTCACGCGCTTCGACCTCCGCGTGCCGCGCTTCGCGACCCTCGATCTGACCGGACAGCGCGTGCAGGGCGCCGTCCCTCGCGGGAAGCACCTGCTGCTGCGGATCGGCGAGAGCACGCTGCATTCGCATCTGCGCATGGACGGCGCCTGGTTCGTGTACCGGCCCGGTGAGAAGTGGCGGCATCCGGCGTTCAAGGTGCGGGCGATCGTGGGCACGGCGGAGCGCGAGGCGGTCGGCGTGGACATCGCCGACGTCGAGGTCGTCCCCACCCGCGATGAAGACGACCTCGTCGGCTACCTCGGCCCCGACCCCCTCGCCGCCGACTGGGACCCGATCGAGGCCGCGCGACGACTCGGCGCCGACACCCGGGCCATCCACGTCGCCCTGCTCGATCAGCGCAACGTCGCGGGCTTCGGCAACGAGTACGCGGCAGAACTCCTGTTCCTCCGCGGAATCCTGCCGACCACCCCGGCCCCGGAGGTCGACGTCGCCGCCCTCCTCGACCTGGGCGTGCGGACCATCCGCGCGAACCGCGACCGCCGCAACCGCACCTTCACCGGCATCGATCGTCCGGGCCAGGCGACGTGGGTCTACGGACGCGCCGGACGCCCCTGCCGACGCTGCGGAACGCTCATCCGCCGCGGGGAGCTGGGGGCCGATCCGACCCGCGAGCGGATCACGTTCTGGTGCCCTCGATGTCAGCGTTGAGCCGTATCCATCCGCGGGAATGAATCTCCCCCTCCCGTGGTTGTTGATATATCCGGAGAACTCCGGAGCACGGGAGGAATCGTGGGCAAGAACTACGTCGACATCGAGAACGACCACGGAGCGACGCTGCGGTACCGCAAGCACGCCAACGGTCGCGGTCTCGTCGCGCATGGCGCCAAGGTGCATCCGAAGGCGCACATCGAGGCGGGAGCCTACATCGAACCGGGAGCACGCGTCGGAGCGGGGGCCATCGTCGCCCGCGGTGCGTGGGTGGACGAGGACGCCGTGATCGGCGAGGGCGCGTACATCGACGCCCACGCGCACGTCGGCCAGGGCGCGGCGGTCGGCGATCACGCGCACGTCGGCGTCCGCACCGACATCGGCGCCGGGGCCCGCATCGTGCGAGGCGCCCGCATCGGCGACGACGAGACGGTCGCGGCGGGGCTCACCGTCGCCACCGATCAGAAGGGTCTCTGGCTGGCGGCCTGACCGCTCTCAGAGCAGTCGCCGCTCCGAGGCCCACGCGGTGAGCTCGTGGCGGGAGGAGAGCTGCAGCTTGCGCAGCACCGATGAGACGTGGGTCTCCACGGTCTTGATGGAGATGAACAGCGCGGCGGCGACCTCCTTGTAGGCGTAGCCGCGGGCGATCAGTCGCATCACCTCCTGCTCGCGCGACGAGAGGCGGTCGAGCTCGTCCGTCGCGGTGGCGGTCTCGCCGGCCACGGCGCCGAACGCGTCGAGCACGAATCCCGCGAGCCGCGGCGAGAACACCGCGTCCCCCTCGGCGACGGCGTGCACGGCCTCGCTCACCTCGCGGCCCGATGACCCCTTGGTGATGTAGCCGCGCGCCCCGGCCCGGATCACCCGCACGACGTCGGCCGCCGCATCGGAGACGCTCAGGGCGAGGAACCGCGTCGTGGACGGTCGCGTCCCTCGGATCACGGCCTCCCCACCCGTCGCGTCGTCGCCCCCACCGCCAGGGAGGTGCACATCGAGGAGCACCACGTTCGGGGTCGTCTCCTCGATCACGGCGATCGCGGAGGGCACGTCCGCCGCCTCGCCCACGACCTCGACGCTCGCATCGAGATCGGCCCGCAGGCCGGAGCGGAAGATGGAGTGGTCGTCGACGATCACGACGCGGAGACGGTCAGCCACGGGGCTCCTGTCGGATCGGTCCCCGCTCCGGGGACGAGACGGTGGGCAGGCGCAGATGCACCTCGGTACCGGCGTCGTCGCTGCGCACCGACCCCGTGCCGCCCGCGCGACGCAGCCGCCCGATGATCGACTCCCGCACGCCCAGACGGTCGCCCGGCACCTCGTCGAGCCGGAATCCGGGACCGCGGTCGCGGACGAACACGTCGACGCCGTCGACACGACCCTCGATGTAGACGGAGATCTCGCCGCCCGCATGCCGGGCGGCGTTCAGCATCGCCTCCCGGGCCGCGGCCGCCAGTTCCCCGCTCGCCCGCTCCGCCGACAGCCCGGCCGAGACCACCTCGATCCGGACCGGATGGTCGATCTCGAGCGCTCCGGCGTAGTCGCGCAGGTCGGTCGGCAGGTCGCTGTCCGCCGGAGCATCGCCGTCGTACAGCCAGGCACGCAGCTCCCGCTCCTGCGCGCGGGCCAGCCGTGCCGCCTCGCTCGATGCCCCGGCCCGGTTCTGGATGAGGGCGAGCGTCTGCAGCACCGAGTCGTGCAGGTGGGCGGCCATGACGCTGCGCTGCTCCTCCCGGATGCGGCGCACGCGCTCCCCCGCCAGCTCCCGCCAGCGCGGGATGAGGGCCGAGGCCACCACCGCCACCAGCCCGGCCAGCGGGAGCAGCACGAGCACGACACCCGAGCGCGCGATCGGCCACGAGAGGAGCAGGAGGACCACGAGGCCGAGGATGAGCACCGCGAGGATGCGGACGGTGGTGGTGTGCCGAGGGCCGCGGGCCGTGTCGGTGCGATCGATGAGCGTGGCCCACAGCCCGGAGGCGGTCGCGCACAGCGTGGTGCCGCCGACGACCACGGCCGCCATTCCCGGAGGGATCGAGCCGTTCAGCCAGTCGCTGCCCCCGCGCCACACCACGACGACGAGGGCACCGACGGCCGCGGGGACCAGCAGGAGCCAGGCGACCGGGAGGCGATGCGTCGGCGCCGTCGTCCCCTCCGTCCACGGCATGAAGGTCCAGCACCAGGCGTACAGGAGCACACCCGCGCCGCCGCAGAGCGTCAGGGCGACGAACAGCGCCCGCACCAGCCCGACGCGCACACCGAGGTGGCGTGCGAGCCCGGCGCTCACTCCGGTCACGAGAGCATCGCGATCACGGGTCAGCGCCGGACGCGCGGTCGCCGGCGCGGGGCCGGGGAGCGTGGAGACGGCGGAGGGCATACGGTCATCCAATCATCCGCCTCCGCTCTCCGGGACCTCCCTGTCGCGGAATCAGGGTGCGCTCAGGGGATCCCCCCATGGCCCCGCGGCGCCGCCGACCGCGAGGATCGACTCATGACGATTCCGACCGCTCCGCCACCGCCCGCCGACCACGAGGCACCGGCACCGGAAGCCCCCCGCCGACCGCGCGGCGCCGACCGGTTCCTGCTGTGGGTCGCCGGCCTCGGGGTGGTGCGCACCGACGGCTGGCTCGGCGGTGTCGCGGCGGGCATCGCGATCCGCCTCCGCATCGATCCGCTGATCGTGCGCGGGGTCCTCGTCGTCGCCGCCCTCTTCGGTCTTCCGGCCCTGTTCCTGTACGCCCTCGCCTGGGCCGTGCTGCCGGACGTCGACGGCCGCGTGCATCTGCGTGATCTGCTGCAGCGCCGGTACGACCCCGTGCAGCTCGGCATCCTCGCCCTCGCCGTGATCGGCCTCTTCCCGACGGCGCCGCTCGCCGGGCGCCTGTTCGGCCTCGGCTACGACGGCTGGTCGGCACTGTCGACGGTCACCTGGGTGGTCGGGCTCGTGCTCGCCGCCGCCTTGCTCTTCCTCATCGTGCGTGCCGCGCGCCGCACTCCGGGCGCTTCCGCGCCGGATCCGGCGGGGGCTTCCGCAGATCCGGCGGCCCCGGCCGCGTCCGCCCCCGACGCGGGTTCGGGTCCCGCCACGGGGGCGGACGCCATTCCCTCCATGGCGACGGATGGTCCGGTCTCGGTACCGCTCGCCGACGCCGTCGGGCACGACGTCCTCGCCATTCCCGCACCTCCCGCACCCCTGCCTCCGGGCACCCAGGACCCCGCCGCGCTGGAGGCCTGGCGCGCCCAGCACGCCGCCTGGAAGGAGCAGGATCAGGCCTGGCGCCGCCAGCAGCAGGATGCGGAGCGAGCCGCACGCGACCAGCTCCGCCGGGAGCGTCAGGCCGAGGCGGCCGTGTTCGCCGCCGCAGCCGCGGAGCGCCGACGTATCCGCCGCGCGTCGAATCCGCGCGCCGGCTTCGCCTTCGTTATGACCGCCCTCGGACTCGCGATCGTCGTCGGCGCCGGCGTGGGACTCGCCGTCGGTGAAGCTTTCGGCGGCGCGCTGGGGCTGTTGTCCGGCGCGCTGGTCCTGGCCCTGGCGATGATCACGGCCGGAGCCCTCCGTCGCCGCAGCGGCGCCCTGGCCTTCCTCACCGTGGTGACGCTGGCCGCGGGTCTCCTCACGGGCTTCCTGTCCACGATGCCCGGCCTCACCCTCGGGTACGCCTCTCTCACGAACAACCAGGAGGCGCACGTCCGACAGCCGTTCGGCGACCTGTACCTGCAGCTCCACCGGCACGACGGCGGCCCCCGCCCGATCGAGATCGAGAAGGGGTCGGGGCGGACCGAGATCTTCGTCGACGCCGGCGTACAGCTGCAGCTCCGCGGCACCGTCGGCGACGGAGTGGAGGTGAGCTGGCTCCGCGTCGATCCGGACGATCCGATGGTCATGGACACCGGCGTCATCGCCGCCACGCCGCGGGGTGACGAGAACGTCATCTCCGCGAACATCTCCGCCGAGGAGGGCAGTCCCTCGACGATCCAGCCCGTGACCATCGACCAGGCGAGCGGCGTCATCGTCGTGACCTTGCAGGAGCCCGAGGAGGGCCAGGAATGAGCACCGAGACCGTCACCGCACCCCGGGTGCGCTGGGCAGCCGTCATCTGGGGGACGACCTTCGCCGCGATCGCCGCGGGGGCGCTGTGGTTCCTCACCGATACGGAGCGCCGCGCCGCGCTGGCCGACGGCGTCGGGACGATGACTCCCGCCACCCTGCTCACGATCGTGCTCCTCACGGCGGGGGCCTTGTTCCTCGTCGGCGGTGTCGCCGGACTGGTCCGGCGGACCCAGCGGAACTCCCCCGCCGAGGACTCGGAGGACGCCGAGTAGCCTGGATCCCATGGCGCACCAGGGACGACGACCCGCGAAGGGCTCCGGCAAGGGCTCACCCGCCCACCGGGGCCGTGCCGGGGGCAGCGGCTCACGCCAGGGGAAGCCGGCTCCGCGCCGCGCACCCCGCGCCGAGAAGGTGGTGTTCGACGCACCGACCGCCGCACCCGAGGAGCCGCGGACGTTCCGCCTCGGCGCCGTGCCCGGAGCGACGCCGGGCAAGTGGATCGACACGTGGAAGCGGCGCCTGCCCCACGTGGCCCTCGAACTCGTCCCGATCGAGGTCTCCGGGCAGCGAGAGGCGCTCGACGATCTCGACGCCGCCCTCGTGCGCCTCCCGCTGGACGACGACGCCCTGCACGTCATCCCGCTGTACGACGAGGTCCCGGTCGTCGTGGCCTCGACCGATTCGCACCTGCTCGCGGCGGACGAGCTGACGACCGCCGACCTCGACGGCGAGGTGCTGCACTCCCTGTCCGACGACGTGCTCGGGCCGATGGAGGTGCCGGGCACCATCCCCCCACGCGGCGGCCCCCTGTCGACCGCCGACGCGATCGCCACGGCGGCGACGGGTGTCGGCATCGTCCTCGTGCCGATGTCGCTGGCCCGACTGCACCACCGGAAGGACGCCGACTACCGGGTCCTCGCCGACGGCCCGGTCTCGACGGTCGCCCTCGCCTGGCCGCGCGACCGGACCACGCCCGACGTCGAGACGTTCGTCGGGATCGTCCGAGGACGCACCGCGAACTCGTCCCGCTGAGCCGTCAGGACCGGACCCTCCCCCTCGTTAGAATCGCCTGATGGCCTCGCTTCTCTACGTCTGCGTGCGACCCGAGACCGGGGCGGCGGATGCCGAGCACGCCTCGTTCCGGCGGGCGCTCGGAGTCGACGTGGTCGATCGTCTCGATCTGCTGCACGAGCCGCTGACCGAGGCCCACCTCGACCGCTACCGCGGCGTCGTCATCGGCGGCTCTCCCTTCAACGTCACCGACGTCGAGAAGACCCCGGTGCAGCGGCGGGTGGAGGCCGACCTGGAGACGCTCGCCCATGCGGCACGGGAACAGCGGATCGCCGCGTTCTTCACCTGCTTCAGCATCGGGGTGCTCACCCGGCTCCTCGGCGGCGAGGTCGTGACGACCATGCCGGAGCCGGCGAGCGCGACGGTCATCGAGACGACACCGGAGGGCGCCGTCGATCCCGTGTTCGGCCCGTCCGGCCCCGCGCTCACCGTGTTCACCGCGCACAAGGAGAGCGCCGCGACGACTCCGCCGGGGGCCGTGCTGCTCGCTACCAACGCGGCCTGCCCCGTGCAGGCCTACCGGGTGGGGACGCACCTGTACGCCGCGCAGTTCCATCCCGAGCCGACGCCGCGCGACTTCGCCGATCGGATGACGTTCTACCGCACGACGGGGTACTTCGATCCGGCGCAGTTCGACGCGGTGCAGCAGGAGGTCCTCGCGGCCTCGGTCACCGAGGGCGCCGCTCTGCTCCGCCGCTTCGCCGAGCTGTTCGGCTGAGCGATACCCGGCGCGTAGAGGTGGCGTCGACGGCAGAATGCAGGGATGAAGTCTGTATGGATCGTGTTCGACGACGAGGATGACGCTGGCATCTACGGCGTCTTCGACAACCGCGAGGACGCGGATACCTATGCCGATGAGGTCAGTCACATGTCCTCGAATGGCATGAAGATTGCGGATTTTCCGGTGCCATGGCGCCTGACGGACAGGGCCACGCGCATAGAGATCTGACACCTTGCGGTGGGTCGGAGCGCATGTGCTCGCTCTTACAGACGAGGCGACGGTCGACGCCGAGACGTTCGGCTGAGATCAGGACGGCGCGTCGCCGCGGAGCAGCGGGATGCGCTCGCGCAGGTAGGCATCCAGCGGCATGAAACCGCCCGCCTGACTCCAGCGCACCGACGGCACGCCGTCAAGGAGCGCGAGCGGACCGGAGGAGCCTCCGGCGTCCACCGCGTCGACGTCGATCACGCTCCAGCCGACGTGCACGACATCCCCCTCGTGGAAGCCGCCGCGCAGGGCGAGGGCCCGGCGCTCGGCCCGTGCGCGCGCCGACTCGGCGGTGTATCCCCGACGCCCCGGGTCCGCCGCGCGGAGCACCTCCGCCGTCGCCAGGGCATGCGTGTCGGTGAGCAGGATGACGCCGAGGTGCCAGGCCTCGCCGACACGGACGATCCGACGCCCGCGCCAGCGCGAGTCCTTCTCCTCGCCCAGCCCCTCCTTGGGGGCGCCGGCGAGATCCTGCACGGCCTGGGTCAGCAGGGCGGAGGCGGTGGTCACAGCTCCCCCAGCGTGGTCTGGTCGGCAAGGCGCGGGCCCGCGACCTGCGCACGATCGCCCCGCAGCGTCATCCCGATCAGCGGGTACAGGAGCACCGACAGCATGCCCGCCCCGACCAGCGCGGCCGCGGTCCCGGAGTCGAGCATGTCCTGATCCACGCCGATCGCTGTGACCGCGACGATGATCGGCAGCCCGGTGGCTGCGAGCAGGCCGAGCGCGGCACGGTCGCGTCCGCTCGCGCCCGCCGGGGCGGACAGCTGGGCGGCCGATCCGCGGATCACCAGGAGCGCCAGCAGGAACACCGGCACCAGGGACATCGCCGAGGGAGACGTCAGCAGCGCCTGCAGGTCGAAGGTCACCCCCGTGTAGAGGAAGAACACCGGGACGAGGAAGCCGAACGCCAGACCCTCGATCTTGCTCTCGACCTCCGCCGCATCCTTCTCGGGCGCCCGCGCCATGATGATGCGCCAGATGGCCCCCGCGACGAAGGCGCCGAGGAGCATGTCCAGGTCGAGCATCACGCTGAGGCCGACGAGGGCCGCGATGAGGAGGATCACGAAGCGCACCCCGAACTGGTCGGAGGTGTGGAGGGTCGCGCGCACGATGCCGTGCAGGCGCCCGTGCGGCACCCGGTGCGCGACGAGGACGGCGAGTCCCGCCAGCACGACGAAGGTCAGCAGCACCGCCGTGGCCAGGGGCGTCGTCCGGGTGCTGAGGAAGATCGAGATCGCGATCAGCGGCAGGAACTCCCCCACGGCGCCGATCGTGCTGATGGCACGGCCGAACGGGGTGTCCAGCTCCTTCGCATCGCGCAGGATCGGCATCAGCGTGCCGAGAGCGGTCGAGCTCAACGCGATCCCGATGACGACCATGCCCTCGCCCGGGGCGAAGAAGAACCCGAGCCCGATGCCCAGCAGCACGCTGAGCAGCCAGCCCAGCGACGCCCGGGCGAGGGGCTTCCCGGCCACCTGGCGGAAGTCGATCTCCGAGCCGGCGACGAAGAACAGCACCGCCAGGCCGAAGTCGCTGAGCTTCTCCAGAAGGGGGCCCGGTTCGACCCAGCCGAGCACGGCGGGGCCGACGAGGATCCCGAGGACGAGCTCGAACACGACGATCGGCACCCGGACGAGCGGGCGGACGCCGCGAGCCAGAAGCGGTGCGGCCACCGCCAGCAGCGGGATCAGCACCAGTCCGACGTCGCTCGCATCCACGGTCTCAGGGTAGCGACGCTGTGGGCGATTCGCTCCCCACCCGCGCGGCACGGCAGAATCGATGCACACCCCGAGGAGCAGCCATGACCCAGCCCGATACCGCCCGCCTGCTGATCGCCTGCGACGACCAGCCCGGCATCGTCGCCGCGGTCGCCGGCGTGCTCGCCCAGCACGGGGCCAACATCATCTCGCTCGACCAGCACTCGACCGACTCCGAGGGCGGGCGGTTCTTCCAGCGCACCGTCATCCACCTCGACGGGCTGGCCGCCGCGCGCCCCGCGCTGGAGGCCGACATCGCGACGGTCGCCGAGCGCTTCGGCATGGAGTGGTCGCTGCACGACGTCGCCCGCCGCAAGCGCGTGGCGATCTTCGTGTCGAAGTACGACCACTGCCTGATGGAGCTGCTGTGGCGCACGCAGCGCGGGCAGCTCGACATCGACATCACCATGGTCGTCTCGAACCACCCCGACCTCGCCGAGGCCGTCCGCTCCTTCGGCGTGCCGTTCGTGCACATCCCCTCGACGGACAAGCAGGCGATGGAGGAGCGTCAGCTCGACCTGCTCCGCGGCAACGTCGACCTCGTCGTGCTCGCCCGGTACATGCAGATCCTCAGCGACGACTTCATCACGCGCCTCGAAGCCCCGGTCATCAACATCCACCACTCGTTCCTGCCCGCGTTCATCGGCGCGAACCCCTACGCCAGGGCGAAGGAGCGCGGCGTGAAGCTGATCGGGGCCACGGCGCACTACGCCACGGCAGACCTCGACGAGGGGCCGATCATCGAGCAGGACGTCACGCGGGTCACGCACTCCGAGTCCGCGGCAGAGCTGCAGAGCCGGGGCGCCGACGTCGAGCGTCTGGTGCTGGCCCGGGCCGTGCAGTGGCACGCCGAGGACCGGGTGATCGTGCACGGCCGCTCGACCGTCATCCTGTAGCGCTCCGCCGCTCAGCGGTCGAGGATGTCCACGGCGAGCCCGTGCGACGCGGCGGCGAGGCGCTTGTCGTTCGTCCACAGCTCCGTGCACCCCGACAGCTGGGCGGCGGCGAGGTGCAGCGCGTCCGGGGTCTTCAGGCCGAAGTCGGCCCGGAGCTCGGCCGATCGGACGAACGCGGCCGCATCGAGCGCGACGATCTCCATCCGCTCGAAGAGAGCCAGGTACCGGTCGCGGAGCTCCGGATTGCGCTCGCGGGCGGGGAGCACGAGGCATTCGTGGAGCGCCAGCGGACTCGACGCCACCTCGTCATCGACGTCGCGGAGTGCCCGACGCACGGCATCGCCCCTCGGACCGCGGTCCTCGATGGCGTAGAGGAGGATGCACGAGTCGAGATAGATCATTCCCAGGCGTCCCGGTTATCGGCGACCTGCGCGTCCAGCTCCTCGGCGGTCCGTGCGAGCCGGGGCGGAAGCGGATGCTGTTCGATCCACTCGACGAGGAGGCGGCCGCTCCGCACCACGTCGACCGGCCCGATGGGCACCAGACGGGCGACCGGAGTGCCCCGCTTCGTGATGACCACGTCCTCACCCGCCTGGGACTCGGCGATCAGGCGCGAGAGGTTGTTGCGCGCTTCCAAGACGCTCTGCGTGGACATGACGCCATTCTAGCCAGGAACCTGGCGTTCCTCACCGGCCGGGGACTCCGGCTGCCAGCTCCGCGAAGACCTCGGCAGCGGCGGTCCCGCGCGCGAGCGGGGCGGCCTGCCCCATCCACAGCGATTGCAGCTCGCCGAGATTCTGCTCCCCCGCCGCCGTGCGGAAGCGTCCGGTGAGCCAGTTCTGCATCGGGAACGGGGCGATCGTGCCGCTCGCCTCGATCGCCCGCACCGCGCGGTTGCGGGCTCCGCGGGCGAGGCGTCCGCTCATCGCCCTGGTCAGCACGGTCTGGTCGGCGGCGGTGGTCCGGATGGCGTCGCGGTGCGCTGCCGTCGCGGCGGACTCGGCGGTCGCGAGGAACGCCGTCCCCACCTGCACGCCGGAGGCACCGAGGGCGAAGGCCGCAGCGACCCCGCGGCGGTCCGCGATCCCGCCCGCGGCGATGACGGGCACGTCGACGGCGTCCACGATCTGCGGCACGAGCGCGACGGTGCCCACGAGCGACTCGGCCGCGGGGCGGAGGAACGACACCCGGTGCCCGGCCGCCTCGGCTCCCGAGGCGACGACCGCATCGACTCCGGCCTCGGCGAGCGCGACGGCTTCCGCGACCGTGGTGGCGGTGCCCACGACGCGGATGCCGCGGTCGCGGGCCTCGGTGACGAGAGCGGCGGACGGCACCCCGAACACCACGCTCAGCACGGCCGGAGCGACCTCCCACACCGCGTCGAGCTGTTCGTCGAGCTCGGGGACGTAGCGCTCGGGCCGGGCCGGCACCGGAACCCCGACGGCCTCGTAGAACGGCTCCAGCGCCTGGGCGAAGACCGCGTGCTGCGGGTTCGGCGCGACCTCATCCCCCAGGGGCAGCCAGATGTTCAGGGCGAACGGACGGTCGGTGGCGCGGTGCAGTTCGGCTCCGACAGCGCGGATCCGGTCGCCGTCGTACCCGTACAGCCCGTACGACCCCAGCCCGCCGGCCGCGCTCACCGCCGCCGTCAGCGCCACCGACGAGCTCCCCCCGAACGGTCCCAGCACGATCGGATGCTCGACTCCCAGAAGTTCTGTCGCCATACCCCGACCGTACGCCCTTCGAATCGCCTGAATGGCTCCATCGGCGGCCCGGATACAGCTATTCAGGCGATTTGAACGGGGTAAGCTCGCGGCATGAGCGAGTGGTTCGGGCAGATGCTCGGCTTCGTCGCGGCCGCGATCGGTCTCGTGACGGTGCCGGATGCCGCCGCGCTCGGCCTCGCGATCGCGCTGCTCGCCGTCACGGTCCTCACGCTCGCGCTCGTGCTGAGCGTGCGCCACCAGGCCTCCGCCGATGCCCCGCACCCGCTGCGGGCGATCGATGTCGGAACCCTCCTGCCACAGAGCGATCCGGATGCCGCCGGACACCCTCGTCCGCGAGCGCCGGGAGTCGCGACCGCCGCGTAGTCCGTCCGACCGGGACCGCGCGGCCTTCGCCGACCCCTCCCGACCTCATCGAACGGACCTTCCCGTGGACATCTTCGCCTTCCCTCCCCTCGCTGCGCTCCTGGACGCCGCCTACGGTGCCCTGAACGGCCTCTCCACCCTTCTCGCACCCCTCGCCGGCCCCTCCGCCGCCGCCCTCGCCGTGGTCCTGGTGACCCTCCTCGTACGCGCCCTCCTCATCCCCGTCGGCATCTCCCAGGCCCGAGCCGAGCAGACCAGGGCCCGCCTCGCCCCGAAGCTGCGCGCGCTGCAGCAGCGCCACCGGAAGAACCCGGAGCGCCTGCAGCAGGAGATGATGGCGCTCTACCGCGCCGAGAACACCTCGCCCTTCGCCGGGATGCTGCCCGTGCTGGCGCAGGCACCGGTCGTCGGCCTGCTCTACACGCTGTTCCTGCGACCGGAGATCGCCGGACACCCGAACGAGCTGCTCACCCACGACCTCTTCGGCGCCCCGCTCGGCACGAGCCTAGTGTCGGCCCTGTTCGGCGGCACCGCGACCCCGGCGACGTTCGCGGTCTTCGGCGTGCTGCTGGCCGTGATGATCGCCGTCGCCGAGGTCACCCGGCGGGTGTTCCGACCGGCCCCCGTCGAGGGCGACGACTCTCCACTCAGCTCCCCCGGCATGCTCCGGATGATGGCCGCGCTGCACTACCTCACCGCGGTCTTCGCGGCCTTCGTCCCCCTCGCCGCCGCGCTCTACCTCACGGTCACGGTGGTGTGGACCCTCGTGCAGCGGGTGATGCTGCGCCGCCGTTACCCGCTGCCGCAGCCGGTGGCCGTCCGGGCATGAGAGCCGCCCGAGCGGAGGGGCGTCAGTCGGGAAGCGGGATCGGCGCGGTGAACGGTCCCGCGGGGCCGTCGCCCCTCCGGTCGCGGCGCACGCCCAGCGTCGTCCCGACGCTCGCGGCGATCACGAGCGCCACCGCGAGCAGCCGCAGCGGCGTGGCGTCCTGTCCGAGGATGAGCCACCCGGCGAGGGTCGCGAACGCGGGCTCCAGGCTCAGCAGCACGCCGAACACCCGCTGTGGGAGCCGGCGGAGCGCCGCGAGCTCGAAGCTGTACGGGATCACGGACGACAGCACCGCGGTGACCGCCGCGAGCAGGAGGAGCTGCGGATCCAGCGCCACCGTCGCCGCCGCGGGCACGCCCACGGGGATGAGGAGCACCGCCGCGACGACGAGTCCCATCGCGAGACCGCTGCTGCCGGGGATGAGGGCGCCGACGCGCGCGCTCATCCGGATGTACATGACCCAGAATCCGGCCGCGATGAGGATGAAGACGACGCCCAGCGGATCGAGGGGCTCGGCGCCGACGAGGCCGTCGACGCCGAGCAGCGCCATGCCCAGCAGGGCCACGCCCACCCAGACCGCGTCGGCGAGACGGCGGGTCAGCACGGCGGCGAGCACGAGCGGCCCGAGGAACTCGATGGCCACGGCGGGCCCCAGGGGGATGCGGTCGATCGCCGCGTAGAAGAACCCGTTCATCGCGGCCAGGGACACCCCGAACAGCACGGCGGCGAGCCACTGCGACCGGGTCCAGGCGCGGGGCCGCGGGCGCACGATGACGACCAGCAGCAGCGCGGCGATCGCGACGCGGAGCGACGTCACGCCCCACGGCCCGAGGACGGGGAAGAGCTGCGCGGCCACGGCGGCGCCGAACGGCAGCGAGAGGCAGGATCCGATGACGAGCGCGACGCCCATGAGGGGGCCGGATGCCGCGGGTCTCTGCACCAGACAAGCTTAGGCGGCGGGGCCCTGCCTCCCCGCCGCCTGCGCCGTCCTCGCGCGGATCAGAGCGGCTTGCCACCCGTCACCGCGAGCACCGCGCCGGATACGTACGACGACTCCGCCGAGGCGAGGTACACGTAGGCACCGGCGAGTTCTGCGGGCTGCCCCGCGCGTCCGAGCGGGGTGTCCTGTCCGAACGTCTCCAGGCGCTCCGGCCCCCATCCGGTCGCGGGGATCAGCGGCGTCCAGATCGGCCCCGGCGCGACGGCGTTGACGCGCACGCCGCGCGGCCCGGCCTCCTCCGCGAGCGCCTTGACGAACGCGACCTGCGCCGCCTTCGTCATGGCGTAGTCGATGAGTCCCGGCGACGGCTGCGCCGACTGCACCGACGAGGTCACGATGATGCTGGATCCCGGCTCGAGGTCGGGGAACGCAGCCCGGGCCGAGAAGACGAGGCCGGCGAGGTTCGTGTCGAACACGCGGCGCATCTTCTCGGTGTCGAGGTTCTCGAAGCCGTCGATGTCGTGCTGATAGGCCGCGTTGAGCACGAGCACGTCGAGTCCGCCGAGCTCGCGACGCGCACGGTGCACCGCATCGGTCGCGAAGGCCTCCTCGCGGACGTCGCCCGGGATGCTGACGCCGGTGCGACCGGCTTCGCGGACGAGCGCGAGCGTCTCCTCCGCGTCCGCCTGCTCCTCGGGCATGTGCGCGATGGCCACGTCGGCACCCTCGCGGGCGAAGGCGATCGCGACCGCCCGTCCGATGCCGGAATCACCACCGGTGATGAGAGCGCGCCGTCCCTCGAGCCGGCCGTGGCCGACGTAGGACTGCTCGCCGTGGTCCGGCTCCGGGGTCGTCTTCTCGGTGAGGCCCGGCTGGTCCTGGCTCTGCGCCGGGAAGCCGTCCTCGTGGTGGGCGTGTCGGGGGTCGGTGAGGCCGCCGTCGCGGGTGGTGTCGGTCATGTCCGCTCCTCCTGTCATGGGGCTGTCGATCAGGTCGTGATCGAGCCTCGTGGGTCCGGAGGAGGGACGGCAGGGGGTTGACAGCCCGGGGCGGTCTCCGCGACAGCAGGTGTCAGCCGGCGGAGGAGACGTCGCCGTGCGGGGGCTCGGCGCCCTCGGCGGGCTCGGGGACGAGGTAGAGCCCGCTGGGGGAATTCGCGGTGAAGGCGAGCGCTTCGACCCAGGCCCGGTTGACCGCGGGCTGGCGGCTGCCGAAGTACTTGAAGACGAGAGAGCTGCCCGGCTGGATCCAGACGGTGGTCCGGCCGCCGCCGACGCTGGCGTCCTCGCGCCAGTTGAACGGGAACGGCTCGCCGCGACGCAGCTTGGCCGTGATGACGAGCTGCAGGTGCGTGAGTGCCCGGTCCTCGATCTCGGTCTTCACGCTGCCTTCGTAGATGAACTTGCCCATCGGGTGATGCTCCTCGGTCGGGTGGTCCTCAGCCCGGCGGACACTGCCGGGATCGGCCTATGGGTAGAGGGTAAGCCCTCGGGCGGGGCGCACGGCAAATCAGCCCCGGAGGGCGATGCGCGCGTCGAAGTCAAGGCCCTGCGCGCGATCCGCGCGGCGATTAGCCTCGAATCATCGACACCCGAGGAGGGCACCGCCATGACTGACCGCCACATCGACGACCGTCCCGACGAGGGCTACACGCCCGGCACAACCCACGCCGAGCGCGGCGCGGGCAACCCGCGACTGCGCGTGCGGCGCGACGACGAGCGCACCGAGTTCGCGCTCGACATGGAGGAGGTCCGCATCGGATCGGCCGCCGGGAACGAGCTGCGCCTCGCCGACACCGAGCCGGTGCACGCGACGGTCGTGCACGACGACCGTGACGAGTACGTGGTGACCCTGCACGCCGACGGTGAGATGAACTCCAACCCCGATGCCGACGCGACCCACCCGGGCGACCGCACGGAGACGCTGCGTACCGGATCGCGCTTCACGGTGGGCCCGTGGGAGCTGGTCTTCGCCCGCGAGGAGTTCGCCGACCACGGCCGTCCGTTCGGTGGACGCCAGGGCGGCGAGTACTCCGACCAGCCGCTGCAGGAGGCGCGTGCGGGCTACGACGCCGACGACGAGCGGCTGTCCCAGGCCGACGTCAACGACGAGCGGTCTCAGTCGGACTCCAAGGCCGACTGATGGTGCGGGGTGCCGACGGGCTTCGACTCCGCTGACCCCCGCTGGCGGAGGTAGATCGCGAACGCGACCATCGTCCCCACCGCGAGGAACTCGGACTGCCAGTTCTGCAGGGTGCGGTCCCAGAAGTCGGAGCTGGTCACGTAGTCGCCCCAGGTGATCGCGGCGAGGCCGTGCATCGCGTTCTCCTCGTTCATGACCACTGTCCCGGCGAGCGACTGCGCGAGCCAGGACAGCACGAAAACCGCCCCCATCACGAGCAGCAGCGAGTTGCCGAACACCGCCGCTCGCCACCCGCCCGCCCGGGCCCACCGCGGAGAGTCCGGGCGGGCGTGCGCGCCGACGAGCTGATCGGCATCGCTGCCCGGCCCCTCGTCGCCGGGCTTTTTCGACTCCGGGGAGCCCTTCTGCACGAACCAGATCGTTGCGGCGATGAAGAGGAAGAACTGCAGGAACTCCGACTGCCAGTTCTCGGCGACGTCGACCGCGAAGTCGGACGACCAGAGGAAGTCTCCGAAGCCGATCGTCGGCTGCCCGTGGTCGAGGAGCTCGTCGTTGTTCCGGAGGTAGCCGGCGACGGCCTGTCCGGCCAGAGCCAGCACGAAGAGGGCGAGGAAGAAGAGGCTGAGGGCGTGGTCCTTGATCCGCGAGCGCATGTCATCGCCCTCCCAGCGGCAGGCCGATCATCACGGCGAGCCCGACGCCGATGATCCCCGCCCAGATCCAGAAGACCGCCCGCATCCCTGCGGTGTCCCGCGCATCCTCCGCCATGTCCGCCTCCTTCGTCGGTGTGACGTTCCTCGACGATGGCGGGCCGGGCGACGGCCCTCCAGGGGCTTGACGCGGGCGTCGTTGTCAATCCCCTGCGACAGGGCGCCACGGGGTCCGTAGCGTAGGGGGAACCGACGAGAGGAGCGCCCCGATGACCGCACCGAACGAGACCCCCGACCTCGAGCACCTCGGCGAGCTCGCCCGCAGCCGAGGTCTGCGCGTGAGCGTGGCGGAGTCGCTCACCTCCGGACGCCTCGCGAACACGATCGGTGCGGGCGAAGGGGCGTCGGGGTGGTTCGCCGGCGGCATCGTCGCGTACTTCACGGAGGTCAAGGAGAGGGTGCTGGGGCTGACCCCGGGGACCGACCCGACGTCCGCCGCCTGCGCCGAGCAGCTCGCCCGGGGCGCACGGGAGCTCTTCGACGCCGACATCTGCGTCTCGACGACCGGGGTGGGCGGGCCCGGTCCGGAGGGCGGTCATCCCGCCGGCACGGTGTACCTCGGCTGGGCCACCAACGACGACGCCGGGCACCGGAGGCTGGCCCTGACCGGCGACCCGGACGAGATCCTGTCGGCGAGCGTCGACGCCGCGGTGCGCCTGCTCGCCTTCCACGCCGAGGGACTCCATCCCGCAGGGCCCCGGCGCACCGGTTCCGACTGAGGGCTCAGCGGCCCGGCACCAGACCCACCCGCAGCGGGGCGCCCGGCACCGCAGCCTCCGTGAGAGCGGCGTCGATGTCGAGCAGCGGTCGCACGGCGCCCACGGCCTCGGCGAACGGATAGGCGCGCCCGCGCCCCGCGAGGAACGACACCGCTGCTGCGAGGTCGTCAGCGCTGTAATTGTGCACGCCGGTCACCGTGACGAGACGGCGGACGAGATCCTCCGCCTCCAGCGGGACGGGCGCCGCCGGGAACACGCTCCCGACCAGGACGACCGTGCCGCCGACGGCGACGCCGGCGAGCGCCTCCCCGACGGCGTGCCCGGAGGCTTCGATGACCACGTCCGGGTCACGGTCGAGCGCGGTGGCTCCGAAGCGGGCGGCGAAGCCACGGCGATCGTCGTCTGGATCGCGCACCTCGACCACGGCCCCGTGCTCGGCCGCGATCGCCGCGGCGCTGATCCCCACCAGTCCTGCACCGTGGATGCGCACCGCGGCACCGTCGAGATCGATGTCGCGCGCCGCTCGCGCCACGGCCGCCCATGCCGTCGCCGTCGCGCAGCCGGCCGGAGCCAGCACCGCGGCCGGCAGCGCCTCCGGTACGCGCGCGATCGCGGTGCCGGCCCGCAGCTGCACATGACTGGCGAAGGCTCCGGTCAGGTCGCCGTGCGCCCCGACGCGGTCATGGCCGTACTTGCCGAGGTCCCGGCACTTCTGCGTGAGGCCGCGCCGGCAGCGATCGCAGGTGCCGCACGACACCGTGACAGACCACACCACGCGGTCGCCGATCCGCAGCGGGGTCCCGTCCACCGCCTCCGCACCGTCGTCGCCCAGCGCGATGACCCGACCGACGCTCTCGTGCCCGAGGACGAGGGGCGCGGGCGCGGACCGGCGGCCCTGCACGGTGTGCACGTCCGATCCGCAGATCGTCGACATCTCCACGGCGACGAGCACGTCCCGATCACCGAGCGCGACCCCGGGGACGGCGATGGTCTCGTGCGGGTGGCCTTCGCCGATCCAGACCATCGCGGTGGCTGCGGGGCGCAGCGCGACGTCCCTCCGGTGGCCGGGTGGGCGGATCAGCACCGTTCCCATGACACGACCTCAGACGGAGGCGACGGCAGGAAGGAGCTCGCGCTGCGCCAGCGCTGTCCGCAGCGCCGTGACGTCGGACAGCACGGCATCAGCCCCCGCTCCGCTCAGCGCCGCGCGATCGTGCGCCCCGGTGAGGACCCCCGCGACGAAGCCCGCCCCCGCACGACGGCCGGACTCGACGTCGCTCACGGTGTCGCCGGCGACGGCCACAGCCTGCACCGCTGACGCGCCCGTCCGCAGAAGGGCGGTGAGGACGAGGTCGGGCGCGGGGCGTCCGCGGCCGGCATCGACCGGAGACAGGGCGAGGTCGACGAGTCCTCCCCACCCGAGCCCGTCGATGAGCGCCTGTCGCGTGACCGGAGCGAATCCGGTGGTGAGGACGACGGTCAGCCCCGCGTCCTTCAGCCCCTGGATCGCGTCCGCCGCTCCAGGGATCTCCGCGACGCCGCTCTCGGCGACGATCTCGGCGTATGCGGTCTCGAACGCCGCGGTGGCCTGCCGCGCCGCGCTCGCATCGCCGCCCGCGAGATGGAGGAAGACATCGAACTTGGACTGCCCCATCGTCTCCCGGACGTAGTCGATGGCATCCTCCCAGGGCAGCCGCGCGGCGACGCCGGTGCGCTCGGCGGCGCGCTGGAACGCCTGCTCCACCACGCCGTCGTCCAGGACGGTGGTGCCGGCCATGTCGAGGACGACGAGTTCGATCGGAGTGGTCATGGTGTTCCTTCCAGAGCAGGGGTGCCGCCGAGGGCGGCGGTGAGGTGCAGGTCGGCGAGCCCGAGACCGCAGGTCATGCCGATGCCGGTGGTCGCGGCGAGCACGAGGGCGCCGTCGTCTCCGCGGTCGACGAGGAACTCGCCGGGGGCTTTCGCGTACATGCCCTGCCAGCGCTCGATGACCCGCGGCGCCGCCCCGTCGAACAGGGCCTCGGCCTCGTCGAGAAACGCGGTGAACGCGGCCTCCGGCTGGAACGGCGACGGGGCGGCGTCGGTGGCGTGGGAGTCTCCGAGGATGAGCGTGCCGTCCGGCAGCTGCGTGTACATCTGATTGAGATCGAGGGCGGCGAGGTCGGGCCGCTCGGCGTGCAGGCGCTCGCGGAGGGTGCGGGCCTCGGGGCTGTCGGCGAACCGCCCGTACCGGATGAGGGACCAGCCGGTCAGCAGGGGCGCGGTCAACGGTCGCGGGAAGGAGACGGCCGCCCGCATCATGTCCAGCGCACAGCGCACCACGCCGTGCCGTTCCGCGACCTCAGGCAGGAGCTGGTCGATGTCGTGGTTGACGGCCACGACGACCGCCCCGGTGTCGATCGCCCCGCGCGTGGTCTCCACCCGTCCCGCGCCGAGGGCCGTCACCGCGGTGCGGAAGCGGAACTCGACGCCCTGTGCCGTCAGGTGGCGCACGATCGCGGTCGCCGCCGTGCGCGGGTCCGTCTGCAGGTCGGCTTCGATGATGGCACCGCCGACGAGCCCGTCCCGGCGCAGCGGCGCACGGCCCAGGAGCTCGGCGGCCTCCAGCATCCGGATGCCGCCGTCCCGCGCCGCCGCGGAGAGCACGGCGAACTCGTCCTCGTGGCGGGCGGCCACGAGCGTGCCCGACTCGCGGAGCCAGAACCCCGCGTCCCGGGCGAGCTGCAGCCAGAGCTCTCGGGAGGCATCCGCGTATCGCCGTGCCTCTCCGCCCTGCGCGCCGATGCAGAGGTGGCCGAAGTTGCGGATCGTGGCGCCGGTCGGGGAGGCGCTGCGCTCGACGACGACGACCCGGAGCCCGCGGCGCACGGCGGCGAAGGCGGCGCCGAGACCGACGATGCCGGTCCCCACCACGACGAGGTCCGGGTTCTTCGCCCCGGTCATCGGAACACCTTCCTCATCCACATCGCGAGCCCCTCGACGGCGAGCACGGTGACGAGGATCATCAGCACGATCGCGGTGACGGTCTCGTAGCGCGAGCCCTGGCTGGCGTTCAGCAGGTAGTAGCCGACCCCGCCGCCGCCGACGATGCCGAGGATCGTGGCCGCGCGGATGTTGGTGTCGAGCATGTAGAAGCTGTGCCCGATGAGGGCTCGGGTGCCCTGGGTCAGCGTGGCCGACGTGTACGTCTGCATCCGTGTGGCGCCCACCGCCCGCAGCGCGCGCTCAGGGCCGCGGTCGACCTCCTCGAAGGAGTCGGCGATGAGCTTGCCGAGCAGACCGATGCCGCCGATCGCGAGCGCGATGACGCCGGCCTGCGCGCCGAGACCCGTGATGACGACGAGGACGATGGCGAGGATCAGCTCGGGGATGCCGCGGATGCCGACGAGCAGCAGACGGGCGGTGCCGCGCCCTGCCGCGTGCGGGGCGACGTTGCGCGCGGCGAACGAACCGAGCAGCAGCGAGGGCAGGAGCGTGAGGACGGTGGCGGCGAGTGCGATGGCGACGGTCTCCCGCATGGCTTCCAGCATCGCGACCGTGTCGTAGCTGCCGAACGACGGCGGCCAGAACCGGGCGGCGACGTCGGGCAGCTTCGCCCAGAAGGTGAACAGGTCCGACCAGGTGATCTGGCTCACGACGACGCTGCCGATCACGACGAGGAGCGCGACGGCACCGGCCGCGGTGTGGCGCACGCGTTGCGCGGTCCACGGACGACGCACCGCGGTCTCCGGGCTCGCCGCCCACGCCGGGCGGCCCTCGGCGGGCGCGTGCGACCGCCGACGCAGGCGCGGGTGCACGATCCGGTCCATCCAGGAACGGGTCTGCTTCTGCTCACCGAGCATCACGCCCCGCACCGTGCTCGAGATGATCTCCATCACGATGCACAGCACGAAGATCACGAGCGCGATCCCGAGACCCTTGCCGTAGTTCAGCGCCTTGAACGCGTAGGACATCTCGAGACCGAGGCCGGCGACGCCCACGTAGCCGAGCACGACGCTCCCGCGCAGGTTGATGTCGTTGCGGTGCAGCACCGTGGCCACCCAGCTCGGCATCACCTGCGGGAGGATGCCCGCCGTGAACTCCTGGAGCTTCGAGCCGCCGGCGGCGCGGATCGCGAGACGCGGCCCCTCGTCGATCTGCTCGATGGCGTCCGCGAACATCTTGGAGATCATGCCGATCGAGTGGATGCCGATCGCGAGGATGCCGGGCAGCGTGCCGAGCGAGAACATCAGCACGAAGGCCATGGCCAGCACGACGTCCGGCAGGGCACGGGTGAGGACGCCGAGGAAGCGGGCCGCCGCGCGCCAGCCGGCGCCCGGGGTGGTGTTCGCAGCGGCGAGGTAGGCGATCGGCACGGAGAGCACGGCCGCCAGCAGCGTGCCGACGAGCACGAGGCCGACGGTCAGGGCGATGAGCCCGGCGAGGTCGGCCGGCGCGGGGAAGGAGAGTCCGCCGACCCGGGCGAGGAAGTTCTCGGCGTTGCCCCAACTCTGCACCATCGCGGGGATCGAGATGCCCACGTCGCGCACCGCGACGATGCCGAGCACGACGAGGACGACGAGGGTGAGCCCCGCCGCGATGCGCTCCGCCGAGAGCGGCCGCTTCGGCGCCCGCTCCGCGACGCTCCCCCTTCGCTGGTTCGCTGAGCCTGTCGAAGCGCCCTGGGTCGCTGAGCCGCTTCCCTTGGTCGCTGAGCCTGTCGAAGCGCCCCGTGTCGAGGCCTCCACCGCCGTCATGACGCCGCCACCGTGGTCACGGCGTCGACGAGTTCCACCTGCACGGCGCGGATCTCCGCCGTGGTCGTCGCGACGCGGCCGTAGATCTCCATCACCTCGCCCTTGGTGAGTCCGTCCGTCGGGGTGTCCAGGACGACCTCGCCGTGCCGGAGCCCGACGATCCGGTCGGCCCAGCTGATCGCGAGGTCGACCTGGTGCAGGCTGCACACGACGGTGAGGCCTTCGTCGGCGGCGATCTCGCGGATGAGGGTCATCACCTGCTCGCTCGACTCCGGGTCGAGGGAGGCGACGGGTTCGTCGGCCAGGAGGATCGCCGGCTTCTGCATGAGGGCCCTGGCGATGGCCACGCGCTGCTGCTGGCCGCCGGACAGGGTGTCGCTGCGCTGGTAGGCGCGGTCGAGGAGGCCGACGCGGTCGAGGTGCTCCAGCGCGGTGAGCTTCGCGGCGCGGGGGTAGCTCCACAGCCCGAGCCGCGGGCCGCGCATCCGCGAGAGCGACCCGGTCAGCACGTTCTCCAGCACGGTCAGCGAGGGCACGAGCTCGAACTGCTGGAAGATGAAGCCCACGCTGCTGCGAAGCTGTCGCAGCGCCCGCCCCTTCATCGAGGGAACGGACGCGCCGAGCACCTCGATGGACCCGGAGCTGGGCAGCTCCAGGCCGTCGAGATGCCGCAGCAGCGTGGACTTGCCGGAACCGGAGAGCCCGAGCAGCACGACGATCTCTCCCCGCGCCACCTCGAGCGTGACGTCCTTGAGGGCGGTGGTGCTGCCGAAGGTCTTCGTGACGCCGGCGAGGCGGATGAGGGTGTCGGATGCCGCGGTCATGGCTTCTCCTGTCGTCAGGCGCGGGGCGTCAGCCCTGGCACTGCTCGGCTTCGGTCTCGGCGCAGATGTCGCGGATGAGGTCGTAGTACGCGTCGTCCACCGGCTTGGTGGCGTAGAACACGCTGCGGAACGCGTCCGAGTCCGCGCTGTCGATGCCCGCCGCGATGATGTCGTCGATGGTGACCTCGCCGAGGGCGTCGACGAGCTGCGTCGCCAGGTCGTCCGGCAGCGACGACGAGTAGACGAGCGGAGCGCCCGGGACCATCGTCTCGGCGATGACCTTCACCGTGTCCGACTTCTCGACCTCGGAGTCCTCGGCGAAGCCGGCCTCGCATTCGACGCCCTCGCCGACCTTCTGCACGCTGACATCGTGCTTGCCCGCGAACACGGGGGTGATGTCGGTCTTCGGGTCGACGCCCGCCTCGATGAGGTTGTACGACGGGAAGAGGTAGCCGGAAGTGGACGAGGGGTCCACGAAGCACACCTTCTTGCCCGCGAAGTCCTCGAGGCTGGAGATGTCGCTGTCCACCGGCACGATCGCCTGCGAGTAGTAGCCGGGCTCCTGGCCTTCCTCGGTGACGATGGAGGAGATCGGGGTGAGCTTCGCGCCGTTGTTCGTCGCGGTGACGTAGGTGAACCCCGAGAACGAGGCGACGTCGACCTTGCCGGCGACGGCGGCCTCGATGAGCGCGGCGTAGTCGGTGGACTCGTGGTACTCGACGGTCTTGCCGGTGACCTCGGCGATGTAGTCCATGAGCGGCTGGTAGTTCGTCTCGGTGTCCACCGAGTCGGGGACGACGCCGAAGACGAGGGTGTTCTCGTCGACGGCGAATCCGCCGACCGACTGAGCGTCGGCGGAGGCGTCGGTGGCGTCGGCCGATCCGGAACAGCCGGCGAGGCCGAGCGCGAGGACCGCAGCGCCGGCGAGGGCAGGGAGAGCGCGGAGCTTCATGAGGACCTTTCAGGGTGGGAGGAGTGATCCAGGGACGACTCTCCCAGCCCCGCGGCCGAGATGTATACCTATCTCGGAAGAGTTCAGGCGGCGTTCACCCGGCATTCGCCTGGGTGAACGGCCACGCAACGCCCGCTGTGCGACGGCGTCGAACGAAGTAATGTGCCTATGTGGCCGAAGCTGTGTACACCCAGATCGCCGACGACCTCCGTGCGCGGATCGCCGACGGGACGCTCCGCCCCGGGGACGACGTGCCGACCGAAGCGGAGCTCGCGGAGCGCTGGCGCACGTCACGCGGTCCGATCCGCAACGCCCTGGCGGCCCTCCGCGCCGAAGGGCTGATCGAGACGGGCCGCGGCCGCCCCGCGCGCGTGGTGGCACGGAAGGCGAATCAGGCGGTGGACGTCTCGGTTCCCTTCACCCGGTGGGCGCGGGACCTCGGCGTCAGGCCGGGCGCGCAGACGCAGGAGCTCGGCCTGCGTCGCGCGGGAGACCTCGCCTCGGCCCTGGGCGTGGGACGCGACGACACGATCGTGAGCGTGGTCCGGCTGCGGCTTCTCGACGGTCGACCGACGATGCTGGAGCGCCTCGCGTACACCGAGGACGTCGGGCGCCGGCTGTTCGAGGTGGACCTCGATGAGGTGTCGATCACCGAGTACCTCGCCTCGGTCGGCCATCCCATCGTCACCCTGCAGCACGTGATCGACGCGGTCGCCGCCGACGACCAGGACGCCGCGCTCCTGCGTGTGCCGCGCGGAACCCCGATCCTCCGCCTCACCCGGACGTCGCGGGACGCCGAGGGGCGCATCTTCGAGGCATCGGAAGACCGCTACCTCAGCGAGGTGGTGCGCTTCACGGTGGCGGCATCCGGGATCTCGACGGACGGACACTACATGAGAGCGGTGGGCGGCTGAGCCCCGGAACAGATTCGCGACCGCGGGCGCGGGAGTTTAAGAAGCCAGAAAGATCGCGCCCGCGATCGCAGCGCTGGGGACGCTTTATCTGGGGAGCCTTCAGGATATGTCGGCACCGCGAGGCCGCTGAAGTGCCGAATGTCGAGACACTCGTAGACTTTCGTCTACGGTCTCAGGCCCGGATCACGGGCGTCGTCTCAGACTACGCGGGGCTCACACCACCGGCAACACGGCGGAGACGAGCCAATGCCCGTCCACCTCCCCGGCGCTGAACTCGCCGCTGGCGCCCATCACGCGCTCGGCCATCCGTCCGAGTCCGGTCCGGCTGGAGGAGAGCTCGCGACGCGGCGTCGTGGGCAGCGGGCTCCGCAGCGACAGGTGGGCCTTGTCGTCGTCCACGGCGAGACGGATCTCGACGGTGCCGGGGCCCGCGTACTTCAGGACGTTCGTCGCCGACTCGCGCACGATGCGCGCGAGCACGATCTCCACGGCCCGGGGGATGCGCTCGTCGCCGGGGTCGCCATCGAGGATGACCTCGTGCCCGGCCGCTTCGAACTCGGTCTGCGCCTCCTCGACCGCCGCGACGAGGTCGCCCGTCGGCATACCCGCGGCACGGGGGCCGTCGTCGGCGAGGTCGATCACGAAACGGAGGTCGGTCATGGCCTTCCGGGCGGCGACACGGATCGCCTCCCGGGAGCCATCGCTGGCGTCGGGGTCTTCGAGCATCTGCACGTGCAGCGACACCACCGTGAGGTGGTGCGCGATGCTGTCGTGCAACTCGCCGGCGATCCATCGTCGCTCGGCGAGGACGGCTTCCCGTTCCTGCTCCGCCGCAGCCTCCAGCTGACGCTCGAGTCTGCTGCCGCGGGCGAACGCCAATCGGAGGGCGAAGCCGACGGCACCCGCGACTGCGGCGAAGACGAGATAGAGGGCGACATTCACGCCGGAATCCGCATCGCCGAAGGCGACGATAGCGGCAGAGACGAGAAAGGCCCCCGTGTAGGACAGGATCAACGCGGTCCACCCGAGTCGCATGACCAGCCCGGCCGCGACAGCGGCGGCGGTCAAGACCTGGGATTCGGTTCCTGCCAGAAAAGAGAGGGCGAACACGACGCCGAGGGCGCATGTCGCGATGAGGGGTTTCCAGAGATAAAGGGCGAACACTGCCGACGACGCGATGCTCACCAGGACGGCCGCGGGATTCACACCCGGGGCGACGATGAGGCCGATGACGTCGACGGCGACGGTGATGGAGATGATCGCCAGAACGACGATGCGCTCGATGGCAGTGAGCTTCTCGCCTCGAACCAGTCGGAGCGAATCCGCGGAACCGCGAATCGAATGGTCGAAGGCCATGGTTCACTATCTCCTATTCGCCAGGTACTCTAGCGGACGAGACCAAAGAACTTGCCAACCTGCTGCCAGAAAGTCATTACATTCACCTCCGTTCCAGTGCCGTTTGTCGATGTCTGTATTCATCTTCTCGGCGGCGCGCGGAGCGCACATCTGGCGTTCGTCCAGACCTCGATAGCCAAAGGTCTACATCCTCAGAGCGCCCGCTTCACGCCGTTAGGCTTCCTCCATGCAGGAAATCCGCGTGGTGATCGTCGATGACGATCCTCTGGTCCGCTCGGCGCTGTCGCACTTCGTGTCGCGCGCGCCCGAGATCACGGTCGTGGCGCAGGCGGAGGACGGTGTGGAGGCCCTCACGACGGTCGAGCGCGAGAAGCCCGACGTCGTGATGATGGACGTCCAGATGCCGGAGATGAACGGCATCGAGGCGACTGCGGCGATCGCCGAACGGTGGCCCGACGTGCGCATCCTCGCCGTCACCACACTCGACGGCAGCGACACGGTGCTGCCCATGCTGAGCGCAGGCGCCTCCGGCTACCTGCTCAAGGACTCCAGCGCGGAGGAGATCGTCACGGGCGTGCGCGAGGTGTTCGCGGGAGCGAGCTCGCTGTCGCCCCGCATCGCGTCGATGCTCATCCGCCATGTGCGCGACTCCACTCCCACCGCGGCCGCGGAGACCCTCGAACCGCTCACCGAGCGCGAGGAGGAGGTGCTGCAGTGCCTCGCGAAGGGCATGTCCAATGCCGAGATCGCGAAGGCGCTCATCGTCTCGGAGGGAACCGTGAAGGCCCACCTCGGTCGCATGATGTCGAAGTGGCACCTGCGCGACCGCGTGCAGATCCTCGTCACGGCCGCCCACGCCGGCCTCGTCACCTTCCGGTGAGCCGCGGCCTCAGAGCGCGAGCAGCACGATCCCGGTGAGGACGACCAGCGAGGCGCCGATCCGCCAGCCGGGCCGGGACTCGCGCAGGACGAAGGCGCCGAACAGGCTCACGAGCACGACGCTGACCTCCCGCAGCGGCGCCACGAGCGCCACCGGAGCGATCTGGATGGCGGTCAGCACGAGGATGTAGGACAGCGGCGACAGGATGCCGAAGGCCAGGATGCGCCGCCACTGCGTGCGCCCCAGCGCCACGACCGCACCCCATCGTCCGCGCACCGCCACGGAATAGAACGGCACCTGCAGCAGCGTCGTCCCGACCATGAACGCCACGGGTGACAGCTCCCACTCCCGCACCGCGTGGGCGTCCCAGATCGTGTAGACCGCGATGGCCACGCCGGTGAGAGCACCGAACAGGAGGCCGGGGTCGATGCGGCGCCCGCTGCCCGCCGGACGGCGGTCGACGAACCCGATCGCGACCACACCGGCGATCACCGCGGCGACGCCGACGAGCGCCAGGGCCGAGGGGCGTTCGCCGAGCAGGAGCACGGCGACGATCACGGAGAGGAAGGGGCCGGTGCCGCGTGCCGTCGCATAGACGGTCGACAGGCTGCCCTCCCGGTAGCCGCGCTGCAGCACGGCCATGTAGGCGACGTGCAGGACCGCGGAGACGGAGACCCCAAGTGCGAACGAGCCGAGGTCGGCCGCACCGAGTCCGCCCGTGAACGGCACGGCCCCGATCCAGACGGCGGTGCTGGCGACCGCACCCCACCACAGGAACGGCGAGCCGGCGCGGCTGATGCCGTGCGCGATGACGTTCCAGGACGCGTGGGCGATCGCGGCGGCGAGGACGAGGACGAGAGCGACAGCGGACACGGCAGACCCTTCCCTCCGCCGCGGGCGCGACGAATCGGGTCCTCCGGGCTTTTGTCCTGTCAGATGACGGCCCTCCTGCGGAGGAGGACCGTGGCGCCGCTCGGACCAGACGGGTGCAGACCCCGGAACCCTAGGCGCTATCGCCACCACCCTATCCCCGACCGGGAGGGGCGCGGCGACCGGGCGCGACTACGCTCGAAGGACACCCTGCGCAGGAAGGTCATGCCATGCCCGTCACCCCGGACGCCCTCACCCACGCCGAAGACCTCGCCGACTTCGTCGCCGCATCCCCGTCGAGCTACCATGCCGCCGCCGAGACCGCCCGCCGTCTGGAGGAGGCCGGCTTCACACGGCTGGAGGAGGAGGACGCCTGGTCTGCGCAGCCCGGAGGCCGGTACCTCGTCGTCCGCGACGGCGCGACGATCGCATGGGTGGTGCCGGAGGACGCGACCGCCACGACGCCCGTGCACGTGTTCGGAGCGCACACCGACTCCCCCGGCTTCAAGCTCAAGCCGCAGCCCACCACCGGAGCCCGCGGCTGGCTGCAGGCCGCCGTCGAGGTGTACGGCGGTCCGCTGCTGAACTCCTGGCTCGACCGGGAGCTGCGCCTCGCCGGCCGGCTCGCCCTGGCCGACGGACGGGTCGTCCTCGCCGACACCGGAGCCCTGCTGCGCCTCCCCCAGCTCGCCATCCACCTCGATCGCGGGGTCAACAACGGCCTCGCGCTCGACAAGCAGACCGAGACGCAGCCGGTGTGGGGTCTGGGCGATCCGACCGAGGCCGATCTGCTGGCCGAGCTCGCCGACTCCGCCGGCGTGGACGCCGCAGAGATCCGCGGCTACGACGTCGTGGTCGCCGACGCCGCACCGGGCGCCGTGTTCGGCAAGGACGACGCGTTCTTCGCCTCCGGCCGGCTCGACGACCTCGCCTCGGTGCACGCGGGCGTCGTGGCCCTCGCGGCACACGCCCCCGTGGCGGGCGCGCCGATCGCGATCCTCGCCGCGTTCGATCACGAAGAGCTCGGTTCCGAGTCGCGCTCCGGCGCCGCAGGCCCCTTCCTCGAAGACGTTCTGGAGCGTCTCTACGCGGGGCTCGGCGCCGACGGCTCCGCCCGCCGCCAGGCGTACGCGTCGTCGTGGTGCCTGTCCAGCGACGTGGGGCACTCCGTGCACCCGAACTACATCGGCCGGCACGACCCCGTCGTGCAGCCCGTGCTCGGCTCCGGACCCATCCTCAAGCTCAACGCCAACCAGCGCTACGCGACCGATGCGGTCGGCGCCGCGTCCTGGCGGAACTGGTGCGATCGGGCCGAGGTCGTGACGCAGGAGTTCGTCTCGAACAACAGCGTGCCGTGCGGCTCGACGATCGGCCCGATCACCGCGACCCGGCTCGGCATCCGGACGGTCGACGTGGGCATCCCGATCCTCTCGATGCACTCCGCCCGCGAGCTCGCCGGGGTCTCGGACCTGCACGACCTGACCCGCGTGGCCGGGGCCTTCTTCGCCGGCTGAATCGGGCCGCGCGGAGTGCGCCCCCGGAGTGCCAGGATGTGAGGATGACCGACATCAGGCCGGCTCTCATCGAGCGTGCAGGCATCGAGATCATCCCCGAGTCCGAGCGGACCGCCCAGCCCCGCGACCTGTTCTGGCCGTGGTTCGCGGCGAACGTCTCGGTGTTCGGGATGTCGTACGGCTCGTTCGTGCTCGGCTTCGGCATCTCGTTCTGGCAGGCGACGGTGGTGTCGGTCGTCGGCATCGTCGTGTCGTTCCTGCTGTGCGGACTCATCGCGATCGCGGGCAAGCGGGGGTCGGCGCCGACGATGGTGCTCTCCCGGGCCGCGTTCGGCGTGCAGGGGCAGAAGGTGCCAGGGATCGTGTCCTGGCTCACGTCGATCGGGTGGGAGACGTTCCTCGCGATCATGGCCGTGCTCGCGACGGCGACCGTCATCACGCAGCTCGGCGGCGACGGCGACAGTCTGTGGCTGAAGATCCTCGCGACCGTGATCGTCGCCGCGCTGATCGTCGCCGCCTCCGTGCTCGGGTACCACACGATCATGCGGCTGCAGTCGGTGCTGACGTGGATCACCGGCGTCGTGACGATCGTCTACATCATCCTCGCCGCGCCGACCATCGACCTCGCCGCGGTGCTGGCCCGTCCTGACGGGGGCATCGGCCAGGTCGTCGGCGCGCTCGTGATGGCGATGACCGGATTCGGGCTGGGGTGGATCAACATCGCCGCGGACTGGTCGCGCTACCAGAAGCGCACCGCGTCCGACGGGGCGATCGTCGCCTGGAACACCATCGGCGGCTCGGTGGCACCGGTCATCCTCGTCGTCTTCGGTCTGCTGCTCGCGGGATCGGACGAGGAGCTCATGGTCGCGATCGCCGCCGATCCGATCGGCGCGCTGGCGAGCATCCTGCCCGTGTGGGTGCTCGTGCCGTTCCTGTTCACGGCCGTGCTCGCGCTCGTCTCCGGCGCAGTGCTCGGCATCTACTCCTCGGGCCTGACCCTGCTCAGCCTCGGCATCCGCATCCCGCGGCCGTCGGCGGCGGCGATCGACGGCGCGATCCTCACCGCGGGCACCATCTTCGTGGTCTTCTTCGCGACCGACTTCCTCGGCCCGTTCCAGAGCTTCCTCATCACCCTCGGCGTGCCGCTGGCCTCCTGGGCCGGCATCCTCATCGCCGACATCCTGCGTCGCCGGAAGGACTACGACGAGGCGGCCCTGTTCGACAGCCGCGGCCGCTACGGCGCCTGGGACTGGACCTCGATCGGCACCATGGTCGTCGCGAGCGTGATCGGGTGGGGCCTCGTCCTCAACGGCTTCGCGGACTCGGCGCCGTGGAACAACTGGCAGGGATACCTCCTGTTCCTCGTCGGCGGGACGGACGGGGACTGGGCGTACGCGAACCTCGGGGTGTTCGTGGCGCTCGTGCTCTCGTTCCTCGTGACCTGGTTCGCGCGGGCCGGGAAGATCCGGCGGCAGGAGTCGTGAGCCCTTCGACAGGCTCAGGGACCCAGGGGGCGGCAGGCTCAGGGACCCAGGGGGCGGCAGGCCGCGGGGCCGAGGAGGCGGCCGGTTCCGCAGACGAGAGCTGGCTCGTGGTGGTCGATCCGCAGGTGATCTTCGCGTCGCCCGACTCGGCCTGGGGCTCGCCGTTCTTCGCCGCCGCGATGACGAACATCCGGCGCCTCGCGGACGCCTTCGGCGAGCGCGTGCTCGTGACCCGGTGGCTGCCGACGGCCGACCGCTCGACCTCCTGGGGCGAGTACTTCGCCGCGTGGCCGTTCGCCGACCGCCCCGCTGACGACCCGTTGTACGCGCTGGTCCCCGAGGCGGAAGGCCTGTCGCCTCATCCCACCGTCGACCTCCCGACGTTCGGCAAGTGGGGTCCGGAGCTGGAGGCGATCGTGGGGCGCGGTGGTCGGATCGTGCTCGCAGGGGTGTCCACGGACTGCTGCGTCGTGTCCACCGCTCTCGCCGCCGCGGACGCCGGGGCACGCGTGACGCTCGTGGCGGATGCCTGCGCCGGCTCCACGGCCGAGAACCACTCCGCCGCCGTGCAGGTCATGTCCCTGTATCCCCCGCAGATCACCGTGACCGACACCGCCACCCTCCTCTCCCCCTGACCCCCTCCCCCGGGCCCGCATCCCGCGCCCGTGCCGGACGGAAATCGCACCTCCGCACACCGTTTCGCGCCCGTTCTCGATCCCGCACGCCGGCGAGCCCTCCCAGCGGGACGGATCCCGCACCTCGCGCGGGCCCACCGGGCACGTTTTCGATCCCGCACGGAGTCCCCGCCGCGGGACGCGAAATGCACCTCCGCCGCGCGACGGCGGTGCGTTATCGATCCGGCACCGTGGTGCGGCGTTCGGGCGGGACGGAAAGTGCACCTCGGCAGAGGCGGTGAGGAGCTTTATCGAACCTGACAGGGGCGAGCGTCAGGCGTAGGCGCGGACCGCGGCGGCGATGTCGGCGGGAGTTCCGCGCCACGGAGCACCATGGCCAGGAAGGACCCACTCGGCGTCGAGCGCCGCGAGGCGGTCGAGCGAGGCCAGGGCTTCCGCGGGCTCGTCGGTGAACGGGGCGGGTTGCGCGCCCTCCTCCCCCGTGAGCACATGCCGCGTGGTCAGGGCGTCGCCGACGAACACCGCGCCGACCGCCGGGACGTGCACCGCGATGCTCCCCGGCGAGTGCCCCGGAAGACCCACGACGACCGGGGCCCCGGGGAGGTCGAGCACGTCACCGTCCGCGACCTCGGAAACCTCGGTGACGTAGCGCGTGCGGTGCGCACTCTTGCGGAGGCCGTAGGCGAGGAACCCGAGCATGGGACCGATCCGGGAAGGACCCATCGGGGTCTTCGGCTTCTCCCCGGTACGCACGCGGTGTGCATCGGCGCCGTGGATGTACACCGGAACGCCGGACTCGCGACGCAGTCGTTCCGCGAATCCGATGTGGTCGCTGTCGCCGTGGGTCAGCACGAGTCCGCGGATGTCGGACAGCGGGCGGCCGATCACGGCGAGCTCCCGCTGAAGGTCATGCCAGTGCCCGGGCAACCCGGCGTCGACGAGGGTGATGCCCTCGGGCAGGTCGATGAGGTACGAGGCGACGATGTCGTTGCCGAGGCGGTGGAGGTGAGGGGCGAGCTTCATGATGATCCTCTCGGGCGATTGCGATGGCTACGTTACGTAGCTATCATGGCTACTGTCAATAGCCATCGAGGAGGATCCATGCCCACCCCCGAACGCACGTCGATCGATGCCATCGTCGCGGCCGGCCAGGAGATCATCGAGGCCGACGGTCCTGCGGGGCTCACGATGCAGGCGGTCGCGGAGCGTGTCGGCGTGCGGGCCCCCTCCCTCTACAAGCGCGTGCGCGATCGTGAGGCGTTGCGAGTCGCGGTCGCCACGGCATCCGTCGATGCCCTCGCGACCCAGCTCGAGGCGGCCGGCGACGACCTCTCCACGCTCGCCCGGACCTATCGCGCCTTCGCTCATGCGCATCCGGAGGGTTTCCGCCTCATGTTCAACGCCGCGGTCTCCCGCGAGGCCCTGGAACGCTCCGCCGCCCCCGTCATCCGCGCCTGCGCCACCGCGGTCGGCGAGACGGACGCTCTCGACGCCGCGCGTCTCTTCACCGCCTGGGCCACCGGATTCCTGCAGATGGAACTGTCCGGGGCGTTCCGACTCGGGGGTGACGTCGACCGCGCCTTCGAGTACGGCCTCCGGCGTCTCCTCGCGAGCCTCGCCGGGTGAGGACGCTCGTCATTCCCGGTCCATGACGGCGGATGCTGGCACACTGAGGCCGTGGAAGACTCCCGCAGCACCGCCGGAACCGTGGCCGCGAAGACCGGTCGGACGCCCTGGCGTCGCACGAAGATCGCCGTGGGCACCCTCGCCGCGGTCGCCGCCGTCGTCGCGATCGTCGGCGCGCTCACCCCGTGGCCGTCCGCGATGATCATCCGCTCCGTGTTCACGAAGGGCGGCGACGAGACCGCCGCCGAGATGACCAAGCATGTCCCGGACACCGCCCTCGACGAGCGGAAGGATGTCGCCTACGGTGACGCCGGCGCGGACACGACGATGGACGTCTTCCGCCCCGCTTCCGCCGACGGCGCACTGCCGACCGTGGTGTGGATCCACGGAGGCGCCTGGATCTCGGGCTCGAAGGAGGACGTCGATCCGTACCTCCGCATCCTCGCCGCGGAGGGCTACACGACCATCGGCGTGAACTACACCCGCGGACCCGAGGGCGTGTATCCGCTCGCCGTCCACCAGCTCGACGAGGCCCTCGCCTACATCGACGCGCACGCGGCGGAACTGGGCGTCGATCCGCGCCGCATCGTGCTCGCAGGAGACTCCGCCGGGGCCCAGCTCGCCAGCCAGATGGCGACACTCATCACGAATCCGGACTACGCGGAGATCCTCGGCATCCGCCCGTCGATCCGCGCCGATCAGCTCGTCGCCACCGTGTTGAACTGCGGCGTCTACGACCTCGCCGCACTGGCAGAACTCGACGGGGTCGCCGGATGGGGCTTCAAGTCGGCGATGTGGGCGTACTCCGGCACGAAGACCTGGGCGGAGGACTCGACAGGCGCCACGATGTCGACCGTCGATTGGGTCACGGCCGACTTCCCCGCGACCTACATCTCCGGCGGCAACGGCGACGGGCTCACCTGGCTCCAGTCGATCCCGATGTCGAAGCGGCTCCAGGAGCTCGGGGTCGACGTGACGCCGGTGTTCTGGCCCGCGCCGCACGAGCCGGAGCTGCCGCACGAGTACCAGTTCCACCTCGATCTCTCCGAGGCCCGGAAGGCGCTCGCGGACACCATCGCCTTCCTCGACGCGCACACCCGCTGACCCGGCCCCTTTCGTCCGACCTCGGCTCCGACACGGATGCACGAGCCGGGCACGGGTGCACGACCGAACCCTCCGGATACCCGTGCCACCGTCGCCGGGTCGTGCTGATGCGTCGGGATTCGGACATAACGTCTCTGTGACGACCGGCACGGAAATGATATGTTCACGAGATGCACACCGAGAACGAACGCGCACTCGAGTCCGGGATCGTCACGGACCTCTCCGGTCGCATGACCTACGGCTCGTACCTCGCGCTCGACCAGCTCCTCACGGCACAGCACCCGGTGAGCGACCCGCAGCACCACGACGAGATGCTGTTCATCATCCAGCATCAGACGACGGAGCTCTGGCTGAAGCAACTGCTGCATGAGCTCAGCTCGGCGCGGGAGCTGCTTGCGGCCGACGACCTGCGCGACGCCCTCAAGCGCATCGCCAGGGTCAAGCGCATCCAGGACGTGATGACGCAGCAGTGGTCGGTGCTCGCGACACTGACCCCGACGGAGTACGCCCAGTTCCGTGGCGCGCTCGGCAACTCGTCCGGCTTCCAGTCGGTGCAGTACCGCGCCGTGGAGTTCGCGCTGGGCAACAAGAACGAGAAGATGCTGAGCGTCTTCCGCGACCACCCCGCGAACCTCGCGCTCCTCACCGCCGAGTGGGAGAAGCCCACGCTGTACGACGAGTTCCTCCGCTACGCCTCGCGCCGCGGCCTCCCCGTCCCGCGCGAGATCCTCGACCGGGACGTGCGGGAGCCGTACCGCGAGACCCCGGCCCTCGTGCCCGCCATCCGCGCGATCTACCAGGACCCGCGCACCCACTGGGACCTCTACGAGGCCTGCGAGGACCTCGTCGACCTCGAGGACAACTTCCAGTTCTGGCGCTTCCGTCACCTCAAGACCGTGTCCCGGACCATCGGGATGAAGGTCGGCACGGGTGGATCGAGCGGCGTCGGCTTCCTGCAGCGCGCCCTCGACCTGACGTTCTTCCCGGAGCTCTACACCGTCCGCACCGAGATCGGCTCCTGATGCTCGCGGCGACGTTCTTCGACGGCGAGCGCTGGCGCGACGGCGTCGTCGGGCTCGGCGCGGACGGGCGCCCCCAGCTCCGCGACGAGGCGCCCTCCCCCGGCACCCCAGCCCTGGTCGGACGCATCGTCGGCGGCTTCACCGACCACCACGTGCATCTGCAACTCGTCGACCACACGCTCCTCGCCTCGTCGCGCCTCGGGCGGGTGGTCGACCTCGGCGGCGACCCGTCGACCGTCGCGTCTATCGCCGTCCACAATGCAGGAGAACTGGCCGACGGAGGCGGCGCCGGCGCGGTTTCGCGCACGGTGGGGCCGGATTCTCCTGAGTTGCGAACCGTCCGGTACGCCGGCGCCTTCCTCACTTCGCCGGGTGGCTACCCCTCGGATCGGGCATGGGCTCCGGCCGGATCGGTGCGGGAGATCGCGGACCCCGCCGGGGCGGCGGCCGCCGTGGCGGAGATGGCGGCGTCGGGCGCGTCCTTCATCAAGGTCGCGAGCAACAGCACCGCCGGCCCGGTCTTCTCCGACGCCCTCTTCCGCGCGATCGTCGAGCTCGCCGTGGCGCACGGCCTCCCCGTCGTCGCCCATGCGGAGGGCACCGGCGAGGCGCAGCGCGTCGTCCGCCTCGGAGCGACGCAGCTCGCGCACGCCCCGTTCACCGAGCGTCTGGATGACGAGGAGATCGCGGAGCAGGCCGTCCGGGCCTCCTGGATCAGCACCCTCGCCATCCACGACCCCGCCGCGAGGGCCATCGCGATCGACAACGTCGCCCGCTTCCATGCCGCCGGCGGCACCGTCCGCTACGGCACCGACATGGGCAACGGCCCGACCCCCGTCGACCTGAACCCCGACGAGGTCCGTGCCCTCCGCACCGCCGGGCTCGACGACGAGACCCTCCTCCGCGCCCTCGCGCCGGTCGACCCGCTCGATCCCCGCTCTCTCCTGCTCCTGCTGCCACCGGGATCCGCCGATCCCCTGGCCGCCCGCCCCCTCACCGCCGCCGACCTGAAGGTGTGACATGACCGACCGCTCCGCCGACACCGCCCTCCTCGACGCCGCCCGCACCCTGGACGCCGCCGACCCGCTCGCCGCGCACCTCGACGCGTTCGTCGAGGCCCCGGGCGTCACCGCCTATCTGGACGGCAACTCGCTCGGCCGCCCGCTGCGCGACGTGCCGGAGAAGCTCGCCGCGTTCGTGCGCGAGGACTGGGGCACACGCCTCATCCGCTCCTGGGACGAACAGTGGATGGCCCTGCCGATGGAGCTCGGAGACCGCATCGGCGCCATCACCCTCGGCGCGGGGCCGGGGCAGACGGTCGTGTCGGACTCCACGAGCGTCCTGCTGTACAAGCTCATGCGGGGGGCCCTTCGACAGGCTCAGGGACCCAGGGGCGCGGCTCAGGGACCCGCGGGGCGGACGGAGCTCGTGATCGAGGAGGGGAACTTCCCCACCGACCGGTTCCTCGCCGAGGGCGTCGCGGCGGAGATGGGGGCCACGCTGCGCTGGATCACGCCCGATCCGGTACACGGCGTCACGGTCGACGACGTCGCCGCCGTGGTCTCCGAACGGACGGCGCTCGTCTCTCTCAGCCACGTCGACTACCGCTCCGGCGCCCTCGCCGACATGCCCGCCATCACCGCCGTCGCCCATGACGCGGGGGCGCTCATGCTGTGGGACCTCTGCCATTCGGCGGGTGTCGTGCCGATGCAGCTCGACGACTGGGGCGTCGACATGGCCGTCGGCTGCACCTACAAGTACCTCAACGGCGGCCCGGGATCGCCCGCGTTCGCCTACCTCCGCCACGACCTGCAGGGCCTGCTGCGGCAGCCGATCCAGGGCTGGTGGAGCGCAGCCGACATCTTCGCCATGGGCCCGGAGTACGTCCCTGCCGACGGCATCCGACAGCTCCTCAGCGGCACGCCGCCGGTGACCTCGATGCTCGCGATGCAGAGCATGATCGATCTCATCGAGCAGTCGGGGATCGACGGCGTGCGCGCGAAGTCGGAGTCGCTCACCGCGCTCGCGGTCCGGGCGTACGACGAGCTGCTCGCGCCGCTGGACGTCCGCCTGCTCAGCCCTCGCGACCCGGCGCGACGCGGCGGACACATCACGATCGGCCACCCCGACTTCCGGGAGGTCACCCGGAGGCTCTGGGCCGACGGCGTCATCCCCGACTTCCGCTTCCCGGACGGGATCCGGCTCGGGCTGTCGCCGCTGAGCACCTCGCACGCCGAGACCGTCGCCGGGGTGCTCGCGGTCAGGGATGCGTTGGAGTCCGGTGTCTCCTGACCCCGCGGCGCCGGTCGTGCTCGATGACATCGACGCCCGCCCCGGCAGCACCGCCTCGCTCCTGCGCACCCTGATCGGCCTGTATCTGCGCCCGCTCGGAGGCTGGATCTCGGCCGCCGATCTCGTGGCGCTGGCCGCCGACCTCGGCATCCCCGCCGCTCCCGCCCGGACGGGCATCGCCCGTCTCAAGCAGAAGGGCCTGCTCCTGCCGGAGCGCCGCGACGCCGTCGGCTACCGGCTGAGCCCGGCGGCCGTGCCGATGCTGGAGCGCGGCGACCGCCGGATCTTCCGGATGCAGGAGATGACCGACGACGATCCGTGGTGCCTCGTGTCGTTCTCGATCCCGGAGAGTGCGCGCAGCGTGCGTCATCAGCTGCGCCGGCGCCTGCAGTGGATCGGCGCCGGCGTCGTCTCCCCCGCCCTGTGGATCTGCCCCGGGCACCTCAGGGCGGAGGCGGAGCAGATCCTCGACGAGCTCGGTGCCCGCCGCTGGGCGACGCTGTTCGACGCGTCGGCCCCCGCCCCGGCCGGCACGCTGGCCGAGGCCGCGGCGGCGTGGTGGGACCTGGACGCGCTGCGCGGCGAGCACGAAGCCTTCCAGGCCTCGCTCACCGCGCTCCCCGATGCGCCGTTCCCCGCGTACGTGCACCTCATCGACCGCTGGCGGGTGCTGCCCTACACCGATCCGGGACTGCCCCCGGCGATGCTGCCGGCCGACTGGCCGGGCGGACGCAGCTTCGAGGCGTTCGCCCGGCTGTCGGCGGCGTGGGCGGCACCCGCCCTCGCGCATGTCCGCGCCGTGACGGCCTAGTCGGTCCGGGCGACCTCGCGCACGAATCCGGTCACGTGCTCCTGCAGCCGCAGGATCCGCATCTCGCGCGCGAGCTCGCGGTCGTACCCCGGATAGGCCAGCGGCGGGAGCTTGCGCACCGCCGCGTTGCAGCCGAACTCCGCGCACGCGAGCACACCGACCGTGTCGCCCTTGCGGCCGGCGGCCCCGGCGCGTCGGGCGACGTACAGCTGCACGTCGTTGCGGAGCGTCACGTCCTCGCACCACGAGCACTGGGCGCGGGCGAGCACGCGCTGCTCGGCGCGCTGCAGCACGACGCCCACGGGTTCGTCGTCGATCCACACGACGACATAGGCGCGCCGGGGCAGCTTCGGGTCGATCCAGCCGAGGTAGTCGAGCCGGTCGAAATCGGTCTCGGCGAAGCCGGGCGGCAGAGTGATGTCGGAGACCTCCTTGCGGGAGGCGTTGCAGAAGGAGGCGCGCAGGGCGCGCTCGTCGATGGGACGCATGAGGGGAAGAGCTTTCGGTGTGATCGCCGGAACGGCGAGACGGATCGGAGGATCACCCGGACGATGCCGGGGTACGACGCAGCACCGGGGACGGGGTTCCGCCTCCGGCCGGTCCTCAGCCTCTGCCTGCGGCGCTGAACGCGCCTGCAGCTCCGCTCCGCGCCCCGAGGGCACTCATCGACGACAGCACCCGGCGAGCCTACACCCGTTTGTTTCGTCGCGTGTCGGGAGCGCTGCGGGATCCCGACCTCGTCGACGTACTCTGGCCGGACGCCGATCCGAAGGAGTCCCCGTGTCCACGCCGCTGCACCGCCGTCCGCCCCTCGAGGTGCGTGAGCGTGCGACGTGCATGTGCAGGAACGGCGGCCGCTGCTCCTCGTCGGCCCCCGGCCACGCCCTGCACCTGATCCAGGAGCGTCTCGCCGCGGCGACCCCGGCGCGATGGGCGGACGCGTTCGTGATCGCGGCGGATCCGGTCGCCGGAGACCTCGTCGTCCGCACGCTCGACGGCACCACGCACACGCTGTGGAACGGCTCCGGCGCCGCGCTGGAGGCCACCATCGGCAGCCCGGTCGCCCTCCACCTCGACTACGCCGTGCTCGCCGTGGGACGCACCCGCTTCAACGTCGCCGTCGTGTGACGAGGGCCTGATCCCCTCGGGTCAGGCGCTCGCCATCATCATGTCGCGGACCGCCATGCACGCGTTCATGCAGGCCTGGCACGCCTGAGCGCAGAGGCGGCAGACGTCGCTGTGATCGGCATGCTGCATGCACTCGTCCATGCACATCTGGCACATCGCGATGCAGGCGTCCAGCATCGCCATCATCGTGGCCGGGGTCATCCCCTGCATGCGGAGCATCGATCGCATCATCGTGTGGCACATGTCCGCGCAGTTCATGCACGCGGGGGCGCAGTCCATCTCCTGCGTCGCGCACACCGTGCAGGCCTGCTCGCAGGCGGCACACGCGTCCATACACGCCTGGAGCACCGACATGTCCATCATCGCCATGTCCGGCATCGACTCCATGTTCTTGGACATGGCACCCATCATCATCGCGTCCATCGCACACCGCTCCCTTCGTCCAGGACGACGGGCAGGACACCCGCCTGGCGCCAGGCTAACCCCTGTGCGGGCGGGAGTCGATGGGGGCGGAACGCTGACACGCCCGTCGGTGAATGTCAATCCCGTGGACGGACCGCGACGCCGGTGCGACGCTCGAAGAGAAATCGATCCGTCCAGGAGAGGAGCCTCTTATGAGTGGCGCAGATGACATGAAGAATTCCGCTGAGAAGCTGGGTGGCAAGGTCAAGGAAGGCTTCGGCAAGCTCACCGACAACGAGAAGCTCGAGGCCGAAGGCCAGGCGGATCAGGTGAAGGCCGACGCGAAGCAGGCCGGCGAGAACGTGAAGGACGCCGCGGGCAAGGCCGGCGACAGCGTCAAGGACGCGTTCAACCGCTGATCCCCCACCCGCTGAACCCATGAAGAGGGGGAGGCTCGCCGATGGCGAGCCTCCCCCTCCGCACTCGGGTCAGACCTTGCGGCTGCCGGTGATCGCTCGGATCAGCCAGGCGATCACGGCGATGGCCAGGAGCACCAGACCGACCCACAGCAGGAACTGGAGCGACTGCACCAGTCCTCCGGTGATCGCGAGGATCACGGCGATGACGATGACGATGATCAGGAGGATGTTCATCGGTCTTTCCCTTCTCTGGGGGCGCGGGCGCCCGACTGCGGTGACCTCACGCTAGACCCGAACCACACCCTCTCTGGAGGGGGTTGACTTGGACCCTCCCGATGCGCGAAGGAGCAGAGCAATGCCAGGACGACGCAACAACTCGCTGAAGGATCCGGAGCTGTACGAAGAGCTCCGCGACGACGGGGCTTCGAAGGAGAAGGCCGCCCGCATCTCGAACGCGGCCGCACGAGACGGCCGCAGCTCGGTCGGCCGCCGCGGCGGGAAGCACGGGGACTACGAGGACTGGACCGTTCCCGAGCTGCGGAAGCGCGCGAAGGAGTTGGGTCTCACCGGCTACAGCGGCAAGCGCAAGGCCGAGCTCATCTCCGAACTGCGAAACCACTGACCCGGATGACGCGCTTCGGGATCGAGGAGGAGTTCCTTCTGCTCGATGAGGATTCGCTCGTCCCCGTCGCCCTCAGCGGTGACATCCTGGAGCGCATCGGCGATGACGTCACCGCCGGACGCGTGACCACCGAGTACCTGGCCTCGCAGGTCGAGGCCCTCACCGATCCGGTACGCACCGGCGCCGAGGCCGTCCAGCAGCTGACGGCGTTGCGCGCGGCCATCGGGAGGCAGGCCCGCGTCCGGCGCGCGATCGCGGCACCGACCGGCGCGCCGTTCACCACTCTCCGCTCGCCGCGCCTCTCGCCGTCGGCGCACTACGACGACGTCGCGCGACGGCTGGCGCACCTCACCCGCGAGCACGAGGTCAACGGCCTGCACGTGCACGTGGAGGTGCCGGACGAGGAGGAGCGGGTCCGCGCTCTGAATCGGCTTCGCGCGTGGCTGCCCCTGCTGCTCGCCCTCAGCACGAACAGCCCGTTCGGCAACGGTCTCGACACGGGTTTCGCGAGCTGGCGGAGCATGCTCATCCGCCGACTCCCCTCGTCGTGGTGTCCGCCCCGGTTCGCCGACGTCGACGACTACCGCACGCGCGTGGACCAGCTCCTCGACCTCGGGACCATCGGCGAGGCGACCTCCCTCTCCTGGGCGGTGCGCCTCTCCGAGCGCTACCCGACCGTGGAGGCGCGCGTCGCGGACACGCAGCTCACCGCGGAGGACGCCGTCCTCTCCGCGCTGCTGACCCGCGGAATCGCCCTGTCGTCTGGGCAGCGGATCGTCGCCGATGAGACGGAGACGATCGACGCGTCGATCTGGATGGCGTCCCGAGCCGGGATGACGGCCCGCCTCCTGGATCCGCTCACGGGCGAGATCGCCCCGGCCTGGACGGTGGCGGAGCACCTTCTCGACGACATCGGACCGGTGCTGGACGAGCTCGGCGATGCGGACGCGGTGCGGGCGGGCCTCGCCCGGATACGGGCCGACGGGACCGGCGCGGCACGGCAGCGGGCGGCGCACGCACGGGACGGGCTCCCCGCGCTCCGACGGCTCCTGCAGGAAGGTACCGGAACACCGGCTGACTGACCGGCCCTCGCGTCCGTCGCCCGGAGTAGGGTCGGCCTGTGTCATCCTTCGCCCCGCTCCAGCGGCTCGTCATCGCGATCGCCGTGCTGGCCTCGTTCGTCACGTTCCTCGACGGGACAGTGGTGAACGTCGCCCTTCCCGCCATCAGCGAGGAGCTCGGCGGCGGGATCACCACGCAGCAGTGGGTCGTCGACGCGTACCTCATCACCCTCAGCGCGCTGATCCTGCTCGCCGGCTCCCTGTCCGACGCCTACGGACGGGTGCTGGTGATGCGGATCGGCCTCATCGCCTTCGGCATCGCGTCCGTCGCGGTCGCCGCCGCGATCGACCCGCTCATGCTCATCGTGGCCCGCGGGGCGCAGGGGGCGGCCGGGGCCCTGCTCGTCCCCAGCTCCCTCGCGCTCATCACCGCGACCATGCGCGGCGACCTCCAGGCGAGGGCCATCGGCGTCTGGACCGCCTTCACCACGGCCGCTCAATTGGTCGGTCCGCTGCTCGGCGGGCTCTTCGTCGACTTCCTGTCCTGGCGCTTCGTCTTTCTCATCAACGTCCTCCCCATCGGGGTGACGCTGGTGCTGCTCGCCCGCCTGCATCTGCCGGAGCACCCGCGGGGCGTCCGCGTGGACTGGTGGAGCGGTGCACTGTGCGCGCTGGGGCTGGGCGCCATCGTCTTCGCCCTCATCGAGCAGCCGAACCTCGGGTGGGCCTCCCCCGCGATCTGGATCCCCGCCGTGGCCGGGGCCGCGCTCTTCGCCGTCTTCCTGTGGCGCCAGGGCCGCTCGGCCTCGCCGCTCATGCCGCTCTGGCTGTTCCGGGTGCGCGACTTCGGGTGGGGCAACCTCGCCACGCTGTTCGTGTACGCCGCGCTCTCCCTCAACGGCTTCGTCGTCGGCGTCTACCTCCAGCAGGGGGCGGGACTCAGCGCGACGGCGGCGGGGCTCGCGAGCCTGCCGATGACGATCCTCATGATCCTGCTGAGCTCCCGTGCCGGCGGGTGGGCGGGGCGCTGGGGCCCGCGCATCTTCATGACGGTCGGACCGCTGATCATGGCCGTCGGAGCGCTGATGCTGCTGACCGTGAACGCCGCCTTCGATTACTGGGCCCAGGTGCTCCCGGCCATGATCGTGATGGGCCTGGGCCTGTCGCTCACCGTCGCCCCGCTGACGGCCGCGATCCTCGGCGCCATCGACGAGAACCACTCCGGCATCGCCTCCGCCGTGAACAACGCCGTCTCCCGCGTCGCCGGTCTGCTCGTGGTCGCGATGCTGTCGACCATCGTCGGGGGCACCCTCGACCTCGACGGGTTCCACAACGCGGCCTGGGTGACGGCGGCGCTCCTCGTGCTCGGGGGCGTCGTGTCGTGGATCGGGATCCGCCGGAACCCCTCGGAGGCCGCGGCCCCGCCCGCCGACGCCCCCGCCCAGCCGACGCCTCAGCCGCGATGAGCCTCCCTCGTCCCCCGCGCGGTCGAAGCAGCGCACGCGTCTCCCTGGCGCCGACGGCCCTCGTCGCGGTCGGGATCCTCGCCCTCTCCGCCTGCACCGCTCCGTCCACTCTCCCCGCGGAGGGAACGGCGCCGTCGGCCGCTGTCGCGCTGCCTCCGACCGCCGCCCTCCCGGACTACCAGCTCGGCGGCGCCTACGACCCGCCCGAGGGTGTGGGGATCGTCGCCCGCGACCGCAGCGCGGAGCCCGCCGCCGGCCTCTATTCCGTCTGCTACGTCAACGGCTTCCAGACCCAGCCGGGCGAGCTGGACACCTGGCCCGACGACCTGCTCCTGCACGACGGCGACGAGGTGGTCGTCGATCCCGACTGGCCCGACGAGGCCCTCCTGGACACCGGCAGCGCGGCACAGCGGTCCCGCATCGCCGAGATCGTGATCCCGTGGATCGAGGGCTGTGCAGACTCCGGCTTCCAGGCGGTCGAGTTCGACAACCTCGACTCGTTCTCGCGCGCGGACGGCGCCCTGAGCCTGGACGACAACCTCGCCCTCGCGGAGCTCTTCGTCGACGCGGCGCACGGCGTCGGGCTCGCCGCCGGGCAGAAGAACGCGGCCGAACATGCGGACGCCCTGAAGGAGCGCGCGGGCTTCGACTTCGCCGTGACGGAGGAGTGCGCCGCCTACGCGGAGTGCGGCGCGTACACCGCGGTCTACGGGCCGCACGTGATCGACATCGAGTACACGGATCAGCTCCCTCGGCCGTTCGCGGAGCTGTGTGCCGACCCGGACACCCCGGCGTCGACAGTGCTCCGCGATCGCGACCTCGTCACTCCGGACGAGGAGGGGTACGTGTTCGCCGGGTGCCCGTGACGGCGGGCGCGCTTGCCTGCCGAGCGCCTCGGCGTCAAGTCCCTGGTGGTCTCCGCTCGCGCGGGTGAGGATGCGGGTGATCGATCCGATGGGAGCCCCTCCTCATGACCGTTTCCGCCCTCGACGCCGACACCGCCGTCGCCTTCTCGCCGCGCGGCCCCCTGTCGAGCGCCGTCGTCGGTGTCCTCACGGGTCGCGGTGACGACGCCGCCACCCTCCCCGACCTCGCCGCCGCAGCCGTCGCCGCGAGCGACGACGTGGTCAGGGACGACGACATCCAGCTCGCCCTGTTCGTCCTCTACGCGTCCTCCTACGGATCGCTTCCGCAGCTGGATGCGAGTCTCGAGTGGGATGCCGGGGTGGTCACGGCACGCCGTATCCTCGAGGACGCCTTCGAGGCCGCAGTGCGTGACACCGTGCCGGTGCCCGAGCTTCCCGAACCCACGGTCGACGCCGTGGGTCGCGCCCTGTTCGCCCTCGCTGCCGCGGACACCGGCCCCAGTCTGTCGCGCCACATCGCCAGGAAGGCCACCCGCGAGCAGGCCGAGGAGTCCCTGATCCTGCGATCGGTGTACACGCTGCGGGAGGCCGATCCGCACTCGTGGGCGATTCCGCGGCTGACCGGGCGCCCCAAGGCCGCGCTCGTGGAGATCCAGTCGGACGAGTACGGCGGCGGCCGCCCGCAGCGGGTGCATGCGGAGCTCTACGCCCGAGCCCTGCGCGCCGCAGGACTCGACGACACCTACGGCGCCTATGTCGACGACGCCCCGGCGATCACGCTCGCCTCGCACAACATGATGAGCCTGTTCGGACTCAACCGCCGGCTCGTCGGCGCGATCGTCGGTCATCTCGCCGCCTACGAGATGACCTCGTCCATCCCGTGCCGGTTCTACGCCGACGGCCTGCACCGGCTGGGGTTCGCCGACGAGGTCGCCGCGTACTTCGAGGAGCATGTGGAGGCCGACGCGGTGCACGAGCAGATCGCCGCCCGTGACCTCGCGGGCAGCCTCGCCGAGGACCGTCCGGAACTGCTGGCGGACATCCTGTTCGGCGCGGCCGCGTGCCTCACGGTCGACGGCTGGGCTGGAGCCCACACCCTCGACGCCTGGAGCGAAGGGCGCTCGGCACTGCGAGAGAGGACGACCGCATGAGCGGCCGGGACGAACCGGTCACGGTCACCGCGTACCCCGACGGCCCGCTGCTCGTGCGCGGCGAGATCGAGCTGCACGCGAGCGACGGCACGGTGATCGACCCGCGCCGACGCACCGTGGCCCTGTGCCGCTGCGGGCTCTCCGCGCTCAAGCCCTTCTGCGACGGCACGCACAAGGCGGCCGGCTTCCGCACCGAGGACTGAGCGGGGTCAACCCTCCGGCCAGTAGTGACTGTCGGGGACGGCACGCGCACCGAAGATCGCCTGCCCGACCCGCACGCACGTCGCCCCCTCCTCGACGGCGATCTCATAGTCTCCGGACATGCCCATCGAGAGGGCGCCGTCGCCGATGAGCTCGGGGGTCTCCTCGCGCGCCCTGTCCCGAAGAGTGCGCAGCAGCGCGAAGCACTCCCGCACCCGGGCGTCGTCCGGTGTGAGCAGCGCGAGCGTCATCAGCCCGCGGACACGGAGGGCACCGTAGGACGGCAGGGCCTTCAGGAAGCCCGGAAGCTCGTCGGGCGGCATCCCGAACTTCGAGTCCTCGGCCGAGGTGTTCACCTGCACGTACACGTCGAGGCTGCGCCCTGCGGCCTGCAGGCGCCGGTCCAGGGCTTCGGCGACCCGGAGCCGGTCGAGCGCCTGGAACTCCGCGGCGAACGAGGCGACGTCCCTGGCCTTGTTCGTCTGCAGATGGCCGATGACCACCCAGTCCACGTCGAGATCGGCCGTCTCCCGGTTCTTCCGCACGGCTTCCTGCACCTTGTTCTCCCCGAGGCGACGCAGCCCCGCGCCGATGGCCACCCGCACCCGCTCGGTCGGGACGGTCTTGCTCACCGGGAGCAGGTGCACCGCACCGGGTTCCCGTCCCGCACGCTCGGCGGCGGCGTCGATACGGGCGCGGACGGCGGCGAGGTTGGCACGGAAATCCGCGGCGGTGACGGCCGTCGGGTAGCGCGCGGCGCCGTCTCCGACAGGCTCAGACTTTGACATAGGTCAAAATCTAACATAGCTTCGGGACCACGTCGCGCGCCCGCCGACACCCCCTTCGCGAAGGAGCCCTCTCATGTCCGCACCCGGCCTGTTCTCCGACACCGCACTGACGGCTCCGCGCCTGCGCACCGAGATCCCAGGGCCGCGGAGCCGGGCGCTCCACGAGCGCCGGCGACGGGTCGTCCCCCGCGCCGTCGGCAGCGTGCTCCCCGTCTACATCGAGCACGCCGACGGCCCCTGGGTCACCGACGTCGACGGCAACCGCTTCCTCGACCTCGGCAGCGGCATCGGCGTGACGACGATCGGCCACACCAACCTCGCCGCCGTCACCGCCGCGGCCGAGCAGCTCGATCGGGTCACGCATACGCTCTTCACCGTCACCCCGTACGAGGGCTACGTGCGCCTCGCGGAGCTGCTCGCGGAGAAGGTGCCCGGCACCCACGAGACCCGCACGGCCTTCGCGAACTCCGGCGCCGAAGCCGTCGAGAACGCGGTGAAGATCGCCCGGAGACACACGGGACGGCGCGCTGTCGCCGCCCTCGACCACGCGTTCCACGGGCGCACCAACCTCGCGCTCGCCATGAACCACAAGGCGGCGCCGTACGGAACCGGGTTCGGCCCGTTCGCTCCCGACATCCACCGTGTCCCCAATTCCTATCCCTACCGGGACGGCCTCGACGGGACGGAGGCCGCGGCGCGCACGATCGCCCATCTCGAACAGCGCATCGGCGTCCACGACCTCGCCGCCGTCATCGCCGAGCCCGTCCAGGGCGAGGGCGGCTTCGTCGTCCCTGCCGCGGGCTACCTGCCGACCCTGCAGGAGTGGTGCACGCGGAACGGCGTGGTGTTCATCGCCGACGAGATCCAGACGGGCCTCGGGCGCACCGGGACATGGTTCGCGAGCACGCACTTCGACCTCGTTCCGGACCTCGTGCTCACGGCGAAGGGCATCGCCGGCGGGTTGCCCCTGGCCGGGGTGACCGGTCGCGCCGAGATCATGGACGCACCCGACCCGGGCGGCCTCGGCGGCACGTTCGGCGGAAACCCGGTCTCGCTCGCCGCCGCCCTCGCGGTGTTCGACGAGCTGGAGCACGGGACCTTCTTCGCGGACGCCCGGCGGATCGGCGCGCACCTGTCCGCGCGGCTCGAGGGCCTGCGCGCCCGTCACGCCGTCGTCGGCGACGTCCGTGGGATCGGTGCCATGCAGGCCTTCGAGCTGAGCACCCCTGGCACGACGCGACCGCTGGCCGGGGCCGCCTCCACGGTCTCGGAGTTCGCCGCCCAGCGCGGCATCCTGCTGCTCACCGCGGGCAGCGACGGCAACGTGATCCGCTTCCTGCCGACGCTCACGACGACGGACGAGCAGCTCGACGTCGCGGTGGACGTCATCGACGAGGCCCTCAGCGCGCTCCGCTGAGCACTCGCAGGTACAGCGCCTCGCCGCTCCAGCGCACACGGGCGAGGTCGTGCACGATCAGGTCGGGGTGGGCCGCCGCAGCGCCGGCGCCCACTCCGACCACGAGCCCCGCGCCGGCCGCCCGCGCCGCACGGATCCCCGGTGCCGAGTCCTCGAAGACCACGCAGTCCCGCGGGTCCCGCCCGAGCAGACGCGCGGCGCGGAGGTAGGGGTCGGGAGCGGGCTTGCCGCGGTCCACGTCTTCGGCGGCCACGAGCAGGGCGGGTGCCGGGATGCCCGCACCCCGCATCCGCGCGGTCGCGACCGCCCTGTTGCTGCTCGTCGCGACCGCCCAGAGCTCGGACGGCAGCGCAGCGAGCAGGGCAGCGGCCCCCGGGATCCCGGTGGTCGCCGGGGCGACGGCGAGCTCTCGCGCGAGGAGATCGACGGTCGCCTCGGCGGCCCGCTCCGGTCCGACGATCGCCGCGACCACCTCACTCGGTCGCATGCCGTGCGGGGCGTCTCGGAGGAAGTCGAATCCCGGGGCGTACCGGCGGGCCCAGGCGTCCCACGCGATCGCCGCCGAGGGGACCGAATCCACCAGCACGCCATCGCAGTCGAACAGGACCCCCGCGGCGTGCACGATCACTTCGGAGCCCTGAACCTCCTGTGCTATTTTTGGCATAGGTCAAATCTATCCGAGGAGAGTGCATGTCCGCGTCCCGAACGCCCCGCACGGCCGTCGCCGTTCGCCACGTCCCCTTCGAAGACCTCGGGATCCTCGCTCCTCTGCTGGCGGAGCGCGGTTACGAGACCACCCTCCTCGATGCCGGCATCGACGAACTCGACGCAGACGCCGTCGCCGGAGCCGACCTGCTCATCGTCCTCGGCGGTCCGATCGGGGTGTACGACGACGATCGCTACCCGTTCCTGCGCTCCTCGAAGGCCGCCGTCGCGGCGCGACTCGACAGCGGCGGCGCCACGCTCGGCGTCTGCCTCGGCGCGCAGCTCCTCGCCGAATCCCTGGGCGCAGCGGTCCGGCCGACCGGCGCGGTCGAGATCGGCTTCGGTCCGCTCACGCTGACGCCCGAGGGCCGGGAGTCGGTCCTGGCCCCGCTCGACGGCGAGCCCGTGCTGCACTGGCACGGGGACGAGTTCGCGATCCCCGCCGGGGCGCAGCCCCTGGCGCACACCCCGGGCTTCCCGCATCAGGCCTTCGCGGTGGGGCGCACTCTCGGCCTCCAGTTCCACCTGGAAGCCGACCACCGCGTCATCGAGCGCTGGCTCATCGGCCACGCCCATGAACTGCATCACCACGGCATCGATCCGCGGGTGATCCGGGAGCAGGCACGCACCCTCGGCCCCCGGCTCGAGACGCTCGCCACCCGCGTCCTCACCGACTGGCTGGATGCGGTCGAGGCCTAGCGAGCCGGCCGGGGCAGCGGAAGAGGCCGGACCCCCAGCGAATCCGGCCCCTGCTCCCCTCGACCTCAGGCGGCGCGACGCAGCGGCACCGTCGGGAAGTCGATCGGCACGTCGAGCGCGATGTTCACGTAGTTCGTGAAGAGGTTCAGCGCGACCTGGCCGATGGTCTCGACGATCTGCTCGTCGTTCCAGCCGTGCGCGCGGAGGGCGTCGACATCGGCCGAGGTCACCTGGCCGCGCTCGTCGACGAGCTTGAGAGCGAAGGCCAGCAGCGCCGCGGTGCGGGGATCCTCGGAGGTGCCATCCTGGGCGGCGGCGAGCACCTCGGTCGAGAGGCCGGCCTTCTTGCCGAGCGCGGTGTGCGCGGCGAGGCAGTACCCGCACGAGTTCCGGTTCGCGACGGCGACGGCGATCTGCTCACCCAGGGCCGCACCGAGCGTGCCCCCACCGTAGGCGCCGAACGCGCTCCACATGCTGGTCAGGGCCGCAGGCGAGTTCGCGACCGCGCGGAACATGGCGGGGACGGCGCCGAAGGCGGAGCCGATCCGCTCGAGCTGGTCCTTGACGGGGCCGGTAGCGGTCTCACGGTCGACGAGAGGGACGTTGGGCATGGGATGCTCCTTTGTTTCGAGACGAGCCGGGTTCGGCTTCCCCTTCAGTCTTCCGCGGCAGTGAGTACGATACGTATCATTTGATCTTGCATTCATGACACATCGTCCAGAGAATGGAGGAATGCCGCCGCTCGACCGCCTCACCCCGTTGCTCGACCGCTTCCGAGTGCGCAGTCGCCTGTTCCACACCGGACCGCTCTGCGGCACCACGGTCTTCGCGGCGAGCGCCGGCCACGGCTTCCTCCACGTGCTGCGGCGCGGCGAGATGGAGGTGACGCATCAGCGCCCGGACGGACGCATCGAGCGCGAGACCATCACCCGCCCGAGCCTGTTGTTCTTCCCCCGCCCGATCGATCACACCTTCCTCAACGCCCCGACCGAGGAGTCCGACTTCGCCTGCGCCACGATCGACTTCGACGGCGGGGCCACCCACCCGCTCGTGCGCACCCTGCCCTCCGTGATCGTCCTGCCGCTCTACGAGGTGTCCACCCTCGCGCCTGCGCTCGACCTCCTCTTCGCCGAGGTCGACAACGTGCGCTGCGGTCGTCCCCTGCTCGCCGACCGAATGTTCGAGGTCGTGCTCATCCAGCTCCTCCGCTGGATGCTCGACCACTCCGGCGAGCTGGCGCTTCCCCCGGGACTGCTGCCCGGTCTCTCGGACGAGCGTCTGGCACCCGCGCTCGTGGCGATGCACGAAGCACCCGGCGAGCCCTGGAACCTCGACACGCTCGCGCGCACCGCGGCCATGTCGCGCAGTGCCTTCGCCGCCCGCTTCAAAGAGGTCGTCGGCCGCGCGCCGGGCGACTACCTGACGGAGTGGCGGCTCACGATCGCCCAGGAGCAGCTGCGTGCCGGCATGTCGGTGAGCGCGGTCGCCGCCGATCTGGGCTACGCCAGCGCGTCGGCGTTCTCCCGCGCGTTCGCCCAGCGGCTCGGCCGTTCGCCGCGCGCCTGGCTCGGCCTCGCGGCCTGAACTCACCCGCCGGCCGCGGGTGTCCGCTCAGAGGTGGAGGCAGGAATCGAACCTGCGTACACGGTCTTGCGGACCGCGACCTGGCCACTCGGTCACTCCACCGGGTTCGGGCGGCGTCAGTTCCGGGGCGGCGAGTACCCCTGCAGGAACCTGCCGAAGCGCTGCACGGCGTCGACGAGGACCTCGGTCTCGGGCAGGAAGGCGACGCGCACGTGGTCGGAGTCCGCGCCGTTGAAGGCCCGCCCGTGCACCAGGAGGATGCGCTCCGCATCGAGGAGGTCGAGCACCAGGCGCTCGTCGTCCTGGATGCCGTAGACCTCCGGATCGAGCCGCGGGAAGAGGTAGAGCCCACCACCGGCCTCCTGCACCTCGACACCGGGGATCTCCCGCAGCGCCGCCGTCGCCGCGTCGCGCTGCACCGTCAGACGCCCCTCCTCCGCGACGAGGGCGTCGAGCGACGTGTCGTGCTCCAGCGCCGCCGTGATCGCATGCTGCGCCGGTACGGACGCGCACATCCGCATCGAGGCGAGCAGCCGCACTCCGGAGAGGAAGGCGTCATCTGCGGCGAACCCTGTCGTGAGCGCCCAGGCCGCCCGATATCCGGCGACGCGGTGCGTCTTCGACAGTCCGGCGAAGGTCACACACGGCACGTCGGGCGCGACCTGCGCCGTGGAGAGGTGCGTGAAGCCCGGGTACACGACGCGGTCGTAGATCTCGTCCGAGAGCAGGAGCAGTCCGTGACGACGGGCGAGGTCGGCGATGCCCTCCAGCGTCGCGCGGTCGTACACCGCCCCGGTCGGGTTGTTCGGGTTGATGATGACGATGGCCACCGTGCGCGGTCCGATCGCCGCAGCCATGGCCTCGAGGTCGGGACGCCAGCCGGCTTCCTCGACGCAGGGGTAGTGGACCGGCTCTCCTCCGGCGAGGACGGTCGAAGCCGTCCACAGCGGATAGTCGGGGCTCGGGACGAGCACCTCGTCCCCCGGTTCCAGGAGCGCCTGCAGGGTGAGGTCCACGAGCTCGGACACCCCGTTGCCGACGGTCACCGCATCGATCCCCAGGGCCGGGAATCCGGGTCGGCGCGCATAGTGCGCGCGAATCGCCTCGCGCGTCTCCGGCAGACCAGGGGACTCGGAGTAGCCGTGGGCACGGGGAAGCGCCGCTCGCAGCGCCTCCACGATGACCGGCGGCGCCTCGAAGCCGAACGGGGCGGGATTGCCGATGTTCAGGCGGAGGATCTGCTCGCCACGGGCCTCCAGCTCTGCGGCCCGCTCCGCCACCGGACCGCGCAGGTCGTAGAGCACGCCGTCCAGTCGCGACGACCGCCCGACCCGGAAGACAGCCGCCGTCTCGCCCTGCGTCACGCGCCCTCCTCGGTCGAGGCCGGTCCGGCGGCTGCGGCGACATCGTCGGCGAGGCGGCGCAGCTCCGCGTCGTCGAGATCGTGCACGGTCACCCGCACGTGGCGCCCCCCGGCGGAATCGTCCTCCAGGGTGAACTCGGAACCCGGACGGACGAGCCAGCCACGGCGCGCCAGCCGATCCGCGACCACGCCGGCGTCGTCGCGGACGTCGACCCACACGTTCAGGCCGCTCTCCCCGGAGGCTTCCACTCCGCGGGCGGCGAGGAGCGCCACGAAGGACCGGTTGCGGGCCACGTAGCGGGCGCCTGCCGTCGCGATGAGCCGATGGACCTCCTCGTCACGGAGCATGGCCGCGGCGAGCTGCTGCATGACATGGCTCACCCACATCGTCCCGGGGCTGAGCCGGAGGGCGAGCCGCTCCGCCGTGACCGGGTCCGAGGCCGTCACCGCCAGGCGCATGTCCGGCCCGAGGAACTTCGACACCGACCGCACGAGGGCCCAGCGTTCGTGCGCCGGGCCGATGATGCTCGCGTAGGGCGTGGGGGCGAGCAGGGAGAAGTGGTCGTCCTCGATCACGAGGACATGCGGATGGGGCGCGAGCACCTCCTGCAGTTCCGCAGCGCGGGCGGCGCTGGTGCTGACCCCGGTGGGGTTGTGCGCACGGGGCGTACAGACGATCGCGCGCACGCCGGCCTCCAGGGCCTCGCGCACTCCCTCCACGGTCAGCCCCTCCTCGTCGACCGGGATGGCGACGGGCGTGTACCCGGCCAGCCGCGCGGTCTGGATGCTGGAGAGGAAGCAGGGGTCCTCGAGGCCCACCCGGTCGCCGTGCACGAGCGTCTGGGCGAGCAGCCGCTCCACGGCGTCGACGGCGCCCGCGGTGACCGAGAGCCGGAAGGGACGCGGCTGGTCCTCTGCGATCCAGCGCGTCGCCCACTCGGCGAGTTCGGCGTCGATCACCGACTCGCCGTAGAGGACGGACCGGGGATGCACCGTCGCGAGGGCCGCGGCGAGATCGGGCAGCAGGGCCGCCTGGGGGTTCCCGCTGGCGATGTCACGCAGGGCCGTTCCGGGCGTGAAGCCCTCATTCGGCGTGGCAGCCGGTCCGAGCACCGTCGTGCCGGTGCGCCCGCCGGTGGTCGCGATGCGCGCCGTCACGAGGGAGCGATAGGCCGCGAGCACGGTGTTGCGGTTGACGCCGAGGCGCTGTGCGAGGGTGCGGACAGGAGGGAGGCGGTCGCCGGCGACGAGGGTTCCCCGTTCGACGAGGTCGCGCACGCTCTCGGAGATCTCGGCGGCGGTGACACCGCTGATCGCATCGGTCTCGCCGTCTCTGCTCTCCGCCGTGCCCATGACTCGACAGTAGGGGAGATTTTGACCTATGTCAAAACCTCCCCCACCGATCAGGGACGGTCGTCGACCTCCACGCCGTCCTCGATCTCCTCCGGCTCCAGATCGGTCACGTCGACCTCCGGGGCGTCGCCTTCTCCGTTGTTGGCGGTCGGGGGCTCCCCCTGGAACCCGGTCGTCTCGTCCTGGCGCGGATCGGTCATGCTGCCTCCTCGGTCGATGGGGTTCCATGATCTCCGTACCGTCGGACGGCGGCGAGCGCCTTGACAACGCCGGCTCCTCCCGCTCCCTGCGCACGCAGGCGGGGTCCAGGGAAGGGCGATACCGTGCAGAGGCGATGTCCGCTCCGACGGACCCGCTCTCCGCACGATCACCGCGATCCCCCGACAGAGGACACGATGACCCCCGGCACTCTGCCCCTCGCCGCTTCCGCCCCCGGCTACGACGGATTCATCGGCTGGGTGCTCAGCCTGATAGAGACCCTCGGCGAGGTCGGCGTCGGCCTCGCGGTACTCATCGAGACATTCGTCCCCCCGATCCCATCCGAGGCGATCCTGCCCGCGGCAGGCTTCCTCGCCTACGACGGCCGGATGAACGCCTGGGGCGCCTGGGCCGCGGCCACCCTCGGAGGGCTCGTCGGCGCGTGGATCTGGTACGGACTCGGCGCGGCGGTCGGCCGGGACCGCACCCGACGCATCGTCGGACGCATCCCCCTCCTCGACCACGACGACTTCGACAAGGCGGAGGCGTTCTTCGCCCGCTGGGGCGGCGGCGCGGTGCTGTTCGGCCGCTGCGTGCCTCTCGTGCGCTCCTTCATCTCGATCCCCGCCGGGATCGAACGCATGGCGCTGTGGAAGTTCACGCTGTACACCCTGTTCGGGTCGGCCGTCTGGAACGGCATCTGGATCGGCCTCGGGTTCGCCTTCGGCCCCGCCATCCGGCCGATCCTCGAGCAGTGGAGCGGCGTGATCTCCGACGTGGTCGTCGGCCTGCTCATCCTGCTGCTCCTGGTGTTCATCGCGCTGCGCATCCGCCGCCGCATGCGGGAAGCCGCGGCACGGCGCGCGGAGGACAACGGCCCGGCCTGAGCGGCGGCCACCCGATGTCGGCGGGCCGGGGCACGATGGAGGCATGACGGACGGCTACGACCCCGGGTTCCTCGGCATCCCGCTTCCCCTGCCCGTGCCTCCGATGGCGGTGCGCACCCTCCCCGCTCCCCGGTTCACGGTGCTGCTGGACCCGGAGCGGCGGCTCGCCGCGGTGACGGCCGTCACCATCGACGGCGCCCGCCTGCGGGATCTCCCCCGGACGGGTGAGTGGCGTCTTGACCCGCGAGTGCCCGCAGAGGAGCAGGCGGGTCCAGCGGTCTATGCGGGGAACGACCTCGACCGCGGGCATCTCGTGCGCCGCCGCGATCCGGGCTGGGGCGAGCGCGCCGACGCCCGCGCGGCCATGGAAGCCACCTTCACCTACCCCAACGCGGCGCCGCAGGCGGCCGTCTTCAACCAGTCGAAAGACCTCTGGCTCGGGCTGGAGGACCACGTGCTCGCGTATGCCGAGACGACCGCACGGCGCCTGTCCGTCTTCACCGCCCCGGTGCTCGCCGACACCGACCCGCCGTACCGCGGCATCCGCATCCCCCTCCGGTTCTGGAAGATCGCGGCCTGGAGCTCCGAGAGCCGACTCGCCGCCGCCGCGTTCCTCCTCGACCAGACAGAGCTCGTCGACAACAGGGAGGGTGTCCTCGCCGTCGCGTCGCTCGGAGCCTTCCGCACCTTCCAGGTGCCCGTCGCCGAGGTCACCACCCTCACCGGAGTCGACCTCGGCCCGCTGCCCGACGCCGACGTCCTCCCCCGACGCGGGATCCGCGAGACCGGATGGCGCCCGCTGCACACGGCCGACGACATCGTCGTGTGACAGCGGGCGCTCCGCATCACTCGCCGGCGCGCGCGACCTCCAGGGACGGGTAGTCGATGTACCCCTCGGCGGTCGAACCGTAGAACAGCTCGGGGCGCGGTTCGTTCAGCTCGGCCCCGGTCCGCCAGCGCTCCACGAGGTCGGGGTTGGCGATGACGGGACGCCCGGCCGCGACCGCGTCCGCCCAGTCCTCGGCCACCAGCTCCTCTGCCGCGGCACGGGTGGTCTCGACGCCGAACCCGGTGTTGACGATCAGCGGCGCGCCCGCCGCCCGGCGGATGGCCTGGACGAGCTCTCCCGCGGGCTCGGGGTGCAGCACATCGACGAAGGCCAGCCGCAGAGGCGCGAGCCCTTCGGCGAGCGCGGTGTAGGTCGCGAGGACGTCGGCCGCGTCGTCCTCGATGACGCCCTGGATGCCGTGGGCCGGAGAGAGCCGGATGCCGGTCCGGTCGGCACCCACGGCGGCGGCGACCGCCGTGGTCACCTCGATCGCGAAGCGCGCGCGGTTCTCCGGCGCGCCGCCGTACCGGTCGTCGCGGACGTTGGACACGGGAGACAGGAACTCGTGGACGAGGTAGCCGTTGGCGCCGTGCACCTCGACGCCGTCGAAGCCGGCCACGATCGCGTTCCGCGCGGCCTGGACGAACTGCTCGACGACCACCGGGATCTCGTCGAGGGTGAGGGCGTGCGCGACCGGCAGGTCGGCCTTGCCCTGGGGCGTCCGCGTCTGGCCGGGGGCGGCCAGGGCGCTCGGGGCGACGACGCGGGGCTCACCGGAGATCTCCGGGTGGCCCACCCGGCCGCCGTGCATGAGCTGCATGACGATGGTGCCGCCCTCGGCGTGCACGGCGTCGGTCACGCGTCGCCATCCGTCGATCTGGGCGGGGGTCACGATCCCCGGCTGCCCGGGGTACGACTTGCCCTCGAGGACGGGCCAGACGCCCTCGGAGATGATCAGCCCCTGCCCCGCGCGCTGACGGTAATACTCCTCGATGATCGCGGTCGGCACGCCGTCGGCGTCCGCACGCGTGCGGGTGAGCGGCGCCATGACGACGCGGTTGGACAGGTGCAGCGAGCCGAAGTCGGCGGAGTCGTAGAGAGTCACAGAGGGACCAAGGACACGGCCGGCCGCTGTATTCCCGTGAATCGACCAGGTGTTCCGGTGTATCAACCGCCCAGATCGGCGACGAGGTTCGCGAAGTGGTCGAGGTCGGCGGCCGTCCAGCCGCGCAGTCGCTCGCCGATGCGCCCCTCATACCGGGAGCGGGCGAGAGCGACGCGCTCTTCGGCCAGCGGGGTCGCCACCAGCACCCGGGCGCGGCGGTCCTCGGGATCGGGGATGCTCTCGACGAGCCCGAGCTGCTCGAGCTGACGCACCTGCCGGCTCACGGCGGATTTGTCCGTCTGCAGGCGCTCGATGAGAGCCCCCGCCGAGGTCGCCCGTCCGGCGAGGATCGAGGTCAGCACCTGGTACCCGAGCGGCTGGAGGTCCGGATGCACGGTGGCGGCAGCCTCGCGCCACCCGACGCGGATGCGGGCGAACAGACGGCCGAGCTCGTGCTCGACGCGGGCGACCGCCTGGTCGAGATCGTCGAGGGGAGCGTCGTCGGCGGGATCGTCGGACGAGGCGCGCATATCGCCAGTGTACGGCGAAGCCCCGCGACCGCAGGCGGTCGCGGGGCCCGGTTCAGACCTCGGCGAGGAGCCGGAACACCTTGGACGCGGCGTCGATCTCGGCGGGCGTGAGCTCGTCGATCACGGCGCGGAGCCGGGTGCCGTACTCTCGCCGGACCTCGGTGAGAGCGGTGCACGCGGCGGGCGTCGCGGTGAGCACCCGGAGCCGGCCGTCACGCTCGTCCGGCACGGAGGCGATCAGCCCGAGGTCCTCCAGCATCCGCACCTGGCGACTGACGACGGACTTGTCCATCTCGAAGCGCTCGGCGAGCTCGTGCGCGCTGGCCGAGCCCGCCCGGTCGATGAACGTGAGCAGCTTGTACCCCGCCACCTGCAGCTCCGGGTGGACCCGGGACGCCGATTCCTTCCACAGCGACCGGGTCCGCGCGAAGATGAGGTTGAGATGCGCCTGGAGGTCGCTGAGGGCGGTGTCGACGTCGGGGGTGCCGACCGCCTCGGACGCGATCATGTCAGCGCTCCTGCTTCCGATCGTCGCGCTCGAGCACGCTCACCGACCCCGTGGTGGTCGCCGGTCCGGCCTGCCCGGTGCGGATCGTCCCCGTCGAGAGGTTGGCGCCGACCTCGGCCTCGGAGACCTCGATGACGGACTCCTCGGCCTGCTCGCGCAGCTGCTCCGCGGCGTTCTTGGTGGACAGCGGCTTGTTCTTGATGAACGCGATCGCGATGATCGCGATCACGGCCAGCGGGATGGCGAGGATGAACGCGTCCGCGATGCCGTGCCCGTAGGCGCTCTCGACGATCGTGCGGATCGTGTCGGGCAGCTCGCCCACCTTCGGCACGTCTCCGGAGCCCAGGCGCTCCAGGGCGCTGATCTCGTCGGGCGTGGTCGGGACGAAGCCCTTCAGGCCGTCCTTCATGAAGTCGGCCACGCTGGTCGACAGCAGCGATCCCATGACGGTCACGCCGATGGTGCCGGCGATCGTGCGGAAGAAGTTGACGTTCGACGAGGCGGCACCCAGCTGCTGCGGCGCGGTGTCGTTCTGCACGATCAGGGTGAGGTTCTGCATGACCATGCCGAGGCCGGCGCCGAGGACGAACATGTACACGGCCACCAGGGTGAACGGGGTGTCGTAGCGCAGGGTGGCCATCAGGCTCACACCGATGGTGGCGAGGATGGAGCCGGTAACCATCCAGCCCTTCCACTTGCCGAAGCGGCTGACGAGCTGTCCGATGATGATCGACGCGCCCATCTGACCGATGATCATGGGGATGGTCATCAGGCCCGACTCGGTCGGCGTGGCGCCACGGGCCAGCTGGAAGTACTGCGCGAGGAAGACCGAGGTCGCGAACATCGAGACGCCGATCGCGATCGAGGCGATGACCGACAGCGTGAAGGTGCGGTTGCGGAACAGCGACATCGGGACGATGGGTTCCTTGACGAAGAACTCCACGGCGACGAAGGCGGCGATGGCGACGCCCGCGGTGACGGCGAGGGCGATGCTGGTCCCGGAGTCCCAGTCGAACTGGTTGCCGCCCATGGAGACCCAGATCAGCAGGGTCGAGACGCCCACGGCGAGCAGGACGATGCCGAAGTAGTCGATGGACACCTTGGTGCCGCGCTGCGGCTTGGGCAGGTGCAGGGTGAACTGCAGCAGGACGAGCGCGACGATCGCGAACGGGACGCCGACGAAGAAGTTGGCGCGCCAGCCCCAGGCGTCGGTGATGACGCCGCCGAGCAGCGGGCCGCCGATCGTGCCGAGGGCCATGATGCCGCCGACGACGCCCATGTACTTGCCGCGCTCGCGCGGGGAGATGATGAGGGCCACGGCGATCATGACGAGCGACATGAGGCCGCCGACGCCGATGCCCTGCACGACGCGGACCGCGATGAGCATGTTCGTGTCGGTCGAGAAGCCGGCGATGACCGTGCCGACCGTGAAGAGGATGAGCGAGATCTGGATGAGGACCTTGCGGTCGACGAGGTCGGCGAGCTTGCCCCAGATCGGCGTCGAGACGGCGGTGGCGAGAAGGCTCGCGGTGATGACCCAGGTGTACTGCGACTGGGTGCCGCCGAGGTCGGCGATGATGACGGGCATCGAGGTCGAGACGACCGTGCCGGAGAGCACGGCGACGAACATGCCGACGATGAGGCCGGAGATCGCGGTGAAGACCTCGCGGGCCGAGCGCGCGGTCTCGGAAGAGGATGAGGTGTGTGTCACGGGGGAATGCTCCTGCATAGAAAGTTGATCGAGATCAACCATACGCCGATAGTTGCGGTTTCGCAACTATCGGGCTGCTCGCTGCCGGAGCCCTCACGGTGTGGCGGACCCGACCCGCCCCGAGGGGGTGACAGCCGTGCACGACGGGCACGACGACCCGCCCCGGCTTCCGGGCCTCGATGCAGACGCGACGGGCGCGGGCATCGACGTCCTCCCCTTCCTCGCCCTCGTCCTCCTCCTCGGCGCCGCCGTGCTGTATTTCGTCGCGCTGCGGCGGACCCGCGACCGCAGTCCCTGGCCGCGGCCACGGACGGCCGCCTGGATGAGCGGTCTGCTGTGCACCGCGGTCGGCACCGTCGGACCGTTCGCCGCCCTGGCCCACAGCAGCTTCCCGGTGCATATGGCCGACCATGTCCTCGTGGGCATGCTGGCCCCGCTCCTCCTGGTGCTCGGGCGTCCGGTCTCCCTGGCCCTCCGCGCCCTTCCCGTCACCGAGGCCCGTGCGCTCTCCCGGGTGCTGCGCAGCGCCCCGATCCGGGTGCTCACGCATCCCGTGGTCGCAGGCACCCTCAACATCGGCGGGTTGTGGCTCCTCTACGCCACGCCGCTGTTCCCCCTCATGCACGCCTCACCGTGGCTGCATGCTGCCGTGCACCTGCACGTCCTGCTGACGGGGTATCTGTTCACCGCGAGCATCCTCGCCCTCGATCCCGATCCGCATCGAGCCTCCGTCACCGTACGGGCGTCCGTCCTCATCGTCTTCATCGCCGCGCACTCGATCCTCGCCAAGTGGCTGTGGGCACACCCTCCGGTGGGTGTCGACCCCGGGGACGCGCGGATCGGAGCGGAGCTGATGTTCTACGCGGGTGACGCCGTCGACGCACTGCTCATCGTGCTGCTGCTCCGGCAGTGGTACGTCGCGACACGACCGCGCGAGCCGGCTCAGCCGCAGAAGGAGGAGAGTCCGTCGTGGAGGCGCTCGATCGCCTCGACCGTCTCCGGGGCCTGAAGGTCGGTCATGCCGCCGAGCTGATCGGCGCCGGAGCGGATGAGGTCGCCGAGCTGCCCGTCCATTCCGTCCGCGACGCCGTCGAGGGTGGCGACGAGGTCGTCGCGCGCGGCATCGAGCTGCTCCGCGGACGCGTCGCCCTGGCTCAGCAGCTCCTGATACTGCGCGTACGCGTCGTCGATGGTCGCGCACGTCTCCGCGACCGGAACTCCGAACGCGTCTCCCGCGGCCTGGGTGACCTGCGCACACCCGGCGAGGAGACCGACGGCGAGCAGCAGAGGGACGAGAGCGATGCGGCGCATGACCCGAGAGTAGCCGCGCCACCTGGGGCGCGGCTGACCCTCGGGCGGTGCGGCGGTCAGCCGCCGGACGGGTTCTCGAGGGGCTTGCCCTCGTCGTCCGTCGTCTCGCGCTCGAGCACGTCGTCGGTGCTCTCACCGCTGTCGTCGGGAGCGCCGCCGGAGGCCGTGTCGGCTTCCTCGTCGGCGCCGGGGGTGCCCTGCGTGTTCTGGGGGTCGCTCATGCTCTCCTCCTCTGTTCGGTCCGACGACCATATGCGCGGCGGCGAGGAATGACGCAGGGGGTTGACCGCACGTATGGCGACGGCCACACTGCCCGCGCCGGGGCGTGTCACTCCGGTGTCCACAGTCGTTCGATCGGGACCGCCCGCCCGAGGATGCGCTCCGCCGCACGATGCCCGGAGAACAGGGCCGCCGGCACCGTGGCCGGATCGTCGGTCCACGTGGCCTCGCCCGCGAGGTGCAGCACGCCGCCGACCGGGGTGGCGAGGTCGTCGTGATCCGCGGTGGTCGACCCGACCGTCATGTACGCGTACGACCCGTGCGCGAACGGATCGTCCTGCCAGGCCGTGCGGCGCATCCCGATCGGATCGGGGATTCCGTCGCCGTAGAGCCGGCGGAGCTGCGCCATGATCGAGGCCTGCACCTCCGCATCGCTCCAGTCCCGCGTGGCTGCCGCGGCGGGCCCGGCGGCGAAGGTGAGCAGGAGCGGCTCGTCGTGCAGCGCGGTGAGGTCGTACCAGGAGTGCCACCATCGCGCCTCGGGGCCCTGCTGCCGGAGGGCGTACACCCCGTCCTCCCAGAACCGCGTCGGGAACCGCAGGAAGACCTTCTCGAAGGCGTTCATGCGCAGCCGCCCCAGCGCCTCGGCGTTCACCGGCGGCAGCGGAGGGACGATCTCCATGGTTCCGGCCTGCAGCACGCCGACGGGAACCGTGATGACGGTCGTGTCCCCGGAGAAGTCGCCGTGCGAGGTCCGCACCCAGACGCCGTCGTCGCTCCAGTCGACACGGGTGACGAGGTGCTCCAGCCGGATGTCGAGGCCTTCGGCCAGGCGCTCCGGGAGCACGCCGTACCCGTCGGGGAACACGACCTCGTCGCCCTCGATCGCGTCGTCGTCGAGGCCGTGCGCGGCGAGGTCCTCGATCCACGCCCCGTACTGCTCCTCGGCGCGATGCTCCAGGTACTCCCGCACCCGCTGCGTACGCTCGGCGCTCCATCCCTGGCGCGAGAGGGCCTCGTCCGTGACGTCGCGGTAGGAGGCCGTGGGGCGGGAGGCGGCGATGATGTCCGGGAGCACGGCGTCCACCGCGTGGACATCGGCGGCGAAGGCGCGCGTCTCCTCGGCGGAGAGCGGGCGCCCGTCGGGGCCGTGATAGGCGATCGGCCGGCTGTCCACCTGGAAACCGCCGACGGTGAACTCCACGGTCCGCATGCCGAAGGCCTCGGCAGCCGCCGCTACCGGGCTGCCGTCGACACCGTGGATCCACGAGGCGCCGAGATCGACGATGCCGTCGGTCCGATCCGTGTGCACCCGGCCGCCGATCCGGTCGCGCGCTTCGAGCACCACGACCGTCCGCCCGGCATCCTGCAGCAGCCGCGCCGCCGTCAATCCCGCCACGCCCGCGCCCACGATCACCGTGTCGACCTGCTCCATGCGCCCCTCCTCGCAGCCCCTCCGCGCGGAGCCGTGCCCCGACGATAGCCCAGCCCGGCACCCACCGACAGGGCCGCGGAGCCCGACGACCCGCTCGCGACGCCGGGCTCAGGCGGCGTGCTGGATGAGTCCGAGCAGGGTGCCGTCCGGGTCGAAGAACTTCAGGAAGAGGGCGAAGCCGCCGTCGTCGAAGCTCACCACCTCGACGCCCTCTGCCGCGAACCGCTCGGCGAGCGCGTGGATCTCGGTCGTGCGCAGGAAGAAGAGCGGCCGCTCCTCCCCCGACACCGTGAGCTTCATCGGCGCGTGCCCCGGCGCCTCCCAGAGCATGAGATCCGGACCGCCTTCGGCGCGGAGCATGGCGCTCGACCCGTAGTAGCGCCACCCACCGACCACACGGCGGGCCGGATGACAACCCCCTTGGGTGCCGCACGCGGCACAGCGCACCCTGGGGCCATGAGCCACCACCCCGATGACATCAAGCAGCCCTTGGACCACCTGCCCCCGGCGGACGAGAGGGACAAGGCCGTCGAGATCGACGAGCCGCACTATCCGACGTCGGGCGCGCCGGCGGACAGCCCGGACGTGACGCCGGAGACCGCGGCCGAGCCGGACAAGCCGAACCGCCACGGCGTCGACAAGCTTCCGCCGACCTCGCGCTGACCGTTCCGCCCGTTCCTCAACTATTGTTGAGGTCTACGGAAGGGCGGCGGATGGAACCGGACGATCTCCTCCCGATCGGGGAGGTCACCCGACGCACGGGCGTCGCGCCCTCCGCGCTGCACTTCTACGAGCAGCTCGGCCTCATCGCGTCGACGCGCACGCCGGGTAATCAGCGACGCTATCGCCGCCACATGCTGCGACGGATCTCGATCATCGTGGTGGCCAAGCGCATCGGCATCCCGCTCAGCGAGGTCCAAGAGCTCTTCCAGACCCTGCCCGTCGACGCCCCGCCCTCGCACGGCGATTGGCGCCGCGTGGCCAAGCGCTGGCGCGCCGAGCTCGAGGAGCGGCGGACCCAGCTCGAGCATCTGCAGCGCGAGCTCGCGGGCTGCATCGGCTGCGGCTGCCTGTCCCTCAAGGCCTGCCGCCTGCTCAATCCGGAGGACGCCCTCGGCGAGAGCGGCCCCGGCCCCCGCCGCATCTGAGAACCGGGACGTCCGCCGCGACCGGATGGACGAAGGAGGGGTGGTACAAAGCCCGGATCGGTGAGAGCGTGGAGACATCCCCACCAGCGATCGGCATGGTTGCGCCTCTTGGCAACGGGTTCCTGTGGAGATGGAACGAAGGATCCATCGAATGGGCAAGTTCATCTATGAGGGCGGTCCGAAGATCGAGATCGAGGACCGCGCTCTCACACATATCCAGCTCGTCATGACGACGAAGCTCCGGCGCGGCGAACCGATGCCGTTCTCGTGGAAGGAAGACGCCTCCGTCGGGGGCGGCCGGACGACGGTCTGGGTGCATGCGCACTCGAACATCGTGTTCAAGTTCTTCGGCAGCAGGCCTCCGGCCATCAACCGGCGGTGGGTGGACGCGCTGGCGTTCACCGCGAACACGCCGAACGGCCTGTATCTGGTGCCGGAGCCGACGGAGACGAGCACCGCCTCCCGGCAGCTCGCGGATCTCGCCGTCTGACACCGGCTCCGCCGTAGAGGAACGCACAGGCCCGAGGACTCAGTCCTCGAGGTCGGTGTCCTCCCCCTTCGCATTCTCGGCCTTCTCCTGGGCCTTCTCCGCTTCCTTCTCGGCGCGCTCCTGAGCCTTCTCGGCCTTCTTCTGCGCGTCCTCCTCGGCCTTCCGCTGCTCGTCGGCGGCCTTCTGAGCTGCCTCCTGAGCCTTCTCCGCCTTCTTGTCGTCCGGCACGTCGGGCGCCGGTTCCGGAGCCGGGGCCTCGACCGGGGTCGCCGGCGTGTCCGCCTCTTCCGGCACGGTGACGGGCACGACGACCGCCGGCGTGGGCGACGAGCGCGGGGTCGGTTCGGTGTCGACAGGGGTCACCACAGGGTTCGGGTTGAGCGCTCCGGCCGCCCAGAGCGTTCCGGCGACGGTGAGGGCGACCGCGACCGCCACGGCTCCGGTCAGGAGTCCGCGGCGTCGCCGAGCCCGCTGCAGGCGAGGAGTCCGGGAGCGGAGCATCCCGACCTCGGGAGACGGAGGAGCGGGCAGCACGAGGGTTCGTGTCGGAGCAGACGGACCGGCCGGCTCCCGTTCCGCGAGCGCTGCGGCGGCGATCGGAGCCGGAACCGGGGGCCGCGGCGGAATCGAGGGGTCGTGCGCGAGGGCGGACACCGCTGCGAAGACGCCGGCGGCGCTCGGCCGGTCCTCCGGATCCGTCGCGGTCATCCGCTGCAGCAGCGCGGACCATGCCGGACCCACGGATTCCGGAATCGCGGGGGGATCGATCAAGCGGGCAAGGGTGGCACCGATCCCCTCGGCCTCCGCGAAAGCGCGCTCTCCCGTGAGCGCTTCGCGCAGGACCAGGCCCAGCGCATAGATGTCGGCGGCAGGCGCCGGCGCCGCGCCGTTCAACTGCTCCGGCGCCAGGTATGCCGCGGTACCGATCACGGTTCCGGGAGACGTCAGCCGGGCCGCGTCCACGAGCACCGAGATCCCGAAGTCGGCGAGCTTGGCGCCCGACCGGCTCCCGGCGAGGGAGCGCCCGGTGAGCAGGACATTGGAGGGCTTGATGTCGCGGTGGACGATCCCCGCGCCGTGCACGACATGGAGGGCCTCCGCCAGATCAGCCGCGAGCGCCGCCACCTCGTCCGAGGGCAGCGGCCCCTGGGCGATCCGCTCGGCGAGGGTCGGGCCGTCGACGAACTCCATCACCAGGTATTCCGCCCGTCCCGGATGCAGTTGCGCGTCATACAGCGTGACCAGCGCGGGGTGGTTGAGCGAGGCGAGCACGGTCATCTCGCCGCGGGCGCGCTCGGAGGCGGCACCCTGTTCGGTCTCCGCGCGGAGCATCTTGATGGCGACCGTGCGCCCGAGCAGCGAATCCTCCGCGCGGTACACTCGGGCCATCCCGCCCTGCCCGACGCACTCCCGGAGATGGTAGCGCCCATCGAGCAGCGCCTCCGTGGGAAGCGAGTCATCCGTCATCGTCGAATCCTCCTGCCACGGCGTCGGGAGCGGCGCGGCGAGACCCCACTGTAGAAGCAGGGCCGGGGGGCCGTCTCGGGCCTTGACAGACGGGCCGTCGATCGGGTGGCCCTCGTCCGCGGGAGAATGGGAGATATGCCCGCGCGTTCCCCCCAGCGACTGCTCCTGTCCGTCCGCCGGCTGCTGCACACGGATCCGTCCTCCGTCGCCCACACCGAGGCGATGCCCGTGATCGACGAGCACACGGTGCCGCGGGTCCTCGATCTGGCGACGCGCATCGGGGAGTCGATGTTCGCGGTCGGCGCCTCCGCGCACGAGGTCACGCTCGCCATCACGCGCGTCTGCGAGGCGTACGGCCTCAAGGGCGTCCAGGTCGATGTGACCTACAACTCGATCACGGTGTCCTTCCACCTCAGCGGGGAGGTGTGGCCCGAGACGCTCGTCCGCGTGGTCCGCGTGGCCGCCCCCGACCACGCCAAGCTGCAGCGCGTGCAGGCGCTCGTGGCCGACATCGACGGCGGCCTGGATCTGGAATCCGCACGCACCGCGTTCCGGGTCATCCGTCGCGTGCCCTTCCGCTATCAGCAGTCCGTGGTGATCGTCGCACGGGCGCTCCTCGCGGTCGGCGTGAGCATCATGCTCGGCGCCTCCCCGCTCATCGTGGGCCTCACCTTCGTCGCCGCGCTGGGGGCGGCGCTCACCCAGGCGGGCCTGGCCCGGCTTCGGGTGCCGCTGTTCTTCAGCCAGATCGCGGGAGGCCTCGTCACCACGGTCGTCGCGGTCGCCGTCTCGGCGCTCGGCAGCGCGGGGATCGAACCGTTCGTCGGCATCCGCCCGTCGATCATCGTCGCCTCGGGCATCGTGCTCATGCTCGCCGGGCTCACGGTGGTGGGCGCCGCGCAGGATGCCATCGACGGCTTCGCCCTCACCGCCGGTGGCCGCATCCTCGACCTGACGATGCAGACGCTCGGGGTGGTGATCGGCATCCTCGTCGGGCTGGAGCTCGGCGGCGTGCTCGGCTTCACGATGGAGCTGCCGGACGACCCCGCGCCCTTCGGGCCCCTGCTCAACCAATTCGCGGGGGCCATCATCATCGCGATCGCCGTGGCCGTGTTCAACGGCGCCGGCATCCGCATCATCCTCGTCAGCGCGTTGCTCAGCGCCGTCACCCTCGCCGGGTACGCCGGCACCATCGCCCTCCAGCTCCACCCGGCCGCGGCGAGCGCGGTGGGAGCGCTGCTGGCGAGCTTCGTCGGCATGCTCATCGCGCACAATCTGCACGTGCCCTCGGTCGCGGTGACGACCGCCGCGATCGTCCCGCTCGTGCCCGGTGTCGCGGTGTTCCAGGGCCTCCTCGAAGTCGTGCACGCAGCGGGCACCTCCTTCGGGATGCTCACCGTCGGCGGATCGCTGATCGACGCCGCCGTGATCGGCATCGCGCTCGCCTCCGGCGCCTCCCTCGGCCTCTACCTCGGAACGCCGGTGCGAGCGACCCTCGCCGGCGTCGCGAAGACCAGGGCGCGCGTGCGCCGCTGACCCGACGAGGTCATCCCGCCGAGGAGTCGGCGGCAAGGTCGAGCACCCACGCGTTGACCGTGAGCTCGGCCCCGCGGAACTGCTCCGTGAGGGTTCCCTGACGGGTGAATCCGCCCCGCTGACACACCGCGTTCGACGCCGGGTTGTCGACCGCGGGGAACGCGAGCAGCGAACGCCCCTCCCCTGCGCGATCGCGGAGGACATCGACGAGCAGAGCCAGAGCCCGGGCGGCCACTCGCCGGCCCTGTGCAGCAGGCAGCACGAACCAGCCGGTCTCCCACGCCGGCTCGTCGTGCCACGTGATCCGCCACGCGCCGATCGAGCCGAGAGGCTGCCCCTCGTCGTCGATGATCGCGAACATCAGGGCCTCGTCCCCCGCGACGAGACGCAGGTACCGCTCGTGACGCGCCTGCACCTCCGCCGCACTCTCCGGCCCGTTGAGGTGCACCGTCATCTCCGGGGCGTTCGCCGCGTGCAGGAGAGGGAGATCGTCGGCCGACCAGGGCCGAAGGCTCAGCGTGTCCACGTTCGCAGCCTGTCACGCCCCTCCGACACCGGACACGACGATGCGCCCACCGCGGACGGATCCACGACGGGCGCATCGGTCGACGGTCAGTGGCCGCCGAGGTCCTTGACCAGCTCGGCCTCGTCCTCCTTGGACAGCGAGGTCTGCACGACGGTGCCGTTGTACGGGGCCAGCGCCTCGGCGAACTTGTCCTCGGTGAGCTTGAGCGCGTAGATGACGACGGCGGACTTGCCGGCCGTCACGGTGGCCTTCACGCGGTCGCGGAACTCGGCGTCGATTCCCGTCTTGTCGAGACCGGAGAACAGGGCCCCGAGGAGGCCGCCGAACACCAGGCCGGCGACCGGGATGAAGAACAGGATGCCGATCAGCGCACCGAACAGAGCGCCGGAGGCGACGCCGAGGCCGATCCTGCTCCCGGCGCCCGGGTACTCCACCTTCGTCTTGCCCTCGCCGTCCACCTTCACGAGCGCGAGGCCGGCGAGCTCGACGACGAGGTCGTCCTGCAGGGCCTGGACGCGGTTGTAAGCACCCTCCGCGTCGCTCTCGGTGTCATAGGAGATGACGATCAGTTCAGCCATGGTTTCCTGCTTTCGGTTGCGATCGGAGATGCTCTCCACGCGCGCAGAGGCACCGGTCTTCGCCACCGACCCTAGGCGCGCCCCTGCGGACACGACAGAGCAGCCGTCGATGTTCACCCTGGTGACTCCGCAGCGGCGATGTCCGTGGCCTCGCCTACCGTCGCTGTCGTGCCCGAGCCCGTGCAGCAGTGGTGGGCGAGACGCCAGTTCTCGCGCGGACTCGACGTGCCCTACGCGGTCGGCACCTACCGGGCGGCGTGGGCGGCCTACCCCGAGCTCATCCGGCAGTATCACCCGGAGCTCAACCACGGCATCACGCTCTCGCAGATCCCGTTGGCGGCCGATGTGCTGCTCTGCTGGGAATGCGCCGTCGGCCATCTGTTCGCGGCGACGCCGACCGAGCAGCGCGAACGCCCGGGGCGGGTGCGACGGCGCTCGTCCTGGTGCCCCGAATGCGCGGCGCTGGCGCGTCCGCAGCCCGTGATCCTCGGAGAGGCGCGGGCACTCCCCGCTCGCCCGAAGAAGCCCGCGCCGGCGCTGTGCACGAAGACTCCCGCGCTGCCGACGGGCACGGCGTTCCTGAGCGCGTGCGCTCCGAAGCCGGCTTCGGCGGCGGAGGGGAAGCTGCGGCAGGCACTGGCGGCGCGACTGGTGTTCCCCGACGACGTCAACGCGATCAAGGTCGCGCGGCCGTTCTTCCGGCATACGGAGGTGTGGCCCGACATCCTGCTCCCGGAACTGCGGATCGCGATCGAGTACGACACGGTCGGCCGACACGGGCTGGAGCACGTCGGGAAGAGGGAGGAGACCGATCGCCGGAAGGATCGCGCGGTGCGCGGCGCCGGCTGGGAGGTCGTGCGGGTGCGGATGGGGAAGCTCGAGCCCCTCGGGCCCTTCGACCTCCCGCTCACCTCCCTCGGTGCGAGCGGCATCACCCGGCTGGTCGACCGGCTCCGCGACATCCGTGGCGCTCTCCTCGTCGATGCCTACCTGCGCTGACGTGCGGTACCTCACCCAGTTAGATACTCGAAGGCGGAGCGATCTAACCGCTCTCGCCCGCGAGCGCAACCCCCGTGCGCGACGGCGGCGGGCAGGCGATGATGCCCTCATGAAACTCGTCTCCTACGCCGGCCAGCAGCTCATCACCTCTGACGACGTCGCGGAGACGCTGCTCGCCCTGGCCGCCGCCATCGCCAGGGAGGGCGAGTCCGAAGCGGTCGAGATCCCGATCCTCCTGGAGGGCGAGAAGGACTGGGCCGACCTCCTCGTCGGCGTCGGCAACGACGTGCTCGTCAGCCCCCACCACACCGGGGAACCCGATCCCGACTTCTCCGCCGAGGTCGACGAGCTGCAGGCCCACCGCCTGTTCCCGAAGCCGCGGAGCGACTCGTCGTCTCCCGGCGACATCGAGGTCCCCGCGCTCTCCGACTTCGACATGGGCCACGGCCTCTGATCGCGCTCCGCTGAGCGGCTGCTCCCCTCAGCGCGACGCAGAGAGCCTCATGCCGTCGCGGAGCGCGACCTCGCGGTCGGCATCGGCGATCAGGGTCGCATCGTGTGTGACGCAGAGGACGACCGCCCCGCGATCCGCCTCCTCCCGCAGCACTGCCCGGATGCGACGGACCGATGCGGCGTCCAGGGCCGTCGTCGGCTCGTCCACGAGCAGGACGCCTGCTTCCCCCGCGAGCCCTTGAGCCAGGAGCACACGCTGCTGCTGGCCGCCGGACAGCGTCGCGAACGGCAGGCGCTGCAGAGCCGACACGGCGGTGCGCTCCATCGCCGCCGCCACCGCCGCACGCGCCCGCCGATCCCGCCGCCGGAAGGCCCCGAGCCGACGCCACGTCCCGACCGTCACGACGTCTCGCGCGGTGAGCGGAAGGCCCGGGGGCACCGTGGCGCGCTGCGGCACGAAGGCGATCGGACCGGTCGCACTCCGCCACCCCCTGGTCGGTGAGCGCACCCCGGCGGCCACCTCCAGGAGCGTCGACTTCCCCGCGCCGTTCGGACCGGTGACGACGACGAACTCACCCGCCTCCGCCTCCAGGGTGACGCCGCGCAGGGCCTCGTGGTCGCCGAGCCGGACGGAGACGCCGTCGAGACGCAGGGCGCGGTCGGCAGCACGGAGGGTTCTCGTCATGTCTCCAGTTTATGAATTTGATAATCATTCTCAACTACGAATAGGCTCGCGTTCCGTGACCCCCTCGCTCGCCGCCCTGCTCACCCCGTTCACGCTCGAGTTCTTCCAGCGCGGACTCATCGGCGGTGCTCTCGTCGCGGTCCTCTGCGGGGTCGTCGGCACCTGGGTCGTCGTCCGCGGGATGGCCTTCCTCGGTGAGGCCCTGGCGCACGGAATGCTGCCCGGCGTCGCGCTGGCCACGGTGCTCGGGGCACCCGTACTCGTCGGCGGGGCGGTCAGCGCGGTCGCGATGAGCATCGGCATCGGGGCCCTGCAACGACGCGCCCGGCTCTCCTACGACACGAGCATCGGACTGCTCTTCGTCGCGATGCTGGCCCTGGGGGTGATCGTCATCTCCCACTCCGGGAGCTTCGCCACGGATGCCACGGCGATCCTCTTCGGCGACATCCTCGCGATCACCCGCGCCGATCTCCTCCTGCTCGCCGCGGCCGCGGTCGTGGGAGTGACGGTCGCCGCCCTCTGCCATCGGCCGTTCGTCGCGCTCGCCCTCGACGCCCGCATCGCGACGGTGCTCGGGCTGCGCCCCCGGTGGGCCCAGGCGGCCCTGGTCGGACTGGTGACCCTCGCGGTGGTGGCGTCGTACCAGGCGGTGGGCTCGCTGCTCGTCGTCGGTCTGCTCCTCGCCCCCGCGGTCGCCGCCGGACAGTGGACGTCGCGCCTGCCCACGCGGATGGCGCTCGCGTGCGCCTTCGGCGTGGCTGCCGTCCTCGCCGGTCTCCTCGCGTCCTGGTATGCGGCCACCGCCGCGGGAGCGTCCGTCGCCGCCGCCGCGATCGCCCTCGCCGGTCTGTCCTGGGCGGCGCGGGTCGCCGTGCGAACCCGACGGCCGATCGCCCCTCCCGTCCCTGTCGCCGCCTCCTGACTCGTCCCGAAAGGCTCTTCGTGCATTCCCGCCTCCTTCCCCTCATCACCGTCGCCGCCCTGACTCTCCCCCTCGCGTCCTGTGCCGGGCCCGCGGCGCAGAGCCCCGCCACCTCCTCGTCCGCCGGAGACGGCCACGGCGCGATCGCCGGAGCGGAAGAGGTCGCGGAACCGCAGCTCGGACTCACGACCATCGACGCGCAGGGTCGGGTCACCCACCTCGACCTCCTGGACGAGAGCGTCACCGACATCGGCACGGTGGCCGCCCCGGAGGGCATGACGACCGACGGCCGGTACCTCTTCGCCGACACCGGCGACGGCGTCGAGGTCGTCGACAGCGGCGTCTGGACGTGGGACCACGTCGACCACTTCCACTACTACCGCGCCGATCCCGCCCTGCTCGGCACTGTGGAGGGCGACGGCGCGGCGACGGTCGCGACGACGAACAGCTCGACCACCGGCGGCACCGGCATCTCCTTCTCCGGATCCGGAGACGCTGTCCTCCTCGACACGGAGGCCCTGTCGAAGGGGGAGATCCGTGAGCTGTTCCGCATCGAGCGCTCCCCGCACGAGGGGCTGGTGGTGCCGGTCGGGGCGTTCGCACTGGTGACCGAGGCCGACGGGGAGGCGGGCGGAGTCGTCGTCGGCTACACGGCGGACGGCGAGCGCACCGGCCTCCGGCAGGACTGCGCCGCACCGACCGGCACGATCACGACCAGGGTCGGGGCGGTCATCGGCTGCGCCGACGGTGCCCTGCTCGCCCGCGTCGAGGCCGGGGCTCTCACCGTGGACCGCATCCCGTACCCGGACGGAGCGCCGGCCGGAGCCGTGTCCGCGTTCCGCAACCGCGAGGGGCGCCCCACGGTCGCCGGCCTCGCCGGACCGACCGACATCCGGGTCCTCGACACCCGCGCGCAGGCCTGGACGGTGCTCACCGCCCCCACTCCCCTCGCGCAGGTCACCGCGGTCGGCGATGAGGACGACACCCTCCTGGCGCTGACGCAGGACGGACGCGTGCTCGTGCTCAGCGCGCTCGACGGGACGGTGCGGGCGGAGACCACCCCGCTCGTGGCGGCATCGCTGGCGGCGGGCGAGGCTCCGGCCCTCATCGCCGATCAGCACCGCGCCTATCTGAGCGGCCCGGCGGAGCACCGGCTGTTCGAGATCGACTACGCCGACGACGCCCGCCTCGCGCGGACCTTCGATACCGCCGACGCCCCGGCGTTCGTCGCCGAGACGGGACGCTGACATGCGCCTCCTTCGCCCCCTCGCCGCCGTTCTCGCCGCGCTCACCGCCGCCGCTCTGACCGCCTGCGCCCCTCCCGCCGATACGCGGCCGGTGGTCGTCGTCTCGACGAACATCCTGGGCGATGTGGTCGGCGAGCTCATCGGCGCTCAGGCTCGCGTCGTCACCCTCATGAAGCCGAACGCCGACCCGCACTCGTTCGAGATCTCGGCGCAGGAGGCCGCCACGCTGCGGGACGCCGACCTGCTCGTCTCCAACGGGCTCGGGCTCGAGGAGGGCCTGCAGCAGCATCTCGACGCGGCCGTCGCGGCCGAGGTGCCGTCCTTCGTCGCGGGCGACGCGATCGAGGTCCTGGACTACCGCGACGGCGACGCCGCGGGTATGCCGGACTCCCACTTCTGGACCGATCCGGCGCGGATGATCGACGTCGTCGACGCCCTGCAGCCCGCCCTGGCCGCGCTCGACGGGGTCGACGCCGACACCCTCGCGGCGGACGTCGCCGGCTACCGCGAGGAGCTGACGGCGCTCGACGACGAGATGACGAGCGCGTTCGCCCGGATCCCCGACGACCGTCGGGCGCTAGTGACCAACCACCACGTCTTCGGCTACCTCGCCGACCGCTTCGACTTCGAGGTCGTCGGTGCCGTCATCCCGGGCGGCACTACGCTCGCGGCCCCCTCGGCCTCCGACCTCGCCGATCTCGTGGGTGCCGTGGAGGAGACGGGCGTGCCCGCCGTCTTCGCGGAGTCCTCCTCCCCCGACCGGCTCGTCCAGGCGCTCGCCGACGAGGCCGACGTCCACATCGAAGTGATCGAGCTCTTCACCGAGTCGCTCACCGCCGAAGACGGCGGCGCACCGGACTACCTGACCATGATGCGCGTCAACACCGAGCGCATCACCTCCGGTCTCACCCGCTGAGACCATCCCTCACAAGAAAGAAGCACCGCATGAAGACACTCCCCCTGCGCCGGGCGCTGGTCGGGGCCGTCGCCCTCGGCGCCGCCGTGACGCTCGCCTCCTGCTCGACCACGGCTGGAGCCGGCTCCGCCGCGAGCGACGCCCCGGAACCGGACGCCGGCCCCCGGGTTGCCATCTCGTATGAGGGCGGCATCCTCGTCCTCGACGGCGAGACCCTCGACACCGTCGCCGACTTCGACTCCGAGCCGTTCACCCGCCTGAACCCGGCCGGCGACGGTCGCCATGTCATGGTGACGATGAGCGAAGGCTTCCAGGTGCTCGACACCGGGGCCGGGTCAGCCGACCAGGCGGTCCTGACCGACACGGTGTTCGCGGCCGACGCCCCCGGCCACGTCGTCCGCCACGGTGGCAAGACCATCCTCTACGCCGACGGCACGAGCGACACCACGATCTTCGACACCGCCGACCTCGGCGACGGCGGTCTCCCGGAGGTGGAGACCGTCGACGGCGTCGAGGCACACCACGGCGTCTCGGTGCTGTTGGAGGACGGCACGTTCCTCACCACGGTGGGCGATGCGGACGGTCGCAGCGGCATCGTCGTGCGCGATGCGGACGGTACGGAGATCGCCTCGTCCGACCAGTGCCCCGGCGTCCACGGCGAAGGGACCGCGGCCGACGAGGTGGTCGTCTTCGGGTGCGAGGACGGCGCGCTCGTGTACAAGGACGGCGAGATCACCAAGCTCGCCGCTCCCGACCAGCCGTACGGCCGCATGGGCAACGCGTACGTGAGCGAGACGAGCCCGATCATCGTCGGGGACTACAAGAACGACCCCGACGCCGAGGGCTACCTGCTGAGCGCCGTCACGCTCATCGACACCGCGGCGATGACGTCCGAGGTCGTGTCCCTGCCCGAAGGGGCCGAGTACACCTTCCGGGACGTCGCGCGCGGCCCGGGCGACCTGGCCTACATCCTCGGCGCCGACGGCGCGATCCACGTGCTCGACCCGGAGACCGGCGAGATCACCGACTCCTACCCGGTGATCGAGGCGTGGGAAGGGCCCGCCGAGTGGCAGGACCCGCACCCCGCCATCGTCGTCGCGGGCGACATCGCGTACGTGACCGAGCCGGCCGCGGACAGCGTGCACGCGGTCGACCTCACCACCGGCGAGGTGCTCGCGAGCACCGAACTGGAGGTCACGCCGAACGAGATCGCACCGGCCGCCGGCTGAGCCTCGGCACGGCGGGTCCGTCCTCTCGAGGGCGGACCCGCCGTGCGTGGGCGGAGGGGTCGGATCAGCGCGATCCGGGATGCCCGTGCCGCGCGCGCCGAAGCCGCCGCGCCGCGAGGAGTCCGGCACCGAGGAGCACGAGCAGACCACCGGCGCCTGCCGCCGCGGCCGCGCCCGGCGCGAGACCCGTCGTGGCCAGGTCGGAGGCCGCCCCACCGTCCGCCCCGGTCGCCGTCCCGGGGTCGACATCCGTGCCCGGATCCGGATTCTCGGGTTCGGGTTCGGGTTCCGGCTCGGGCTCGGGGTCGGGACCGGAGCGGGGGTCGTAGACGTTCGTCACCGTGCACACGGTGTCGACCCCTGCGGTCACCTGGACGATGTCGCCCTCCAGCACGCCCCCGGTGCACTCCCAACCGTCGCTGCGGTAGTCCGCTGTGGGCGCGCCCGCGACCGCCCGCTCCGAGAGACGGAACGCACCGGCCCCGAGCGGAGCCAGGGTCACCGCCGTCTCGCCGGACGCTCCCTCGATGCGCGGGCGCGGGAACTCTCCGCCACCGATCGCACGCAGCGTCCAGTCCGTGGCGTCGGCGGGCCCGGCCGGGGCTCCCGGGCCATCCCCGACGACGGTCTTCCGGAGCGTCAGAGTGCCGCCGACGAAGGTGTTCGTGGCGGTGCAGATCGCGTCCTCTCCGAATCCCAGCGTCGCCGTGGTCCCGTCCCAGGTCGTGCCGGTGCAGGACCACTCACCCTCATAGCCGCTCGGGCCGTCCTCGGAGAAGATGTACTCCCCCGGCGGAAGCTGCATATCGGTGACGAACTCCGAGCCGCTGGGGCCGGAGAGCGCCGCGTTGCCCGGACCACGGGCTTTCAACTCGAAGTCGCCGGGCACCGCGCGTCCGCGCTCGCCGTTCACGACCTGCTTGACGAGAGTCAGGCTCGGCGTGATCGATGCATTGGTGAGGATGCACACGACGTCTGCGGACGGCGGCACCTGGACCACGTCGCCGGTCACCGTCCCGCCCGAGCAGTTCCAGCCGAGCGGATCGTAGCCGGTGGGGCCGTCCTGCTCGCTCAGCGTCCATGCGCCGGGGGCGACGGCCGCCTGCGTGACGGCGGGGGAATTGGCGGGTCCCGACACCGTGGCGGCACCGTCGGTTGCGGTCAGGGTCCACGCCGAGGGCAACGCCGGCGTGCCGAAGGCGGAGGCGACCTGCTTGCGCAGCGTCAGAGTCGACTGGGTCCACCGGTTCGTGACGGTGCAGATCACACTCTCCAGCGGCACGACCTCGACGGTGTCGCCGGAGCCGACGGGAGTGCCCTCGTCATCGACGCACGACCAGCCCTCGCTCACATAGGAGCCCGCCTCCGGAGCGGAGCTCGCCTCCGACAGGGTGAAGGTCCCCGGAGCCACCGCCGCGAAGCTCACCTTGCCGGAGCCGGAGACGCCGCTGATGACGGTGTCGGCCGATGTCGCGGTGAGCTCCCAGTCCTGCGCGGTGAGGGGACCGCCGCCGGCGTTCACGACGTTCTTCACGAGCGTGAGTTGGCCGACCTCGAGGGTGTTCGTGACCGTGCAGGTCACGTCCGCTCCGGCGCCGACGGTCACGGTGTCGGTCGCCAGGGCGCCGCCCGTGCACGACCATGGCCCGGCCGCGTATCCGGCGGGTCCGTCCGCCTCGGCGAGCGCGTAGTCGCCGACCGGCACCGGGACGCGGGTGACCGCAGCGGATCCGGAGGCACCGGTCACCGTCTCCGGTCCGGCGGCCGTCAGGGTCCAGTCGGACGGCGGCTGGTCGCTGCCCACCACGTTCTTGACGAGGGTGAGCCAACCGCCCGCGAAGGTGTTGGTGATGCGGCAGGTGATGTCGGAGCTCTCCCGCACGTAGAGGAGCGCCCCGTCGATCCCGCCGTCGCTCGTGGCGTCGACGCAGGTCCACGCGCCACCGCTGTATCCGGCGGGACCGCTCTCGGCGAGCGTGTAGGCACCGGGGTCGATGGAGGCGTGGTCGACGGCGTCCGACCCGGAAGGGCCGGAGATCCGCTCGGGTCCGCTCGCGGTCAGGACGAAGTCGGATGGGGCGGCCAGCGGGTATCCGGTCGCCGCCGGATCGACGACCTCCTTGACGAGCGTCAGGTGGGGCAGATCCCCGGTGTTGGTGATCTGGCAGGTCACCGCGCCGCCGAGGGTCATCTCGAACTGATCACCGGCCACGGGGACGGCGGTGATCGCGCCGGTCGTCAGATCCCGCCGCTCGCACGTCCACGGTCCTGCCACATAGCTTCCCGGCCCGCCGGACTCGCTCAGCGTGTAGGTGCCGATCCGCGCCGGCTGGTTCTGCACCGCCGCGGAGCCTCCCGCCCCCTCGATGGTCGACGGTCCCTGGGCCCGCAGCGTCCACTCCGACGGGGCCGCGCCACCGCCCTGCACGTTCTTGACGAGCGTGAGGCTGCTCCGGATCGCGTTGTTCTGCACCGTGCACGTCATCGACTGGTTCTCGGTGATGGTGATCGTGCGCTCCGGCTGCGTCGTCACGTCGCCGTCGCAGTTCCAGGAGAAGAAGGCGTACCCGGCCACGCCGCCGGTCTCGAAGATGCGGTAGGTGCCGGGTGGGATGAGGCGCGACTGCATGCCGTTGAGGCCGTCGCCGGTGAAGGTCTCCCCCGTGGCCACGTTGACCGCGTGCATCGTCCAGAGCGTGCGGTCTCCGAGACTGGCCCCCGTGTCGAGGTTCTCGATCGCCTTGAAGAGCGAGAGCCGAGCAGTGGGTTCGGCGGCGACGGCGGGAAGAGCACCACCGATGCCGACGACCGCGGCCAGCAGCACGCCCAGAACTCCGAATCGGACTTTACTCATCGAACGGCCCCCGCCCCGGGTGCGGATCCCCACCCGTCACCTCACCGTAGGTGCGGGGACCGCGGCAGGGCAAGGGTCAGTGGAGGCCGGCAGAGGATCCCCCTCGACTCGGGTTCGCGCAACCCCCGTGCCGGAACACCTCCTCTCCTCATAGGACTGGATCGCGGGAGCAGCGCTCGCGCCGGCGCGAGGAGGAACCATGTCGAAGGCAGCCACAGCACGCAGCGGATCCGCGTCCGCTCCACCGCCCGAGCACGACGAGAAGCCGGACAGCCCGACCGATCTGCAGAAGCGGTCGTGGAAGTACGTCCTCGTCAAGAGCGTCCGGGAGTTCTCCGCCGACCAGTGCATGGACGGCGCGGCGGCCCTCACGTACTACGCGGTGCTCTCGATCTTCCCCGCCATGATCGCCGTCTTCTCGCTGCTCGGCGTGTTCGGCCAGGGCGGGGCCGCCGCCGACGCGGTGCTGGGCATCATCGGCGACGTGGCCCCGCCGGAGACCGCGAAAGCCCTCCGCGGACCCATCGAGCAGATCTCCCAGGCGCCAGGCGCCGGGATCGCGCTCGTGTTCGGAATACTCCTTGCTCTCTGGTCGGCGTCGGGGTACGTCGGAGCGTTCAGCCGGGTGATGAACCGCATCTACGAGATCGAGGAGGGGCGGCCGTTCTGGAAGCTGCGCCCCATGCAGCTGCTCGTCACGCTCATCACCGTCGTCTCCCTGACGATCGTCGCCATCGTGCTCGTGCTCTCCGGGGATATGGTGTCGGCACTGGGCGACGCGATCGGCGCGGGTGAGGGCGTGCAGCTCGCGTGGAACATCGCCAAGTGGCCCCTGCTGCTGTTCGTCGTCGTCTTCCTCGTGGCGATGCTCTACTACGCGACCCCGAATGCCAAGCAGCCGAAGTTCCGGTGGATCAGCATGGGGGCCCTCGTGGCGATCGTGGTGCTGGCCGTCGCCACCCTCGGCTTCGTGCTCTACGTCACCACCTTCTCCAACTACGAGCGCACCTACGGATCGATGGCGGGGGTCATCGTGTTCCTGCTCTGGCTGTGGATCGCGAACCTCGCCCTCCTGTTCGGCGCCGAGTTCGACGCCGAACTGGAACGCGGCCGCCAGCTCCAGGCCGGGATCGCCGCCGAACGCGACATCCAGCTTCCCGCGCGCGACACCCGCCAGAGCGACAAGCGGGCGGAGAAGGAGCGGAAGGACATCGAAGAGGGTCGGCGCATCCGCATCGCGAACGAGGACGACGGAGGGGAACCGCGGCGAGACGAAGCCCCGCGGTCCTGATCCCCAGGTGGGGGGGGGGGGGAGGAGGGGACCCCCCCCCCCCCCGCCGGGGTGCCCCCCCACAGAGCCCGAAGAAGGGAAAAAAAAAAAAAAAAACCAAAACAAAGAAACCCCCCC
>NZ_JBHVHT010000002.1:0-43585 GCF_042799975.1 Microbacterium sp. NPDC057658 | reverse complement strand
AGGGGCTCGCCCACCCGAAAGCAAAAAAAAAAAAAAGAAAGGGAACCGGAGAAAAAAACCCCCCCTCCTTTCCCGCCCCCGGGGGGGGGCCCCGCCCACCCCCCCCCCCCACCTGCTCAGCGGAGGTTCGCCCGACGACGGATCCGGAGGAGGGCACCGGCGAGCAGGAGCCCGAGGCCGGCGACCGTCAGCGGACCGGTCATCAGTGTGGGGCCGGAGGCGGCGAGTCCCTCGCCCTCGCCGGCGCTTCCGCCGGAGCCGCCCTCACCGCCGCCGCCACCGTTGCTCGGCGTCTCGACGGGGTCGTACGTGTTGGTCACGGTCACGACGACGGGCTCCGTCGCGGCCGCGTCGACCGTCACCGTCTCCGGTTCGATGGTCTGCGCCGCGAGAGTGACCGCATCGTTGGCGCCGTCCGCGGATTCGCTGACCGTACACGTCGCCCCGTCCGGCAGGCCGGTGAAGACCACCGGATCCGCGCTCGTGGCCCCCGCGGGAATCGTGGCGGAGACGACGACGCCTTCAGCCGGGGCGGGAGTGCAGGCGAGGTCGATGGTGATGGCGTCCTGCAGCCCCGCGCCGTCTCCGGTGATGATCTTCTGCACGCTGACCTCCCCGGACGCATACGGGGTCGCGCGGACGCCGGTGCGGAGCGGGAGCGTAGTCGTCTGCGCCAGGACGAGCTTCTGCGCCGCGGGCCTGTCCGACGACTCCGTGTCGTAGAGATAGACCGTGCCCTGGGTGAGCGAGGCCTGGGCCGTGATCCGGAATCCGTTCACCGGCGCAGCCGGCCCGGTCCACCGCGCCCAGAGCTGCGTGCCGGCAGCGACCGCGGTACCGACGGGAACGGGCTGGGTTCCCGCCTGGTCCAGGAAGACCTCCACGCCCACGGCCGCGTCGAGCGTGCCGCTGGTGGTGCCGGAGACCGTGAAGGGTCCCACGATCGATCCGTCCTCCGGCACCGTGGTGGTGTCGGGGTCGATCGCGAGCGTCGGCAGAGCCGGCTCCGGGAGGCCGCCGCTGTCGAGGGCGGCCTGCACGACGGCGGCCGTCGCATTCCGGATGGTCGCGTTGGTCCCCGTCGCCAGCACGAAACCGTCGCTGAAGTACCAGATCGCGCTCTGCACCGCGGCGACCTGCTGCGAGAGCGGGAGACCGGAGAGCGGGTTCGCGGTGTTGAAGGGGAAGTAGTTGTTCAGGATGTAGTTGATGTAGTCGAGGTTGGGCACGTTCGACGCGTCCCACTCCCCGATGTTGTAGCCGGCGCCGATGCCGGTCTCCGTGCTGAAGTCGATGCAGTAGGCCGACGCGGTCGCTCCGGAGACGGGGTCGGCGATGGTGATGAGCTGCGGACTCACGGCCTCCACCGAGGCGCCGGTCGCCGGGTACGCGCCGGGAGTCGGCGCCAGGGTCGTGAGCTCACCCGTCACGTTCGTCGGGTACTGCGAGCCGGTGATGGTGACCTGCGTGAAGAAGCCCGCCCGCGGCAGAACGGGGTCGGGATCCCACAGCGCGGACGCCGGCGTCGCGCCGAAGAGCACCATCGCCGCCGCGATGGCCGTCGCCAGAAGTGCCCCTGCTGTCCGCGAGCGTGCGCGCGTGGTCTCCGTGTGCATGGTGTCCCTCGATCTCGCCGATGATCCGAGTGACGGGTTCTCCGACTGCGACAGCCCGCCGTTGGTCACCGACGATAAGCCTGAGGGCCGCACGATCACAGGGGCGGGGATGATGATCACCCGGGTGAGTCGAACGGCGTCGGTACGGCGGCAGATCGCTCTCGCAGCGGAGCGCCCGCCGGGGGAGGGAGGTGAGTGGCAGGCGCTCCGTCGGCCGCAGCGTGACCGTCGAGGCCCCCCAAGCCGGCCCGTGCAGCACGTTCAGGATGAACCATGCGCACGGTCCGCGCAACGGCTGTGTCCGTCAGTGTCCGTGCGCGAGTTGCTGCACCAGCACGACGACGCCGCCGAGCCCGACGAGGATGCCCAGTGCGATGAGCTGCTGCCACCACCTCACCCCGGTACGGCGGACGGCGACGTACCCGATGAGCCCGAGGATCGCGACGTAGACGATCGACGCGATCGTGAGAGCCGTCCGCAGCTCGATCCACCCCAGCACGGCCGCGAGGAGGACGAGCAGCGGCACCGCCGCCGATCCGAGCGCCGTGCCGGTGAGCCCCAGGACCTCGCGCAGGTCTGCTCCTCGCGGGAAGCTGCCATGCGTCGCGAGGTGCGCGACCAGATCGGCGGCGAAGCCCGCGAGAGCGATCGCGACGATGCCGATGAGCAGGGTCACGGTGGCCTGCAGGGCGCTGGTGTGCTGGACGTTGGAGTTCTGCACGAGCACGATGGCGAGGCCCGTGAAGGTCGCGTACACGCGCTCCTTGATCGCGGCGCGGTCGTGCTCGGGCCGGGTGGCATCGGAGTCCGGCGTGCTCATGGGCGGGATGCTATCAAGACCCGCCCGCCGACCGCCGGCCTCGCGGGACCGGAGCGGACCATCCGGGTGCAGATCCCACGCATCGAGGATCTCCTCGACGCGCATGCAGCGACCGCTCGTGCGCCACGTCAGTCCAGGCGCGCGGACAGCTCCGCCGTGATCCGCTCGACCTGGGTCCGCGCCTCAGCCAGTCGTCCGACCTCCTCGTCGAGCCCTGCCCGGATCGCGACCGACGCCCCGTGCACGCGGGCGATCCGCAGGTTGGCCCGAAGGTTCAGGGACGCCCCCGCCAGCCCTGCTTCCAGAGCCTCCGTGGCGACGGCGAGATCAACGGCGAGGTGCGGGTTGCCGTCCGCGGCGAGCGCACGAGCCTCCGCGACGAGGCTGATGCCGATGCGCCCGAGCTGCGCCACCGACCGCGCCGCCTCGACAGCCGCCTCCCGCACCCGCTGCTCCCGCGCGGGATCGTCCGACGCCAGCCCGAGCGCCGCGCCGAAGCGGGCCGACACGATCCCGTCCGTTTCGACGGCCTCCAGGAGCTCGGCGCGCACCGCGTCGAGCCGGCCCGTGCCCTCGACCACCGCGGGGTCGTCCGGGGTGTACCCGGCGACCATGCCCATCAGCGCGGCAGCGAGGCCCAGCATCACCCCGGATGCTGCGCCCCCTCCCGGCGAGCCGGTGGGCCGACTGAGGGCGTCGAGCCACGCGTCCATCGGGCGAGACGTCGGCACCTCTGCGGAATCCGTCATGCGCACCAGGCTATCCGCGAAGGCCCGACCGGCTCGCTCCTAGAAGGTGTTCGCGCTCTTCGCGAGGAGGCCGCCATCGCACACGAGGTGACTGCCGGTGACGTACGCGCTCTCCGGGCCGAGAAGCCACAGGACGGCGTCGGCGATCTCCTCCGGACGCGCCATCCGGCCGAGCGGGATCTGCTGACGTGCCGCCTCCCCGAGCTCGGTGCGGCGGGCGGCCAACGCCTCCCCCTCCAGGCCGAAGTAGAGGATGTCGGTGTCGGTGGCGCCCGGGACGACGGCGTTGACCCGCACCCCGTCCGGGGCGGCGTCCAACGCGGCGGCCCGCACGAACGCGGAGATGCCGCCCTTCGATGCCCCGTAGGCGGTGTTCGCTCCCCCGGCGAAGCCCACGAAGGCGGACGGCGACGAGACGCACACCAGTGATCCGCCCGTGCCCACGGCTCGCCAGCGCTGCAAGGCCGCCCGTGCCGTGAGGAAGGTCCCACGAAGGTTGACCGCCATCACGCGGTCCCACGACTCGACGCTCGCCGACGTCAGCGTCTCGCTCACCTCGATGCCCGCGTTCGCGACGACCCCGGAGATCGCTGGCAGGCGCTCGGCGACGGTCGTGAAGGCCGCGTCGACCTCGCTCTCGACGCTCACGTCACAGCGGAGCGGAAGGGCGGACGACGCCCCCGCGGCGAGCGCCGCCGCCGCAGTGTCCGCAAGCGCGCGCTCATCGATGTCGAGGAGGGCGATGTCCTGGCCCCGCGCGGCGGCGCGGAGCACGATGCCGCGGCCGATCCCGGCGGCGGCACCGGTGACGACGACCGTGCTCACCGGTCGGCCTCCGGAGCGGTGGCCGCGGAGAAGTGGGTGCGGATGTGCTCCGTGATGACGTCCAGGCCGTGATCGCGGTCGCCGCTCTGCAGCGCGCCGATCAGCTCGCGATGCTGGTCCGCGACGGCATGCGAGTCGGCGTAGTAGTTCGCGTCGCGACGGAAGTAGGCGCGGACCCGCGGCTGGATGGTGCGCCAGATCTGCAGGCAGTGCTGCTGCCCCGAGAGGAGCACGATGGCCTCGTGGAAGCGGATGTCGTCGTCCGCGAGCCGGGCGAGGTCGCCCGCGGATGCCGCCTCGTCCATGCTGTCGATGATCGCGGTCAGGGCGGCGACGTCCTCATCCGTGACGACGGCCATCGCCTTCTCGAACGCGAAGCGCTCGAGCGCGATGCGGATGGGCACGAGCACGTTCTCGATCTCCTCCTGGGAGACGCCGAGCACCTCGGTGCCGCGGTACGGGTAGGAGACGACGAGGCCTTCCTGCTCAAGCTGGCGCAGGGCTTCCCGCACCGGCGCCCTGCTGGTCCCCAGCTGGGCGGCCAGTTCGAGCTCGGTCAGCTTCTGACCCGGCTCCAGGTCGCCGGTGGTGATGGCCTCGCGGAGGATCTCGGCGACGCGCTCGCGGCGCGACGCCGCAGGGACCGCGGGGAGGGAGGAGAGAGCGCTCATCATGTCATCGTACCGATGCGTGGGAGATTGTCGACAAAGTCCATTCACAGCGGACCACCGCGTGGAACACGTCGCCCGCCTCCAGGCGCTGCACCGTCCCGGCGGCGAGCGCATCGCCCACCCCCAGTCCCGCCGCCGTGGACGGCTCCCACGCGATCGTGTCCGCGCGGGGAAGGTCGGCGGCGGCGTGGTTGGACCACAGCAGCCAGTGCGGCAGCGTCCCGGCGACGTCTCGCAGCGTGACCGAGCCGGCGGGCCCGAGGAGCGCGCCGGTCGCATGCGCCCCGTGACGGGCGATATGACCCGCCCCGCCGTCCGCGTGCGCCGGCACGGCGACGACCGGCTCTCCGGCGAACAGCACGCGCCCCGGAGCGAAGAACGCGCGAGAGAAGCAGGGGTGCTCGCCCCACGTGAACGACCGGACCCCCGAACCCGTGTTCCGCACGACGGTCGAGACCGTGAGGGCGCCGTCCTCGAGAGCGATCGTGCGGGTCAGCTCCGCCACCCCGCCGTCGAGGAAGGGCCCGTCGGCGACGCACACCACGCGGTCGTCGGCGTGCGCGACCATCGTCCACGGCACCCGGGGCGCCCATCCGTGCTGCGCCGTGGACGGGGTCGGCAGTCCCGCGCCGGGGAACATGGGGAACCATCCGCCGACCAGCACCTCCTCGTCGAACTCCTGCGCCGACTCCTCCCCCGTCAGTTCCGAGGGCACGAGCAGGCGCGGGCGACGACCGTCCGACCACAGCACGTCCCCACCGCCCGGATCGAACTCATGGATCAGGCAGCCGTGCGCGGGCACGACCGTCGCCCGCGCGCGCCCCGCCCGCAGAACGTGCACGGTCGCCGCGTCCGACGCGTGCTCCCCGGCACCCGGGCGCGACGTCGTCATCGCGACGGGCCCTCCGGCCCGCCGCGTCCCGCGCTCGCCCCCATCTCCTCGAGCGAGCGGCCGTTGGTCTCACGGACCCCGAAGTACACGAGCAGGAACGACAGCGCCGCCATCACCGCGTACAGGGCGTAGCTGCCGGGGAGCGACACGTCCCGCAGGCTGGGGAACGAGAAGTTGAGCGCCACGCCCGCGAGCCAGTTCGCCGCGGCGCACACGGACAGCGCGACGCCGCGGATCCGGTTGGGGAACATCTCCCCCAGCAGCACCCACACGACCGGACCCCACGACACCGCGAACGCGACCACGAACAGGTTCGCGCCGATCAGCGTCACCGGGCCCCACACGCCGTCCAGCTGGGGCGCCCCGTCCACGATGCGCGCCGTGGAGAAGCCGATGCTCACGATCACGAGGCTGACGAACATGCCCACCGAGCCGGTCAGCAGCAGCCTGCGACGCCCCACTCGGTCGATGAGGACGATCGCGACGACGGTGGCCGCCACGTTGATGAAGGAACTCAGCACCGACAGCCCGAATGCGGCGGACTCCTCGAAGCCGACCGACTCCCACAACGAGGTGGAGTAGTAGAAGATGACGTCGATGCCGACGAGCGCCTGCAGCGCGGCGACCCCGATGCCCACCCACACCACGGGGAGGAGCCCCCGACGCCGGTCCAGCAGGTCGCGGAAGCGCCCCGCGTCCTTGTGCTGCAGAGACTCCTCGATGCGGTCCGTGAGCAGTCGCGCCTCCGCCGGCGCGACGCGCTGCAGCCGGATCAGCACCCGACGCGCCGCCTCCACCCGGCCACGCGCCACGAGGAATCGCGGGGACTCCGGGACGACGAGCGCGAGCACCAGGTAGATCAGCGCCGGCACCACCCCCGCGATGAACATCCAGCGCCAGGCCGGCAGCCCGAGGAACAGCTCCGCATCCGCGCCGCCGAGCACCCACGCGATCCCGCTGTCCGAGAGCAGGGCGACGAAGATCCCCAGCACGATCGCCATTTGCTGCATCGAGGCGAGCCGTCCGCGGACGTGTGCCGGAGCGATCTCCGAGATGTAGAGGGGGCCGAGCACGGTCGCGAACCCGACCGCGATGCCGGTGACGAGCCGCCACACCGCGAGGTCGACCACGCCCTGCGCGAGACCGCACCCGATCGCGGCGACGAAGAAGACGACGCCGGCGGTGAGCATGGTGCGGGGCCGTCCGATGCGGTCCGCGATCCACCCGGCGCCGAGCGCCCCCACCGCCGCCCCGAGGAGCGTGACGGCGACCACGACGCCCAGACCGACGGCGTCCAGTCCGAGGTTGTTCTCGATGGCGGTGACCGCGCCGTTGATGACGGCCGTGTCGAAGCCGAAGAGGAAGCCGCCGACCGCAGCCGCGACCGCGAACCCGGTCACAGCGGGGGTGAGACGTCCGCTCTCCCCTGGCGGGGGCGTCGTGGCGGCGCTCCTGCGACGGCGGCGCTCGGGCGCGGCGCCGGCGACGGCGGATGAGTATTCAGAGGACATCGGCTCTCTCCAGTCGGATTCCGGGTCGGTGCACGGTGCGCGCTCCCGACGAGACCACCGCGGTGCCGTTCACCCAGACGTGACGGGCGGCGGTGGCGTAGGTCTCGGGCAGGACGAAGGTGTCCGTCGCCCGCAGCAGTTCGGGGTCCCACAGGACCAGGTCGGCGAAGGCCCCGTCGGCGACGACGCCCCGATCGCGGAGGCGGAAGTGCCGCGCGACCGCGCCGGTCATCTTGTGGACGGCCGCCTCCAGGGGGAGAGTCCTCGCGCGCAGGGCATGGTGGCTCAGGAAGTGCTGGGAGCCGTGGAAGAACAGGGGATGCGGGGTCCGGGCGCCGAGGACGCCGTCCCGACGGGACGTGAAGCCGTCCACGCCGAGGAGGAAGCGCTCATGGCGCACCGCCTCGGCGACGTGGTCGGGATGGAACAGCGCTCCCATGAACTGCACGGCTCCGAGGTCGCCACCCGACGCCGCCATGATGTCGAAGTAGGCGTCCCATTCGTCCGTCCCGTTCGCCGCCGCGATCTCCGGAAGGATCAGCCCCTCCCAGTCGGGGGTGGCCGGGCTCACCGCCAGCCGGACCCGTTCCCACTGGCCCCTGTGCACGAAGCGCCAGTACCGGTCGGCGTCCGCACGCACCCGCGCACGCACCGCCGGGTCGCGGAGGGCGTCGGCCGCGGCCTCCTCCCCCGCCGAGAGCAGCCAGTCGGGCAGCAGTCCCGCGGCGAGTCCGATGCCGTCGGGATAGGGGGTCATGTCCGCGAGGACGTCGACCCCGGACCGACGCTCGCTCTCCAGCCGTGCCACCGCTTCCTCCCACGCCCCCTCGTGCGCGCCGGTGTCGTGTCGCACGTTCAGATGCGACAGCTGCGCGCGTAGCTCCCCGGCGTGGACGACGCGGAAGAACTCCGCCACGGCCTCCGCGAGCGCCGTGTCCCGGTTGCGGATGTGGCTGGCGTACATGGCGTCATGACGTCCCGCGACACGGGCGAGCGCCTCCAGCTCCGGTGTCGAGGCGTTGCGCCCCGCCCCGTATTCCAGACCGGAGCTGAAACCGAGCGCGCCGGCGTCGAGCGCCTCGTGGAGATGCCGCTCCATGGTGCGCACGAGGTCGCCCTCCGTCCGCTCGGCGGCGCGACGGAGACCCGTGTGCCCGACGAACCAGGCGAGGTTCTGCGCCGTGCCGCCGTCGTGCACGACGGTGAGGAGGTCGGCGAACGACCGCCAGCGCACCTCGCCGTCGTAGCCGAAGGCCGCGAGCGCTCGGCGGGCGGTCTCCTCGTCGCCGTCGGCGATCGGCGCGTACGTGACGCCGCAGTTGCCCACGACCTCGGTCGTCACCCCCTGGTGCACCGTGCTCAGCGCATCGCGGTTGCCCAGGATCGACCAGTCGCTGTGGCTGTGCGGATCGATGAGCCCCGGGGTGAGGAGGAGGCCGCCCGCGTCGAGCTCCGCGGCCGCGGCGATGCCGGCATCGGGCGCGACGACCGCGATGCGATCGCCGACGATCCCGACGTCGGCCGGGAACGGCTCCGCCCCGGTGCCGTCGATGACGGTCGCTCCGCGGATGAGGAGGTCGATCACGACGTCAGAGCACCTTCCCGAGGAACGCCCGCGCCCGTTCGGTCTGCGCGTGGGACAGCAGCTGCTGCGGGGTGCCGCTCTCGACGATGCGCCCGTCGTCCATGTAGATGACGCGGTCGGCGACCTCGCGGGCGAAGCCGATCTCGTGCGTGACGACGACCATCGTCATGCCCTCCTGCGCGAGCCCCTTCATCACGGAGAGGACCTCGCCGACGATCTCGGGGTCCAGCGCCGAGGTGGGCTCGTCGAAGAGCATCACGCGCGGCTGCATCGCGAGGGCGCGGGCGATCGCGACGCGCTGGGCCTGTCCGCCGGACAGGTTGCCGGGGTAGGCGTCGGCCTTGGCGGCCAGGCCGACCTTCGCCAGCAGGGCGTCGGCCCGCGCGGCGGCCTCCGACGCCCCGATGCCGAGCACCTTGCGCGGGGCGAGCGTGACGTTCTCCCGCGCCGTGAGGTGCGGGAAGAGGTTGAACTGCTGGAACACCATGCCGACGTCGCGGCGGACGGCGGCGAGGTCGGCCCGGCGCTCCTTCGCGGTGAGCAGGTGCCCGTTCACTTCGACGCTGCCGTGGCTGGGCGTCTCCAGTCCGTTCATGCAGCGCAGCAGGGTGCTCTTGCCGGAGCCGGACGCCCCGATGATGCAGACGACCTCGCCTTCGGCGACGTCGCACGTGATCCCGTGCAGCACCTCCGTGGCGCCGAAGCTGAGCCGCAGGTCGGTGACAGTGATCATTTCGAGTCTCCTCGGGAGGGGGTGAGCGCGTCCTCCACCCGGGGCGGGCGCGCGTGGATGGTGAGTCGGCGTTCATAGCGGCGGCCGGCGACGGAGAGGGCGAAGCAGATGACGAAGTAGACCGCCCCCACCACGAGGTAGGCGAGGATGGGCTGACCGGTCTGCGAGGCGACGATGTTGCCCGCCCGGGTGAGCTCGATCAGGCCGATGACGGCCACCAGCGAACTGTCCTTGATGAGCACGACGAGGAAGCCGATGCCCGGCGGCACCATGATGCGCGCTGCCTGCGGCATCACCACGAACCGGAGCTGCTTCGGCCAGGAGAGGCCCAGCGCCTGCGCCGCTTCGAACTGACCGCGCGGGAGGGCCTGGATGCTGCCGCGGACGATCTCGCTGATGTACGCCGAGGCGAAGATCGTGAGGGCGATCACGGCCGCCCAGTAGTCCGGCACGTTGCTGCCGGGCGACATCAGGGGCAGGGCGAAGTAGACGAAGAAGATGATGAGCAGCACGGGGACCCCGCGGATCGCCCCCACCCAGATCGCACTGATCCAGCGCAGCGGGGCGAACGGACTCGCCGCGAGGATGCCGGAGACGATGCCGACCACCCCGCCGAGAACCACCGCCAGAAGGCAGATCTGCAGCGTCACGAACGCGCCCTGGAGGATGAGGAGGAGATCGGGCAGATCGAACGACGTGAACATCAGGCCACCTTCCAGCGGATGCCGCGCGTCTCCAGGAGACGCGACGCCCCCGCGATGAGGAACGCGACGAGGAAATAGAGCAGCCCGCCGACGACGAACGTCTCGATCGTGCGGAAGGTGCTCGTCGTGATGCCCATCATCACGTGCATGAGCTCGGGCACCGCGACGATGGAGGCGATGGAGGACGCGAGGAACAGCAGGATCACCTGGTTCGTCAGCGACGGCAAGACGTTGCGCAGGGCCGGCACGAGACGCACATGGAGGAACGTCGTCCGTCGCGAGAGACCCAGGGCGTCCGCCGCCTCGATCTGCCCCTGCGGGATCGCCTCGAAACCGGCGCGGTAGATCTCCGCGAGGTACGCGGAGTTGTTGACGCTGAGGGCGAGGATGCCCGCGGTGATCGGATCGAAGTTGACGCCGACCGACGGCAGGGCGAAGTAGATCAGGTACAGCTGCAGCAGCAGCGGGGTGTTCCGGATCACCTCGACGTACGCGGCGCCGATCGCGCGGAGCACGGGGAGACGGGAGGCGCGCAGCAGGTACACGCCGACGCCCAGCGGCGACCCGATGAGCACGGCCGCGAGGGTGATGAGGATGCTGATGCCGAGGCCGGCGAGCAGCTCGGGCGCATGGGGGATGAGGTCCCCGAAGAAGAGTTGCATGAGTTGTCCGTTCCGGCTGCCCCGCCCGGGGCGGGGCAGCCGAGGAGGTCGCTACTTGATGAGCTCGGGGACGTCGGTGCCGAGCCACTCGTTGTACGAGTCGTTCGCCGCGTCGCTGATGTTGTAGTTCCGGATGAAGTTGTCGACGTAGTTCAGCCACAGCTGGTCGCCCTGCTTCAGCCCCATCGAGACCACGGACGGGCTCAGCTGCGGGGCGTCGACGACGACGAACTCGTCGCCGGAGTCGGCCAGGATGCCCTGGACGACGGAGTTGCTCTCCATCAGGGCGTCGACCTTGCCGCTGCGCAGGGCCTGGATGGAGTCGGCCACCGCCTCGAACAGGCTCGCGTCGGCCTCCGGGAAGCGCTTCTCGAGGATGGTGGCGGGTACGCTGCCGCGGGTGGCGGCCACGCTGCGGCCCGCGAGGTCGTCGTACGAGGTGATGTCGCTCCCCGCCGGGACCAGGACGACCTGGCCCTCCGCCGCGTAGGGACGGGACATGGCCACCTTCTGCGCACGCTCGTCGAGGTTGGTGAGGGCGGCGATGACGATGTCGACCTTGCCGGTCTCCAGCAGCGGGATGCGGTTCGCGTTCGTGGTGGACACGTACTCGATCTCCGCCCCCAGGGAGGCGGCGAGCGCCTGCGCGGCGTCGATGTCGAAGCCCTCGTACTCCCCCGAGCTCTTCATGACCCCGTAGGGCGGGGCGTCCGCGAACACACCGACGACGAGCGTCTTCTTCTCGAGGACTTTCGTGAGGGTGCTCTCCTGGCCGCCTGCTCCCGCGCCGCCGCTCGAGGTGCACGCGGTGAGGGCGAGGGCGGTCGTCGCGGCCACGGCGAGGCCGGTGAGGATACGCGTCAACTTCATTGTGATGCCTTTCGGGTTCGGGCCTTCGCGCTGCCGTCGTGCACAACGCTGTGGTCTCTCGTCGCACCGCTGACGGGTGCAGGAACAGACATTACCCACAGATTGCCCAGTTGTCGACAATCGACTATCTTCGGTTTCGGAAGGGGCTCCCTTTCCCTCATCACGGTTGGAAGGTCTTCATGCGCATCACCCGAATCGACACGTGCGGACTGCGAGGTGCGACACCCGAGGGCGGATGGTCGCACGAGCTGCAGCCCGACGACATCGTGCACACTCTCGTGGCGGTCCACACCGACGAGGGCATCGTCGGCGTCGGCAGCGCCTTCACCTCGGAGGCCCTGGTGCGCGGCGCCATCGACCTGCTCTCCCCGCACCTCATCGGCGAGAACCCCCAGGAAGTCGAGCGCCTGACCGAGACGCTGCACCAGACCGCCTTCTGGATGGGACGCGGCGGATCCCTCACCCACGCGACGAGCGCCATCGACATCGCCCTGTGGGACATCGCCGGCCAGGCGGCCTCCCAGCCCGTCGGACGACTCCTCGGCGGGCGCCACCGCGACCGCGTCCGCCCGTACGCGTCGGTCCTCATGGACGAGGCCGGCCCGATGACCGAGAATCTCGAGGCGCTCGTCGCGACCGGCTTCTCCGCCTTCAAGATCGGCTGGTGGAAGTTCGGCCGCGTGGACGCGGCGACCGACGAGGCCACCGTCGCCGCCGCACGGGCCGCGGTCGGCGATCGACTGCTGGCCGTCGACGCCGGCGGATCCGAGGCCTTCTTCCCGGGCGACAGGGCCTGGGCGAAGCGGACCGCCCGGATGCTCGCCGACTACGACGTCGCCTGGTTCGAAGAGGCGCTCGCCCCGGACGACATCGACGGCTTCGCGGAGCTCCGCGCGACGTCCCCCGTCCGCATCTCGGGCGGAGAGGTGCTCACCCGCCGCCAGAGCTTCCAGCCCTACCTCGACCGGCACGCGTTCGACATCGTGCAGCCTGACACGACGAAGGGCGGCGGACTGAGCGAGTCCCGCCGGATCGGGTGGGCGGCGCAGGACCGCGGCATCCGGCTCATCCCGCACGGCTGGAACACCGGCATCGGGCTCGCGGCCGACCTGCAGCTGGCCTCCGCCCTCTCCGCCACCGACCTCGTCGAGTACAAGACGGGCTCGGCCTACGTCGACGACCTCATCCACGGCGGCTGGACGCTGGACGCCGAGGGCCGCCTCGACATCCCCGCGACGCCCGGACTCGGGGTGACCCTCGACGAGGACACCCTCGGCCGCTACGGCACCCGCCCTGGATTCGCCACCGCGACCCCCTGACCGCCCCGCGCGACCGACCGCAGGAGACCATCATGCGCCCCACCCCGTCCGACACCCTCACCCGCACCGGCGTGCTGGCCGTGCTCCGCGCACCCGATGCGAGCCTGTACGAACCGGTGGTGCGGACCCTCGCCGAGAGCGGCGTCCGCTGCATCGAGCTGACCCTGACGACCCCGGGCACGATCGCCACCCTGCCCCGACTCATCGCAGCGGCGGGTGAGGCGGAGATCGGCGTGGGGACGGTCCGGGAGGAGCACGAGGCGCGTGCCGCGATCGACGCCGGCGCCCGTTTCCTCGTCTCGCCGGGGATCATGCCCGGCGTGGCGGAGGCGGCCGCCGCCGGGGAGGTGCCGGTCTACCCGGGCGCGATGACGCCGACCGAGGTGGACGCCGCGTGGCGACTCGGCGCGGCGGCGGTGAAGATCTTCCCGGCCGCGACCGTGGGCCCCGACTACATCGGGCAACTGCGCGGACCCTTCCCGGACGTGCGAACGCTGCCCTCGGGCGGCATCGCGCTGGACGAGATCCCCGCGTGGATCGCCGCCGGCTGCATCGCGGTGAGCCTGGGCGGCCCGCTCCTGGGGGATGCGTTCGCCGGCGGCAGTCTCGTCGCCCTTCGCGAGCGCGCCGAGCAGGCGCTCGCGGCCGTCGCCCGCGGACGCGGCGCGTGACCCTCCCACCGCTCCACGTCGTCACGGTCGGCGAGGCGATGGGTGTGGTCACGAACGACCGGCCCGGCCCCCTCGACTCCGCGCGGGCGCACACGTTGAGCTTCGGCGGCGCGGAGAGCAACGTCGCGATCGGGCTGGCGCGCCTGGGAGCACGCGCGAGCTGGGTCAGCCTCTTGGGCGACGATCCACTCGGCGATCTCATCGCGCGCGAGCTGCGGGCGGAGGGCGTGACGGTCCATGCTCCTCGCCGCAGCGACCGCCCGACGGGGATCATGCACAAGCATCGACGGACCACGGGGATGGCCACGGTGACCTTCTGGCGCGCGGGGAGCGCCGCCTCCGGGCTCGCACCGGCGGACGTCCCGGACGCGCTCCTGGCCACCGCGGACGTCGTCCACCTCACAGGGATCCTCGCCGGGCTCGGCCCCGACTCCTTCGCCTGCGCGAAGGACGCCGCGCGGCGGGCCCGGGCGGCCGGCGCCCGCGTCTCGTTCGATGTCAACCATCGCGCCGCGCTCTGGCGCGGCCGGGACGCGCGCGCCGCCTACCGTGACCTCGCCTCGGCCGCCGATGTGCTGTTCGCGGGCGAGGAGGAAGCCGCCATCCTGGTCGGCGCGGGGACGCCGGGTGAGCTCGCGGAGCGCCTGCGCACCCTCGGTCCGCGAGAGGTCGTCATCAAGCGCGGCGCGGCCGGGGCCTTCGCGGACGACGGCCGCGACCGCCTCGACCTGCCGGCCGTGGCAGTCGACGCCGTGGACACGGTGGGTGCCGGGGACGCCTTCGTGGCGGGGTACCTGAGCCTGCGGCCCGCGGAGGCGACTCTCGCGGAGCGGGTGCAGCGGGCGGTGGCCGCGGGGGCCTTCGCGTGCTTGTCGTCCGGCGACTGGGAGGGGGCGCCGACCGCGGCCGAGCTCGCGCGACTCGGCGAGGCGGAGGGTGTGCGGCGCTGAGCGGCGGCCGTCGCCTCTTTTCACTTTAGGCCTGATAAAGTGCTTTCATGATCGACAAGCAGTACACCGTGGAAGAGGCGGCTCAGCAGCTCGCCGACACCGAGCGGATCGGCCGCGAGGCCCGGCGCGCGACGCGCTGGTTCCGGATCTTCGTCATCGCGCAGGCGACCTACGCCCTGGCGTTCACCCTCTCGATCGACGTCGCCGATGTCCCGTACTGGAAGGCGTTCGCACCCTTCGCCCTCGTGACGATCTCGATCTGGATGATCGCGGTCCGCTACCGCCGCTCCGTCCCCCGGAACGGGTTCCGCAACATGGGGATCGCCCTGTGCACGTGGTTCGCGCTGTACACCCTTATGTTCGATCCGGCGCTCCAGCTGGTCGGGGCATCCTCCCCCTGGTGGTGGGTGCTCGCCGGCGTCGTGGCGGTCGCCCCGATCCTCGCCTGCGTGTTCGCGAGCTCCCGTCGATGAGTCACCCCCGCCGGGAGATCGACGCCCTCATCCACTCCCCGGTGAGGTTCTCCCTGCTGGCCGCCCTGCGCAACCTGGAGGACGTCGACTTCCGATTCCTCGCCGACCTCCTCGAGGTCAGCGACTCCACGCTGTCGCAGGCGCTCACCGCGCTCGCCGACGCCGGCTTCGTCACCGTACGGAAAGAGGCCTCCGGTCGCCGCACACGCACCTGGGTCGGCATCACGGACGCCGGCCGCGCCGCCTTCGCCCGGCACCTCGCCACGCTTCAGGCGATCATCGACGCGGGGGCCACCACCGAGAGGACACCGGAATGAACGACGACACGGAGGTCGATGTGCGCCTCGCCCGTGGCGAGGATCTGGCGACCTGTGCGGAGACGCTCGCCGCCGCTTTCCGCGACTACCCCTGGACCCGGCACGTGATCCCCGAGGACGACTACGACGCGCGGCTCGCGGCCCTGCAGCGCCTGTACCTCGGGTACGCGCACGACCAGGGGATCGTCGCGGTCGCCGGTGAGGGCGCGGGCACCATCGCGCTTCTCCGCCCGGACGCCGCGGAACCGGAGGCCGCCTTCATCGCGCAGGTGGTCGCGCTGCACGGCGACCGCCTCGACCGCGTCGACCAGACCCCCTCCCCCGCAGGCGCGTGGCGGCTCGAGACCCTGGGCGTGCACCCTGGCCGACAGGGACGCGGGATCGCCTCGCACCTCCTCCGCTTCGCACTCGACGAGGTCGCTCGCCGTGGCGGCGGACCCGTGGTGCTGGACACCTCGGATGCGCGCAACGTGCGCCTCTACGAGCGTCACGGATTCCGGACGACTGCCCTCACCGATGCCGACGGTGCGCCGCCGGTCTGGCGCATGGCGGCGGTCGTCCCCACGGACGATGCGCGGGGAGAGTAGATGACCAGCGCGAGCCCGTCCGTCCCGTTCAGGCGGAGCTGCTCGCGGGTGAAGATCTGCTCGCCCCGTTCCGCGTGGGTGAGGCGGACGACGGCGCCGCGCTGCGCACGGACGTCGTGTCGCGCCCAGATCCGTCGGAACGTCGCGCTGGCCCCGGAGAGCTCCGCGGCCAGCGCGTGGAGCCGCGCGTCGTCCCCTGCGCCCATCGCGTACCGGAGGCCGGCAGTCATGCACGCGGCGACTCCCTCCCAATCCGGGTGCATGGCGCGCTCCTGAGGATCGAGGTACAGGTCGCGGAGCTGATTGCGGCCCGGCCGCAGGCGCGGGTTGAGATCGCGGGCCGCGGCATTCGCGGCGAGGACGGTGAGACCGGCGTCTTCGAGGAAGGCGGGCTGGTCCAGAGCCTCGATGAGGTCGAGCGCCGTCTGCGGCAGCACGTCGTCCGACGACGAGGCCCCCACGGCGGGCGGCTCTGCGGCGAGCGCTCTCAGGTGAGCGACGTGGTCGGCGTCCAGGCGCAGCGCCCGCGCCAGGGCGTGCTCCCGCGGGGTCGGGTGTGCCCCGAGCCCGGGAGTTCAGCCACATCCAGTTCCACGGCCGTGTTCCCGCGCGGACGCCGGAGGACTCCGTGCCGGTCCTGGTGAGGCTCGCGCGGCCGAGGGGAGCCGCTGATCGGACGGCTCTGGTCGTCTCGAGCGATCACGCCGACGCCGTCGCATTCGTCACGAAGCTCTACGACGAGCTCGGCTTCGACACCGTCGACGACAGCCCGCTCGCCGCGTCCTGGCGCAGCGCCCCCGGAACCCCGATGTGGGCGATGTCCGTCGACGGACAGAGCCGCGACCGGCTTCGGAGGAACCTGGAGCAGGCCCACCGCCCGCGATCCCGTCCGACGGCGTGACTCTCCCACCGGTTCCTCTCTCTACGATGGAGTCGTGCAGCTCGTGGACACCCTCTCCGTCGTCGGTGAGGTGCTGTCCTGGATCGGCCTCGGCGTCGGAATCCCGTTGCTCATCGTGGCCCTGCTGATCCGGCTCGTCGAGGGGCAGTGGGTCCCCGTCGAGATCGCCGTGATCGATCGGGACGGCCGCCCCACCGCTCGCTGGTTCGCCGGCGGCGACTTCCACGAGAGACCGCTGCGCCGCGGCGAGCCCGCGGCCACCACCGATGGATGGGTCGACGGGTTCCACAGCTCGAACGACCCGGCCCGCATCCGGATCGGTGAGCCGCCGCATCTGCGCCGGGTCCTGCGGACTGTCGGGGTGGTCTTCGCCGCGGTCGGTGCCGTCGGCCTGATCGTGTCGTTCCTCCCGCTCGTCCTCTGACTCGGCCCGCGGGACGTCACGCCCTCGACGGGCGCTCCGGGAGACCTCGGCCGAACGAGTCCAGCGCCGCGCGGTACGCGGCGGAGTCGCTCCGCACCTCATCGGTGACCAGGAGCGCTTGCGGTCCGATCTGCCGGACGTACGTCCCCCGGCAGGGCAGCGCCACCACCCTTCCGAGGCCGCGCCGCCAGGCATCGGCCAGGGTGGCGACGTCACGGCGTTCGGGGCTGTCCGCGATCGTCGTGAGGTGCGTCGCGAGATGTGCCTCGGAACCGCGCCGCTCCCACGCGCGGTACGCCGCATCATCGGACACCTCCACCCCGAACTCGTCCCGCGCTGTGGGCCCGACGAGCCGAGTGAGCACCGCCTCCCGCTCATCCGGACTCAGCGTCGTGGCGACGGCGCGGTCGAGCAGCGCCTGGTCTGGTTCGGTCGCGGCGTGCGCGACCGCGTCGCCCCAGATGCGGGGCCAGACCTCCGTCCAGCGCGCCCGGGTCTCCTCGTCCACGCGCCGCGCGGCCGCCGCCGGTCGATCGACCAGCGGCGGCGGGAGCGCGTCATCGGCGGGATCCAGCCCGTGCGCCTCGCGGATCCAGAGGAGCTCCAGCAGCGTGTGCGGACGGTCCTCGACGGTGAGGGTCATGTCGTGCGGCCACGGGTTCCCGGGCATCGGTCTCGTCGAGCGCATGCTCACGCGATCGCATCGTCGTCCCGCGGGCGCGGCACCGTGGCGCCGTGCGCGGGGATGAGCCCGAAGTCCGTCAGCAGCTCTCCCATCTGCGTGTTGTCGAGCTTGTCCAGGAGGCGACCCTGGAGGAAGTTCGGGCCGGGGATGTGGACGGCCTCGCCGTCGCGCAGCCGCGCGGTCGCCTTGAGGAGGTAGCGGATGTCGTAGGTCGAGTTGAAGACCTCCGGCACGCCGCGTTCCACGTCGAGCAGCTGATACGTGGCCTCCATCGCGGTGCGCACGGAGTACTCGGTGGTGAAGATCGTGTCGCGCGTCGTCTCGGCGAACTGTCCGAGGAAGGCGAAGTTGACGCTTCCCTCCGGGACCACCTGCGGACGGTCGCCGGCCCGGCGCGGCATGAAGAAGGAGGTCACGTACGGCATCATCACCGGGACCGTCTTGGCCGCCGACGCGGCGAGCTCGGCGATGTCCTCCACCGGCACACCGAGGTGGTAGAGCCACTCCTGCGCGATCTCCTCGCCCGTGCACTCCTGCATCGGCTTCTTGACGTAATCGCCGGGCGTCTCGACGAACAGCCCGTACACCCAGACCACGATCTCGTTCGGCTTCTGCGCCTTAAAGTGCGGCTGCCGGTTCACCGTCCAGCTCATCAGCCAGGCCGAGTCCTTGGCGGTGACGATCCCGCCCGTGACGACCTTGCCGCTGAACGGGTCGCGCTTGCAGATCTTCTCGATGTACTTCGGGATGCGCTCGTCGACGGTGGTGACGGTGGCGGACTCCCACTTCGTCTTGTCGATGTCGCTGCAGAACACCTCCGGTCGCCCGAACACCGGCGACTTCGCGGCGATCCGCTTCCAGAGGCCCCACGCCGGGGCCGGGCCGGTCTTCAGCTCCGGAGCGGTGTGCTGGTCGCCGTTGCCGGAGTTCTCCGTCAGCGAGCCGATCGTCGCCAGACACAGGTCGTCCGGACCGAGGTCGACGCCGCCGGGCTCGCCGTCGGCGATCCAGTCGATGCGCGTCGCCTGGATGCGACCGTCCTCGATGTCGAACTGGATGTCGGTCACGGTGTGATGGAACCGGAACTGCACGCCGTGGTCGTCGAGGAACTTCCGCATCGGCAGCACGAGCGACTCGTACTGGTTGTACTTCGTGAACTTCAACGCGGACAGGTCGGGCAACCCGCCGATGTGGTGCATGAAGCGGTGCAGATACAGCTTCATCTCCAGCGCCGAGTGCCACTCCTCGAACGCGAACATGGTCCGCCAGTACAGCCAGAAGTTGCTGCCGAGGAAGTCGTCGCCGAACACCTCGTCGATCCGCTTGCCCTCCATCTCCTCGCGGGTGGCGAGGATGACGGCGACGATCTCCTTCTGCGCCTTCTCCGAGAGGGTGAAGAGCTTGTCCGTATGCGCGTCCTGCCCCTGCTTCTCGGTCACCCGGCACAGGGAGACGTTGGGGTCGTCCTTGTTGAGCCAGTAGAACTCGTCGAGCACGCTGGCACCCTCGATCTCCAACGACGGGATGGAGCGGAACATGTCCCACAGGCACTCCATGTGATCTTCCAGCTCCCGGCCGCCGCGGATGACGAATCCCTTCTCGGGGTACTTGATCCCGTCCAGCGCGCCGCCGGGCAGCCCCAGCTCCTCGAGGATCGTGATCCGCTCCCCCGCGACCTGCCCGTCGCGGATCATGAAGATCGCGGCCGCCATCGCGGCGAGACCGCCGCCGACCAGCCAGACCGTCTTGTCGTCGGCCCCCTCCGGCTTCCGGGGTCGTGCGAATGCTTCGTAGTTCCCATTGCTGCGGTACATCTGTCCCACCCTCCGATTGGTCGACACCGATGCGCACAGTCCAGCCGAAACCGATGCGGAAAGGAAGGGCTTCCTCCGCGAGCGGCCGGGGCTCGCCCTCGCCGAGTCGCGTGATCGCTAGGATCGCGGGGTGACTCAGATCCCTCCGTTGCCCCGTCGCCGAGCCTTCGGATGCGGAGTCGCCTCCGCCGCCGTGGCGGTCGTCGGGATCCTGCCGACCGCGATCGTCTTCGTCCTGGCGGGGACGGCGGACCCGAACTACGGATGGCTGGTGTTCCTCACGCTGCCGCTCGCGGTCCTCTTCGGTGGCATCGCCCTCGTCCTCGGCGTGATCGGGCTCGTCTTCGCCCGCGCCGACGGCGGAGGGTATGCGTGGCCGGTCGCCGGAGCCGTGCTCGGCGTCCTGGCGATCCTTCCCGCCGCCGCGTTCCTGTGGGGCGGCTGATCTCGTGCGCCAGAATCCGCCCGCCAACAGGCTGATGCTCGCGATAGCTGCCGCAGTGGCGGCATTCTTCGTCTGGGGCGCACTCGTGCGCCCCCTGTTGGACGGCGAACCGCCTGTCGCGACCTCGCTCGTGTTCGTCGCTGGCGTGGCACTCGCCGGCCTGATCATCTGGATCGTGCTCGGACGCATCCGACGACTGCAGCGCGCCCAGCGGCGAGCGCTGCGGGAGCGTGAGCCGCAGGCACGGATCTTCGGCTCCTACGCCCTCAACGGCGTGGCCGCGTACCTCTCGCGCACGATCCCCCTTCTCGGACTCGGCGCCGCACCGCGCGGCCTGCTCACGGCGAGCCCCACCGGGGTCATCGAGCCCTCGGGCTTTCGGCTGGTCCGCGGCGGAGCGCGTCTCCTCACGGCCTACAGCGTTCCTCGGGACCGGATCCAGGGCGTGACGAGGGGCGGCATCCAGGAGGGCGCCTTCCTCTATCCGACCCTGGTGATCGTGGTCTCGCAGGAAGCGGGACAGGTCGCGATCCCGGTCCCGGTGACTAGGGACGACGCGCCGCTTCGCCGGGAGTCGCCGGATGGCATGGATCGCCTCATCTCCGATGCGGCACGGATCTGGGGCGTCCCGGTACTCGGCGATTGATCGACGCGAGTCGGCGGTCTACCGACTCCCCGTCACTCCACGGCTCGCGATCACGGGCCGGAACCAGAACGTCAGAGCCTGGCGGTCAGGTCGGCCGGGGTCGGACGCCCCCAGGCACGACCATCCCCGTCACGATCATCGAAACCGGTGCACTGTCTGCTTGCGACTCTGCCTTCGTGAGACGACCGCGCTACTTCGCGGAACGCGCAACATGCCCTTTGATGATGCCGATCACACTCGTCGCAACCGCCGCTGCGGCGAGGATGAGGACGACGGCGAAAGAGAAGGGGTTCACGGGAACGCCCTGATACTCGGCGAGGATGACCGCGCCCGCAGCACCGGCACCGGGTACCCAGAGCCACCGGCGGGTTCCGAACTGCCCATACAGCACCGCCCCCGTGATGAGACAGGCGAGGGCGAGGATCGTGGCACCACTGCAGGGGCCCCCATAGGTTCCCGGCCCACACATGTACTGAAAATCGGGTGATGTGCCGAAGCGGACCCCGACAACGATCAGGATCGCGCCCGCAGCCGCGCCCAGCAGATGAAGCACACGTCGGAGGAAGCCTCGCGGGGGGTTCTGCGATGAGCGACTCGTCGGCATCTTCATCCAGAACCTCTCTCTGATAGCCGAAGGTCCGCACCACCATGCGCCTGAGAACCTTCGGCACGGCCACTCTCCATCCTCCAATACCGCACGCCGACTCCCGTACATCCTCAGCGCTGGGGCGTCGTTGCGTATCCGATGCCGCGGGCGCGGAGACTCTCGCCGCGGTCGGCGCGGAGCGAAGGAGGCCGGCCTATGTCATGCTCGGTCTGCGGCGGATGGATCTTCCGGGTGCGATGGGTATGCTCACGCCATGGAACCCGCTCCGATAGCCGATCACGGTCCGCAGGAGAAGGGTGCGACCCGGCGCCGCAGGATCCGGGTCGGCCTGATCGTCGCCGCATCTCTCCTCATCGTGTTTTACCTCGCACGGCTGGGCTGGCTGTTCATGATGGCGGACGAGGGCGACACTCCTCCCCTGTCAGCCGTGCCCCTCCCTGCCGGCGCGCAGATGGTCGGCCAGAGCGAAAGCTGCGGAAGCGGTGGGTGCTCGGTGACGTTCACCGTTCGCCCGCCCGACGGTATGACCCCGGAACAACTCGCCGCGGAGATGGGGGCGACGCCGCAACTGTCGGTGCCTGGGAACCTGTGGGATCCGCGCACCGTGTGGGTGTCCGCGCGGCCGTCAGCGGGTGCCTTGAAGCTCGTCGCCGACTACACCTCGGGCGAGTACGTGCCGTAGGCCGACCGTTCCGTCTGAGCGCTGACAGCGGACGACCGGACCGCGATCGTCAGGCTACGGTGGACCACCCGACGGCGACTCCGGCCAGCCCGAGTGTCGGGTCGGCCGGAGTCGGACGCATTACTCTGCTTGCGTCCCACCGCGCAGGACTCAGAAGTCCCAGTCGTCGTCTTCCGTGGCCTCGGCCTTGCCGATGACGTAGGAGGAGCCCGAGCCGGAGAAGAAGTCGTGGTTCTCGTCCGCGTTCGGGGAGAGCGCCGACAGGATCGCCGGGTTCACGTTGGTGACACTGGAGGGGAACATCGCCTCGTAGCCCAGGTTCATCAGGGCCTTGTTGGCGTTGTAGTGCAGGAACTTCTTGACGTCCTCGGTCAGCCCGACGCCGTCGTAGAGGTCCTGCGTGTACTGCACCTCGTTGTCGTAGAGCTCGTAGAGCAGCGAGAACGTGTAGTCCTTGAGCTCGTCCTTGCGCGCCTGGTCGGCCGTCTCGAGTCCGCGCTGGAACTTGTAGCCGATGTAGTACCCGTGCACGGCCTCGTCGCGGATGATGAGGCGGATGAGGTCGGCCGTGTTCGTCAGCTTCGCCTTCGACGACCAGTAGATCGGCAGGTAGAAGCCCGAGTAGAACAGGAACGACTCCAGCAGCGTGGAGGCGACCTTGCGCTTGAGCGGGTCGTCTCCCTGGTAGTAGTCCATGATGATCTGCGCCTTCTTCTGAAGGTTCACATTCTCCGTGGACCAGCGGAACGCCTCGTCGATCTCCTTCGTCGACGCGAGCGTCGAGAAGATCGAGGAGTAGCTCTTCGCGTGCACCGACTCCATGAACGCGATGTTCGTGTAGACGGCCTCCTCGTGAGGCGTGATCGCGTCGGGGATCAGCGACACCGCGCCGACGGTGCCCTGGATCGTGTCGAGGAGCGTGAGCCCGGTGAACACCCGCATGGTGAGCAGCTGCTCGTCGGGGGTGAGCGTGTTCCACGACTGCACGTCGTTCGACAGCGGCACCTTCTCCGGCAGCCAGAAGTTGTTCACCAGACGGTTCCAGACCTCGAGGTCCTTGTCATCCTGGATGCGGTTCCAGTTGATCGCCTGCACGCTGGAGACCAGCTTGAGCGGGGAGTGAGGAGTCATTCTTATCCTAGTTCCTGGGTCACTGAGCCTGTCGAAGTGTCAGAGCATGCACGAGACGCACTCGGTCATGTCGGTGCCCTCGAGCGCCAGCTGACGCAGACGGATGTAGTAGATCGTCTTGATGCCCTTGCGCCATGCGTAGATCTGGGCCTTGTTGATGTCACGCGTGGTGGCGGTGTCCTTGAAGAACAGCGTCAGCGACAGGCCCTGGTCGACGTGCTGCGTGGCCGCGGCGTACGTGTCGATGACCTTCTCGTAGCCGATCTCGTACGCGTCCTGGTAGTACTCCAGGTTGTCGTTCGTCATGAACGCCGCCGGGTAGTAGACGCGACCGAGCTTGCCTTCCTTGCGGATCTCGATCTTCGAGGCGATCGGGTGGATCGAGGAGGTCGAGTTGTTGATGTAGGAGATCGAGCCCGTCGGCGGCACGGCCTGCAGGTTCTGGTTGTAGATGCCGTGCTCCTGGATCGACGCCTTGAGCTGGACCCAGTCCTCCTGCGTCGGGATGTGCTTGCCCGCGAAGAGCTCCTTGACCTTCTCGGTCTCCGGGACCCAGGCGCGGTCGATGTACTTGTCGAAGAACTCGCCGGACGCGTAGGTCGAGTCGGCGAATCCGTCGAACGCCGTGCCGCGCTCGATCGCGAGCTGGTTCGAGGCGCGCAGCGCGTGGAACAGCACGGTGTAGAAGTAGATGTTCGTGAAGTCGACACCCTCCTCCGAGCCGTAGAAGACGTGCTCGCGGGCGAGGTAGCCGTGCAGGTTCATCTGACCCAGGCCGATCGCGTGCGACCGGTCGTTGCCGTCCTCGATCGAGCGGACCGAGCGGATGTGGCTCTGGTCGCTGACCGCGGTGAGCGCGCGGATCGCGGTCTCGACCGTCTGGCCGAGGTCGTCGGCGTCCATCGACAGCGCGATGTTCATCGAGCCGAGGTTGCAGGAGATGTCCTTGCCGATCTCCTTGTACGACAGGTCGTCGTTGTAGGTGGTTGGCGTGTTCACCTGCAGGATCTCGCTGCAGAGGTTCGACATGTTGATGCGCCCCTTGATGGGGTTGGCCTTGTTGACCGTGTCCTCGAACATGACGTACGGGTAGCCGGACTCGAACTGGATCTCGGCGACGGTCTGGAAGAACTCGCGGGCGTTGATCTTGGTCTTCTTGATGCGCGGGTCGTCGACCATCTCGCGGTACTTCTCGGTGACCGAGATGTCGCCGAACGGGACGCCGTAGACCTTCTCCACGTCGTACGGCGAGAACAGGTACATGTCCTCGTCGTTCTTGGCGAGCTCGAACGTGATGTCCGGCACCACGACACCGAGCGACAGCGTCTTGATGCGGATCTTCTCGTCCGCGTTCTCGCGCTTCGTGTCGAGGAAGCGCATGATGTCGGGGTGGTGGGCGTTGAGGTACACCGCACCGGCACCCTGACGCGCGCCGAGCTGGTTGGCGTAGCTGAAGCTGTCTTCGAGGAGCTTCATGACGGGGATGATGCCCGAGGACTGGTTCTCGATCTGCTTGATCGGGGCGCCCGCCTCGCGGATGTTCGACAGCAGCAGGGCCACGCCGCCGCCGCGCTTCGAGAGCTGGAGTGCGGAGTTGATGCCGCGGGCGATCGACTCCATGTTGTCCTCGATGCGCAGCAGGAAGCAGCTGACGAGCTCGCCGCGCTGGGCCTTGCCCGCGTTGAGGAAGGTCGGGGTGGCCGGCTGGAAGCGACCGGAGATGATCTCCTCGACGAGGTTCACGGCGAGCTTCTCGTCGCCGTCCGCCAGGGCGAGCGCGGTCATCACGACGCGGTCCTCGAAGCGCTCGAGGTAGCGCTTGCCGTCGAACGTCTTCAGCGTGTAGCTCGTGTAGTACTTGAAGGCACCCAGGAACGTCTCGAAGCGGAACTTCTTCGAGTAGGCGAGGTCGTTGAGCTTCTGCACGAAGTCGAACGAGTACTTCTCGATGACGGCGCCCTCGTAGTACTCCTTCTCCACGAGGTAGTCCAGGCGCTCCTTGAGCGAGTGGAAGAACACCGTGTTCTGGTTCACGTGCTGCAGGAAGTACTCCCGCGCGGCGCGCTTGTCGGCGTCGAACTGGATCTTCCCGTTCGCGTCGTACAGGTTCAGCATCGCGTTGAGGGCGTGGTAGTCCAGACCCTCGTATGCGGGGTTCACCTTGAATGCCACTGTCTCGGTCACTGAAGATTCCACCGTCGTTCCAATCCGTCGCTCACGCGATCCACGTCGTCCTGTGTGCCGAAGATCTCGAGCCGATACAAGTGAGGCACGTGGCACTTGCGGCTGATGATGTCGCCGGCGAGGCAGAACGCGTCGCCGAAGTTGGTGTTGCCCGCGGAGATGACCCCGCGGATGTGACGCCGGTTGCGCTCGTCGTTGAGGAACCGGATCACCTGCTTGGGTACGGCCCCCTTCTCGACCCCGCGCCCGGCACCCCCGCCGTAGGTGGGGGTGACCAGCACGAAGGGCTCGTCGACGACGAGGTCCTCTTCGTTCCGGTGGAGGGGGATGCGTCGGGCGGGAAGCCCGAGCTTCTCGATGAAGCGCGCGGTGTTACCCGACACGCTCGAGAAGTAGACCAGGAGCGGCGCTGCGGTCGCGACGGCGCTCATAGCTCTCTCCTTGGGTTCCTGAGCCTGTCGAAGGGCCGGGTGGCGAGCCTGTCGGACTACGCCAGGCGGGACGCGAGCTCGTCGATCTTGTCGGGACGGAAGCCCGACCAGTGGTCCTCGTCCGTGACGACGACCGGCGCCTGCATGTAGCCGAGCGCCTTGACCTGCTCCAGGGCCGTCGGGTCCTCCGACAGGTCGTGGATCTCGTACTCGATGCCCTTGGCATCCAGGGCACGGTAGGTCGCGTTGCACTGGACGCAGGAAGGCTTGGTGTACACCGTGATCGACATCTGAACCCCTCAAATCTCTGGTTTCTCCGGCAGACCTCCGCCGGGATCTCAATACTACATATAGGGACGGACATTCGGTGCGACCACAAGGGGTAGTAGTTACATCCGTGTAGTTTTTCCACCGCTCTCTACAGATACAACACAGGTTGTCCACCGTTTCTTCCACAGGCGGACCCCCTCTCCCGGGGTCGTCGACCCGCGGGAAATCGCGGCTGGGAGGAGCCTGTGAGAGATCCATCCACAGGGGGCACCCTAGGAGGGGCTTCCGACATCCCCAGGCCTGTGGAATTCGACCGTCGGCGTGTCCACGGCGTGTCGCGGCGTGTCGGTCACCGGCCCGTCCCTCCGACGTCGCCGCCGCCCGGTACCGTTGTCGAGTGGCGGGCTATCGGGATCTTCTTCGCACGCCGGGAGTGGGCCGCATGATCGCCGCCCAGCTCACCGCGCGCTTCCCCAACGGGATGATGTCCTTGGCGATCCTGCTGCACGTCGAGCAGCAGACCGGATCGTACGGATCGGCGGGCCTCGTGCTCGCCGCGACCAGCGTCGGCCAGGCGGTCGCCGGCCCCATCACCAGCCGGTGGATGGGCGCCTGGGGCATGCGGCGGGTGCTGACCCTCACCCTGTCCGTCTGCGTGATCGCTGTGCTCGGTCTCGGGCTGCTGCCGCTCTCCGTCCCCGGCTACATGGCTCTCGGCATGATCGCCGGCCTGTCGACCCCGCCCGTGCAGGCGGCCGTCCGCACGATCTACCCCAAGCTCGTGAACGCCGGCCAGCTCACGCCGCTGTTCTCCCTCGACGCGTCCCTGCAGGAGATCATCTGGGTGCTGGCCCCGGTGGTCATCACCCTCGTCTCCACCCAGGTCGGCACCATGGAGGGTCTGCTCCTGGTGGCGATCGTCCTCGTCGCCGGCGGCGCGTGGTTCATCCTCTCCCCCGAGGTCGGCCGCGTGCGCATCCCCCGCAGCCGCAATGCGCTGGGCAAGGTCGTCCTCAAGCCGCCCGTGCTCCTCGCGACGGTCATCGGCTTCCTCCTCATCGGCGCCTGCTCGGCGGTCGAGGTCGGCGTGGTCGCGACGTTCGAGCACGGCAGCCTCGCGGCGGGCCTCATCCTCGCCGTCTTCTCCGCCGGCAGCCTGGCCGGCGGCCTCGCCTTCGGCCACATCCCGATCGGCCCGTGGGCCATGGCGCGCCGCCTGCTCATCGTCACCGTGGGCCTGGCCCTCACGATGGTGATGCTCAACGTCTTCTGGCTGGGCGGCACGCTCATCCTCGCCGGCATCGGCATCGCTCCCGCCCTCGCAGTGCTGTTCGCCATCACCACGGCCAGCGTGAAGTTCAGCGAGACCGCCGAGGCCTTCGGCTGGGCGGGCACCGGACAGCTCATCGGCGCCGCAGCCGGATCGGCGGTCGCCGGCTTCCTCGTCGACGTCGGCGACTGGCGCGGCGCCTACCTGGCCGCCACCATCTTCGCGGGCGTCGGACTGCTCGTCTCGATCGTGTTCGTGCGCTCCTTCCCCGATCTGCGTCACCGCGACGCGAGCCCCCATCCCGATACCGAGCCCCTGGCGGTCACCCCCTCATGAGCCCCTCCGTCCCGTCCTCCTCCCCCGCGATCGTGTGCGTCGGCGAGTCGATGGCGCTGATCACGCCCACCGGCGCCGACCTCGCGTCCGCCGACACGGCGTCGATCACGCACGCGGGCGCGGAGGCGAACGTCGCGGTCGGCGTGGCGGCCGCGGGCCACCGCGCCGCCTGGGCCTCCCGCCTCGGCGACGATCCCCTCGGCCGACGTCTCACCGCCGAGCTGGAACGGCGTCGCGTCGAGCTGTGGACCGAGCTCGACGCCGAGGCACCGACCGGTGTGATGTTCAAGGATCCCGGCGTGGAGTCGTCGGCCGTCTACTACTACCGCCGCGGCTCGGCCGCCTCGCGCATGGCACCGGGGTTCCTGTCCCCCGCGCAGCTCGCCGGCGTGCGCATCGTGCACACCACGGGCATCACCCCGGCGCTGTCCGCGACGTGCCTGGCGATGGTCGACCAGCTCTTCGCCGACGCGCGCACCGCCGGAGCCGTCGTCTCGTTCGATGTCAACGACCGCCGGGCGCTGTGGAGTCCGGAGGAGGCAGCCGCCACGCTGGCTCGTCTGGCCGACGCCGCCGACATCGCCTTCGTCGGCCGCGACGAGGCCGAGCGCATCTGGGGCACCGCCACAGCAGCGGAGATCCGCGCCCACCTCCCGCACTGCGGTCTCCTCGTCGTCAAGGACGGCGACGTCGGCGCGACGGCGTTCGCGGGCGACGCGGACCCGGTGTTCGTGCCCGCGCCGATGGTCGACGTCGTCGAGCCCGTCGGTGCCGGCGACGCCTTCGCGTCCGGGTTCCTCGCCGCGACGCTCGACGGCGCCGACCTCGAGACCCGCCTGGCCGCCGGACACGAGGCCGCCGCGCGGGTGCTCCGCATCGCGGCCGACCTGCCGCCCCTGGAGCCCGCGCGCTGACGCCGCCCGCCACGCCCCGGCGCGGTCGTAGGCTGGTGCCATGCCCGCTCCCGTCACCCTCCCCCGCCTGAGCTGGGGCGATGCCGCTGCGCCGCGACGCGCCCTCCTCGTGCACGGTCTGGGCTCGTCCGGCGCGCTCATGTGGCGGCTCGGCGATGCCCTCGCGACAGCCGGCTGGCACGCGACGGCGGTGGACCTGCGCGGCCACGGAGACGCCCCGCGCACGCTCGACTACTCCGTCGCAGCGTACGCCGCGGACCTCGCCGCCACGCGCCCTCCCGGTGCGGGCGCCTGGGATGCCGTCGTCGGACACTCGCTCGGCGGCGCCGCCGGGACGGTGGCCGCCGCGGACGACGCGGACTGGACACGACGCCTCGTCCTCATCGACCCCGCGATCCATGTCGTCCAGCAGGACGCGGCCGACGTCCGCCGCAGCCAGGAACGCGCCTTCGCCGACAACCGCCTCGACGCGGTGCGGCAGGAGCACCCGCACTGGCACCCGCAGGACCAGGAGCTCAAGGTCGACGCCGTCCGGCGGGCGAGCGCGTGGGCGGTCGAGCAGACCAGCGCACAGAACCAGCCGTGGGACGTCCGTGCACACGCAGCCCGCCTGACGGTGCCCACGCACGTGATCGGCGGCGATCCCACCGTCTCCAGCATCTTCACCGGGGCCCTCGCTGACGAGGTGCTCGCGAACAACCCCCGCATCTCCCTGTCGGTCGTGGCCGGCGCCGGCCACTCGGTGCATCGCGACCGCCCGGAGGAATCCATCCGACAGCTCCTGGAGGCTCTGGCATGACCGACTTCGACCCGTCGGCGTATCTCCCCGACGACCTGCTCGACCGCATCCGCGAGCGCGCCCCCCTCCACGACAGGGAGAACACCTTCCCCCAGGCCGACCTCGACGAGCTCCGCGCGGCCGGCTACCTGTCGATCCTCGTGCCGCGGGAGCGCGGCGGCGCGGGACTCGGCCTCGAGCAGGCCGCCCTCCTCCAGCAGCGGCTCGCGGGCGCCGCGCCCGCAACCGCCCTGGCGATCAACATGCACCTCGTCTGGACCGGCGTCGCCAAGGTCTTCTCGGACCGCGGGGTCCCCGGTCTCGAGTTCGTGCAGGACGGCGCCGTGGCCGGCGAGGTCTTCGCGTTCGGCATCAGCGAGGGCGGCAACGACCTCGTGCTGTTCGGGAGCGACACGGCCGCGGTGCCGGACGGCGCCGGGGGTTACGCCTTCACCGGCACCAAGATCTTCACCTCGCTCGCCCCGGTGTGGACGAAGCTCGGCCTGCACGGGCTCGACACCACGAGCCCGGACGCGCCGAAGCTCGTGTTCGCCTTCGTCGACCGCACGTCCGCGGTCACCACCGCCGACGACTGGGACACCCTCGGCATGCGCGGCACCCAGAGCCGGACCACGCGCCTCGACGGGGCCGTCGCGGAGGCGGCGCACGTCGTGCGGCGGATCGACCCCGGCCCGAGCCCCGACCCGATCGTCTTCGGCATCTTCGCGGTCTTCGAGATCCTCCTCGCCTCCGTCTACACCGGAATCGCCCGGCGGGCCCTCGAGCTGGCCGTGGCGACGGCCCATCGGCGTCGCTCCATGAAGAGCGGCGCCGCGTACAGCCAGGACCCGGACATCCGCTGGCGGATCGCCGACATGGCCCTCGCCTACGACGCCCTCCCTCCGCAGATCGCCGTACTCGCCCGCGATGTCGACGAGCGCGCGGACCGCGGCGCCGGCTGGTTCCCGGCGCTCTCGGGCGTCAAGCATCGCGCGGTGACGATGGCCAAGCACGTCGTCGACGAGGCCATGCTGGTGGCCGGCGGCGGCTCGTACTTCAGCGCCAACGAGCTCTCCCGGCTGTATCGCGACGTCCTCGCCGGCGCGTTCCATCCCTCCGACCCGGAGTCGGCGCACGCCACCGCGGCGAGCGCCTGGCTGGGCCCGATCGAGGCCTGAGCGGGCGCACGCACACCCCGTTGTCCACGACCGTCCGCGGTGCCAAGATCGCACCATGGCACCGTCGAAGAAGGACCATACCCTCGACGCGATCTCCAAGACCATCGTCGAGATGCTGCAGGAGGACGGGCGGCGCTCGTACTCCGAGATCGGCCGGATCGTCGGCCTGAGCGAGGCCGCCGTCCGGCAGCGCGTGCAGCGGCTCACCGAGTCCGGAGTGATGCAGATCGTCGCGGTGACCGATCCCATGCAGCTCGGCTTCCACCGGCAGGCGATGGTCGGGGTCAAGGTCGCCGGGGACGCCCGAGGCGTGGCCGAGGCGATCGCCGACATCGACGAGGTCGACTACGTCGTGATCACGGTCGGATCGTTCGACGTGCTCGTCGAGGCGGTGTGCGAGGACGACGACCATCTGCTGGCCCTCGTCAACGATCGCATCCGGCCGATCCCGGGCGTGGTGTCGACCGAGACCTTCATCTACGCGAAGCTCCAGAAGCAGCAGTTCGCCTGGGGCACGCGCTGACGGTCGGTCTCAGCGCGGCCGCGTCTCCTCGCGACGGCGGGCGAGGAGGGCGAGGTGCAGGGCGGCGAGGGTCTCCCCGTCGTCCAGATCCGCGCCGAGCAGGTCGCCGATGAGCGCGAGGCGCTGATAGAACACCGAGCGCGAGAGATGGCTCGCGGCCGCCGCCGCGGAGCGGTTGCCGGGGTGCGCGACGAGGGCGGCGAGGACCGCGAGCAGGTCTCCGCGGCGATCCCGGTCGTGACGGACGAGCGGCTCCAGCATCTGCTCGCTGTGCGCCTGGAGCCGCCGGTCGTCGCGCAGAGCGGATACGAGGCGTTCGAGGGGCCGGTCGGCGACGCGGCGGACCGCCGGCACGTCGCCCCCGGACGGCCGTGCGGCGAGGTCGAGCGCGGCGCGGATCGAGGCCAGGAGGCCGCGGACGCCTTCGGCGCTCGGTCCGACGGTCACGGGCGCGCCGTCCGAGAGGTGCGCGAGGACGGCATCGGTCAGCGCGTCGGATCCGGCGGCCAGGAGCAGGACCAGGTCCGCTCCCCGCCGGGCCCCCACCGCGGACAGCCCCGCCGCACGCGCGCGGGCAACGAGCGTCCCCGCGTCCTCGTCCGTGCGGAAGACGAGGCCGGAGACGGTCCCGCCCGAGAGGTCGAGCCCGAGTCTCCGGAGCCGGACCTCGACGTCTTCCTCGCGGGCGAACCGCGCACCGAGAAGATCCTCGACGAGGCTGCGATGGGCGAGCACGGTCCACGCCCCCTCCCCATCGGCGAGGCAGCCGAAGGCGAGGGCCGTCGCTCCCAGCTCCAGGACCGTGGACCGACCGGCGGGATGCGGCGGACCCTCCGCCGCGATGAGCCAGCCCCAGCGCACACCGCGCGCCTGCACGGGCACCCGATCGCCGCCCCGCTCCGCCTGGCGGAGGGCCTCGCCGACCGGGACGCGGAGCGCTTCGACCGCGACGACCTCCCCCGCCGGATTCTCGAGGTGGACCGGGGCGTCGAGCGCGCGGGCGACCTCGGACACGATGAGGTCGGCCGGCGCGCCGCGGAGGCTGAGGGTGGTGAAGAGGTCGTGCAGGCGCTGACGCTCGCGGAGCGCCGCGGTCTGGGCCTCGATCAGCGCGCGGTGCACGGCCTCGGTCACCGCGACGAACTTGACCTCCACCCCGAGCGCGATCAGGGCGAGGCCGGAGGCGGCACTGGCCTCGACGACCGCGGCCGGGACGCGGGGCATCCGCGGGCCGAGTTCGACGACGATGCCGGACACCCCCACCGCCGCCAGCTCCGCCACGAGCACGCGCAGTGCTGCGGGGTTCGTCGGCCAGGCCGCGCCCGTCGTGAGCAGCAGCTCGCCGCCGTCGAGCAGGCGTGCGACGGCGGCGCTGTCCGAGGCGTGGACCCACCGCACCCCGGCGTCGAGCGCCGGGCCCCCGACGAGGACGGTCGGCGCCCCCGCCTGCACCACGGGGAGCGCGAGCACGTCCCCGACGCACAGCGCCGAGGATGGTCGTTCCGGACGATGTGTCCGATCCACCGAGAAGTCCTGACGCTCTGCCACTCCGCACCCGCTCCGTTTCCTGTCAGCATGGGCCGAGCCCCAGCGTAGCGACCCTCGGTCAGAGTGTGCGAGACGCGATCCCCTCTGCGAAGGAGCACCCGTGGACATCGTCCGTCACGTCATCAACGGCACCGAGACCGCCGAGGCGGCGCGCCGCGGCCCCGTCTTCGACCCGGCGACAGGTGCCGTCACGAAAGAGGTCGCACTGGCCTCGGCCACCGAGGTCGACGCCGCGGTGGCCGCCGCTGCTGCCGCCCTGCCGGCGTGGCGGGAGACGAGCCTCATCAAACGCGCCGACGTCTTCTTCCGGCTCCGTCAGCTCCTCAAGGAACGGACGGACGAGCTCGCGGCCATCGTCACGTCCGAGCACGGGAAGGTCCTGTCCGACGCGGCCGGCGAGGTGTCCCGCGGCATCGAGAACGTCGAGTTCGCCGCGGGGCTCGTGCACCTGCTCAAGGGCGAGCGCAGCGAGCAGGTCGCCCGCGGGGTCGACGTGCACTCCGTGAAGCAGCCGGTCGGCGTGGTCGCGGCCATCACCCCGTTCAACTTCCCGGTCATGGTGCCGCTGTGGATGGTCGCCTCCGCGATCGCGTGCGGCAACACCGTCGTCCTCAAGCCCAGCGAGAAGGATCCGTCCGCCGCGGTCTGGCTCGCACGGCTCTTCCGCGAGGCCGGTCTCCCGGACGGCGTCCTCAACGTCGTGCACGGCGACCGGGAGGCCGTCGACGCGCTCCTCGGCTCCCCGCAGGTGCAGGCGGTGAGCTTCGTCGGCTCGACCCCGATCGCCCGGTCGATCTACGGACGGGCGTCCGCCGCCGGGAAGCGGGTCCAGGCGCTCGGCGGCGCGAAGAACCACATGGTCGTGATGCCCGACGCCGACATCGACGCGGCCGCCGACGCCGCCGTCTCCGCAGCGTACGGCTCCGCGGGCGAGCGCTGCATGGCGGTGTCCGTGCTCGTGGCGGTGGGCGACATCGCCGACGACCTCGTCGCCGCGATCGCCCGCCGCATCGACGGCCTCTCGATCGGCCCCGGCACGGACCCGGCGAGCGAGATGGGGCCCCTCATCACCGCGGAGCACCGTGACCGGGTCGCCTCCTACGTCACAGAGGCCCCCGGGGAGGGCGCCACGGTCGTCGTCGACGGCACCACGAAGCGGTTCGACGGCGACGGCTTCTTCCTCGGGGTGAGCCTGATCGACGACGTCACGCCCGGCATGCGCGTCTACGACGACGAGATCTTCGGCCCGGTCCTGTCCGTCGTGCGCGTGGGCTCCTACGCGGAGGCGGTCGCGCTCGTCAACGCGAACGCCTACGGCAACGGGACCGCGATCTTCACGCGCGACGGCGGGACGGCGCGGCAGTACGAGTTCGACATCGAGGTCGGCATGGTCGGCGTCAACGTCCCGATCCCGGTGCCCATCGGCGCGTACTCGTTCGGCGGGTGGAAGGACTCGCTCTTCGGCGACGCGCACATCTACGGCCCGGAGTCCGTGCACTTCTACACGCGGTCGAAGGTCGTGACGACGCGGTGGCCCGACCACACCCCGTCGCAGATCGACCTCGGCTTCCCGAGCAACCACTGACGAGGAGCGATCACGATGACGACCTTCACCGACCGCCACGGACTCTCCTTCCCGCTCCCCGCCCCGGACGCCGAGGCGCAGGTGCGCGCCGACGACCGCGCCCACGTCTTCCACTCCTGGAGCGCGCAGGCGCTGATCGACCCGCTGCCGGTCGCCACCGGTCGGGGCTCGACATTCTGGGACTACGAGGGCAGCGCCTACCTCGACTTCTCCAGCCAGCTCGTGAACCTCAACCTCGGCCACCAGCACCCGGACCTCGTCGCAGCGATCCAGCAGCAGGCCGGGCGGCTCGCCACCATCCAGCCGTCGATGGCCAACGATGTGCGCGGGGAGCTCGCCCGTCTCATCGCCGAGGTCGCTCCCGACGGGTTCGAGAAGGTGTTCTTCACGAACGGCGGCGCGGAGGCGAACGAGTACGCGGTGCGCATGGCCCGGCAGGCCACGGGCCGCCGGAAGGTGCTCTCGATGTACCGCAGCTACCACGGCTCCACCGCGACCGCGATCTCCCTCACCGGCGACCCCCGCCGCTGGGCGAACGACGTCACGGACACCGGGGCCGTGCGGTTCTTCGGACCGTACCTCTACCGCTCCCCGTTCCACAGCGAGACGACCGAGCAGGAGACGGAGCGCGCCCTCGCGCATCTGGAGCAGACCATCCAGCTCGAGGGACCGCAGACCATCGCCGCGATCATCGTCGAGACGGTCGTCGGCACCAACGGCGTGCTGCTTCCTCCGCCCGGCTATCTGCCCGGGGTACGCGCGCTCTGCGATCGCTACGGGATCGTCTTCATCGCGGACGAGGTGATGGTGGGGTTCGGCCGGCTCGGCGAGTGGTTCGGGATCGATGCCTTCGACGCCCGCCCCGACCTGATCACCTTCGCGAAGGGCGTGAACTCGGGCTACGTCCCCCTCGGCGGCGTCGTGATCTCCGACCGCATCGCCGCGGCCTTCGACACCGTCCCGTTCGCGGGCGGACTGACGTACTCCGGGCACCCTCTCGCCTGCGCCGCCGGTGTGGCCACGTTCGAGGTGTTCCGCCGCGACGGCATCCTGGAACGGGTGCGCGACCTCGGCGAGCGGGTCGTCGGTCCGACCCTGCGCTCGTGGGCGCAGTCGCATCCGAGCGTGGGCGAGGTGCGCGGTCGCGGGCTGTTCTGGGCGGTGGAGCTCGTGCGGGATCAGCAGACCAGGGAGCCGCTGGTGCCGTTCAACGCGAGCGGTGCCGACGCCGCCCCGATGACGGCGTTCGCCGCCGCCGCGAAGCGGGCAGGGGTCTGGCCCTTCACGCACTTCCACCGCGTGCACATCGCTCCGCCGCTGGTGATCGAGGAGGCGGAGCTGGTGCGGGGTCTGGGGGCGATCGAGGAGGCGCTGGCGGTCGCCGACGGGTACGCGGTCGGCTGAGAGGCGTCCCCCGCCGGCCGCTACTTGCGGTCGAAGTCGAACGCCTTGAGGAGCTCGCCGACGGCCTTGTCGCGCTCCTCGCCGCCGTCCTCGAACATGTGGGTGACGTGCGTGCGCAGGTGGTTCTCCAGCAGCAGACGGTTGAGCGACTCGAGGGAGCGCTGGATCGCGCGGGACTGCGTGATGATGTCCATGCAGTACTCCTCGTTCTCGATCATCCGCGCGACGCCGCGCATCTGACCCTCGAGGATGCTGGTGCGGTGCAGGGCGCGCTTCTTGATGTCTTCGATCACGTATCGAGGCTACTCGCCCCGTGAAAGGATGACGTCATGCCGCGAACACCCACGACGCTGCTCTCCGTCGCCGACCAGGAGCGCCGGCGCGCGCTGCGGCGGATGAAGGCCGTCGCGCTCGGGGCGCTGATCTTCATGGCCCTCGCCTTCGTCGTCGCGTTCGCGTTCCAGGAGCGGGTCGGCGGGCTCGCGTACGTCCGCGCCGCGGCGGAGGGCGGCATGGTCGGCGCGCTGGCGGACTGGTTCGCGGTGACCGCGCTGTTCCGCCGTCCGCTCGGCCTGCCCATCCCGCACACTGCGATCATCCCGAACCGCAAGGACGAGATCGGCCGCACGCTGGGCGAGTTCGTGGAGACGAACTTCCTCGCCGCCGACGTCGTGCGCACCAAGCTGACCAGCACCGCGATCGCTCTCCGCGCCGGGGAGTGGCTCCGGGAGACCCCGCATGCCGAGCGCGTGGCGGCCGAGGGGGCGACGGTCGCGACGGCCGTGCTGAACGCCCTGAGCGACGACGACGTGCGCGATCTCCTCGCCGACCTCGCGCGCGAGCATCTCGTCGCGCCGGAGTGGGGGCCGCCCGCCGGAGCGTGGCTGGAGAAGATCGTGGAGGCGGAGGCGCACCACGGTGCCGTCGACCTCGCGGTGGACAGCATCGGGCGATGGCTCGACGCCAACGCGGCCTCCTTCACCGGACTCGTCTCCCGGCGCCTCCCCGGATGGATGCCGAAGATCGCGCACCGCCTCATCGACGACACGGTGTACAACGAGGCGGTCAAGTTCGTCCGCGCCGTGCAGGCCGACCCGCGGCATCCGGCCCGCCTCGCGATCGACGGGTACCTGTCCCGCCTCGCGGACGCCCTGCAGAACGATCCCGCGACGCGCGAGAAGCTGGAGAACGCCAAGGCCGCGCTCTTCGACAGCCCGCGCGTCGGCGCCCTCGCCGCAGAGGCGTGGAACACCGCCAAGAACGGACTCCTCACCTCCCTCGCCGACCCGGAGAGCGGGCTGCGCCGTCGCGCCGTGCAGGCGCTGCAGGAGGTCGGCGAGCGGCTCACGACCGACGCCGCCCTGCAGAGCCGCGTCGACACGTGGGTCTCCGATGCGGCTGTCTTCCTCGTCGACCGGTACCGGCACGACATCGCCTCGATCATCACCGACACCGTGGAGCGCTGGGATCCCGCCGAGACCACCGAGAAGATCGAGCTCATGGTCGGCCGCGACCTGCAGTACATCCGCCTCAACGGCACCGTCGTCGGCGCCCTCGCCGGCCTCGCGATCTTCACCGTCGCCCACGCCCTGATCCCGGGAGTCTGACATGGCACTGTCCCACGATCCGCTCTGGCCGCGTGCCGGCGCCTGGCCCGCGTTCGAGGGCACGGCCGATGCGGTGCTGCTCGGCGTCCCGACCTGGCGCACCTCCCTGTCCCCGACCGGGGCGCACGCGACCCCGGCCGCGATCCGCGAGGCGCTCCCCCGCTACGGCACGACGGTCCTCGGCCCACCGACGATCGACCTGGACGAGGTGCTCCGCATCGCGGACGCCGGGGACGTGCCGGAGCCGGACGGCGACGCGGGAGAGGCGCGGACGATCGAGCGGGTCCGGGAACTCGCGGGAGCGTCAGATCTCGTCATCGCCCTCGGCGGCGACAACTCCCTCACCTACCCGGTCGCGCTCGGAGCGGAGGCCACGGGCCTGATCACGTTCGACGCCCACTTCGACCTGCGCGACGGCGTCTCCAACGGCACGCCGGTGCGGCGACTCGTCGAAGACGCCCCGGCGGCGTCCGCCCTCCCCACCGCACGCATCGACCCCACCCGGATCGTGCAGATCGGCCTCGCCGACTTCGCGAACTCCGCCGCGTACGCCCGCCGCGCGGCCGACTGGGGCATCCGGGTCGTCACCCTCGACGACGTGCGCCGTCGCGGCATCGCCGACGTCGTGGCCGAGGCCGTCGAGATCGCGGGCGCGGGCGACGCCGCCCGGGTGCACCTCGACATCGACGTGGACGTGTGCGACCGCGCGGTCGCACCGGGGTGCCCGGCCAGCGTCCCGGGAGGCCTGGCCGCGTGGGAGCTCCGCGCCCTCACCCGGGCGGTCGCCGCCGATCCGCGGGTCGCGAGCGCCGACATCGCCGAGGTCGACGCGACCGCGGACGCCGAGGACGGTCGCACCGTGCGGCTCGCCGCCCTCTGCGTGCTCGAGCTGCTCGCGGGCCTCGCGGCACGCTAGCCCGAGCCGCCCTCAGACGACGGCCGCCCCGTCCTTCCAGACGCGCTGCACCAGCGGCACACCCGGGCGATACGCCAGATGCACGCGGGAGGGGGCGTCGAGCAGCACAAGGTCGGCGCGCGCCCCGGGGGCGATCCGGCCGATGTCGTCGCGCCGCAGTGCCCGCGCCCCGCCGGCGGTGGCGGCCCAGACCGCCTCCGCCGTGGTCATGCCCATGTCCCGCACGGCGATGGCGATGCAGAAGGCCATGGACGACGTGAAGCTGGACCCCGGGTTCGTGTCGCACGCCAGCGCAACTGTCACACCCGCGTCGAGGAGTCTGCGCGCATCCGGATAGGGCTGGCGCGTGGAGAACTCCACGCCGGGTAGCAGCGTGAGCACCGTGTCCGACGCGGCGAGCGCGGCGATGTCCGCGTCGGTGAGGTAGGTGCCGTGATCCACCGATGCCGCCCCCAGCTCGACCGCCATTCGCACGCCGTCGCCCGGACCGAGCTGGCTCGCATGCACCCGAGGAGCGAGACCCCGGGTGATGCCCGCCTCCAGGATCCGCCGTGCCTGCGCCACCGTGAAGGCGCCGGTCTCGCAGAAGACGTCGATCCACCGGGAGTGCGGGGCGCAGGCGTCGAGCATCGGCCCCACGACGAGGTCGACATAGGCATCGGGATCGTCGGCATACTCGACCGGGACCACGTGCGCGCCGAGGAACGTGACCTCCGACGTCACCTCGGCGGCGAGGCGCACGAGGCGCTCCTCCTCCGCGACGGCGAGACCGTAACCGCTCTTGATCTCGACCGTGGTGGTGCCCTGCGTCCGCAGCTCCTCGATGAACCCGTGCAGTCGGGCGCGCAGCTCGTCGTCGGTCGCCGCCCGCGTCGCCTGCACCGTCGAGCGGATGCCGCCCGCCGCGTACGGCTGCCCCGCCATGCGCGCCTCGAACTCCGCCGCCCGATCGCCGCCGAAGACGAGGTGGCTGTGGCTGTCGACGAATCCGGGGATCACGGCCCGCCCCCCGGCGTCGACGACCTCATCGGCCGCGGGAGCCGCAGCAGACGAACCCACCCACGCGATCCGCGCGCCGTCGATCAGCACGGCCGCCTCGCGGAGCGTGCCGGCCGGGTCGCCCCCCGCGGCGACGTTGGTCGTCAGCTCCCCGATCCCGGAGATGAGCGTCGTCGTCACAGCATCGGCACCTTCAGTCCGCGGTCGCGGGCGACCTCCTTGGCGTGGTCGTACCCGGCGTCCACGTGTCGCATGACACCGGTGCCGGGGTCGTTCGTCAGCACCCGGGCGAGCTTCTCCGCCGCGAGGGCCGAACCGTCCGCCACCGTGACCTGCCCGGCGTGGATCGAGCGTCCGATCCCCACGCCGCCGCCGTGGTGCAGCGACACCCACGACGCCCCGGAGGCGGTGTTGAGGAGGGCGTTGAGCAGCGGCCAGTCGGCGATCGCGTCGGAGCCGTCCTTCATGGCCTCGGTCTCCCGGTACGGCGACGCGACGGAGCCGGAGTCGAGGTGGTCACGGCCGATGACGATCGGCGCGGACAGCTCTCCCGAGGCGACCATCTCGTTGAACTTCAGTCCGGCGAGGTGCCGCTCCTGGTAGCCGAGCCAGCAGATGCGCGCCGGCAGACCCTCGAAGTGGACGGCCGACCCCGCCTTGTCGAGCCAACGGTGCAGGGCCGTGTCCTCGGGGAAGAGCTCGGCGATCGCGCGGTCCGTCTTGAAGATGTCCTCCGGGTCTCCGGACAGCGCCACCCAGCGGAACGGTCCTCGCCCTTCCTCGAACTGCGGGCGGATGTAGGCGGGGACGAATCCGGGGAACGCGAACGCCCGGTCGAAGCCGCCGAGCTGCGCCTCCGCGCGGATCGAGTTGCCGTAGTCGAACACGGCCGCCCCCGCGTCCTGGAAGCCGACCATCGCGGCGACGTGGGCGGCCATCGACTCCCTCGACCGCCGGGTGAACTCCTCGGGATCGCGCGCCGCCTCCTCCTTCCACCGGGCCACGTCGACACCGATCGGCAGGTACGCGAGGGGGTCGTGGGCGCTGGTCTGGTCGGTGACCACGTCGATGGGCACGCCCCGCCGCAGGAGCTCAGGGAAGATCTCCGCGGCATTGCCCACGACGCCGACCGAGAGGGCGTGACCGGCGTCCTTCGCCGCGACGACCCGGGCCACCGCCGCATCGAGGTCGGTGGAGTACTCGTCGAGGTACCGATGCTCCACACGGCGGGCCAGCCGCGTCTCGTCGACGTCCACGATCAGGACCGCGCCCTCGTTGAGGGTCACGGCGAGGGGCTGCGCCCCGCCCATCCCGCCCGCACCGGCCGTCAGCGTCAGCGTCCCCCGCAGGGAATCGCGCCCGAGCGAGCGGGCGACCGCGGCGAACGTCTCGTACGTCCCCTGCAGGATGCCCTGCGTGCCGATGTAGATCCAGGAGCCGGCGGTCATCTGGCCGTACATGGTCAGCCCCAGCTCCTCCAGACGGCGGAACTCCGGCCAGGTCGCCCAGTCGCCGACGAGGTTCGAGTTGGCGATGAGCACGCGCGGCGCCCACTCGTGGGTGCGGAACACGCCCACCGGCTTGCCGGACTGGACGAGCAGCGTCTCATCCGGCTCCAGCTCGTCGAGAGTGCGGACGATCGCCTCGTACGCCGCCCAGCTGCGTGCCGCCTTGCCCGTCCCGCCGTAGACCACCAGGTCTTCCGGGTGCTCGGCGACCTCGGGATCGAGGTTGTTCATGAGCATGCGCTTGGCCGCCTCGGCGCCCCAGCTCTTGGCGGTGCGCTCGGCACCGCGGGCTGCGCGTACCGTGCGCGCTGCGTTCTCCTCAGTCATGCATGTGCTCCTTTGCGACACGGGCGATGGCACCCGACTGGACGAGGGCGGTCACGGCCTCCATCTCGGGCGAGAGGTGGCGGTCAGGGCCGGGGCCGGCGGCGACCGTGCGGATGAGATCGCGCACGGCGCCGGTCGCCGGGCCCGCCTCGAGCGGCGCGCGGAGATCCAGCGCGCGGGCGGCGGTGAGGATCTCGATCGCGAGGACGCGGGAGAGGCCGTCGATCGCCCGACGCAGCTTCCGTGCTGCGGCCCAGCCCATCGAGACGTGGTCCTCCTGCATCGCCGAGGACGGGATGGAGTCCACCGAGGCGGGAACCGCGAGACGCTTGAGCTCGGAGACGATGCCGGCCGCCGCGTACTGCGCGATCATCAGCCCGGAATCGACCCCGACCTCCGCCGCGAGGAACGGCGGGAGCCCGTGGCTGCGGGCCGGATCCAGAGCGCGGTCGGTGCGCCGCTCGGACACGGAGGCGACGTCGGCGATCGAGATCGCCAGGAAGTCGAGGACCGCCGCGACGGGCGCCCCGTGGAAGTTGCCGTTCGACTCGATGCGGCCGTCGAGGGTGATGATCGGGTTGTCGATGACGCTGGAGAGCTCGCGCTCCGCGATCATTTCGGCATACCCGAGCGTGTCGCGCGCGGCGCCGTGCACCTGCGGCGAGCAGCGCAGGGAGTACGCGTCCTGGACACGGCCGTCTTCCGGGCCCTTGTGGCTCGCGACCATCGGCGACCCGGCGAGCAGCGCCCGGAGGTGACCGGCGGATACCGCCTGCCCCGCCTGCGGACGCAGCGCCATGAGATCGGCGGCGAACACCGCATCGGTGCCGAGCTGCGACTCCACCGACATCGCCGCCGCCACATCCGCCGTCAGGAGCAGCGTCTCCAGGTCGTGGAGCGCGAGCACCAGCGTGCCGAGCATCCCGTCCGTGCCGTTGATGAGGGCGAGGCCCTCCTTCTCCACGAGCGTGAGCGGTGCGATGCCGGCGTCCGCGAGGGCGTCGGCCGCCGGGATGAGCCGGCCCGCGCTGTCACGCACATCGCCCTCGCCCATGGCCGCGAGCGCGATGTGGGCAAGGGGCGCGAGATCCCCGGAACACCCCAGCGAGCCGTACTCGCGGACCACCGGCACGATGCCCGCGTTGAGCAGCGCGGCGTACGTCTCGACCACGACGGGGCGAACCCCGGTGCGGCCGGACGCGAGCGTCTGCAGGCGCAGCAGCTGGAGCCCGCGTACGACCTCCCGCTCGACCTCGGCGCCGGTTCCCGCGGCGTGGGAGCGGATGAGACTCGCCTGCAACTGCAGTCGCCGTTCCGGAGCGATGAACGTCGTCGCCAACGCGCCGAAGCCCGTGGACACCCCGTAGTGCGGGTGCGGGTCTGCGGCGAGGCCGTCGATCACTCGCCGGGTCTCGGCGACCCTGGCCAGCGCCGCAGGGTCGACGACGACGGGCGCATCGTGACGGACGACGCGGACGACCTCCGCCGCGGAGAGAGGGGCGGCGCCGACGAGGACAGGGGCTGGATCGCTCATGTCTCGATTCCACACCCGCGGGGTCGACGTGCACACGGCTTCGTGGCAACCTGTGTCTGTGATCCCAGACATCTCCGAGACCGCTGACGCCCAGGTGCCTGCCGCGGCGCAGACCCTGCGCATCCTGAGCTACTTGGCGGGCCGGCCGGCGCCGGTGGCCGCGTCCGCGATCGCCCGCGAGCTGACGCTTCCGCGATCGACGGTCTATCACCTGCTGCGCACGCTCGCCACCCACGGCTTCGTGCTGCACCTCCGCGAGGAGCGCCGGTGGGGACTCGGGACATCGGCCTTCGAGCTGGCTGGAGGCTACGCCCGGCAGCAGCCGTTGGCACGGCTCGGCCGTCCGCTCATCGCCGGGCTCTCAGACCAGCTCGGGGAGAGCGCGCACCTGGCGGTCATGAGCGGCGGGGACGTGCTGTACATCGTCGAGGAGCGTGCGCCGCGGCGGCCCGCCCTGGTGACCGACGTCGGCGTGCGCCTCCCCGCGCACCTGACCGCGACCGGACGCGCGATGCTCGCCGCCCTCCCCCGCGAACAGGTCCGGGCGCTGTACCCGGAGGCGTCGGCGTTCTCCGACCGCACCGGGCGAGGGCCCCGCCGCCCCGGGGAGCTGCGCGAACTCCTCCGGGACGTACGCTCTCGGGGGTATGCGACGGAGGACGGCGAGGTCGCGGAAGGTCTGCGTTCGGTGGGCGCCGTCGTGCGCGACGTCGCCGGCTGGCCGGTCGCCGCGGTCGCGGTCACCTGGGCCGGCGACGACGGTGCAGAGGTCGTGCTGGCGAACGCGGTGCGCGAGACAGCGGCGACGCTCGAGGCGCGCCTGGCCCGCTGAGGCGACGCCTCCACGCGTTAACGCAAGAAGGCCACCCAGCATTGGGTGGCCTTCTTGACTAAAAGGAGTCCGGCGGTGTCCTACTCTCCCACAGGGTCCCCCCTGCAGTACCATCGGCGCTGTGAGGCTTAGCTTCCGGGTTCGGAATGTG
>NZ_JBHVHT010000001.1:2374082-2746643 GCF_042799975.1 Microbacterium sp. NPDC057658 | reverse complement strand
TAGGTCCCAAGGGTTGGGCTGTTCGCCCATTAAAGCGGTACGCGAGCTGGGTTTAGAACGTCGTGAGACAGTTCGGTCCCTATCCGCTGCGCGCGTAGGAAGTTTGAGAGGATCTGACCCTAGTACGAGAGGACCGGGTTGGACGAACCTCTGGTGTGTCAGTTGTTCCGCCAGGAGCACCGCTGATTAGCTACGTTCGGGATGGATAACCGCTGAAAGCATCTAAGCGGGAAGCCGGCCTCAAGATGAGACTTCCATACCTTCGGGTGAGAGGCTCCCAGCCAGACTACTGGGTTGATAGGCCAGATGTGGAAGCACGGTAACGTGTGCAGCTGACTGGTACTAATAAGCCGATGACTTGATAACACACCGTTTGTTGGTGCTTGCGTCCACTGAGTGGTTCTCGATGTACGGTCGAGAACTACCTTCAACAATGATTCATCATTGCTTTAGGTTTGATTGAAACATCAATAGTGTTTCGGCGGCCATAGCGTGAGGGAAACGCCCGGTCACATTCCGAACCCGGAAGCTAAGCCTCACAGCGCCGATGGTACTGCAGGGGGGACCCTGTGGGAGAGTAGGACACCGCCGGACTCCTTTTAGTCGAAATGGCCACCCATCGTTGGGTGGCCATTTTGCGTTTACAGCACGAAGAGAACAGGGAGCACCATGCCGGAAGAGGAAGAGCGCCGTCCACGTCGCAACGACGACAGGAACCAGCGCAACGATCGTCCTTCCGGAGGTCGCCCCGTCTACCGCGACGGCGCATCTCGCTCCGGCGACCGCGGCCCGCGTCGTGAGGGTGGCTACAACCGTGACGGTGCCCCGCGTCACGAAGGTGGCTACAGCCGTGATGGTGGTGCGCCGCGTCGTGAGGGCGGCTACAACAACCGTGACGGTGCTGCCCCCCGCCGTGAAGGCGGCTACAACCGCGATGGTGGTGCGCCTCGTCGCGAAGGAGGCTACAACAACCGTGACGGCGCCCCGCGTCGTGAGGGTGGTTACAACCGTGATGGTGGTGCGCCGCGTCGTGAGGGCGGTTACAACAACCGTGATGGTGCGCCTCGTCGTGAGGGTGGTTACAACCGTGATGGTGGTGCGCCGCGTCGTGAGGGCGGTTACAACAACCGCGATGGTGCGCCTCGTCGCGAAGGTGGCTACAACAACCGTGACGGCGCGGCGCGTCGCGAAGGTGGTTACAACCGCGATCGTGCTCCGCGTCGTGAGGGCGGTTACAACAACCGTGACGGCGCGCCGCGTCGCGAAGGTGGTTACAACCGCGATGGTGGTGCGCCGCGTCGCGAAGGCGGTTACAACAACCGTGACGGCGCGCCGCGTCGCGAAGGTGGTTACAACCGCGATGGTGCCCCTCGTCGTGAGGGTGGCTATAACCGCGACGGTGGTGCATCGCGTCGCGAGGGCGGCTATAACCGTGATGGTGGTGCTCCTCGTCGCGAGGGCGGCTACACCAACCGCGACGGTGGTGCGCCCCGTCGCGAGGGCGGCTACAACCGCGACGGTGGTACGCCCCGTCGCGAGGGTGGCTACAACCGGGACAGCGCTGCGCGTCGCGAAGGCGGCTACAACCGGGACTCCGGCCCCCGCCGTGAGGGCGGTTACAACCGTGACTCCGCTCCGCGTCGCGAGGGCGGGTTCGAGCGTGAGCGGGGGAGCGACCGGTCGCGGTCCTTCCCGCAGCGCGGCGGGGCTGGCCGGGAGCGTCCGGCCAACGCGGCGAACGAGCGTCCGCGCTTCGACGAGCCCCGTCTCCCGGACGAGGTCACCGCGCGCGACCTGCACCCGTCCGCGCGCAACGAGCTGAAGACGCTCAGCAAGGAGAACGCCGAGTTCGTCGCTCGTCACCTGGCGATGGCCTCCCGACTGATCGACGAGGACCCCGCTCTGGCGCACGAGCATGCGCTGGCGGCGTCGCGTCGTGCCGGCCGGATCGCGATCGTCCGCGAGACCCTCGGCATCACCGCCTATGCGACGGGCGACTTCGCCTTGGCGCTGCGCGAGCTGCGTACCTACCGCCGGATCTCCGGCAAGGATGACCAGATCGCCCTCATGGTCGACAGCGAGCGCGGTATCGGTCGTCCCGACCGCGCCCTCGAGACGGGTCGGGCCGTGGATCGGTCAGCTCTGACCACGCCCGTGCGAGTCGCGCTGGCGATCGCGATGTCGGGTGCCCGGCTCGACCAGGGCGATCTGGAGCTCGCCCTCGGAGAGCTCGAGATCCCGGAGCTGGACCCGGACCGCGCATTCGAGTGGAGCCCCGCGCTGTTCGCCGCGCGCGCCGCCGTCCTGGAGGACCTCGGGCGTACGGACGAAGCCGAGTTCTGGGCGCGCCGTGCCGAGGTCGCCGCCGAGGCTCTCGGCGTCGACGAGGCCGGCGACGAAGAGCTCTACGTGGAGGACGGCCTCATCGAGGACGGGTTCTCCGACGACGAGTTCTCCGACGTTGATGTCGCTTCTGTCGAGGACGAGGACGCGACCGAAGCCGACGACGCGACCGAAGCCGAGGACGCGACCGTAGCCGACGACGCGACCGAAGCCGACGACGCGGCCGAGGCCCCCGAGCCCGCGGAGCCGTCCATCGAGGACGAGGTGCGCGAGCTGCTCGGCGAGGACGACGAAACGGACGATGACGAGACGGAGGACGACTCGCCCTCCGCGTCCGAGAAGCCGGAGGCGTAGTGGGGCTCTTCACAGCGAAAGCGCGGAAGCGGCCGGCGGGTCGCACGCCGCTCGAAGGCATTGACACCGTCCTCGCCGACCTCGACGGCGTGGTCTATGCCGGTCCCGGCGCTCTGCCGCATGCGGTGGAGAGCCTGAACGCGGCGGCGCACGCGGTGCGTCTCGGCTACATCACGAACAACGCCTCGCGCACCGACGCCTCGGTGGCCGCGCACCTCACGAGTCTCGGGCTCGACGTGGCTCCGCAGGACGTCGTCACGAGCCCGCAGGCGGCGATGCGTCTGCTGTCCGGGATCGTGCCGGCGCCGGCGACGATCCTCGTGGTGGGCGGCGACGGCCTCGTCGACGAGGTGCAGAAGGCCGGGTACACGGTCACGCGCAGCGCCGAGGACGCGCCGCAGGCCGTGGTCCAGGGCTTCGCGCCCGAGGTCGCCTGGACCGACCTCGCCGAAGCGGCGTTCGCCCTCAAGGTCCCCGAGGACGAGGGCGGCATCCCGTGGATCGCCACGAACACCGACTGGACGATCCCGCGCGAGCGGGGCGTCGCCCCGGGGAACGGCACTCTCGTGTCCGCCGTGCACACCGCGATCGGTCGCCTGGCGACGGTGGCGGGCAAGCCGGAGACCCCGATCTTCGAGGAGGCGCTCGCCCGTTTCGGCGCGGCGAAAGCGCTCTTCATCGGTGACCGCCTCGACACCGACATCATGGGTGCCAGCCGTGCGGGCATCGAGTCCGCCCTGGTGCTGACCGGTATCGACCGTCCCAAGCACGTCCTCGCCGCGCCCGAAGGATCGCGCCCGACCTATATCCTCGGCGACCTGCGCGGTCTGCACGAGCCGTACCCCGAGCCCACCGTGACCGACGGCGTGTTCGACGTGAACGGTGCCGCCGTCCGCGTCCGGGGCGCAGACGTCGAGATCGTCGCCGAGTCCGGCGACCAGCTCGACCTGCTCCGTGCGGGCGCCGCCGCGATCTGGGCGTCCGGGACGCCGGTGTTCGTCCTCCGGGTTCCGGAACGGCTGTACGCGGACCCGTTCCACCGCCCCTGAGCCACGCGTGGCGCCGCCGCCCGTCGGCGGTGCCGCGTACAGTGGAAGCGTGAGCGATGAGACGACGACCAGCGCGCCGACGGACGGCCTGTGGAGTCGTCTGCGCCTGATCGAAGGGCAGCCGCTCGCCGCACGCGCGGACGCGTACTCGGCCCTGCACGACGATCTCTCGCGACGACTCGAGAGCGGATCCCGGCACGACCTGCGGGAGACCCCGGGACCACGATGACGCGACTCGACGCCGCCCTCGCCGCCCGAGGACTCGCCCGTTCGCGCACGCATGCCGCCACCCTCATCGCCGACGGCCTCGTGAGCGTCGACGGCCGTCCGGTCGTGAAGGCCTCGACCGCGGTCAGCGACGACAACACCATCACGGTCGCCGGCGCCGACCACTACGTCAGCCGCGCGGCGCACAAGCTCGTCGCCGGGCTCGACGGCTTCGGCATCCCGGTGCAGGGACGCCTCGCGCTCGACATGGGGGCCTCGACCGGCGGTTTCACGCAGGTGCTGCGGGAACGCGGCGCGCGCCGTGTCCTCGCCGTGGATGTCGGCCACGGTCAGCTCGCCCCCGCGGTCGCCGCCGACCCCGGCGTCATCGCCGTCGAGGGCTTCAACGTGCGGCACATGACGCGTGACAGCCTCACCGCAGCGACGGGGGAGTCCACGTCGCCCGACCTGGTGGTGGGCGACCTCTCCTTCATCTCGCTCGAGCTCGTGCTGCCCGCGGTGGTCGCCGTGGCCGCGCCGGGCGCCGACGTGCTGCTGCTGGTCAAGCCGCAGTTCGAGGTCGGGAGGACCGCGGTGCGCGGCGGCCTCGTCACCGACCCCGCCACCCGGGCCGATGCCGTCGCCCGCGTGGTGTGGAGCGCGTGGGACGCCGGGATGGGGATGGCGGGGCTCGTCTCCTCCCCGATCCTCGGGACCCACGGCAATGCGGAGTATCTCGTGCACCTCGTGCCGGGCGGCGGCAGCAATCCGACAGAATGGATGGACACCATCAACCGGCTGGCAGGGGGACGATGAACGAGCGCAGGATCCTGGTCGTCGCCCACGCGGGTCGCGTCGACACCGTCGCGGCCGCCCGTCGGGTGATCGACGCCCTCCGCGGTGCGGGGGTCCGTCCCGTCCTGGCAGCCGACGACCATGCCGAGCTCGCCGCAGTCGATGCGTTCTTCGCGGACGTCGAGGTGCTGGACGCCTCCGGACCGGCGACGCTCGAGCTCGCGATCGTCCTCGGGGGCGATGGCACGATCCTCCGCGCGGCAGAGCTCGTCCGTGACAGCGGCGCTCCGGTGCTCGGCATCAACATGGGTCACGTCGGCTTCCTCGCGGAGATCGACCGGGACGACATGGACGACGCGATGCGCCGCGTCATCGCCCGCGACTACGAGGTCGAGGAGCGCCTGGCACTGTCGGTGCGCGTGAAGGACGCCTCGGGCGACGTCGTCTTCGAGACCTGGGCCCTGAACGAGGCGACCGTCGAGAAGGCGAGCCGCGAGCGCATGATCGAGGTGGTGCTCGAGATCGACGGGCGCCCGCTGTCGAGCTTCGGCTGCGACGGCATGGTCATCTCCACCCCGACCGGCTCGACCGCCTACAACTTCTCCGCCGGCGGCCCGGTCATCTGGCCGACGGTCGAGGCCATCGCGGTGGTCCCGCTGTCGGCGCACGCGCTCTTCGCGAAGCCGCTCGTGGTGAGCCCCGAGGCGGCCGTGGCGATCGAGATGCTGGAGCGGACGGATGGCTCCGGCATCCTCTGGTGCGACGGCCGTCGTTCCCACGACCTTCCGCCGGGAGCCCGCGTCGTGGTGCGTCGCTCGTCGCGCCCGGTCCGCCTCGCGCGTCTGCACCCCACGGCGTTCACGAACCGTCTCGTGCGGAAGTTCCAGCTGCCCGTCGAAGGATGGCGCGGACAGGAGCGGAGGAGCGACGCATGATCGAGGAGATGCGCATGCAGGGGCTCGGCGTGATCGCCGACGCCGTCCTGCCGCTCGGGCCCGGCTTCACGGCCATCACCGGAGAGACGGGCGCGGGCAAGACCATGGTCGTCACCGGGCTCGGGCTGCTCCTCGGCCAGCGCGCCGACTCGGGCGCCGTGCGCAAGGGAGCCGCGCAGGCCTCGGTGGCCGGGGTGTGGATCGTGCCCGAGAAGGGCGAGGTCGCCGACATCGTGGCCGAGGCCGGGGGAGAGCTGGAGCCGGCCGGTGCCGGCACCGCTGAGCTCTATGTCTCGCGCACCCTCAGTGCCGAGGGCCGCAGTCGCGCGAGCGTCGGTGGGCGGGCCGCGCCGGCAGGGGTGCTGTCCTCGCTCGCGGACGAGCTCATCGTCGTGCACGGACAGTCCGAGCAGCTGCGGCTGCGCTCGGCCGCCGCGCAGCGCGACGCCCTCGACCGCTTCGGCGGCGAACCGATCGCCCGGGCGCTGGAGGAGTACCAGGCCGCGTTCGAGCGCTGGCGAACGCTCGACGCCGAGATCATCGACATCACCGCGAACCGTGACCGGCGTGCCGAGGAGGCCGCCCGGCTGCGGGAGGACCTCGCCCTGATCGAGGCGACCGCCCCCGAGGAGGGCGAGGACGAGGAGCTGACGGCTCGTGCCGAGCGCCTCGCGAACGCGGAGGAACTCCGCGTCGCCGCCGCCCTGGCCCACGGAGCCCTCTCGAACGAGGAGGGCGAGCCCGATGCCTCGGCGCTGGTCGCGGAAGCGCGCCGAGCGATCGAGCGCGTGTCCGACCCGAAGCTCGCGGAAGTCGCGGAGACCCTGGCCGACATCGGCTACCGCATTGCCGACGCCGCCGGTGTGCTCTCCGGCTTCCTCGCCGACCTCGACGAGTCCGGTCCGCACGAGCTGGCCGCCGTCGAGGAGCGCCGGGCCGCGCTCGGCGTCCTCATCCGTCAGCACGGCTCGCTGGCCGAGGCCCTGGCGCTGTGGCAGACCGGATCCGCGCGGCTGGCCGAACTCGACGACGACGGAGAGCGCCTGGAACGCCTCACCGCTGAGCGCGACGCGGCCAGGACGGAACTCGACGCCCGGGCCGACGCTCTCACCGCGGCCCGGAGCGAGGCAGCCGGCCGACTCGGCGAGGCCGTGACCGCCGAGCTGCACGCGCTGGCGATGCCGGACGCGCGCCTGGAGGTCTCTGTGGCCCCGGGGGCCGAGAGCACCCACGGCCGCGACGACGTCGCCATCCTGCTCGCCCCGCATCCCGGCGCCGAACCCCGCTCGGTCGCCAAGGGCGCCTCCGGCGGCGAGCTGTCGCGGGTGATGCTCGCGATCGAGGTCGTCATCGCGGCGACCGATCCCGTGCCCACCTTCGTGTTCGACGAGGTCGACGCGGGCATCGGCGGCGCGGCGGCGATCGAGGTGGGTCGGCGACTCGCCCGACTCGCCGAGAAGTCGCAGGTGATCGCCGTCACCCATCTCGCGCAGGTCGCCGCCTTCGCGAACAACCATCTCACCGTCGTGAAATCGCACGACGGCGCCGTCACCGCGTCCAGCGTGCGGCGGCTCGACGGGGAGGAGCGCGAGGCCGAGATGGCCCGTCTGCTCTCCGGACTCGCGGATTCCGATGCCGCACTCACCCACGCCCGCGAGCTTCTCAGCCTCGGCGTCTGAATGAACTGTTAGGATAGAAGCCCGTGATGAACTCTTCTTCTGCGGGACCCAAGAACGACACGACCAAGCACATCTTCGTGACTGGTGGTGTCGTTTCGTCTTTGGGCAAGGGGCTCACCGCGGCCAGCCTGGGCAACCTCCTGACCGCTCGCGGACTCCGCGTGGTCATGCAGAAGCTCGACCCGTATCTGAACGTCGATCCGGGCACCATGAACCCGTTCCAGCACGGCGAGGTGTTCGTCACCGACGACGGTGCGGAGACCGACCTCGACATCGGCCACTACGAGCGCTTCCTCGACATCAACCTGTCCGAGGCGGCCAACGTCACGACCGGTCAGATCTACTCGCAGGTGATCGCCCGCGAGCGTCGCGGCGAGTATCTCGGCGACACCGTGCAGGTCATCCCGCACATCACCGACGAGATCAAGCGCCGCATGCGGCTGCAGGCCACCGAGGACCCGCGTCCCGACGTGATCATCACCGAGGTCGGCGGCACCGTCGGCGACATCGAGTCGCAGCCGTTCCTCGAGTCGGCCCGCCAGCTGCGTCACGAGCTCGGCCGCGACAGCGTGTTCTTCGTGCACGTCTCGCTCGTGCCGTTCATGGGCGCGTCCGGCGAGCAGAAGACCAAGCCGACCCAGCACTCGGTCGCCGCGCTCCGTCAGGTCGGCATCCAGCCCGACGCCCTCGTGCTCCGCAGCGACCGCCCGGTGAGCGCGAGCAACCGCAACAAGATCGCTCTGATGTGCGACGTCGACGTCGAAGGCGTCATCAACACCGTCGACCTGCCGAGCATCTACGACATCCCGTCGACCCTCAACGAGCAGGGCCTCGACTCCTACATCGTGCGCCGCCTCGGCCTCGACCAGAAGGCGGACGACGTCGACTGGACGCGCTGGAACAAGGTGCTGCACGCGGTGCACAACCCGAAGCACGAGGTCACGATCGGCCTCGTCGGCAAGTACATCGACCTTCCGGACGCCTACCTGTCCGTGACGGAGGCCCTCAAGGCGGGCGGCTTCGCGCAGGAGACCAAGGTCAACATCCGCTGGATCCCGTCCGACCTCTGCGAGACGCCGGAGGGCGCGCAGGAGCAGCTGGCCGAGCTGGACGGCATCTGCGTCCCCGGAGGCTTCGGCATCCGCGGCATCGAGGGCAAGCTGGGTGCGCTGAAGTTCGCCCGCGAGCAGGGCATCCCGACCCTCGGCCTCTGCCTCGGTCTGCAGTGCATGGTCATCGAGTACGCCCGCGACGTGGCCGGGATCGCCGGAGCCTCGTCCAGCGAGTTCGACCCGGACACCGCGGAGCCCGTCATCGCGACCATGGCCGAGCAGATCGAGATCCTCGACGGCGGCGACCTGGGCGGCACCATGCGCCTCGGCCTCTACCAGGCGGCCCTCGCGGAGGGCTCGCTGGCGCGCGAGGTCTACGGCGCCGCCGAGGTGTCCGAGCGTCACCGTCACCGCTACGAGGTCAACAACGCCTACCGCGATCGCCTGTCCGAGGCCGGTCTGGTGTTCTCGGGCCTCAACCCGGAACTCGACCTCGTCGAGTACGTCGAGCTGCCGCGCGACGTGCACCCGTATTACATCGCCACCCAGGCGCACCCGGAGCTGCGCTCGCGTCCGACCGACCCGCACCCGCTGTTCCGCGGGCTCGTCGGCGCGGCCATCGCCCGCCACCGCGCGAGCGAGCTGTTCGACGTGCCCGTCGATGAGTGAGTCGGAGGCGACGGCCGTCGCGGAGCCGCTGCGCGACGAGCCCTTCGAGCCGGAGGTCGTGAGCAGCGACCTCGTCTACGAGGGGCGCGTCTGGGACGTGCGCTCCGACCGGGTCCGCTACGGCGAGGGCGAGATCGTGCGACAGTACGTCGCCCACCCCGGGGCCGTCGCGATCCTCGCGCTGGACGACGAGGGGCGGGTGCTGCTCATCCAGCAATACCGTCACCCGATCCGCCACCGCGACTGGGAGCTGCCGGCCGGCCTCCTCGATATCGCGGGGGAGGAGCCGTTGGCGGCCGCCCGACGCGAGCTCGCGGAGGAGGCCGACCTCGTCGCCGCGCACTGGGAGCCCCTGGTGTCGTCGTGGACCACGCCGGGAGGCAACGACGAGCTCATCCAGGTGTTCCTCGCGACGGGGCTCACCGCCGCCGCGGCCGCGCACGCCCGCGAAGACGAGGAGGCGGACATCCGCCTCGCCTGGCTTCCCCTCGAGGAGGCGATCGCCGGAGTCCTGGCGGGACGCCTGCGCAACGGCATCCTCGCGCTCGGCGTGCTGGCGACCGCGCAGAGGCTGCGCGACCGGAGCTGAGCATGCAGCTCGATCGCGCCCTCGACGCGTATCTGCGTCACGTCACGATCGAGCGCGGGCTCAGCGCGCACACGGTCGGCGCCTACCGGCGGGACCTCGAGGGCTACCGGGACTGGCTCACGGCGGAGGGGATCGACGACACGGCGGACATCACGCCCGCCGTCATCGACCGCTTCGTCGCCGACCGCGCCTCGGCGGAGCCGCCCCCGGCCGCGACGAGTCTGGCGCGCCTGCAGTCCTCGGTGCGCGGCTGGCACCGGTTCCTCGCCCGTGAGGGCATCGAGGCGGACGATCCGACCGGACGGCTCCGCCCGCCGAAGACCCCGCGGCGGCTGCCGAAAGCCCTCACGATCGACCAGGTGGAGCGGCTGCTCGCCGCGCCGTCGGCCGAGGAGCCGCTCGGTATCCGCGACCGGGCGCTGCTGGAGCTCCTCTACGCCACGGGCGCCCGGGTGTCGGAGGCGGTCGGGCTCGACGTCGACGACATGGCGCACGGCGAGGTGCTGCGCCTGCGGGGCAAGGGCTCGAAGGAGCGCATCGTCCCGGTGGGGTCGTACGCCCGTGCCGCCGTCGACGCCTACCTCACCCGGGTTCGCCCGGAGCTCGCCGCGAAGGGCCGCGCATCGGCCCGGCTCTTCCTCGGCGCACGCGGTGCCCCGCTCTCGCGACAGAGCGCCTGGCTGGTGATCCGTTCCGCCGCGGAGCGCGCACAGCTCACGACCGAGGTCTCCCCGCACACGCTGCGCCACTCGTTCGCGACGCACCTCCTGCAGGGCGGTGCCGACGTGCGGGTGGTGCAGGAGCTGCTGGGGCACTCCTCGGTCGCGACGACGCAGATCTACACGCATGTGTCGGTGGATGCTCTCCGTGACATCTACGCGACCTCTCATCCCCGGGCGCGCTGACCGCGCAGGCCGCGGCCGGTACCGGGACCGCCGCGCGCCGAGCCGGCTGGGGAACGCTGGGCGGCTACAATCGAGCAAGCACGAAGGAGCAGGAGAACCGGTGGCTGAGAAAGTGGCGAAGTCCAGGGCGAAGGCGCAGAAGGCCGACGACACCCCCATGGGACCCACCGGCCGTCCGTACCAGGGCTTCCCGATCCCGGCGCCTCTGAAGTCTCACGGCCCGGCCCGCATCATCGCGCTCTGCAACCAGAAGGGCGGCGTCGGCAAGACGACCACCTCCATCAACCTCGCCGCCGCGCTCGCGGAGTACGGCCGCAAGGTGCTCGCCGTGGACTTCGACCCGCAGGGCGCGCTGTCCGCCGGTCTCGGCATTCAGACGCACGACGTCCCGACGGTCTACGACCTCCTGCTCGACACGAAGCGCGACGCGCACGACGCGATCGTGCACTCGAACGTGCCCGGTCTCGACGTCCTTCCCGCGAACATCGACCTCTCCGCCGCGGAGGTGCACCTCGTCAACGAGGTCGCCCGCGAGACGATCCTCGCCCGCGTGCTGCGCCAGGTGGCGGGGGAGTACGACGTCATCCTCATCGACTGCCAGCCGTCGCTCGGTCTGCTGACCGTGAACGCGCTGACGGCGGCGCACGGCGTCATCATCCCGCTCGAGTGCGAGTTCTTCGCGCTCCGCGGTGTCGCGCTCCTCATCGAGACCATCGACAAGGTCCGCGACCGGCTCAACCCCTCCATCGAGATGGACGGCCTGCTGGCGACGATGTACGACCCGCGCACGCTGCACTCGCGCGAGGTGCTGGAGCGCGTCGTGGAGGCGTTCGGCGACGACGTGCTGGAGACCGTCATCGGCCGCACCGTGAAGTTCCCGGACGCGTCGGTCTCGGGGGTCCCGATCACCGAGTTCGCTCCGGAGCACGCGGCCGCACAGGCATACCTGCGGCTGGCCAGGGAGCTGGTCGCCCGTGGCGCCGTCGCCTGACGAGCTCGGTACCGCTGAGGTCCCGGCACCCGCCGAGGCGATCGACACCGCGGAGCCGTCCTCCGCCGACGATGCCGCTGGGTTCCGCGTCTCGCTGTCCAACTTCGACGGCCCCTTCGACCTCCTGCTGAACCTCATCTCGAAGCACGAGATGGACATCACCGAGGTGTCGCTGAGCGCCGTCACCAACGAGTTCATCGCGTACCTCGCCGACCTGGAGGACGAGGAGGAGCTCGACCAGGCGTCGGAGTTCCTCGTCGTCGCCGCGACCCTGCTCGACATGAAGGTGGCGGGCCTGCTGCCGCAGGGCGAGCTCGTCGACGCCGAGGCCGTCGCCCTGCTCGAAGCGCGCGACCTGCTCTTCGCCCGTCTCCTGCAGTACCGCGCGTTCAAAGAGGTCTCCGCATGGTTCTCGCGGTGCCTGCAGCGGGAGGACCGCCGTCATGTGCGTGCGGTACCGCTGGAGGAGAAGCACCGGAAGCAGACACCAGAGCTCGTCTGGTCGCTCACGCCCGACGACTTCGCGGCGCTGGCGCTGCTGGCCTTTGCGCCGAAGGAGATCCCGCACGTCGGACTCGACCACTTGCATGCGCCCTTGGTCAGCATCCGCGAGCAGGCCGCGATCGTCGTCACGCTGCTGCGCGGCACCGAGTCGCTGAGCTTCCGCGAGCTGGTCGCGGGCGTCTGGGAGCCGGGTATCGTCGTGGCCCGCTTCATCTCGGTGTTGGAGCTGTACCGCCACGCGGCGCTCTCCTTCGAACAACTGGAACCGCTCGGGGAGCTCACCCTCCGCTGGGCCGCCGACTCCTGGTCGGACGAGACACTCGCGACCCTGGGGGCCGACTATGACCGATGACGTGACCGCGGCAGAGACCGGCCTCCCCGACGAGCCCGACGCCGCGACGGGTTCCGAGCTGCCGCTCAGCGAGCGTGTGGAGGCGATCCTCTTCATCGTCGACGAGCCGATCGGCCTGGTGGCCCTCGCCGCCGCGGTCGGCGCGCCGGTGCCCGCCGTCCGGCAGACGGTCGAGTCGCTGGTCGAGGACTACGACGGTCGAGGCGCGGGTCCGCGGCGCGGCTTCGAGCTGCGGGAGGTCGGCGGTGGATGGCGGCTCTACGTCCGCGAGGACCTCGATCCGGTCGTGGCGGAGTTCGTCGGCGGTCAGGCGCCGGCCCGGCTCTCCCAGGCGGCGCTGGAGACGCTCGCGGTGATCGCGTACAAGCAGCCGGTGACCCGGAGCCAGGTGGCCTCGATCCGCGCGGTCAACGTCGACTCCGTGGTCCGCACCCTCCTCGCGCGGGGGCTGATCACCGAACTGTTCGCCGATTCCGAGACCGGCGCGATCAACTACGGCACAACCGATGCACTCCTCCAGCATCTCGGCATCAACTCTCTGGATGAGCTTCCGCCGATCTCGCCGCTCCTCGACGACGGCGCCGACGGCTTCGACGAAGGGACGGTCCGATGACCACCGACGCCCACGATTCCAGCGCCCCCGAGGGCGTGCGACTGCAGAAGGTGCTCGCCGCGGCTGGTGTCGCCTCCCGTCGGGTCGTCGAGCAGTACATCGTCGAGGGACGCATCCGGGTGAACGGCCAGGTGATCACCGAGCTCGGCCGCCGCATCGACCCGGAGCGGGACCTCGTGGACGTGGACGGCACCGCGGTGCAGCTCGACGTGTCCAAGCGGTACGTGATGCTGAACAAGCCGACGGGTGTGGTCAGCAGCATGCGCGACGAGAGCGGACGCCCCGATCTCCGACGCTTCACGAAGGACTACGAGGAGCGGCTGTACAACGTCGGGCGTCTGGACGCCGAGACCAGCGGACTGCTGCTGCTCACCAACGACGGCGAGCTCGCGCACGTCCTCGCGCATCCCTCCTTCGGCGTCACCAAGGTCTACATCGCGAAGGTCGAGGGGAGCGTGACGGCGCAGACTATCTCGAAGCTCACGAAGGGCATCGAGCTGGAGGACGGCCCCATCGCCGCCGACAAGGCTCGGCTGCTGGACACGTCGCGCGGCTCGAGCCTCGTGGAGCTCACGCTGCACTCCGGCCGCAACCGGATCGTGCGCCGGATGATGGCCGCGGTCGGCCATCCGGTCACGGAACTCGTGCGGCGGCAGTTCGGTCCGCTGCACCTGGGAACCCTCCCGGCCGGTCGGACGCGGGAACTGAGTAAAATTGAACTCGGCGCGCTGTTGACCCTCGCGCGCCGGGAATCCGGTGTCGCCGAGGCGCCAGGCGAGCAGGAGAGCGAATGACCCAGACGACGAGTGCGCCCGCGGCGCGGAAGACCGGTGCCGTGGCGCCGCGTCTGTCCGGCACCGTGCGCATCGTCGGCGCCGGACTGCTCGGTGCCAGCGTCGGCCACGCCCTCCGTGCGAAGGGCATCGACGTCGTCCTCACCGACGCGTCCCCTGCGCAGCTGCGCCTCGCCGTCGACTACGGCGCCGGACGCCTTCCGCAGGATGACGACGCCCCGGTGCTCGTCGTCGTGGCCGTGCCGCCGGACGTGACCGCCGACGTGATCCAGGCCGAGCTCGAGCGGTACCCCGGCGCCGTCGTGACCGATGTCGCGAGCGTGAAGCTGGAGCCGTTCCGCACACTCCGGGAGCGGGGCGTGAACCTCGCCCGCTACATCGGCTCGCACCCGCTCGCCGGTCGGGAGCGCGGCGGGGCGATCTCGGCGAGAGCCGATCTCTTCATCGGGCGGCCGTGGGTCGTGTGCCGCGACGAGGACACCACCGCGCGCGACCTCGCGCTGGTCGAGGCACTGGCCCTCGACGTCGGCGCGATGCCGCTGGAGATGACCCCGGAGGAGCACGACCGCTCCGTCGCCCTCACCTCGCATGTGCCGCAGGTCGTCGCGAGCCTCCTCGCCGGGCGTCTGGCCGGGGCTGAGGAGGGCGCCCTCCGCCTGGCCGGGCAGGGCGTGCGGGACACGACGCGCATCGCCGCGTCCGCTCCGGAACTGTGGGTGCAGATCCTCGGGGCCAACGCCGGTCCCGTCGTCGAGATCCTCGACGCGCTCGCGACCGACCTGAGCGAGGTCGCCGACGCGCTGCGCGCTCCCGGGGCCCCGGGCGCCCGACGCGTGCTCGCGGAGACCATCCGCCAGGGCAACGACGGGGTCGAGCGCCTGCCCGGCAAGCACGGGCAGAACCGACGCTTCGAGACACTGGTCGTCATGGTCGACGACACCGCCGGTCAGCTGGGTCGCCTGTTCGGCGAGCTCGGCGAGCTCGGCGTCAACGTCGAGGACCTGCGACTGGAGCACTCTCCGGGCGCGCAGTTCGGCCTCGCCGAGATCAGTGTCGACCCCGCGGCGCTGCACGGCGCGATCACCGGGCTCCAGGAACGCGGCTGGCGCATCGCAGGGAACACCAATGATTGACACCTCCACCATCTCCGCCACGAAGTTCATCGCCATCGACGGGCCCGCCGGGTCCGGGAAGTCGAGCGTCTCCAAGGCGATCGCGCGTCGCGAGGGCTTCGGCTACCTCGACACCGGGTCGGCCTACCGGGCACTCGCCTGGCATGTGCTCGATCGCGGTGCAGACACCGACGACGCCGAGGCCGTGCGCGCCGCGGCCGCCGACTTCCCCGTCCGCCTCGGGCTCGACCCGGACGACCGCACGGTGCGCGTCGGCGACGTCGACGTGACGGACGCGATCCGCGAACCCCGCGTGTCCGGTGCCGTGAGCGGCGTGGCCCGCGTGCCGGAGGTGCGCGCCCAGGTCAACGAGCTCTTCCGGGCGCTGGTCGCCGAGGCGCCGTACCCGGCCGTCGTCGTCGAAGGACGCGACATCACGACCGTCGTGGCACCGGATGCCCCCGTGCGCATCCTGTTGACCGCGGCACCGGAGGTGCGGGCCGCCCGTCGCGCGGGAGAACTCGCCGGCGAGAACGCCGCCGCCGTGGCGGACGCCCTGCACAAGCGCGACGCCTCCGACAGTGCCGTCGTCGACTTCCTCAACGCCGCGGAGGGCGTGGAGGTCGTCGACTCGACCGCACTCGATTTCCCCCAGACCATCGACGCCGTCCTCTCGGTGATCGAACGACTCCGAGGAGCAGACCGTGGCTGACGACGAATATGAAGGCGGTCCCGACCAGCTCGCCGAGAAGCTCGAGCAGATCGATGACCAGCTCGCCGAGCAGCGCGCGGAGACCCTGCGCGCCGGGCTCGCCGACTACGAACTCGACGACGAGGACGCCGCGCTCCTCGCCGGCGTGGCGCTGGGCGAGGACGGTATCGAGTTCCTGCCTGCGCTCCCCGTGGTGGCGATCGTCGGGCGGCCGAACGTGGGCAAGTCCGCGCTCGTGAACCGGATCCTCGGCCGTCGCGAGGCCGTCGTGGAGGACACCCCCGGCGTCACCCGCGACCGCGTCACGTACAAGGCCGAGTGGAACGACCGCCGCTTCACGGTCGTCGACACCGGCGGCTGGGAGCCCGATGCCCGCGGCATCGACCGTTCGGTCGCGGCGCAGGCCGAGGTCGCGATCGACCTCTCCGATGTCGTGCTGTTCGTCGTGGACGCCATGGTGGGCGCCACCTCGACCGACGAGCACGTCGTGAAGCTGCTGCGCAAGAGCGGCAAGCCGGTCTTCCTCGTCGCCAACAAGATCGACGACGCGCGTCAGGAGCCGGAGGCGGCCGCGCTGTGGAACCTGGGTCTCGGGGAGCCGCACCCGGTCTCCGCGATCCACGGTCGTGGTGTCGCCGACCTCCTCGACGCCGTGCTGACGAAGCTGCCGGAGATCTCCGCGGTGGCGAAGCAGGAGATCGGCGGTCCGCGCCGCGTCGCGATCCTCGGACGCCCGAACGTGGGCAAGTCCTCGCTGCTGAACAAGGCCGCGGGGGAGGAGCGTGTGGTCGTCAACGATCTCGCCGGCACGACGCGCGACCCCGTGGATGAGGTCGTGGAGCTGGGCGGCAAGATGTGGCGCCTCGTCGACACGGCCGGTATCCGTCGCCGCGTGCACATGGCGCAGGGCGCCGACTTCTACGCGTCGCTGCGCACGTCTGCCGCGCTGGAGAAGGCCGAGGTCGCCATCGTCGTCCTCGACGTATCGGAGTCGATCAGCGAGCAGGACGTGCGGATCATCGACCTCGTGCTCGAGTCCGGTCGCGCGCTCGTCCTGGCGTTCAACAAGTGGGATCGCCTCAACGACGACGACCTGGAGAACGCCGACCGCCGCCGCTACCTGGAGCGCGAGATCGAGCAGGACCTCGCCCACGTGGCCTGGGCCCCGCGGGTCAACATCTCGGCGAAGACGGGTCGTCACCTCGACAAGCTCGTCCCCGCGCTCGAGATGGCGCTGGAGAACTGGGACCGCCGCATCCCGACCGGGAAGTTCAACGCGTTCCTCGCCGAGCTCGTCGCCGAGCACCCGCACCCGGTGCGCGGCGGGAAGCAGCCGCGCATCCTCTTCGGGACGCAGGCCTCGACCCGTCCGCCGACGTTCGTGCTGTTCACGACCGGTTTCCTCGACCCGGGCTACCGCCGGTTCATCCAGCGCCGCCTGCGCGAGCTCTACCCGTTCGAGGGCACGCCGATCGTCATCAACATGCGTGTGCGGGAGCGTCGCCAGCGCTGACTCGTTGCCGCGCATGTCGCGGCGGTGGCGCCGGAGCCCCGATGCTGTGAAAAGCTGAGGGGGTGACTGTCGTACCTCCCGCCGCCGGTGAACCGCGTCGCCCCGAGGGGCCGCGCGATCCGGGCGATGCCTGGGTGGTTGCGGACTCCGGTGAGCGGTACTGGGGGCGCTTCGGTGCGGCCGGTCTCCTCGCCGTCGACCCGGAGCGCGGCATCCTGCTGCAGCATCGCGTGGCGTGGAGCCACTTCGGCGGCACCTGGGGCCTGCCCGGCGGCGCGCTGCACGAGGGCGAGGCGGCCATCGTGGGTGCCGTGCGGGAGGCGCAGGAGGAGGCGGGAGTGCCGGATGGCGCGGTGCGGCCGCGCTTCACGAGCGTGCTCGACCTCGGCATCTGGTCGTACACCACCGTCGTCGCCGATGTGCGGACGCCGTTCGATCCCGTGATCAGCGACCCCGAGAGCGTCGCGCTGTCGTGGGTGCCCGTCGAGGACGTGGACGGGCTGCCCCTGCACCCCGGCTTCGGTGCGGCGTGGCCGATGCTGCGGGCTCAGCTCTCGGCGCATCCGGTGGTCGTGGTCGACGCCGCCAACGTCGTGGGCTCGGTCCCGGACGGCTGGTGGAAGGATCGCGCCGGAGCTGCGGCACGACTCCGCGATCGTCTGACCGGGCTGTCGGTGCCCGCAGACGACCTCGGGCTCGCGGGGGACGCCTGGTTCCCGGAGGTCTCGCTCGTCGTGGAAGGTCGCGCCCGGGACATCGCGGAGGCCGCTGCGGGGGGATCGCCCGCGGACGCCGCGGCCGCAGAAGCCGGAGTCGCGGGCTCGGCCCTGAACGTCGTGCGCGCGGAGGGCGCCGGTGACGACGCGATCGTGGCCGAGGTCGAACGCCGGGTCGCGAGCGCGTCGCCGGTTCTCGCGGTGACCAGTGACCGCGAGCTGCAGTCCCGCGTCGAGGCCGCCGGGGCACAGGTGCGCTCGAGCGGCTGGCTCCTTCGTCTTCTCGACGCCTAGAGCGAGACGCGGCCGCCACGCTCCGCGGATCCCGGGACTCGTACAGTGGCGTGGCGTGGCGTGGCGTGGCGGAGATCAGTCACCGCGCTCGAAGGACCCGTCGTCGTGATGGCGGCGTGTTTCAGACGAAGGCGACCCGTGGTGGGGCGTGATCGGTGTGGACCGCGCCGAGGGGACTTCGCCATTCGAGGACCCCGCCGGGGTGCTGCCGTACCGTCCAGCGCTGAGGCTCCGGGATACCGGGGTGCTTCAGCACATGGTGTCCGCGGCAGAGGTGCGCGAGGTTGTCGACGCGGGTCGGGCCGCCCTTCGCGTGATCCCAGGTGTGGTCGATGTCGCAGCGGTGTACCGGCTGGCGACACCCCGGGAACCGGCAGTGCTGATCGCGGGCCCGAAGCAACCGGCGCATGCCCTCGGTCGGGCTGTAGGCGTTCGTTTCGATGACCTGCCCGTGCGGATCGAGGAACAAGCGGGTCCAGCCGCCGTCGCGACCGGCCAGAGCCCGAGCGATGTCCGGGCGAAGAGCACCGTGTCCGTCCAGTTCCGCCGGACGGTCGTCGAGTCCGGCGAGGGTCGTCGCCGCCACGGTCACCTGCAGGCGACCCCGCACCCCGGTGAGGCCGTCGCCCTCGACGGCGCTCGGATCGGCGGTGAGGAGCAGATCGGTCAGAAGGTCGGCCTGCACCTGGCTCCAGGTGCGGGTGTCTGCGGGGAGCGATTCGGCCTCGGGGTCGAGGGCGTAGATGCCGCCATCGACGCTGGAGATCGTCGGGTCCGACCGAGCCTCGCCGCACGGGCGATCCGTCGCGAAGCGGTCGGCGGTCAGCACTTCGTGGTGCGCAGGTGCCAGACGCGGCGTCGCTTCATCCGACCCCGACGCCGCATCACGCGCAGTCCCCGCATCACGCGCGGGACCCGCATCACGGGCCCGGATGACCGTGCGGGTGAGCTGATTCAGCCGGTCGGCGATCGCCACGGCCGCCCACTCCGGGAGGATCGCCGTCAGGACCGCGAGGCCGTCGTCGACCGATCGCACCGTGACGCAGCGCTCGTCCGCGGCGCGGCGGTGTCGCTCCGTGATCGTCTCGCCGACAAGCGCGGAGGCGACGCGGCGGGCATGCACCCGCGTGCGCGCCGCGGTCTCGGCTTCGGCGACGACGAGCACCGCCGTCTCGAACAGCGCCATCGTCTCGGGCGCGACGACGCGGTTGCGGATGGCCTCGGCCACGATCGCGCTCACCCGCGCGATCTCCCGCACGTGCGAGGAGCTCAGAGACTCTGTGTGGAAGGCCTCTCGCACGCGGGGGAGTGCCGTGCTCAGGGCGAGAGCATCGGCGAACGCGAACTCCATGGTGCCGGTGGAAAGACGCGCCGCCGCGGCGTACTCGGCGACCATCGAGCGGTGGATGGCATCGCGGTGGTGCGGGGCCGCGGCCACGTCTTCGTCATGGAAAGCGATCTGCGCCACCAGCAGCTCCGCAGCCTCTGCCTCCAGCGCTGCGATGCGTCGACGTGTCGCCGTCCAGGCGTCTCGCACGCGCCTCCGCTCCTCCAAGTCGAGAGGTGCGGTCGGCTGGTTCGTCATACCTCGATTTTAGAACTTATGTTCGAATCGAGGAAGGGTTCAGTCGTGTTGTATATCGCCTCGTCCGCGGAGGCGGTCGATGTCCCGACGCTCCCGCTTCGTCGGTCGTCCGGCGCCGCGGTCCCGGACGCCGAGGGCTGCCTGCGGCTCGCGTTCCGGCGTCCGGTCCTCGTACGCGAGGGCGGCCAGCGGTGCGCCGACGCGCTTGACGAGGATCTGGCGCACGATCAGGATCCGATCGAAGCCCGCGATGCGGATGCGGAGCTCATCGCCCACGCGAACCGCCTGTGCAGCCTTCGCCTTGTCGCCGTTGACGCGCACATGCCCCGCGCGGCATGCGGTAGTCGCAGCGGACCGGGTCTTGTAGACGCGCACCGCCCAGAGCCAGCTGTCCACCCGCGCACTGTCAACCATCAGGCTTCCTTCCGCTGCAGGGAAACGAGGGCGCCGGCGACGATCAGCCCCTGGCCGAGCGTGTACGTGAGCATCACGGCGGGGCTGCTCCAGGCCGGGAGGGCGTCGGGGAGGAAGAGCCGGAGAGCGAGGATCGTGTCACTCGCCAGGAAGAACGCCCCGCCCGTCGCGACGAGCGGATGGCATCGCGCTGCGAACGCCGCGGTGCCCGCGAGGAGCAGGCCATACAGCGCGACGCCGATGAGAAGCGGGCCGGTGTGTGGGCCGAGGGCGAGGATCATCGCGAGCCACCAGACGGCGTAGATCGCCGTCCACCACGGCAGGCGGCGGCGCGCCAGGTGGCGGGCGAAGAGGACGATGTAGGCGATGTGCGCGAGGCCGAAGAAGCCCAGCATGAGCGGAAGCTCGGGGGCCGCGGGGAACAGTGCGCCCGCGCCGTCACCCAGCCAGGAGAAGAGCAGGGCGACGAGGAGCAGGGCCACCGTCACGGGTGGATGGATCCGTCGCGCAGCCACGAGGACCGGCACCGCGAGCAGCGGCATGAGCAGCAGCTTCGTCGGACCCGCGAGATCGTGGCCGAGCGCCAGAAGCACGACGTGCAAGGCGGAGACCACGGCGTAGGGGACGAACGCCCACACGATCGCGGGAGGGAGGGTGCGGCGCTGCATCCCTCCATCGTATGACCGGAGGGGCATGTCGTCTCGAAGGCGGTCGATCGGGTCTGCCTGCTTCAGGACTCGACGGTGACCGTCGCCACAGCACCCGTGGCATCGAGGTGCACGGCGGGCCAGTAGCCCTCCGGGAAGTGCTCGCCGCAGGAGTCGGTGAAGTGGAGGACGACGGTGCCGTCACCGGAGGCCTCGATGGTCTCGAGGTCGAGGTCGTCCGCCGCCTCGTCGAGGCCGGTGGGGTCCGGATCGCCGGTGCTGAACGTCGTGACTACGGCGTCCGAGGCGACGCGGCGGAGGCCCGGAAGGGCGGCGACGACCGCACGCAGCCGGGGGAGCAGCGGAGCGACCTCGTCCGGCGACGCGCCCTCGACCATCAGTTCGTAGGTGCTGCCGTCGACCTGGACGCTGCCGACGAACCAGTCGTGGGTGAGGACGGAACCGTCGTCGAGCTCGGAGGTCGCCCGCTGGAGCAGGCCGAGGTCGGGATCGTCGAGGGAGGAGTGCGCGTCGCTCATCCCTTCACGCTATCGGTCCCGCTCTGCGCCAGGTCGAGGGCGACGAGCACGCGCCCCGGCTTCATCACCGCCTTCTCCGTGAAACCCGCGCGGAGGAACGTCCCGAGCGTGCCGTGGTACAGATCGTTCGCGCGCTGCTTCTCGCCGCGGGTGTCGACCGGATAGCCCTCGATGAGGCGGGCGCCGGACTTCCGGGCGAAGGCGATCGCGGCGTCGAGCAGCTCGGCGTTGAGCCCGGTGCCCCGATGCTCCCTGCGGACGACGAAGCAGGTGACCGCCCACACGGACGCGTCGTCGAACGGCTCGGTGCTCGACGCGGCGATCATGCGAGTGCGGGGGATCCGAGCTTGCCGGGTGCGCGGTCCGATGCGGATCCAGCCCGCGGCCTCGCCGTCGACGTACGTGACCAGCCCCGGAGGGGGACCCTCGTCGATCTCGGCGCGGAACATCTCCGTGCGCTGAGGCGTGGTCGTCTGATTCCAGTCCTTGTTCGGCAGCACCGGCCAGATGCACTGGCAGCTCGCCCCATCGCCGCCGCCTGTGAGCGCGTGCTGCACGTCGTCCCAGCGGGCGGTCGTCGCGAGCGCGGTCGTGATCGTCGACATGCAGCGACGGTACAAGCAGCTTCCGACACCCCGCAACGCCTCGGTTCGCGAGAGGGCCTCCGGTGCGGCTAAGATAGGGGAGTTGCCTGCGCGAGAGTGCAGAACAACGGGCTGTGGCGCAGCTTGGTAGCGCACTTGACTGGGGGTCAAGGGGTCGCAGGTTCAAATCCTGTCAGCCCGACCGAGAAAGGCCCGGAAACTCGCGAGAGTCTCCGGGCCTTCTGCATGTCTGGGAATCGCCAAGGGGCTCCAAACGGGCTCCAGCTGGGGGCGCTACTGCCAATATGGACATCATGGTCGAGACACAGGCAAAAAGTCAGGGCGTAAGCATCGGCGTCGCTCCCGTGTCCGGGCTCGCCACCAGCATGGCCGCGGCGTCAACGCAAGCGGCGCGAGCAACGCTCCTCAACTACACCAACGATGGACTCTACGAGAAGCTTCGAACCGCCCTGGAGGCTGGGGCGGCCACCGAGTGGTTAGTGCGCGCCGCACTCGCTCGGTTGAGCCCATCGCTCTTGGCGCTTCGGACCCATCACGACTCAGTGCTCGCGTTATCCGGCGCGAGGACGCTCAGCGACCCTTTGGAGCTGCGCACGATTCCGACGTCCGAGGTGCTGACGATTCTGCTCAAGGCGCACCCGACGATGGCCTCGCTGCGGTCAGACGTCGATTTCATCATGAGTGTTCGGAATGGCGCAGCCCATTCGGGGTTGGTCGCTGCCGCATCCTTGGAACTTGCTGCTCGGAGGCTTGTTCGCGTAGCTGAAGCACTGATCGAGGAGGTTGGGCTGACTCGGGAAGATTACTGGGGTGTGGAGTTGGCTGGCGTGGCGGCCGGAATCAGCGCGGACTTCGAGAATGAGATCGCGGCTCGGGTCAGTAGCAAGATCGCCGCAGCAAAGGCAAGGCTGAAGGACTTCGTCGCTGGAATTCCGAAGGCGCAACTGGAACCGACGCTTACCGCGCTTGAGTCGCGACATTCCTCGGTCTTGATCGCTGATGACTCAGAGGATCATGAGCACAAATGCCCATCGTGCGAGCGCCGTGCTTGGGTCACGTACCTCCGTCAGCACGGTGAAGAGGGCAGTCTCGAAGTCGACTATGACAGCGAAGGGTATCCCGAGAGTGCCTCGGTGATGTTTGAGGTCGTCCTCGTTCCCATGATCTTGCAGTGCCCCGTTTGCGGCCTGATCCTCGATGCACAGGACGATGAGCTCTCCGGGCTCGACGACATTGAGGAGCACGAGGGAGAGCCACACTTCGTCGATGCGAGCGAGTACTACGCCGATCAGGATCCCTACTGACTTCCTAGCGTTCGATCGCTACGATCGCCGCAGGTCGGGCTCCGGCCAAGATATGCGCGGAAAAGGCAGCGCGGTGTGCGCTGAAGTTGCGAGGACGGACGTGCGCGTAGATCTTGTCGGTGATGGCGTAGCTCGCGTGGCCCATGGCGCGCGATAGCTCATGCATGTCGAGCGCCCGGGACTCCAACGCCAGCGTGGCGAAGGTGTGGCGCAGCTCGTGGAAGTGGAGGCCGTCGAGACCGGCGCGGGTGGCGGCAGGCTTGAACGTGTACCGGTAGAAGCCCTTGGGGTCGAAGGCGCGTTCGTAGCTGAGCTTGTTGTGGCCTGGCACCTTGATGACGCGCGAGATGGAACGGCTGCGTGGTCTTCCGATCGACCAGATCAAGCCCGCCCTCAGCGTCTCTTCGCCCGTGACGGCGGGAGCATCACCGAGCCGGAACTCTGCGAATATGCCCAGATGATCCACGACGGCACTCGCATCGAGTTTAAGGCCGACAGGATTCGGTGGTAGTCCGTGGTCCGTCGCATCTCTCCTGCACAGCTCAAGGCTCAGCTTCGCCAGGCGCAGCAGAAGCAGCGTCAGGCCATCAACCAGTACAACCAGGGCGTGCGCAAGCTCAACCAGGCGATCAACCAGTACAACAGTGCTGCCCGGGCGCATAACGCCAAGGTGCGCGCGAACCAACACCGGCTGCAGCGCGAGCTCGCAAGGCTAAACTCGCGGTCATCGTCGACGCGTTACGTGACCTACACGACGTCAGTGCAGACATTGCAGCGATCGTTCACGCGGGTTGAGTCCGCCGCCGAGAGCGGCGCCTGGCAGGACGAGCGCAACCTGCTCGATCTGGCCGAGGGCGAAGCTGCGAACAGCGTTGCCGCTCTCAATTCCCTGCTTGCTGACCCGAGCGAGGCGACGGAGGACCTGCCGGAACTCCAGAAGACGGAGATTGCGGGCGAACTTGCCGAGATCAACTCCCACCTCGACTCCCGCTGGCGAGGAGCGCTCTACGCGCTCAGCCCTCAGAATCCAGACGCGGCACGACACTTCTGCACCAGCGCTCGCGAGATCATCGCAACGATCCTCGAAACGGAAGCACCCGACGCGGCTGTCCAACAGGCCACCCCTGACTACCCGAAGACCCCCAATGGTGGTGTTTCCCGGCGCGCACGGATCCAGTACTTCATCAAGCGCCGGGGCGAGCACGAGGCTCTGACGGAGTTCGTCGATGACGACATCAACAGCGTCATCGCCCTCTTCGACGAGTTCAACCGCGGCACCCACGGCGGCGCGGGCGCATTCAGCCTCGGTCAGCTCGGCGCGATCAAGACGCGTGTTGAAGGAGCGATCAGGTTTATTCACCGCCTCATCCGCTGACGCGGTCGCATTGGCGTTGCAAGGTTCGGGGCCGCGAGTGCCAGATCTGCACATCTTCACGAAATCGCATAAACATGCGACAATCGGCACAGATATCAGCGTCAGGTTGAGTGGTTCCGCTCCCGGCTGAGTCGAGCATCACCACCGCCAGGCGGCGCGGCACTCTAGCGGTGTCAGTGCTCCCCGGTAGCGTGGGACACGCCCCGAGAGCACAACTTAAGACGCGCCTCAGCGCGGAGGAGAACCAGCACAGCATGACAACGCTCAGCACCAGGTGGTCGCACGGCCCCAGCAGCACAACGCGTAACCGTGACGCCCATCGCCAGGAGGTCGCTCGATGACTCCGTCGGTGCCGGACGAGACCCGGGACGCTCACGACGAGCTGCTCGTCCAGCTCCGCGACCTGGTGCCCAGTGCCTTCCTCGACGGGGAACTTGACCGCGATGCGTTGCTCGGGGCGCTTGGCCTCGACGGCGAGGTCAAGCCTGCCTTCTCTTTCAGCTGGCCTGGTATCGAGCGAGCACGCCAGGACGCGCGCGTCCCGACCACGGCAACGCTCATTCCCGATGAGTATGCTTCCGTGCACTGGCCTGACGCCCGCGACGTCCTGATCGAGGGCGACAACCTGCAGGTGCTGAAGCTCCTGAAGAACGGCTACTCACGTACCGTCAAGCTGATCTACATCGACCCGCCGTACAACACGGGAGACACATTCACCTACAACGACGACTTCGCGGTGCCCGAGCGGCAGTATCTGCAAGAGACCGGTCAGGTCGACGACCAGGGCAACGCAACGACCAGCCGGATCGAAACCGGTGGGCGCAAGCATGCGCCGTGGCTGACCATGATGTTCCCCCGCCTCGCGCTGGCTCGTCACCTGTTGCGCCGTGACGGCGTGATCCTCGTTTCCATTGACGACAACGAGGTGCACCACCTGCGGCTTCTGCTCGACGCGGTGTTCGGCGCAGAGAACTTCGTCGGCAGTTTCGTGTGGAACGGCGGTCGCAAGAACGACGCTCGGCAGATTTCGGTTGGTCACGACTACGTGGTGGCCTATGCACGCGACCACGCCTATCTGCGTGAACAGGACGCACGCTGGCGTGAACGGAAGGCCGGACTAGACGAGATCTACACCAAGGTCGAAGAGCTTCGTGGTAGTCATGGAAAGGACTTCTCTGCAATCCATGGTGGATTGCTCGCCTGGTTCCGTGCACTCCCGGACGAGCATGCATCCAAGTCGCACGAGCACTTCAACTACGTCGACGAGCGAGGGGTCTATTTCCCCGATAACTTGCGTAGCCCCAACCCGCGCCCCAATCTCGTCTACGATTTCAAGGGCTACAAGCCTCATCAGAACGGTTGGGCCTACAGCCGCGAACGCATGGAGCAGCTTGATGCTGACGGCCGCATCTATTACCCGGAGAGTGTCGACCAACGTCTGAAGATCAAGTCATATCTGCACGAGCACGAGGAGTGGGCGCCGGGGTCTGTTTTCTACAAAGATCGCCGGGCAGCCTCGAAGGCGCTCGACAGTCTCATGGGCGCCACCGTCTTCGATTACCCGAAGGACGCAGAGGTGCTCGCCCGTCTCTTCCATGCCATTACCAACGACGGTGACCTGATCCTGGACTTCTTCGCTGGGTCTGGTTCGACGGGCCAGGCGGTATGGGAGCAGAATTCGAAGGACGGTAAGACCCGTCACTGGGTTCTTGTGCAGGCCCCGGAGCGGCCTAGCGCTTCCGAGGATTCGGGTAAGAACGCAATCGCCGCTGGGTACGAGACGATCTTCGAAGTGACGGCTGAGCGCCTGCGCCGTGCGGCAGCCTCTCTGCAGGAGGAGACGCTCGATGCTCCGCAGCTGGGCTTCCGGATTTTCCGGACTCGCCCGACGAACCTCATCATCGAGAAGCCGATCATCGCCTCGGCGGAGCTAACCGGACAGGGCTACCTGACCCAAGTGCTCGATCACACGGCGGGAGCTCCGGTTGTCGACGGCGCGGCGCCGCTCGATGTTGCGTGGGAGGTGGCGATCAAGGCCACTGGTATGAAGCTTGACGCGCGCATGACCACGCACGAGGTCGACGGCGTGACGGTCTACGAGTTCGCTCCCGCTGAGGGCGAGAGCACGTCGGGTCGTCTCTTGATCTCGCTCGGTGCATTCTCGCTGGCGACCGCAGATGCGCTGGGACTGAGCGACGACGACACCCTGATCCTTCGCGGTGATCAGGTCGAGGACTCGGTGACGTTGACGTTGGCGCCGCGGTTGCAGTCAAAGCTGATTCTCTTGGAGCGGGTGCCTCGTGAAGTTTCGCTTTGATGATCAGCCGCACCAGTCGGCCGCCGTCTCTGCGGTAGTCGACCTGTTTGAGGGTGCCCTGGTGCCGCCGCGCAATGCGCTTGCTGGGCAGGCGCCTGGCGCGGACGGGCATGCGGGCTTCACCCTGGAGCGCACGATCCTTGCCGCCAATCTGAAGGCGATTACGGAGCGCGAGACGGTCGATCCGCAAGGGCAGCTCGAGTTGCTGGCGGAGACGGATCTGCAAGGTACGGACCGTGAGTTCCCGAACTTTTCCGTTGAGATGGAGACCGGTACGGGTAAGACTTACGTCTACATCTCGACGGCGCTTCGTCTGGCAGAGCTGTACGGGCTGCGCAAGTTTGTCATCCTCGTCCACTCGATAGCGATCCGTGCGGGCGTGGTCAAGACGTTCGAGCAGACGGAGGAACACTTTCGTTTGAAGTATCCGAGCGTCCCGTACTCATGGGGTGTGCTGGGCGAGAACTCAGCGCTGAACGACTTCAGCGAGCCGTCAGGCACGGTGCAGTTCCTCATCGCTAGTGTGCAGGCGCTCGACAAGCCGGAGAAGAACACGCTTTACTCCAGTGCAGAGCAGCCGCAGCTGTGGGGCGACGAATTGAGCGGTGTGCAACAGATCGCAAAGCAGCGTCCGGTCGTCCTGATTGATGAGCCGCAGAACATGGCGACGCCGCTTCGCCGTCAGGCGATTGCCACCCTGAACCCGCTTGTCGCGCTGCGCTACAGCGCAACCCACAAGGAGCCGTTCAACCTCGTGCACCGGCTCGGCCCGAAGCAAGCCGCCGAAGCGGGCCTGGTCAAGCGGGTGTCGGTCAAGGGCATCGTCGCGGGCGAGGACGGTAAGCCCTACGTCCGCCTCGACAAGCTTCGGAGCGTCCGCAAGCGCCTAATGGCCGAAGCCGTCATCGACAAGGCCGGCGGCAAACGGGTGCCTGTGGTGCTGCAGAACGGCACCGACCTGTTCGAGGAGTCCGGCAACTTGCCGCAGTACCGCGGCCTGGTGGTCGACAGTATCGAGCGCAAACCCGACCGCGTGATCTTCGAGAACAAACTCGTCGTGCAGGCCGGAACTGAGACTGGGGTAGATGCGGAGGCCGTGTGGCGCGATCAGATTCGCCATACGATCCGCACGCACCTGGCGCGTCAGGGACAGATCGACGCGATGAACCGTGACGTCAAGGTGCTGTCGCTGTTCTTCGTCGAGCGCGTGGCCGACTACGCCGGTGATGAGGCGGTTTTGCCTGCGATGTTCGATGACCTGTTCCGTGAGGAGTGGCTGCGGGCCGGCTTTCCCGAGAGCGAGATGCCTAACCCTGCCGAGCTGCGAGTTGCCTACTTCCCGTCGACCAAGACGGGCATCTTGAAGGACACGTCTGGTCGAGCAGCGGATGCTGAGGTGGAAGCGCGCGCCTACCAGGAGATCATCGCCAACAAGGAACTGATCCTCGACCGCGCCAACCCGCGCGCGTTCATCTTCTCCCACTCGGCGCTCAAGGAAGGCTGGGACAACCCGAATGTCTTCCAGGTCGGCTTCCTGCGCCACACTCGCTCGGAGTTGGAACGTCGACAGCAGATCGGCCGTGGCCTGCGTCTGCCGGTCGACCAGAACGGTCACCGAGTGATGGACCCGGCGATCAACAGGCTGACGCTCATCGTGGACGAATCGTTCACGGAATTCCGCGACGGCCTGAACGCTGAGTACATCGCCTCCGGTGGTGGTTCTGGCGAGGCTGTGCCCGAGGTCGACAACGCTGACAACGAGGTTATCGTCCGTAGGCGCCCTGCCCTATTCGAGAGCCCCGAGTTCGCCGATCTCTGGAAGCACATCCGGTACAAGGCGCGCTACCGCGTGACAGTCGATCCGGATGCGCTCCGGGTTGTGGTCGCCGCGTCGGAACACCTGGCTGACCTTGAGTTCATCGAGCGCCGCGCCAATGTGGTGCAGTCCGCTGATCTCGTCTACAACGACGAGGGCGAGGTGATCACGGCCGACTCCGCTGTTGCCGAGTCCCGTGGCGAGCGCATCGTTGTCGTCGGCCAGCGGCTGCCCGATGTCGTGCAGCTCATCGAGGATCAGCTGCAGTACGGCAAGTTCCCACTACAGCTCACCCGACTGACGATCGCTGGGATTGTGCGCGAGATTTTGAACTACCCCGACCGCGATTATGCCCGGCATGTACTCGATGACCCCGACCGCTGGGCACGCATAGTCGCGAACGCCATCCGGATCGTGACGATCGAGCAAATGGTGCGCGGCATTACTTACGAACCGATCGAGGAGTCGGACTGGTGGGACGCCGAAGTCGTGTTCCTCGAAGTCGAGTCGAAGAACCCGCCCCAGCCGTTGCCCGGCAATCCCGATCCGATGAACGGCGTCATCGTCGCGCCCGAGGGCGGCGTGAACCTCTACGACCACGTCGACTACGACAGCCACGTTGAACGCACCTTTGCCGCGCAGCTGGAGAACAACCGCGAGAACGTCAAACTTTTCACCAAGCTGCCCCGCCGCTTCCGCGTCCGTACACCCGTCGGCGAGTACTCGCCGGACTGGGCCATCGTCTATGACGAGAGAGGCAGCCAGCGGCTCTACCTTATTCGCGAGACGAAGGACACGCGCAACCTCGATGACCTCGACTGGGATGAGGCCATGCGTATCCGCTTTGCTGAGCATCATTTCGATGCCGCACCGATCGGGCCGGTCGACTACAACTACACGACGAATACAGCAGGGCTGCTAATCGGCACCACTCCGGACGAGAGCGAGGGTTCCTGGTGAGCGGGAGCCCTGAGGAAGTTGAACGCTCACCGAGCGGGTGGAACCTCGAGCCGCTCACGCCGGCCTACCTGCCGGATGAGCATGCCGGATACGTCGGCGCCATCGAAGCAGCGCTCCAGGACGATCAGGTGCTCAACATCGCCCTGTCCGGGAACTACGGCGTTGGCAAGAGCAGTATCTTGCGTGAGTTGGCGAAGCGACTCGACGGACGCGTCGTAGAGCTTTCACTCTCAACACTCGCGCCGATCGAGCCTTCGAGTCTTGATGAATCGGTGCCGAAGCAAGCCACGACACCGACCAATCAAATTCAGCAGGAGATCGTCAAGCAGCTTCTGTACCGCGAGGCTCCCGGCAAGATGCCGGGGTCGAGATTCGAGCGGATCGAACGCTTCAAATGGCGGCGAGAGCTTGGCGTTGCCGGGCTTGCCGGGTTAGTCGTTGCGGTCGCGTTCTTGCTCACCGGCTGGTCAGCACAGATCGCGACGGTGTTCAAGCCGCTCGTCGACGTTGGCCTCTGGATCCACCTGATCATGCTGATCGCAGCCACAGCAACTGTCTTCGGCTTCCGCTGGCTCTCATACGGGCGGATACATATCAAGCAGTTCAGCGCCGGGGCGGCGACGGTCACGCTCGACGAGAAATCGGTCTCGTACTTCGACCAATACCTCGATGAGATCGTTCACTTCTTCGAAGTGTCCAAGAAGCAAGACATCGTGATCTTCGAGGACATCGACCGATTCAACAACTCGCATATCTTCGAGACCCTCCGATCGCTGAACACCTTGCTCAACGGCGCCCCACAGATCAAGAAGAAGATCCGCTTCATCTACGCGATCAAGGACAGCATCTTCGACAAGATCGGCCTCGAGGAACAAGGCCGAAAGCTTGACCAGAGCATCGTCGATGCCGACGACCCCGCGCTCGCGGAGACCATACGTGCCAACCGTACGAAGTTCTTCGACCTTGTGATCCCTGTCGTGCCCTTCATTACGCACCGAAGCGCACGCAACTTGGCAACTCAGCTTCTGGGAAGAGTACAGCACGCCGTCGAACCGGAGCTGCTCGACCTCGCCGCACAGTATGTGCCCGACATGCGACTCCTTATCAACGTTCGCAATGAGTTCATCGTCTTCCGGGACCGGATCTTCTCCGGGGACGGCGAGCAGCTCGACCTGAGTCAAACGGCGCTCTTCGCCATGATGCTCTACAAGAGCACACACCTGAGTGACTTCGAAGCGATCCGAATAGGCAAGAGCAAACTCGACCTCCTTTATGGCATCGGGCGAGATCTTGTAGTCAGCAACATCGAGAGGATCGAGAGCGAACGCCGCGCCCTCCAGCGTCGACTCGCGCGCATCGACGGCGCAGTCTCACGCAGCGACCTGCTCGGCCGACGGCTGATCGCCCACGTCAGTCGGACAGCCCGATCCGCAGGGATGCCGCAGCAGAGCAGCGCGACGTTCGCATTTGGCGGCGCGAATCGCTCAGAGGCAGATTTGAAAAGCGCTGCGTTCTGGCGCGAGTTCGCCTCTACCGACGACGCGACCCTGCACTGGACAACGACCTACAACTACAACAGGTATTCGCTCACCTTCACCCGGACGAGTCTCGCAGCATCGCTCGGTGATCCCATCGATGCCGAGGCGTGGGACGAAGCAGCCCGAGAAGAGCTGCGAGAGGAGATTGCCGAGAAGTCTGAGGCGATCAAGTTCCTTCGTGGTGCAGACATGGGCGCGCTGATCCAGCGCCCCGAGTTCCTCGTCGACTACGAAGGCAAGGCCCAGAGCCTCGATGCTGTTGCCCGTACTTTGCTTATGGCTGGCCTCGCGTATCAGCTCGTCCGGGCGGGCTTCATCGATCGTGACTTCACGCTTTACACGTCTACTTTCCACGGGGACCGCGTGAGCACCACTTCAACGAACTTCATCATCCATCACGTCGAGCGCGACTCGATGGACGTGCAGTTTGAGCTCACGCCCGACGACGTTGACACGGTTATCCGCGAGCGAGGCCGTCCGGCGCTGAACGAGTCGGCGCTTTACAACATCGCGATCCTCGACCGCCTGCTTGATTCGGACCCGGCCTCGGCCGACATCATGATTCGCTCCTTGGTGAGTCTCGGCGACGCGCAGAAGCAGTTCCTCCGGGCATATCTCGATTCCGGAAGCCACCGCAGGCAGCTGATCGAAAGAATGACGCCAAAGTTCTCGCGAGTGCTGATGTATCTCGTCCGTGAGGTAGAGCTGGACGAGTCCTTGCGGCTCGAGCTTGTCGACGCGGTTCTCGCGAGCCTCGTCGCTGACACGAAGTACCGCACGGACGAGGCGACTTCGGCCTATCTTCTCGAGCACTATGCGGAGTTTCCAACGGTGTCCTCTGACAAGACCACAACTGCTCAGGCGGTGCGTATCGCCGACCTCTTCGCGGCGGCCGGAGTCGTTGTCCCAATCCTCGCGCCCAGTCGTGAGAACCTGCGGCGCGAGCTCGTTGCCCGCAACCTCTACGAGATCACACTCGCCAACCTCATGACGGCAGTCGGGCCCGGAACAAGCCTCGCGTTGGACTCGCTTGCCTCGGAGAGCGACGCAGTCTATGAGTACTGCCTTGGCAACCTCACTGACTACTTGGATGCGATTGATGAGAGCGAGTACACAACGGTTGACGGTGTCCGGCAGTTCGCTGAGGTAATTGAAGAAGTGTTGGAACGCGGTCACGACACCCACCTGGATCGTGTTGTCTCTGGCGCCGCGGAAGAATGTGTGGTCGAAGCCCTCAGCGACGTCACGTCGGGAGCCTGGCCCGTTCTGGCTAAGTACCAGCGGTTCCCGGCCACTTTCGTTAACGTTACGGGCTACGTCGAGTCGGTCGGCTCGATCGATCGGCATCTTGCGGCGTTGCTTGCGGATAACGGAACAATCTCTGAGGCGGTCAGCGCGGAGGAAGACGCTAAGGAATCCCTCGCTAAGACCATCTTGAGCGCGAGCGCAGTGCTTCCGTCTGCTGACCTTCGGGCGCGTTTGGTAGAGAGCCTGATACTCGAGGACTATCTCAACGTCGACGACCTTCCGACCGAGAAGGGCGAGCTTTTTGCCTGCCTGCGGAAGCGGAACGTCATCGCCGATGACGCGGCGTCGTACGAGCGCCTCGTCGCAACGGATTGGCCGACGCGTGAGGCGTTCATTCATGTCTCGGCTAAGTTCCAGGCCTACGTCACACCTGGCCATGTTGGGAGCGATCTTGCGCCGCTTCTCTTGAGCGCGAAGGTGGACGACGCGGTCAAGCAAGCGATCCTCGCTCGCGCCGACGAGTTCGCTGAGGAAGCGGGTACGGCGGGGCTGACCCAGCTTGCCAAGTTGGCCATCCAGCAGAAGAAGCCGGTGTCAGAGAAGGTTGTCGTCCTGATGGCGCGTGGTGCCGTGCCCGCACAGCACGTCGTGGCGTTGCTGGAGAGCCATATCGCCAGCATCGCCAGGGACCGGCTCCTCACGACTCTCCAGTCGCTAGGCGGCGATTATGCCAAGCTGACCTTCGTTGGATACGACAAGCCGAGGATCTCGAACACGGCGGCGGACCGCGCCCTACTCGATCGTCTCAAGCGAGAAGGCATCGTCAACTCGTACGACCCGTTGGCATCACCGATCAAGGTGAACAAGAAGCTCAAATAGATGATCGATCGGGTTGGCGGGTGTCACGTTCATCGACCGAATTTCTATCGCCAGCTCTGAGGGTGCTCCCGCTTCCACTCGCGCCACTCGTCGAAGCTGAGGTCAGGTCGCTCGCCTTGTGGTGGCCAGATGCGGCGGAATGGGTCTGACTCTGCAAGGTGGGCTTCCGACCAGTCGAGGTAGTCGCCGAGCTGTGCCGCGTACTCGTGGTCGGGGCCGCGCCGGGCAACGGCGTCGCGGAGGCCCGCCACGACATCAGCCAGATCGCGGTGCCGTACGAAGTCGTCGCGGAGTTGCTCCAGTGTTTCAAGCTAGCTGCCGTACCGACTGGCGCGCTTGCGGAGTTCCTCGGCGCGACTCTGTGCTTCTTGTCGTTGGAGTTCCATTTGGCGCCGGTGCTCTGCGGCCTCTCGTGCCTTGACGGAGAGCTGCTCGATCTTCCCGATGGCGCGCAGGAGCTTGTCTTCGATGCGAGTGGCGACGGTGTCGTCGAGGTTGAGAACGTCGTAGGTGCTGGACCGGATTTCGAGCCGCATTCGGTCGGTCGGGATATAGTCGTGGCTCGGGATGCGTGTCCAGCTGTACCTGGCCTTCTCAGCGAGTTCCTTCTCCGTTGGAACGTGAGGAACGCGCTTCTGCTGCATCCTCAATCGAATCGCGGTTGGCGCATCCCCGGCATCGATTGAGAAGAGGTCTGGTCCGGGAGAGACACGTGTCCGGTGTCCGTTCCATTCGTCGGTCTTGAACGTGGAGGGATTGGCAATGACCTCCCAGCCGCGACGAATGGCTTCTTGGGTGAGCGCATACAAGATGAGGAGCGCTCGCTGCCGGTGTTCGATCGGGACATCGAGGCGGGCCTTTTGGTCGACGAGCTCCTTCACTGCTTGGTGTGGCCGCCGCACCTGCTCCGGCATCGGGATCGTCTCATCTTTGACGATGCGTTCCGGCTTTGCTGGACTCTCAGGTGCAGCCTCGGCATTCGGCTTCGAGTCCGCTTCGGCTTCGGACTTGGGCTTTGTCCTTTGCGAGGGTGACGAGGTTGCGCGAACTGGTGGTTTCGAAGCTGGAGTATCAGGGTGGTGCCCATGCTCGAGGTAGAACCTCCCTGCCTCGGTGATCTCTATGCTCCTGTGTCCACGCCGCTTCTCCAGGACGACGAGTCCGCGGGAGTGGAGTGCGGGTGCACTCGTCTTGAAAGTCTCGCTGGGCGGGTTCGCGAGGTAGGCGCCATCGGCGACCCATTGGAGTTGGAGCAGTTGAGCGTCGTTGAGGCTGAGATCCATGCATCCAGTTTCTCCAGGACGGCCGACACGTAGGCGATAGACGGATGCGCCGACGCCCGTCCGCGCTGGCCTGAAGTCGCGTTAGGAAGACTGTTCATGCTCGGCGCCCGGGGAGAGGTACTTCCGTACCGTCTTGTGGTTCCGCCCCACCTGCCGGGCGATGGTCTTGTAGCCGAGGCCTTGGGAGTGGAGCTGCCGCAACTCAGCGACTTCGGCGTCCGTGGGGACGGCGACGCGTGAGCGGACACCAGCCTGGGCGAGGTGCTTCATGATGGTGCCGCGGTTGTGTCCGTACTTTTCAGCGAGGCCGTAGGCGGACATGCCTGCTTCGTAGTCTGCAGCGATGGCGATGAGACGCTCCTTCGTGATGCGTGGGAGTGACCGCGGAGGAGTCGGTTCAGGCACCGTTTGCTGTTGCGCGGCGGGGATGCGGGCTTCCTGAAGGAGCTTCCGCCCCTGTTGGATTTGTTTCGAATGGGAGGAGAACAGCCCGACCATTTCGGGGCCGGAATCTCGCACGAGGTTCCGGCCCTTCTGCATTCCTGGGATCGCCGAGGGCACGAAGAGGGCACGCCCTCCGCGACTGTCAGCGCGTGGGAAGGAGCTCCGCGATCGCCCCCTGGGGCGCGCTGACCAGCGTCTCGCAGGCCTGCGCCAACCGAGCGGCGAACAGCGCGGCGTCGGTGCGGCGGGTCAGCGCATGTGCTGCGATGCCGTCGATCATGGCGAGGATCTGCCAGGCCACGGCATCCGTGTCGTCGGTGCGGAACACGCCGGAGCTCCGGCCCTCCTCGATGAGCTGCGCGATGAACGACTGCCAGGCGCCCATCTGCTCGTCGATGGCCGCCGACAGCGCTGCACTGCCGCGGCCGAGGGACCAGGCGTCCACCCAGACGAGCGTGATGTCGTCGTGATCGCTGCTGAGGACCGTGGAGATCATCCGTGCCACCCGTGCCGCCGGCTCGCTCTCGGTCTCGGCCTGGGTGCGGACGTCGTCCAGTTCGGATGCCGTGAGCTCGCGGAAGGTGCGCGCGACCAACTCATCCATGCTCGATGCGTAGTGCGAGACGAGCCCCGGCGCCACCCCTGCCCTGCTGGCGACCGCCCGCAGCGTCAGTGCGGACAGTCCCTTCTCCCCGGCGATCGCGATCGCGGCGTCGTAGATCTCGCCGGCGCGCTGCTCCGGCGTCTTCCTGGTTCGTGGACGCGTATCGGATGGTGACATGGTGCCTCCAGTGTAGGAACATTCCTGTATTGGTCACGTGACCAACAACCCGTTGTCGGCAAAGGAGATGACATGGGCTGGCGGATGCCGCACGAGGGCGATCGGCACGAACGCACCTGGATGGCGTTTCCGCGCGTGGGCGTCACCCTGGGCGACGGTGCTGCTTGGCGCGACACCGCGTACCGCGCGTGGACCGACGTCGCCCTGGCGATCGCCGAGTTCGAACCGGTGACGATGGTCGTGGACCCGACCGAGATGGCGCGGGCGCGGGACATGCTCGGCTCGGCCGTCGAGATCGTCGAGTCGCCGTTGGACGAGTTCTGGATGCGCGATTTCGGCCCTACCTTCGTCCTCGACGACGATCGGCCGGGCGTCCTCGGCGCGGTCGACTGGATCTTCAACGGCTGGGGTGCGCCCGCATGGGCCGAGTGGCAGGTGTCGGCCGGCATCGCACGCATCGTCGCCGCACACGTCGGAGCCGAGCACATCAGTTCGGTGCTCGTGAACGAGGGCGGCGGTATCCACGTCGACGGCGAGGGCACGGTGCTGCTCACCGAGACCGTGCAGCTCGACCCGAACCGCAACCCCTACGCCGACAGAGGCCGCGTCGAGGCCGAACTCGCACGCACGATCGGCGCGACCGCTGCCATCTGGCTGCCGCGAGGCCTCACGCGCGACTACGACGAGTTCGGCACCAACGGGCACGTCGACATCGTCGCCGCGTTCGCCGCTCCGGGCCGGGTGCTGCTGCACCGCCAGGACGACGCGGGACACCCCGACCACGTCGTCACGCGGGAGCTGAAGGCGTTCCTGCAGGACCAGACGGATGCCGCGGGCCGCCCGCTCGAGATCATCGACGTCCCGGCCCCCGAGACCCTCCGCGACGACGAGGGCTACGTGGATTGGAGCTACATCAACCACCTCGTCGTGAACGATGCCGTGATCGCGTGCGGGTTCGGTGAGGACGCCGCCGACGCCCGTGCGCGGGACATCCTCGGATCCGCGTACCCCGGGCGACAGATCGTGACCGTCGACGCGCGCCCGATCTTCGCACGCGGCGGCGGCATCCACTGCATCACCCAGCAGCAGCCGGCGACGAGCGAGGCGCCCGCATGATCGACGTGGTCGACGCATCCATCGCGGACCTGCGGCGAGCGCTGGAGACCGGTGCAGCGACGAGCGTCGCGCTGGTGCAGGCCTATCTCGCCCGCATCGACGCGTACGACGCACCCGGCACCGAGACCGCACTCAACGCGGTCGTCGTCCGCAACCCCGACGCACTCGCCGAAGCCGCGGCGTCCGATGCACGCAGGGCGGCCCGGCACTCGCTCGGCCCGCTGGACGGCATCCCGTACACCGCGAAGGACAGCTACCTCGTCGCCGGGCTCACCGCGGCATGCGGATCCCCGGCGTTCGCGGATCTGGTCGCGCAGCGGGACGCGTTCACGATCGAACGGCTCAGGGCCGGCGGGGCGATCTGCCTCGGCCTGACCAACATGCCGCCGATGGCGAACGGCGGGATGCAGCGCGGTGTGTACGGACGGGCGGAGAGCCCGTACAGCGCCGACTGGCTGACGAGTGCGTTCGGATCCGGCTCCTCCAACGGATCCGGCACCGCGACCGCCGCGAGCTTCGCTGCCTTTGGACTCGGCGAGGAGACCTGGTCGAGCGGTCGGGCACCGGCGTCGAACAACGCCCTCTGCGCATACACGCCCAGCCGTGGCGTCATCTCGGTGCGCGGCAACTGGCCGCTGGTGCCCACGATGGACGTCGTGGTGCCGCATACCCGTACGATGGCCGATCTCTTCGAGGTGCTCGACGTGATCGTCGCCGATGACACCGACGTCCGCGGCGACTTCTGGCGCGCCCAGCCGTGGGTGCGTATCCCTGCCGCATCCGAGGTGCGTCCGGCGTCGTACCGCGACCTCGCCGCGGCCGACCCTCGTTCCGCTCTCGCCGGCCGGCGCTTCGGCGTGCCGCGCATGTACGTCAATGCCGATCCGGATGCCGGCACCGGCACCACCATCGGAGGCGCCACCGGGCAGCGCATCGTGACCAGGGCGTCCGTCATCGACCTCTGGGAGCAGGCACGTCGAGACCTCAAAGACGCCGGCGCCCACGTGGTCGACGTCGACTTCCCGGTCGTCACCAACTACGAGGGCGACCGCGCCGGGGCGCCGACCGTGCGCACCAGGGGACTGGTGTCCGAGCGGTTCCTGCGCTCCGAGATCGAGGATCTCTCGGCCTGGGCGTGGGACGACTTCCTGCGCGCGAACGGCGACCCCGCGCTCGATCGGCTCGACCTCGTCGACGGCGCGAGCATCTTCCCGCATCCGGGAGGTGCCCTCCCGGATCGCTACACCGGCTTCGACGACGAGATCGCCGAGTATCCGGCCTTCGTCCGCGAGCGCCCGTACGCGTCATTCACCGACATCCCGTATCTCGAGGAGGGTGTGCGCGGGCTCGAGGAGACCCGCCGCGTCGACCTCGAGGAGTGGATGGACGCGCTCGGCCTCGACGCCGTGATCTTCCCCGCGGTCGCCGACATCGGCCCCGCCGACATGGACGTGAACCCGGCATCCGCCGACGCCGGCTGGCGCAACGGCGTGTGGGTCGCGAACGGGAACCTCGCGATCCGTCACCTCGGCATCCCGACCGTCACGGTGCCGATGGGCACGACGGCAGACATCGGGATGCCGGTGGGGCTGAGCATCGCGGGCCGCGGCTGGGACGACACCGCCCTGCTGCGCCTCGCCGCCGCGTTCGAGGCGACCGGCGAGCGCCGTACTGCACCGCCGCGCACTCCCGCTCTTCCCGGAGAGGAACTCTCGTGACGTCGCCCTTCCCGCGTCCGGAGCGGCGCTTGCAGATCATGGCCGATGGCTCGGATCCGTTCCGGCGCGGCGTCGAGCGCGGCAGGCAGCTGCGGGAGACTCTGCCCGGCACGATCGACGCGTATGATCGGCTCTTCCGCCTCGGCGCCGTCGACGAGAAGACCGTGCGCGACGACGCCGAGCGGCTGCTCGACGCAGTCGACGCCCACCGTCCGGTGCTGCGCGCGCAGATCGAGGGCATCGCCGCCGGTGCGGACGCCGAGATCTGGCGCGTCGCAGCCTTGAACGGGCGAACGGAGATCCTCTCCCGCAGCGTCGCCGTACCGCCGGGGGAGTGCTCGACCATCGTGCGCTCGATCCGCGATGCGGACGGCCGCGCGCGCACCCTCGGCGTGCAGACGTGGGACTGGCACATGGAGATCGCGCCGTACTGGCACACGATCATCTCGCGCGGCGTCCACGACTACGCCGGGCTCACCGAATGCGGCATCCTCGGCAAGATCGGCCTGAACAGCGCCGGCGTCGCGCTGCACTTCAACATCCTGGGGCACCGGTCCGACCGGCCCGAGGGCATCCCGATGCACGTGCTCGCCGCTCTCGTGCTCGAGGAGGCCTCCAGTGTCGCGCACGCCGTCGAACTGGTGCGCGAGGCGCCGGTCACGAGCTCCGGCTCGTTCGCGCTCTTCGACGCCGCGGGCGACGCGGTGCTGCTCGACATCAGCCCCGAAGGCGTGTTCTCCGCGCCCGCCATCACCGAAGGCACCTGGCTACGCACCAACCACTTCCTCACCGAAGCGCCGGCGGCGCACGAGAAGACCTGGCTGTACCAGCCCGACTCCGGTCTGCGATGGGAGTTCCTGCGAGACCGACTGCTGTCGGTCGGCGCGCCATCGGATGCCGAGCAGCTGCGCGCCATGCTCGTGACCGGCGACGGCGAGCCTCCGGTGACATGCGTACCCGACCTCGCGCTTCCGATGGGACAGCGGTGGGCCAGCCTGGCCACCGTCGTGCTCGACCCCGTCGGTCGCCGGGCCGACGTGCTCGACGGCACTCCGGCTGAAGCCGCCACCCGCCCGCATCTGGCGCTGGCGCTCTGACCCGATCGAAGGGACCACCATGACCGACACCGCCACCGTCTATCGCAACGCCACCGTCTTCGACGGGCTCGCGGATGCTCCGGTGCAGTCCGCGTTCACCGTGCGCGGCGATCGCATCCTCGCTGTCGGCACGGAGACGGAGGTCCGCTCCGCGGCAGGGGAGGGTGCCGCGGTCGTGGACCTCGGCGGGGCGTTCGTGATGCCCGGTGTCATCGAGGCGCACGCGCACCTGGCGATGTTCGGCCACGCGCAGGGCAAGGTGCAACTCCGCGACTGCACCTCGGTGGCACAGATCCAGCAGCGGCTGCTCGAGGCGCGGGCGATGAACCCGGACGCGACGATCATCGAGGGCGTCAGCTGGCTGTTCGACGCTCTGCCTGACGGCGTCACCCAGCCGACCGCGGCGATGATCGACGAGGTGATCGACGACATCCCGGTCCTCCTCGACGCGAACGACCTCCACAGCACCTGGGTGAACACAGCCGCGCTGCGCGCTGCCGGAATCGACCGCGACACCGTCGACCCGATCGGCGGCCAGGTCGTGCGGGACGGCGACGGAGAGGCGACCGGGTTCCTGCTCGAGACCGCGGCCATGGATCTGCTCGCGGACTATCTCGACGGCATCCGGACCGAGGAGGAGGTCGACGGCCACCTGGAGCTCGCCTTCGCCGCGTATCTGGCGGCCGGCGTCACCGGTGCCGCCGACATGGGGATGACAGAGCAGTCGATGGCGGCGCTGCGGCGTCGGCTCGACCGCGACGGTCGGCTGCCGTTCCCGGTCACCGCGCACTGGTGGCTGAGCTCCACCGGCGACCCGGCATCCGATCTCGCCCAGGTCGAGCGTGCGGTCCAGCTGCGTGACGAGCTCGAGGCCACGGGCACGCCATGGCTGAAGGTCGTCGGAGTGAAGTTCATCCTCGACGGCGTGATCGACGCGTGCACCGCCGCGATGGTGCGCCCGTACGCCGACGGCTCGAACGCCCACCCGATCTGGAGCCGCGAGGCCGCGACGCCGGTCGCGATCGCCGCCGACCGCGCCGGCCTGCAGCTCGCGATGCACGCGATCGGAGACGCGGCGAGCGCACTGGCCGTCGACCTCGTCGAGGCCTGCGAGCGGGCGAACGGCACCGGCACCGCCCGCCGCCCGCGCATCGAGCACCTGGAGTCGGTCGCGCCCGAGACGGTCGCACGGATGCGCGCGCACGGCATCGCGGCATCCATGCAGCCGGTGCACTGCGACCCCGCCATCCTGGACAACTGGATGGCGATGCTCGGAGATCAGCGCGCCGAGGACGGCTTCCCGTGGAACTGGTTCCGCGACGTCGATGTTCCCATCGCGCTGGGTACCGACGCCCCCACCGCACCCCACGAGGCTCTGCACAACCTGTTCATCGCGATGTCCGGGCGATCCTCGATCGACCGCGCGCTGCCGCCGTACCACCCCGAGCGTGCGTTCACCGCCGCGCAGGCACTCGCTGCGGCGACGTCCGGCGCGGCCCACGTCGGTGCGATCGACGACGCCTACGGCCGGATCGCGCCCGGTTTCTTCGCGAACGTCGCCGTGCTGGACATCGACCCGCTGTCCGCGCCGACCGACGACCTGCTCACCGGTGCCGTGCTGCTCACCCTCGTGCACGGCGAGGTCGCCTACCGGCGGCCATGAGCTCCCGCTCCTGAATCCCGAACGCCCCCTGCAGTGACGCAGGAGGGTGCCCGTCCTGGAAGGACCGTCATGTCCGACACATCCGCCATCCCCGCTCCTGGTGCCGTCGCGCCCGGATCCGAATCCGACTTCGTCGACTCCGCGAGCACCCCCGAGACGCGGGGCATCGAACTCATCACCGACGCCCAACGACACGGGAGAGCGCGCGATCTGTTCTTCGTCTGGAGCGCACCGGGCGTCAGCGTGCTGAACATCACGGTCGGCGCCTCGATGACGCTCGTGCTCGGCCTGGAGATCTGGCAGGCGCTGCTCGTGATTCTGGCATCGAGCGCGCTCGCTCTGCTGCCGGGTATCGTCGCCATCTCCGGACCGGCAGCCGGCACCTCCGGCTCGGTGGTCCAGCGAGCGATCTACGGCATCCACGGCAACAAGATCGTCATCGCGTTCTACGGCTGGTTCATCTCGGGCGTCTTCGTCGCGCTGAACTGGGTGGCGGCGTCATTCATCGGCGGCGAACTGCTCGTGCGGTGGGGCTTCCCCGATCCGATCGCGGCATCGATCCTGGTGGCGGTCGTGGTCTCGACGATCACCGTGGTCGTCGCCGTGTACGGTCACGCCCTCATCCTGAAGGCCTGCCTGGCGATCTCGATCGGGCTGTTCGTGATCTTCGCACTCGTCATCGGCTTCATCGCCCCCGCGTTGGATTGGGGGTTCGCGCAGCCCGCGCCGCTCAGCGGACTGCCGCTGTGGGTGAGCGTCACGATCGCGTTCGCGTTGATGGCATCGTCGCCGCTGTCGTTCAGCAACAGCGCCGACATGGCCCGTTATCTGCCACGCGACACCAAAGCGTCCGGCATCATCGGCGCGACCGCGCTGGGGCAGCTCTTCCCCGCGGTGCTCATCACCGCCTTCGGCGTCGTGCTGGGCGGCTCCATCGGGCCGGACAGTCTCGCGAACGGCATCGAGTACTCCCTGCTCGAGAAGCTGCCGGTGTGGCTCGCCCCGCTGTTCGTGCTCGGCGTCCTGGTGAACTGCATCTCGCTCAACGGCATGACGACCTACACGGCGAGCATGGCCCTGCAGTCGATCGGCGTGCCGATCCGCCGCATCCCCTCCGCGATCCTCATCGGTGCGCTCGGCTGCGCGTTCACGATCGTGCTCGTCGTGGCATCCGACCTGATCAGCGCCGTCAACCTGATGCTGCAGTTCCTGCTGATCATCTCCGTGCCCACGATGGGCGTCTACGTCGCCGACATCGTCCTGCGCCGCAACCGGTACTCCGGGACCGACCTGTTCGACGAGCGGCCCGGCGGCAGGTTCTGGTACACCGGCGGCTTCGGCATCCCGGGTCTCGTCTCCGTGGTCGCCGGTGGCTTCGCCACCGCGATGTTCCTGTCGACGACGGTGTGGACCGGCCCGCTCGGCGCGGCACTGGGCGGGCTCGACCTCTCGGTGCCGGTCGGGCTCCTGGTCTCGGTGGGCCTGTACGTCCTGCTCGCAGGACGGACGGTGCGCACGCAGATCGGCGATTGAGCCGGAGGCCGCCGCTTTCCGTCCGCCGCAGTGGAACGGGTCAAGGGGGTGCGACGCCACAGCCTCGCGTCCTAACGTCGGAGTCATGGCTATCGAACTGAACCGACCGGCGCTGAAGCTCGCGCGTTCCCTCGTCCGCGACGGCAAGGTCGTGCGGGACGAACGCGACGACTGGTCAGAGGCGGCGCCCAGCGCCGAAGAAGAGAACCGCTTCATCGACGAGCACGGGTGGACGGAGTTCGCCCACTGGCATCTCGGCATCGACAAGAGCGAGAACCTCGAGACGAAGAAGGCGTACAGCTTTCCGTTCGGCGACTTCCGGAAGGTGCGTCGTTCCGGCGTGATCTCGGGGGAGAGCCGCGCCGGGCAGTATGACCACACGGAGATCAGGGACGAGCTGCGGAAGCTCCTCGAGCTCCTCGACTCCGAGGCCTGACACCTTCCATGAGCGCTCCGGAGACAGCAGAGCAGGCGGACGGCACCGAGCCCTACGCCCGCGCCCTGCGAACCGTGCTCGACGGGGAGAGCGAGCGCGTCGCCGCCGCGCTCGGTGACCTACATCGGGCCGCCGTCGAAGCGGAGAGCGGTGTGGAAGCGATCCTCATCGACGTCTTCGTCGACCAGGACGGCGAGGGCCCCTTCGACGTCTGGGCGCGGTTCGACGGGGCCGACGCCTTCGACCTGGACCGGCTGTTCGACGACCAGCGCCACCTGTTCGGTGTGGAGTGGACCGCGGACGGCTGGGAGCCCGCGGTGCCCTCGCGCCCGCGCGGATGGACGCGGGATCGCCTGGAGGAAGCCGTCCTCGTGGTCGTCGCCGAATGGATAGAAGGCCTGCTCCCGGCCGGCGCGAGGGAGGGCCTCTTCTGGGTGGGTGCTCCCGATCTCGGCTACGCCTGACCCGCTCCTGACCGTCCCATCCGGCTCCGGAACCTAGCGGCTCGGCGAGGTCTCCTCAAGCCCCTCGGCGACTCTGATTCCAGCCGGGAGACTGGGGGCAGCCCGATTCGAAGGAGGAGACATGGAATCGACACCCGACGATGTCGGCGGTCAGCCGCTGCGCGACGGCGACGCGACCACCGAGGCCGACCCGAGCAACGATCCCGCGCAGGCGGAATGGGAGCGCACGGAAGCCCTCGACGACGGTGCGGCACCGGAGGATCTGGAGGCGTCGACCGCCACCGGCCGTGATCCCGACGAGATCCCGGACCCCGACGACGAGGTGCCGGCGGAGGACCTGCCGGGTTCCGCGCCGCAGCCGGAGAGCCAGGGAGAGGACCCGGTCCTCGCCGATCTCGGCGAAGAAGGACAGGGCGACCTGGGGCCGGGGGACGTCTGATGGCCATCACGGCAGTCGTCACCCGGTCGAAGAACGGGCAATGGGTCAACGAGGTGGACGGCGCCCCCGAGCTCTCTCGCAGCTACACCAGCCGCGACGAGGCGATCGAGGAGGGGGAAGCTCTCGCGGCGGAGCACGGCGCCCGCCACGAGATCGAGCACAGCGAGCCGACCGGCACCATCACCGACGGCGGCGCACCCGACGACGCCTGATCGTCACCGCCGCGGTGTGAACTCGTCCGGAGCCTCCGGCTCCTCGACATCCTGCGCCTGCTGGAGGTGTCCGCAATCCGGGCACCTCCAGCCACCGGGGATGGCGAGCATCACGACATCGTCCTCCGGGCAATGCGGTGCCGCCCCCTCGCCGTTCGTCATCGCCCCAGGCTAGAGCGCCCGGTCCGCCAGGACCAGGGGGTGCTCACCGCAGGACCACGAGCTCCCGCGTCGTACGGGTCATTGCCACGTAGCGGTCGACCGCTCCCGTCCGGCCCTCGCCGAGCGCCTCCGGGCGCACCAGGACGACGAGATCGAACTCGAGTCCCTTCGCCCCTTCCGGGCTCAGCGCGCGCACCCGCGGCCGCGGAGCGAACCCCGGGTCGCCGATGACGGCGGCGACTCCCTCCGGGTTCGCTGCGAGCCATTCCGCCACCACCTCGTCGCGCTCGGCCACGGCCCCGTGCCGGACCGGGATGCCGCTCTCCCGCACGGACACCGGGACGTTGGCGTCGGGCAGAGCCTGGCGGATGGTCGGTGCGGCCACCGCCATCACCTCGGCAGGCGTCCGGTAGTTCACCCGGAGCGAGGCGACCCGCACGTTCCGCAGACCGAGGCGTTCGAGGCGATCCTCCCACGACTCCGTGAACGCCCTCCGCGCCTGGGCCCGGTCGCCCACGACCGTGAAGCTCCGAGAGGGGCACCGGGCGATCAGCATGCGCCACTGCGCGTCGGTGAGCTCCTGCGCCTCGTCGACGACGATGTGCCCGAAGGGGCCGGCGAGTTCGTCCGCTGGGAGTGGGGGAGGCACGTCCGCGCCGGCGAGGACGTTCCGCGCATCCTCACTCCGCAGGATGGACATCACCTTCATCTCGCTGTCGTCGCTTGCGACGAGGTGGTCCACCACGGCGGACATCTGCTCCCGCGCCGCGGCGGCCGTGACCTGTCGGCGGTGCTGCTCGCGCACGAGGTCGGGGTCGCCGATCCGGCGGTGTGCGGCATCCAGCAGCGGGAGATCGGCATCCGTCCACGGCGCCCCCTCGGCCCGGTGCAGCAGGGCGACCTCCTCGGACGGGAGGTCCGGGACGCACTGCGCGAGCAGCGTCGGCGACGCCCAGAGAGCGGCGACCACCGCGGCCGGGGACAGCAGCGGCCACGCCCGCCGGAACGTCCCCGTGAGCTCGTCGTCCTGCCGCAGCCACCGGCGGATCGAGGACTCCGGGATCTCCGGGTTGCGGACCTGGTCGACGAGCATCTCCAGCACCTCCTCCCACACCTCGTCGCGAGCCTCGTTGTGCGGCGACGCGGGATCCGCACGGGCGAACAGATCGGCCCAGTCCTCTCGGCTCACCCAGAGATCGGCCCACGGCGCCTCGAGGCGGAGCGCGTGCAGCGGCGGCCGGGTCAGGGCGGAGACCGCCGCCGCGATCACCAGCTCCGGGTCGAGGCGCTGCTTGAGCTCGGCCACGCGGGAATCCGTCTCCGCGATCGCACCCGCGCCCTCGGGAGTGAGATCACGCAGGGTGCACAACCGCACCGTGTCCTCCCCGAGGCTCGGCAGCACGTCCTCGACATAGCCGAGGTACTGCGGGTTCGGTCCCACGAGCAGCATGCCCCCGGCGCCGGTGGTCAGCCGCGGCTCGGCGTACAGGAGGTGCGCCGCCCGGTGCAGCGCGACGACGGTCTTCCCGGTGCCGGGGCCGCCGTCCACGACCAGAGCGCCGGGCGAAGGGGCGCGCACGATGGCGTCCTGATCCGCCTGGATCGTCGCCAGCACGTCCCGCATGCGCCCGGTCCGGTGTGCGTCGAGGCTCGCGAGAAAAGCGGACTGGTCGTCGAGGGAGGCGGCGCCGTCGAGGCCCTCCGGCGACAGCGCCTCGTCCCAGTAGTCCGTGATCCTGCCTCGGTTCCACCGGTACCGTCGCCGGGAGAGGAGGCCCCGGGGGTCTTCCCAGGTCGCGGCGAAGTACGGTTCCGCTGCCGGAGCCCGCCAGTCGACCAGCAGGCGGGTGCCGTCCGCATCGGACACCCCGGCGCGACCGATGTACACCGGCCGTCCGGCCGCGGGGGTCATCCGGCCCAGGCACATGTCGATGCCGTAGCGCTCCCGCAGGCGCAGCGTCGCGCTGAGGCGGCGGATCTCCAGGTCGCGATCGACCGCCGTGACGCCCGCGTCGGCGGCCTGCCGGCGCACGAGGGCGAGACGAGCGGTCAGGGCGTCCCGTTCCCGGGACAGAGCGGCGCCGAGGCGCCGGAGGTGGGCGCGGTCGGCGGCGATGAGGTCGTCTGCGGATTTCGCCGCGTGGTCGTCGGACAGATCAAAGGGGTCGAGCACGGGACATCTCCTTCGCGAGGGCATGCGGGGGCACGCGAGCCGTCGATTCTGCCTCCCGAGGGGGGCCTTGTGGCAAGCCCCCACCCCGGCGATATCCTGGAGATGCACGGAGACGAGGGGACCTCACCATGACCCATCGGATCGGCTACCTCATCGGCAGCCTCGCATCGGACTCGATCAATCGCGTCCTGGCCACGGCGCTCGTACGGCTCGCCCCGCCGGACCTCGAACTCGTGGAGATCCCGATCCGTGACCTCCCCCTCTACAACCGCGACGACGAGCTCGAACCCGTCGCTGCGGTCACCGCGTTCAAGAGCGCGATCGAAGGGTCGGACGGTCTGCTGCTCGTCTCGCCGGAGTACAACCGCTCGATCCCCGGGGCGTTGAAGAACGCCATCGACTGGGGCTCGCGACCCTGGGGTCACAACTCGTTCGCACGCAAACCCACCGGCATCATCGGCGCCTCGACGGGAGCCATCGGCACCGCGGTCATGCAGTCGTCGATGCGGAGCGTGCTGAGCTTCCTCAACGCGCCGCAGCTGAACGCCCCGGAGGCGTACATCACGTTCCGGCCCGAGGTCTTCGGCGCCGACGGTCAGGTGCACGATGCTGACACCGAGAAGTTCCTCGCGCACTACATGGAGGAGTACGCGGCGTTCGTCGAGCGGGTGCTGTCGCTCACCGCTCCGGGTCACGTCGGCGACCGGTAGCCGCCGCGCTCGCCGCGTCAGGAAGGCGCGTCCGCCACGAGCGCGCTCAACGCCAGCGCGTCGTGAGGCGCGTGCCCGCGGGCGTCGTTGTCGAAGTACACGAAGACGTCGCGTGGCCTCCCGTCGTCGGCGCCGGTCCCGTCGGCCCACCCGCGGATGAGCGCCGCCCACTCCCGCAGCTCGGTCTCGGTGTAGGCGCTGTGATAGAGCATCTGCGCGCCGTGGAGACGGATGTAGACGAAGTCGGCGGTGAGGGCATCGAATCGCGGCCATTTGCCTGCGGTGTCGGCGATGACGAGGGAAGCCCCGTGCTGCTGCAGGAGCCTCAGGCTCGAGGGGTCGGCGAAGGAAGCGGAACGCGGTTCGAGGGCATAGCGGAGCGGGCGGTCGGCATCGATCTCCAGCCACGCCCGGTCCTGCAGCCGCTCGTCATGCCGCCGGGCGAGCGCGAGAGCGTCGGCCGTCGTCCGGGGAAGCGCGTCGAAGAAGGACTCCAGGAGCTCCGGGTCGAAGCGCTGGCGCTCGGGGAGCTGCCACAGAATCGGGCCGAGGTGGGGACCGAGGGCGAGGACGCCCGACGCGAAGAAGTTCCCCAGTGCCTGCTCGACGTTCCGCAGTCGCAGCATGTGGCTGACGTAGCGTGAGCCCTTGACCGCGAACACGAAGTCGTCGGGAACGCTCGCGGCCCACCGGCGGTAGCTCTCGGGCCGCTGCAGAGAGTAGAACGAGCCGTTGAGCTCGACGGTGGGGAACTGCGATCCGATGTGCTCCAGCTCTCGACGCTGCGGGAGGCCGCGCGGGTAGAAGTCGCCGCGCCACCGGGCGTACCGCCACCCGGAGACGCCGATGCGTACCCGGCCTCGTGTGCTCTTCTTCTTCATGGTCGGCTCCGTCGGGTCAAGCCCCTTGCCGCTGTCGTGCGGCCTCGGCAGGCTGGAGGCATCCACACCGAAGGAGGAGGAGCCATGTCGCTCAATGACCATCCGATCGACGATGTGAAGCCCGAGGCCGACCTGCAGGAGCAGGAGCGGCTTGCGGAGGAGGTTCCCGAGGACCCGGAAGCGCCGACTCCCTCAGCACCGGAGCCGCACCCCATCGAGGCGGACCCGGCGGACGCCGCGGAGCAGCGCATCGAAGTGCCGCTGGATGAGGACGGCCTCGACGAGCCCGCCGAGGACTGATGGCCTCCGGCAGTAGGTGCGCCGGGGCGGCGTTCGAGACAGGGGAGAGGCGTCATGACGAACGACCGTAGTCCGAGCGGTGCGTGCCCTCGCCGGGGTTGACGCTCAGCGGGACGATGGCTAGCCGCGGGGTATGCCCTCTCGACGGGACCGCCCCAACCCGGTGCTGCCGAGAGGGCTCACCGTCCTACCCGGACGGTTGGGGAGGCGGCGAAGTCTCGCTGTCTCTACGGCCGATCCCCCAGAGATTCAGCCGGTAGCCCCCGCTACGAAGAGCAGAATATCCCTTAATCCTCTTGTCCGCCATTTGGGGGACAAAAGTTTCTTCGAAAATTCTGCGCGGCTCCCGGCCCTGTCGCCGATACGGACCGTTCCGTAGGGTGGGGGCATGGACAGGATGCTCGTCTTCGCCGGTCAGGTCGCACTCCCGGTCGGGCACCGGGTCGAGGTCTCCGAACTCGTCGACCCCCAGACGCAGGAGCCCGTCGTCCTCTCGCTGCTCGACCTGGACACGGGTATCCGCTACCGCCGCGCCGAGGAGCCCCGAGCCGAGGTGACGCACTGGATCGGCCGTGTCCTCGACTGCACGGTGGCGGTGGGCGTCGCTCCGCGGACGTCGCTGCTCATCGACCCCATCGGGCCGTCGGCCAGCGGCGCGGGCATTGCTCTGCGCGGCGCGGATGCGGCGGTCAACGCGGCCAAGGCCGAGGCGGATCGCTGGGGTGGATCGGACCGTCCCCCGCCGGAGGAGCCCGAACGCTTCTGGTGACCGCCGGGGGCCGGGGCCCCTCCCGCACCGGAGTCATCGGAAGTCCCGCGAGCGGTGCATGACCCCCGTGCGGAGGTCTTCGAAGGCGTCGGCGAGCACATTGACGACCCCCTCCGGGGAGCGCTCGAGGATGCCGCGGATGATGAGCGCCGGGGACTCCCGGGCGATGCGACCGAACCGGCCCCAGACCCCCGTCGAGCAGATCACGTTCACCAACCCGCTCTCGTCCTCGAGGTTGACGAAGGTGACGCCGGCGGCCGTGGCGGGGCGCTGTCGATGGGTGACGAGACCGGCCACCTCGACGCGTCGTCCGGTCTCGTGGCGCTGCAGGTCTGCGGCCGTCAGGACACCGCGAGCCCGGAGGTCGTCGCGGAAGTGCGTCATCGGGTGGTCGTCGGTCGAGATGCCCGTGGCCCAGAGATCGGCCGAGAGGCGCTCGTAGCTGGTCTGGTCGGCGAACAGCGGCGGCTGCACCGCCACCGTGGTCCCCGGGAGGAATCGGGCGCGGTCTTCCGCGGCAGCCCCGGCGAGCCAGATGGCCTCCCGGCGCTCCAACCCGAGGCACGCGAAGGCTCCGGCGGTGGCGAGGGCCTCCAATTGCGCGGCCGTGGCGTCGGTCCGGCGCACGAGGTCGTGCAGATCGCGGTAAGGGCCGTGCGCTTCCCGCTCGGCGACGATGCGCTCTGCCATCGGCACTCCGATCCCGCGGATGCCGCTGAGCCCCAGGCGCACCGCGTACCGTCCGTCCCGCCGGTGCGCCGCGGACTCGTCCGGTGCGCTCCGGTCGAACCGATGCACGGGCGGCTGCGGGTCGGCCAGGCAGTCGTCCCTCCCGGTCGTCCCTGCGACGTCGGGCGTGAGGGGTTCGAGGGTCTCGGTGGCGCCGGAGAGGTGGAGATCCGGGCGCCGGACCTCCACCCCGTGTCGACGGGCATCCGCCGTGAGGGTCGCGGGGGAGTAGAAGCCCATCGGCTGCGACCGCAGCAGGCCCGCGAGGAACGCGGCCGGATAGTGCAGCTTCAACCATGAGCTCGCGTAGACGAGCAGGGCGAAGGACAGCGAATGGGACTCCGCGAAGCCGAAGTTCGAGAACGCCTGGATCTGCGCGTAGATCCGGTCGGCGGCCTCGTCGACGAGCCCGCGGCGGGTCATCCCGGCGTACAGCTTGTCCCTGACCTTCTCGATCTTCTCCAGACCCCGCTTCGACCCCATCGCCCGGCGCAGCAGGTCGGCCTCGTCGGCCGTGCAGTCGCCGACGGCCGTGGCCATCTGGATGAGCTGCTCCTGGAAGATGGGGATGCCGAGTGTCCGCTCGAGGATGTCCTCCAGGTCGCTGTGCGGGTAGGGGATGGGGAACTCCTCCGGGGGCTCGCCCCTGGCCTCCCGTTCCCGGTTGGCCTCGTCCACCTTGTCCTTCGCCATCTTCCGACGGACGAACGGGTGCACGGCGCCGCCCTGGATGGGTCCGGGGCGGATGAGGGCGATCTGGATGGCGAGGTCGTAGAAGCGCCGCGGCTGCAGCCGGGGGAGCAACCCGATCTGCGCGCGGGACTCCACCTGGAAGACGCCGATCGAATCGGCCCGGCAGAGCATGTCATAGACGCCGGCCTCCTCCTTCGGCAGGGTCTCCAGCGTCCACTCCTCGCCCGTCGCCTCCCGGACCAGGTCGAAGCAGTGCTGCAGCGCCGCGAGCATGCCCAGGCCGAGGAGGTCGAACTTCACCAGCCCCATGAAGGCGGCGTCGTCCTTGTCCCACTGGATGACGGTGCGGTCCTCCATGCGGGCGTGCTCGACCGGCACCACCTCGCCGACCGGCCGGGCCGTGAGGACCATGCCGCCCGAGTGGATCCCCAGGTGCCGCGGAGCCTTCAGCAGCTCGGCTGCGTAGTCGAGCACGGTCTCGGGGATGTCGTGGCCCTCGACGGGTTCGAGTCCCGATCCCCAGCCGTCCACCTGCCGCGACCAGGAGTCCTGCTGCCCCGGGGAGTGCCCCAGGGCTCTGGCCATGTCGCGGACCGCGTTCTTCGGACGGTACTGGATGACGTTCGCCACCTGGGCCGCCCGCTCCCTGCCGTACTCCCGATAGACCCACTGGATGATCTCCTCTCGGCGCCGTGAGTCGAAGTCCACGTCGATGTCCGGCTCCTCCGTGCGGGTGGTGGCGAGGAAGCGCTCGAAGGGGAGACGGTAGAGGATCGGATCGACTGCGGTGATGCCCAGCAGGTAGCAGACCGCGCTCGCCGCCGCGGAACCCCGGCCCTGGCAGAGGATGCCGCGTCGCCGGGCTTCCGCCACGATGCCGTGCACGATGAGGAAGTATCCGGGGAAGTCCTTCTCCTCGATCACGTCGAGCTCGCGGGCGATGCGCCGACGGCCGTCCTCGTCCAGCCGCGGATACTTCGACGGGACCGCCTCCCAGACCAGGTGCCGCAACCAGCTCATCGGGGTGTGTCCCGTCGGCACGTCCTGGCGGGGGAGGGCCGGGCGCGCCATCCGGAGCGGGAAGGCCGAGGCCGCGGCCAGCTCCAGGCCGTGCGAGATCGCACCGGGGTACCGCCGGAAGCGCGCCGTCATCTCCGCGCCGCTGCGCAGGTGCGCGCCGCCATGGGCCGGGAGCCAGCCGTCGAGCTCGTCCATGCTCCGGACCGCGCGGACCGCGGCCACCGCCTCGGCGAGAGGGGCCTGATCCGGGCGGGCGTAGTGCACGTTGTTGGTCGCCACGACGGGCAGCCGCATCCGGCGGGCGAGGTCGGCCAGGTCGTCGTTGCGCCGGGTGTCCAGCGGATCGCCGTGGTCGAAGAGCTCGACGGCGATGTTGTCGCGTCCGAAGAGGTCGACGAGGTGGCGCAGCGGCGCGGCGGCGTCCCCGGCCTCCAGCCCCTGCCGTACCGCCCCCTTGCGGCAGCCGGTGAGGATCGTCCAGTGTCCGTCGGCGGTCGCCGCGAGCTCGTCGAGGTCGTAGACCGGGCGTCCCTTCTCTCCGCCGCGGAGCTGGGCCGCGGTGATCGCCCCCGACAGGCGGTGGTACCCCTCGAGGCCCCGGGCGAGCACGAGCAGATGCGTGCCCGGCGGGTCGGCGGCCCCCTGCGGAGCGGAGGGCAGATCGAGGGAGAGCTCGGCGCCGTAGACGGTCTGCAGCCGCAGCTCCATGAGCTCCGCCAGCTCGGCGAAGCGCGCGGCGCCGTAGAACCCGTCGTGGTCGGTGAGCGCGAGCGCGCTCAGGCCGAGACGCTCGGCCTCCGCGAGCAGATCCTCGGGGGAGGACGCCCCGTCGAGGAAGGAGTAGGACGAGTGCGCGTGCAGCTCGGCATAGGGCACCGCCTCTTCCGGGCGCTCCGGGAGGGTCGGGGGGACGAGCTTCCGCGGACGACTCACCGGTCCGGGATCCGGGCGGAGTCCCCGCGGTGCGGAGGTCGCTTCGGGCGTGGGCTCTCCGCTGAGGGTGCGCTCGAGCTGATCCCAGGTCAACGGCGGATTGTGCCAGCCCATCAGCGGTACCTCCCCTCGGCCCACCAGCGCTCGCCGGCCAGGAAGACCAGCCAGGCGCGGTCGCGGTCGTCGACGATCTGGAGCCGGTGGCCTCGTTTGCCGCCGCCCGTGCTCCACCGCCGTTCGTGCACGGGCCACGGCCCGGCCCAGGCCTGCACGGTCGCCCCGTCGATGCGAGCGGGGTCATGCGTGAGGGCGCCGCGATCGTCGACGTCGATCGTGCTCCCGTCCGCGGCGACGACGCCGATGGGGCGCGGTGGGCGGAACACCTCGGAGGGGAGAGGGTCGGGGAGGCTCCCCGGCCAGGGGGACCGTGGATCACGAGGCGGGACCGGGCGCTCGCCCCACGGCGTGAGCACCTGACGATCGGCGAGCCAGCGCCCTCCGGAGAGGGCGGCGGTGACCACGCCCTGATGCCCCAGCATGGTCTGCACCCGGGAGACCGCGTGATGCAGTCGCTCATCGGTACCCGAGCCGAAGAGCCCCGGTTGGTGGTGGGCCGCATCATCCACCGCGACGGGGAGGAGGCGGGCGGCCACGATGCCCCCGAACGCCCTCGCCTCGTCGACGGGCGCGCTCGCGGTCAGGGCGGCCAGCGCCTCCAGCTGCCAGCGCACGCGGTCCACGAGGTCGGCGGCGTCGAAGCTCGTCGGGTGCAGCCAGGTGCGGGAGTGGACGGCGCCGTCGTCGTCGGTCAGGTCGATCCGCACCTCGGTGCACACGAGCGACGCGTCCGCCAGAGCGAGCATCACGGCATCGGCGGTCTGCCGCACGGCGAAGGCCACCTGGTCGGTGCCCCCGAGAGGGGACTCGAACTCGATGGTCCTGGCCAGTTCGGGGTCGGGCGGCCGGGGAGCCAGGGGCCGGGAGTCGGCGCCGGCGGCGAGGGCCTGCAGGCGGGCACCATGCTCGCCGAAGCGGTCGCGGACGTCGAGAGGGGCGAGCGCGGTGAACTCGCCGAGAGTGCGCACGCCGAGGCGGAGGAGGAGATCGCTGATCTGCTCGTCGCGGAGCACCTGCACGGGGTAGGGGGCCAGGAACTCCCGGGAGCCGCCCGGGGGCACGACCGTGCAGGACGCCGTTCCTCGGGCCGCGATCTCGGCGGTGAAGGGTCCGTCGGCGACGCCGACACGCACTTCGGGGAAGCCGGCAGCGGCGAGGACCGCGGACAGGGCTGTCGCCGCCTCGGTCTCCCCGCCGTGATAGCGGGCGATGCCGCGGGCGCGCAGGATCGCGAGGCCGGGGCGCAGCAGCGTCACGCCCGGGGCGTGCTTCTCGATGAGCTGCAGCACGGGAACGAAGGCGCGCTCGTCCTTCTCGGCGTCGTGGGGGAGGACCTGCAAGGAGGAGAGGAGGCCCTGGGCGACGCGGCGGCGCTGGCCGATGCGGACGCCGTGTGCGCGGGCCGATGCGGTGCAGGCGACGACCGTGTTCGCCTGCACCAGGGCCGTCGGCGGATGCGGGCCTCCGCCCAGCACCGCTCGCAGCGGCCAATCGGGGAACCAGAGCACGAGGACGCGGAGCGGGGCGTTCATCCTGCCTCCGCCCAGAAGAGGAGGTCGGACGACCCGGCCACAGCATCGTCTGTCGCCACGGCGCTGCCCGTCGCAGAGGGAACGAGCGGTGGCAGAGCGGTCAGCTCCGCGGCCGCGGTCTCCACGGCTCCGTGTCCGCCGGGCAGTCGGACGCGCACGCTCGAGGCGCGAGGGCTGTGCCTGGTCCGCGCCGTGACCGTCACCGTGCAGTCCGAGAGCAGCCCCCACCCCTCGCCGAGCCCATGCCAGTCCGGGTCGTGGAGCCGGATGGTCCCCTCGCTCTGCGCCCAGCGCCCCGCACCCGGTTCCTCCGCCACGAGCAGCGTGGACCCGCGGTCGCGCAGACGGGCGCTGAGTCGGGACACATCGGCGTCGCGTGCCCTCGTCGTGGGCTGCACGACGACCAGGGGCACCACCTCGGCCAGCGCGGATGCGACGGCGAGCCAGCGGTCCCCCGGGTCGGGGACGAGGATCAGGCGGCTCAGATCGATGCCGTAGGCGGCGGCGGCCTCGACCCCCAGGGTGGGCATGCCGATCACCGCGCACCAGTGCCCGCGGCCGGAGGAGGCGCTGAGCAGGGCGAGCACGAGGGCGGGCGAGGGGGAGACGGTGTACGAGGTGCCCGTCTGCAGTCCCTCGTCCGGCAGCAGCGCGGCGAAGGCGGGATCGAGGGGGAGGAGGGTGTGCTCGCTGCGCCGCCGCTGCATCCGGCTGATCTCGCGGCGCAGTCGCAGGACCTCTCCGGCGCGGGTGTCGCTGGTCGGAGAGAGCGCGGTCATCGCATCGAGCCCGATCCCCATGTGTCCATCCTCGAAGATATGTACGAATAAAGCAAGTGACGCGACTGACGCTAGTTCGTACATCCGACATCGCCCTCCGGGTTGTCCACAGGGCGCTCCGCGCCGTCCCGGATCTCCCTACCCTGCCGGGATGGACATCCGTCTCGCCCTCCTCGGCCTCGTGCACGGCGGCCTCCTCGCGATCGGCATCCTGCTGACCGTGATCGATGCGCGCACGCACCGGCTCCCGAACCGCATCGTGCTGCCGACCCTGTTCCTGCTGCTCCTGGCGGCGGTCGCCGACGCCGTCGTCACCGCCGACGCCGCCGCTCTGGGGCGGGGCCTGCTCGGAGCTCTCGTGCTCGGCGGCTTCTATGCGGCCCTGCGGCTGCTCAGCCGGGCGGGCATGGGCGGAGGCGATGTGAAGCTCGCCCTGGTGATCGGGCTCGTCCTCGCCTGGCACGGCTGGGGGGCCTTCCTCCTCGGCGCGGTGTCCGCCTTCGTGCTCGGAGCGGTCTACGCGCTCGTGCTCCTCGCCGCGGGCCGGGCCGATCGGAGGACCCGCATCGCCTTCGGGCCGTGGATGATCGCGGGGGCCGTCCTCGGCGTCCTCGGCGGCTGACCGCGCAGGTCGCCCCGAAAGGGGGAGGGCGGCGCTACCCTGGGCACATGGCACTCGCGCGACTTCACGGCGGCCCGCTGGACGGGCAGATCATCCCCCTCGACGACGAAGCGGACGACAAGCTGATCGTCCCCTACAGCGAGACGCAGGTGGTCTACAACCGCCGCGGCGAGCCGCAGAACACGGGAGAGGGCGACGGCCCCACCGAGATCGACTACTGGTTCGAGGAAGCCCTCGAAGACCTCACGCTCGAGGATGACTGAGCCCTCTCGCACCGTCGAGGTCGAGCGCAAGTACGACGTCGACGACGGGACGCCCCTGCCCGACTGGACGGCGATCCCCGGCGTCGATGCGGTCTCGCCCGGTGAGCATCGCGCTCTCGACGCCTGCTACCTGGACACCGCGGACGGAACGCTGGCCCGTGCCGGCGTCGCGGTGCGCCGTCGTTCCGGGGGACCGGACGAGGGCTGGCACATCAAGGGCCCGCGGCAGGGCGACGGCCGGGTCGAGCAGGGCTGGCCCCTCGGCGGCGAGGAGGTCCCGACGGCGGTGCGCGCAGCGATCGCCGCCTGGACCACTGCGCCGCTGGAGCCTCTCGCACGCATCGAGAACGACCGAACGGCCTACCTCCTCACCGGACCGGACGGCGTCGTGGCGGAGTTCGTGGACGACCACGTGCGCGCGACCGACCTGCGCAGCGGGACTCGCCGAACCTGGCGGGAGTGGGAGGTCGAGCTCGGCCCCGCAGGCCCCTCCGACGACGCCGGTCGTGCGGCGTTCTTCGCGGCGGTCGAGCGTGCGGTGCACGCCGCCGGCGGCCGTGAGGCGGGCTCCGATTCGAAGCTCGCCCGGGCTCTCGGCTTCTAGGCCGCCGACTCCTCGGATGCAACCCCTTTCCGCGTGCGGTTGCAGGGTGGTTGAGTGACCACATGAGTCGACCGCCCGTGCTCCGATCGCTGCAGACGATCGTCCCCGAGACCGTCCTCGTGCAGGAGCAGGTGCGCGACGTCTTCGCCGCCCAGCCCGGCCTGGGACGGCTGGCGCAGCGCATCGTGGCGACGTCGTTCAACGTCTCCGGCATCGACACGCGGCACACCGTGATCGCGGAGCTGGCCGACGACGCCTCCCCGGACGACCCGTTGTTCTACGATCGCGTCTCCGGGCAGCTGCTGGCGCCGGGTACGAGGGCACGCAACGACGTCTACACGCGCGAGGCCTCCCGTCTCTTCGTCGAGGTCGCGCGCCGCGCCCTCGAGGCGGACCCCGACCTGAGCCCGGCGGACGTGACGCACGTCATCACGGTCTCCTGCACGGGCTTCCACGCCCCGGGCCCCGAGTACGAGATCGTGCGCGGGCTCGGCTTGTCCGACGCCGTCCAGCGCTATCACTTCGGCTTCATGGGGTGCTACGCCTCGATGCCGGCCCTCCGCGCCGCCGGCCAGTTCTGCGCGGCCGACAAGAACGCTGTCGTCCTCGTCGTCAGCGTCGAACTGTGCACCCTGCACCTGCGATCCTCCGAGGACCCGGACACCATCGTCGCCTCCTCCCTGTTCGCCGACGGGGCGGCAGCCGGGATCGTGACGGCACGGGACCTTCCCACGACCGTCCCCGCGCTCCGGCTCGACGGCTTCCACACGGCGATCGTGCCGGAGGGCGTGGACGACATGGCCTGGACGATCGGCGACTCCGGCTTCGAGATGATCCTCTCCACCGCCGTCCCGCAGATCATCGGGGAGTCGATCATCGGAGCGCTCGCCCCGCTCTACGGGCGGGAGGACGGCCTGGCGGAGGCCTTCGCCGCGGGGCGGGTGGGCGACCGGGTGCGCCACTGGGCGATCCATCCCGGCGGACGGAGCATCCTCGACCGCGTGCAGGAGCGGATGGCGCTGAGTGACGGGCAGTTGCGACCGGCGCGGGAGACGCTCCGGGAGTACGGGAACATGTCGAGTGCGACCGTGCTGTTCGTACTGAAGCGCATCCTCGAGCAGGAGGATGCGGAACCCGGCGACCGCGTGGCGGCGATGGCCTTCGGCCCGGGGCTCACCGCCGAGAGCGCGCTGCTGACCGTCGTCGCACCCGCACCGTGAGCGTGGATCTGTCGGCGCGCGCCGTCGACCTCGTCGAGCTCATGGACGACCCCGCCGCCGACGAGGAGGCACTCGGTCGCACGTACCGGCGCTTCAGCGCCGTGAACGCGGTCGTCTCCCGCCCCGGTCGGCTGTATCGGCGGGACATCCGCCCGCGGGCGGTGGCCGGGCGTCCGCTGCGCATCCTCGACATCGGTGCCGGTGGGGGAGACCTGTGCCGCGACCTCGGCCGGAGACTGCGACGCGACGGCCTCCGCGCCGACATCACCGCTCTGGACGCCGACGAGCGTGCGATCCGCTGGGCCTCGGCGCACGACGACGGCGCAGGCATCCACTATCGCCATGCGCTCTCCGGCGACCTCGTGGCGGCGGGCGACACCTATGACGTCGTGCTCTCCAACCACGTCCTCCACCACCTCGACGCCGCAGCACTGCACGCGGTGCTCGACGACTCCCGTGCGCTGGTGGGTGACCGAGGACTCATCTCCCACCACGACATCGCCCGCAGCCGCCTGGCCTACGGGGCGTTCGCGGTAGGAACCTGGCCGTTCGCGCGGAACCTCCTCGCCGGGTCCTTCATCCGGGTCGACGGTCTTTTGAGCATCCGCCGCTCGTACACTCCGCAGGAGCTCGCGGACGTCGCCCCGCCGGGCTGGGAGGTGCGCTCGCACCTGCCCGCTCGTCTGGAGCTGCGCTGGGAGGGCGCGGATGGTCGACCATGACGTCCTCGTGGTCGGGGGCGGTCCGGTCGGGCTGCTCCTCGCCTGTCTCGTCGCGCAGGACGGTCGTCGGGTGCGCGTATGCGAGCGTCGCGCCGAGCCGGGCCTGCAGACGCGGGCGATCGGGATCCATCGTCCGGGGCTCGATGCCCTCGACGCCGCCGGAGTGGGCGCCGACGTCCGCTCCGCGGCGCTCCGCCTGTCGAGCGGCGAGATCCGCAGCCGCGGGCGACGGCTCGCCGCCCTGACCTTCCCTCCCGAGCGTCCCATCCTCACGCTCGCGCAGCCCCGCACCGAGGAGCTGCTGCGCGACCGCCTGCGGACGCTGCGACCCGATGCGCTGCAGTTCGGCTCCGCCGTCCGGTCCGTCCATAACGACGGTCCGCTCGTCCGGGTCGGGATCGACGGTGAGCACGGGCCCGTCGAGGAGACGGCATCGGTCGTGGTGGTCGCCGACGGTGTGCGGAGTCCTCTGCGGGCGGCGTTCGGCGCCGGCTGGGGTCGGCGGTCGGGGAGTGCCGGCTACGCGATGCTCGACGTCGACGATCCGCAGACCGACGATCGCGCCGTGCTGTACTTCGAGCCGGACGGCCTCGTCGAGTCCTTCCCGCTGCCGGGTGGACGGCGCCGCTGGGTGGTGCGCGAAGACGGCGGCCGGACGGTGGCGTCCGCCGCCGAGCTGGCGGACATCGTCGGGCGCCGGACGGGGCACCTCCTCGACGTGGACCCCGCGGCGGCGGTGTCGTCGTTCCGCGCCGCTCAGCACGCGGCTCGGCGGCTGCACCGCGGACGGATCGTCCTGCTTGGGGACGCCGCGCACGAGGTGAGCCCCATCGGTGGTCAGGGCATGAACCTCGGCTGGGCGGATGCGCTCCGGCTGGCGGCCGCGTTGCGCCGGACCGACCGGGCCGCCGTCCCGGTCCTGGACGGCTTCGCCCGGGAGGTCCAGCGGACCACGCGGAAGGCGCATCGTCGTTCCGCGTTCTTCATGGCGATGGGTGCTCCGGCGACCGCGCCGGTCGTCGCCGCGCGGGAGGGTCTGGTCGGCGTGCTCGGCTCCTCGACGCTGCGCGGGTGGACGACCGGCCTCATCACCATGCGCGGTCTGTGACGCGAGAAGGCCCGATCCGCGATGCGCGGACCGGGCCTTCTCGAGGCGTCGGATCAGAAGTTGATCATGTGGCCGGCGAGGCCGTGGAAGCCCTCCTGCAGCGCCTCCGACAGTGTCGGGTGCGTGTGCACGTTGCGGGCCAGCTCGAGAGCCGTGAGGTCCCACTTCTGCGCAAGGGTCAGCTCGGGCAGCAGTTCCGACACGTCGGGGCCGATCATGTGCGCGCCGATGAGCTCCAGGTGCTCGGCGTCGGCGATGAGCTTGACGAAGCCGACCGGCTCGCCGAGGCCGTGCGCCTTGCCGTTGGCCATGAACGGGAAGGTCGCGACCTTGATCTCGCGCCCCTCGTCCTTGGCCTGCTGCTCGGTGAGTCCGAACGAGGCCACCTGCGGCGAGCAGAACGTCGCCCGCGGCATCATGCGGTAGTCGCCCAGCGTCATGGTCTCGGCGCCGCCGATGGTCTCGGCCGCGACGACGCCCTGCGCCTCGGCGACGTGGGCGAGCTGCAGCTTGGCGGTGACGTCGCCGATGGCATAGATGCCCTCGACGTTCGTGCGCATGTGGTCGTCGATGTCGATCGCGCCGCGCTCCGTGAGCTTCACACCCGTCTTGTCGAGTCCGAAGCCCTCGACGTTCGGGGCGAACCCGACCGACATGAGCACCTTGTCGGCCTCGATCGACGCCTGCTGGCCGTCCTTGCCCGTGTACGAGACGGTCACGGAGGAGCCGTTGTCGACGACCGACTCGACCTTGGTGGAGGTGAGGATGTCGACGCCGTAGTTCTTGTACTGCTTGGTGATCTCCTTCGACACGTCGGCGTCCTCGTTGGGGAGGGCGCGGTCGAGGAACTCGATGATCGTGACCTTCACGCCGTAGTTCGTCATCACGTAGGCGAACTCCATGCCGATGGCGCCGGCGCCGACGATCACGATGGACTTCGGCAGCTCACGGGAGAGGATCTGCTCCTCGTAGGTCACGACGTTGTCGCTGAGCTGCACTCCCGGGAGCAGGCGCACCTTGGAGCCGGTCGCGATGATCACGTTGTCGAACGTGACCTCTTCGGTGGAGCCGTCCGCCTTCGCGACGGAGATGGCCTTGGGGCCGGTGAAGGTGCCGCGGCCGTCGTACTCGGTCACCTTGTTCTTCTTCATGAGGAAGTGGATGCCCTTGACCCGGCCGTCCGCGACGACGCGGCTGCGGTCGAACGCCTTGCCGTAGTCGATCGTGAACTCTCCGGAGATCCCGAAGAAGTCGGCCTTGTGGTTCAGGGTGTGCGCGATCTCCGCGTTCTTCAGGAGCGCCTTGGAAGGGATGCAGCCGACGTTGAGGCAGACACCACCCCAGTACTTCTCCTCGATGATCGCGGTGGACAGGCCGAGCTGTGCGCTGCGAACCGCAGCGACGTATCCGCCAGGACCTGCACCAAGGATGACGACGTCGTAATGTGGCATGCCTTAAGCCTATCGCTCCGAGGGGGCGTCGGAATCGGTCCGAGCGGGGCGCCGACGACCGCGCAGGGTGAGCCAGAGGACGAGGGCGAGCACCGCGAGCGCGCCGAGGATCACGAGCACCCAGATCCATGCCGGAGCGGCTCCGGCGTCTTCTCCGGCGTCCGGCGTCGTCGCGGTCGCCTCGGGGGTGGCGGTCTGCTCCGTCGTCGGTGCCGCCGTCGGGGGAGCGGTGGTGGGCTCGTCCGTCGCGGCGCCCTCGTCGCCGACGGTGACGGTGAAGGAGAACTCTTCAGAGGTCGGGTGACCGTCGCTCGAGACGACCTTCCACACGACGTGGTACTCGCCGGCGGGTCCCGAACCGGTCAGGGGCTGGGTCACGATCGCGCCGTCGACCGTCGGGGCGCCGTCGGTCACGGACTCGCCCTCCGGGTCGGTGACGACGACCTCCGTCGCACCCTCCCCGTCGATGAGCTTGGCGCTGAACGTCAGGGTCAGCTCCGACGGCAGGGTCTCCACGCTGCTGTCCGCCGCGGGCGACGACGACACGAGGGCGTCGTGGGCCGAGGCCGACAGCGGGGAGAAGAGGACGAGGAACGCGGCGAGGAGGGTGGCCGCGAGGGCGATCGGGGCCGCCGTGCGGCGCAGGGCTGTGGTCTTCACGAGTCCAGCCTATGAATCCCCGGTATGGGACCGCTGAGTGCGAAAGCGGCCTCCCGCGCACCCCTTCGGATCGGATAGTCTGGACGACCAGGAGGGCACAGTGACAGACAGCGACAGCCGACCGGCCGGTGAAGCCGCCATCCATCGCTCCGGCGAGCCGAGACACGATGTGACGCAGACGTTCGGACACGATTCCGATCTGTCGTTCGTGCCGTTCGGCGTGGAGTTGACCGATGTCGAGCAGTCGGCCATCGCGGCGCTGCCCTCGGGCTCCGCCCTGCTGCTCGTCCGCTCCGGCGCCCTCGCCGGCGCCCGATACCTCCTCGACACCGACGTCACCACCGTCGGTCGTCACCCGGAGGCCGACATCTTCTTCGACGACGTCACGGTGTCCCGTCGTCACGCGGAGATCACCCGCACCGGGACGACGTTCGAGATCATCGACCAGCGCTCCCTCAACGGCACCTACGTGAACGGGGAGCGCGTCGATCGCAGCGCCCTCGCGGACGGCTCCGAGCTGCGCGTCGGCAAGTTCCGTCTGAACTTCTTCGCTTCTCCGCTCGACCGCGCGGCGAACGCCTGATGGCGGCGACTCCCGCCCGCGAACGCTCGGCGTCCGCGGGCCTGCTGAGTATCGGTCAGGTGCTCGCCCGCCTCACCCCGGAGTTCCCCGACCTGACCTCCAGCAAGCTGCGGTTCCTCGAGGTGCAGGGCATCGTCCGCCCCTCCCGCACCGAATCCGGCTACCGCAAGTTCTCCGCGTCCGACATCGAGCGGCTGCGTTTGGGCCTCACGCTGCAGCGGGATCACTACCTTCCGCTCAGCGTGATCCGCGAGCAGCTCGATGAGGCGGAGGCGTCCGGCGAGACCGCCGCGCTCGCGCCGCCGCCCTCCATCGCCCCCGCGCCGCGTCGCTACCGCCGCGAGGAACTGCTCGCCGCGGCGGGCGCGGGACCACAGCTGCTCAACGACGCGATCAGCACGGGTGTCATCACCGCCCAGGAGACGTACCCGGAATCCACCGTCGCGCTGCTCCGCGGGCTCGTCGCCCTCGATCGGCATGGCATCGAGCCTCGGCACCTGCGCTCCCTGCGGCAGGGCGCCGAGCGCGAGGTGTCGCTCATCGAGTCGGCGCTCTCCACGCTGCTGCGTCGCACGGACGCGGCGTCCCGTGCTCGCGCCAACGAATTGGCCCCGGAGCTGGCCACGCGGATCGACGACGTGCGGACGCTCTTCGTGAAGGACGCGCTCACCCGGATCCTTTCGTAACGAAGTGATTGCGACACACCTTCGGCGTCGCACGGATGTCGTTGCCGGTGCCGGGACCCTGCTCTACCGTGGAGATAACCGTTCCAGGGAGGATTTCAGATGAATGCGGATGAGCTCGCAGGCGACCCGCGGTTCGTGACCGAACTCCTCTTCACGGACGGTCTGCCCGCGATGGACGACGAGGTCGGCTACCGCGGCGCCGTGGCGGCCCGTGCCGCCGGCATCACCTACCGTCAGCTGGACTACTGGGCCCGCACCGAGCTCGTGGAGCCCACCGTGCGCGGTGCGAACGGTTCCGGATCGCAGCGCCTCTACGGCTTCCGCGACATCCTCGTGCTCAAGCTCGTCAAGAGCCTGCTCGACACCGGTATCTCCCTGCAGCAGATCCGCACCGCGGTGGACGAGCTCCGCCGTGCGGGTATCCGCGACCTCGCCGGCACGACCCTCATGAGCGACGGCGCTTCCGTCTACCTCTGCACGTCGAACGACGAGGTGATCGACCTGGTCAGCCGCGGCCAGGGCGTGTTCGGCATCGCGGTGGGCAAGGTCCTCCGCGAGGTGGAGTCGACGCTCGTCGCGTTCGATCCGACCGCACCGGACCCCGTCGACGAGCTGTCGGCCCGTCGCGCCAAGCGCACCGCCTGACGCGTCCCCTCCCGCTTCACGAAGAACGGCCACCCTCGAAGAGGATGGCCGTTTCGTCGTTCCGCGGGGTCAGCTCTGCGGTCCGTTCTCCGGCACCGGGACGCGGCCCGTGCGGATGATGCGGTCGAGGAGCTGGTCGAAGTCGGCGGCGAGCTCCTGTGCGGAGTCGCCGGGCCAGATGTGCAGAGGCTTCGCGGCGCCCTGGGCCTGCTGGAGCGAGGTGCGTTCGGGCAGCTGGGGTGAGAGCACGAGGGGACCGAACATGTCCCGCAGCTCCTTGATGCGGAACTGGTGCTCGATCGACTGCGGACGGACGCGGTTGACCACGATGCCCAGCGGCTGGAGGCGCGGGGAGAGGCCCCGGCGGATCTCCTCGATCGCGCGGAGCGCACGGTCCGCCGCGGCCACGGAGAAGAGGCCGGGCTCGGTGACGACCATGACGCGGTCGCTGGCGGCCCACGCCGTTCGCGTCAGGGCGTTCAGCGACGGGGCGCAGTCGATGAGCACGAGGTCGTAGTCGGCCTCAACTGCCGCGAGGGCCTCCTCGAGCTTCCACACGTCGCGGACGCTCGGGTGCGGGCCGTCGAAGTTGATGGCGGACGGACTGCCGATCAGCACGTCGATCGTGCCGGGGTGGACCTTGGCCCAGCCGCTGGAGGTGATCGCCTGACGGACGGTCTTCTCCTTCGGGTTCGCCAGCACATCGGCGATGTTGAGTCGTCCCGCGACCTGGATGTCCATCCCGGTGGAGACGTCGGACTGCGGGTCGAGGTCGACGACGAGCGTCCGGACACCCCGGGCGAAAGCCGCGGAGGCCAGCCCGAGTGTCACGGTCGTCTTGCCGACGCCTCCCTTGAGAGAGCTGACGCTGAGTACGTGCACGGACTCCACGTTACCTTCCCCTAGGCTGGGGGAACACTCAGCCCCGCCCCATGTGCGTGCTTCGGCCGTGCATCGAGCTCTCAGAGGTGTGCATGTTCCAGAAGATCCTTGTGGCGAATCGTGGCGAGATCGCGATCCGGGCATTCCGAGCGGCCGTGGAGGTGGGGGCGCGCACCGTCGCCGTCTTCCCGCACGAGGACCGCGGCTCGGTCCACAGGCTCAAGGCCGACGAGGCCTACGAGATCGGCGAGCGCGGCCATCCGGTCCGCGCCTACCTCGATGTCGACGAGATCATCCGCGTCGCGACCGAGGCCGGCGCCGACGCCATCTACCCCGGTTACGGCTTCCTCTCGGAGAACCCCGAGCTGGCGGAGAAGGCCGCGGCGAACGGCATCGTGTTCATCGGGCCGCCGGCGAAGGTCCTCGAGATGGCCGGCAACAAGGTGGAGGCGAAGCGCCACGCCGTCGAAGCGGGCGTCCCCGTGCTCCGGTCCACCGAGGCCTCGGACGACGTCGACGCCCTGGTCGCCCAGGCGGAGGAGATCGGGTTCCCCCTCTTCGCCAAGGCGGTGGCCGGGGGAGGCGGCCGCGGCATGCGGCGCGTCGAGACGATGGGCGATCTCGGCCCTGCCCTCGCCGAGGCCATGCGGGAGGCCGGCAGCGCCTTCGGCGACCCCCGCATGTTCCTCGAGCAGGCCGTCGTGCGGCCCCGGCACATCGAGGTGCAGATCCTCGCGGACAAGACCGGTGAGACGGTGCACCTGTTCGAGCGGGACTGCTCGGTGCAGCGGCGGCATCAGAAGGTCGTCGAGATCGCTCCCGCCCCCAACCTCGACGACGACGTGCGCCAGGCCCTGCACGGCTACGCCGTCGCGTTCGCCCGCTCGATCGGCTACGAGAACGCGGGGACCGTCGAGTTCCTCCTGGAGACGGCGGGGGAGCGCGCCGGCGAGGTCGTGTTCATCGAGATGAACCCGCGCATCCAGGTCGAGCACACGGTGACCGAGGAGGTCACCGATGTCGACCTCGTGCAGAGCCAGATGCGCATCGCCGCGGGGCAGAGCCTCGCCGAGCTGGGACTGCAGCAGGAGAACCTGCACCTGCGCGGTGCCGCACTGCAGTGCCGCATCACCACGGAGGACCCGACGCAGGGCTTCCGTCCCGACACCGGGAAGATCACGACCTACCGCTCGCCCGGCGGCGCGGGGATCCGCCTGGACGGCGGCACCGTGCACCAGGGCGCTCAGATCAGCCCGCACTTCGACTCGATGCTGGCGAAGCTCACGTGCCGCGGACGCGACTTCCCGGCCGCCGTCGCCCGCGCGCGCCGTGCCCTCGCCGAGTTCCGCATCCGCGGCGTCTCCACGAACATCCCCTTCCTCCAGGCGCTGCTCGACGACGAGGCGTTCATCCGGGGCGACGTCAGCACGTCCTTCATCGACGAGCGCCCGGAGCTGCTCCGCGGCCGCGAGTCGAAGGACCGCGGGACCAAGATCCTCAACTGGCTCGTCGACGTGACGGTGAACAAGCCGCACGGTGCGCATCCCGGCGTCATCGACCCCGCGACCAAACTGCCGCCGATCGACCTGGCCGCCGCACCGGCGCCCGGTTCCCGGCAGCGGCTGCTCGAGGTCGGGCCGGAGGAGTTCGCGCGCGGTCTGCGTGCGCAGAGCGCGCTCGCGATCACGGACACGACGTTCCGCGACGCGCACCAGTCGCTGCTCGCGACCCGCGTCCGCACGAAGGACCTCGTCGCCGCCGCTCCGTACCTCGCCCGGCTGACACCGGAGCTGCTGTCGGTCGAGGCCTGGGGCGGCGCCACCTACGACGTGGCGCTCCGCTTCCTGGGCGAGGACCCGTGGGAGCGGCTCGACAAGCTGCGCGCGGCCCTTCCGAACGTCGCGATCCAGATGCTGCTGCGCGGCCGGAACACGGTCGGCTACACGCCGTACCCGACGGCGGTGACCGAGGCCTTCGTCGCGGAGGCGGCGGCGAGCGGCGTCGACATCTTCCGCATCTTCGACGCGCTCAACGACGTGGAGCAGATGCGCCCCGCGATCGAGGCGGTCCGCGCCACGGGGACGGCCGTCGCGGAGGTCGCGCTCTGCTACACCGGCGATCTGCTGGATCCGGCCGAGGAGCTCTACACCCTCGACTACTACCTGGGCCTCGCGGATCAGATCGTCGCCGCGGGTGCGCACATCCTCGCGATCAAGGACATGGCGGGACTGCTCCGTCCCGCCGCCGCCGCGAAGCTCGTCTCGGCGCTCCGGGAGCGCTTCGACCTGCCCGTGCACCTGCACACCCACGACACTCCGGGCGGACAGCTCGCCACCCTCCTCGCGGCCAGCGCCGCCGGCGTCGATGCGGTGGACGCCGCGTCGGCCCCGCTGTCCGGCACGACCAGTCAGCCGTCGCTGTCGTCGCTCGTGGCCGCCCTCGCCCACACGGAGCGGGACAGCGGGATCTCCCTCGCCGCGGTCTCCGACCTGGAACCGTACTGGGAGGCGGTGCGTCGCCAGTACGCGCCGTTCGAGTCCGGGCTGCCGGGGCCCACGGGGCGCGTGTACCACCACGAGATCCCCGGCGGACAGCTGTCGAACCTCCGGCAGCAGGCGAAGGCTCTCGGCCTCGCGGACGACTTCGAGCTCATCGAGGACATGTACGCTGCCGCGGACCGCATCCTCGGACGCGTGCCGAAGGTCACCCCGTCGTCGAAGGTCGTGGGCGATCTCGCCCTGCACCTCGCCGCGGTGAAGGCCGACCCCGCAGACTTCGAGGCGAACCCCGGGAAGTACGACGTGCCGGACTCCGTGGTCGGGTTCATGGCCGGAGAGCTCGGCGACCTCCCCGGTGGCTGGCCGGAGCCCTTCCGCTCCAAGGTGCTCGCGGGGCGTTCCGTGCGCACGGGGCTCACGGCGCTGACGGAGCAGGACGAGGCGGAGCTGGCCGGGACGAGCGCGCAGCGCCGTTCACGCCTGAACACGCTGCTCTTCCCCGCCCCCACGGCCGAGTTCGCGGAGCGGCGCGAGCAGTACGGCGATTTGTCCGTGCTCGACACGAGCGACTACCTCTACGGGCTGGTCCCCGGCCAGGAGCACCTCATCGAGATCGACCGAGGGGTACAGCTCTACGTCGGTCTCGAAGCCATCGGCGAGGCGGACGACAAGGGCATGCGCACCGTGATGACGACTCTGAACGGTCAACTCCGGCCCGTGTTCGTGCGCGATCGCTCGATCGCTGTCGACGCGCACGAGGTGGAGAAGGCCGACACGTCGGTGCCCGGCCAGGTGGCCGCGCCGTTCTCCGGCGTGGTCACGCTCAAGGCCGAGGTGGGCGCGACCGTGCGGGCCGGCGAGCCGGTCGCGTCGATCGAGGCGATGAAGATGGAGGCCGCCATCACCGCCCCGGTGGACGGGGTCGTGGAGCGGCATGCCATCGCCGAGACGCAGCAGGTGGACGCGGGTGATCTTTTGGTCGTGATCCGACCGGCGCACTAATCTTGTGCGGGCGAGGCCGCGCACCCTGGGCGCATCCCGAGGCCCGCACAGGTTGGGAGTGACACGTGACCGCGAAGAAGAACGCCGACCCCGAGGACAGTCCGCTGGGAGTGCTCGACGACGCCGCGTCCGTCGACACCGCCGGCATCGGTATCCTCGGCGGGACCGCGCAGGTGCGGGTGACCCTGCCGGTGGAGGAGGACGACGACCTCGCCGACGACGGCGTGGTGGAGGGAGAGGTCGGCATCGATCTCGTCGTCGACGACCTCACCCTCCCCTCCGCGCCGACGCCCGTCCTCGACCCGCCGCGCATCCACGAGGTGATCGACGCGGTCGTGGTGGAGGAGCCGGTGCCGGCCGTGGTTGCCGCGCCGGAGCGGGCCGCAGAAGAGAAGGCGGCCGCCCTCTTCCTCGCGAAGGCCGATGCCGACCGTGCGGAGGTCCCGGCCGCGAAACCGGCGCGGGCCCCGCAGGTCCCCGTGCAGAAGGAGACCACGATGCCCGAAGCCGACGACACACCCGCCGCCTCCGTGCCCGCACGTCCGGCGCCCCGGACGGATGTGACCCTCACCGCGAAGCGTCTGGGGGAGCTGGGGGAGTCCGCTCGCGAGTCCGCGGACCTCCTCACGACCGATCGCCTCCTCGACCCGCACCGGGTGGCCAAGCCCGAACCTGAGGGCGGGTGGAGTCACCTGCTCTACACGTTGTCCGGTCGGCGGCTGAACATCGGCGACGGGCGCCGTGCGCGCGAGCGCAAGGAGCTGACCGCGCGCATCGCGGCCCCGCTCGCCGGCGGCGCCCGCTTCGTGCCGGTGCTCTCCCGCAAGGGCGGGGTGGGCAAGACCACCGTCACGGCGCTCCTGGGCATGGCCCTCGCCGACGCGCGGGAGGACCGTGTCATCGCAGTGGACGCGAACCCCGATCGGGGCACTCTCGCCGACCGGGTGCAGCGCGCCGCGCACGGCAAGTCCGTGCGCGACCTCGTCCGCATCCGGGACGACGTGCGCGGCTACCACGACATCTCCGCGATCGTGGCTCGGGATGCGACGCGCCTCGACGTGCTCGCGTCGGACGCCGATCCCCGTGTCGCCGAAGCCTTCAGCGACAGCGACTACCGCGATGTCGCCGACGTGGCCGCGCACTACTACTCGCTCGTGCTCACGGACACCGGCACCGGAATCGTCCACTCCGTGATGTCGGCCACCCTCGACCTCGCCGACCAGATCGTCATCGTCTCCGGTCTCAGCGTCGATGAGGCACGGCTGGCCTCCGAGACGCTCACGTGGCTGGAGACCAACGGGTATGCGCAGCAGGCGCGCGACGCCATCGTGGTTCTCAACCAGTCGACCCCGGGCACGCCGCTCGTCCGCCTCGGAGAGCTGCAGGCGCACTTCGCGTCGCGGGCCCGCAGCGTCGTGCGCGTGCCGTACGACCCGCAGATCGCCGCGGGCGGGACGATCGTCTTCGCGAACCTCCTCCCCGAGACCCGGAAGGCGGCGCGGGAACTCGCCGCGCTCCTCGTCGAGGGCCTCCGGACGAAGGCCGCCTGATGACGGTTCGCGAGATCCGCATCTTCGGCGACCCGGTCCTGCGGACGGTGTGCGCGCCCATCGAGGAGATCGACGACGGCGTGCGCGCCCTGGTCGCCGATCTCCTGGAGACCGTCGAGCTTCCGGGGCGCGCCGGCGTGGCGGCCCCGCAGATCGGCGTCGCGCTGCGCGCCTTCAGCTACAACGTCGACGGCGAGATCGGGTACGTCCTCAACCCCGTGCTGACGGAGGTGCGCGGCGAGCCGGAGCCCACGGGGGAGGGCTGCCTCTCCGTTCCCGGACTCTGGCACGACGCCCAGCGCCATCCCTGGGCCCGCGTCGAGGGGATCGACCTCGACGGACAGCCCGTGGTGCTCGAGGGCGACGGCTTGCTCGCGCAGGCGCTCCAACACGAGACCGACCACCTCGACGGCACGCTCTTCCTCTCCCGGCTCGACCCGGAGACGCGGAAGGTCGCGATGCGCGAGGTGCGCGAGAGCTCCTGGTTCTAGCTGTCGACCCACCCCTTCTCGTACGAACCGGCCCCTTACGCGCGAGCGCAAGGGGCCGGTTCGGTCAGAAGGGGGTGGGCCGACGAGGGCGTCAGCCGCCGATCGCGACGTTGGTGGTGGCGACGGGCTCGTCGTAGATCGCGGAGATCTCGTCGGCGAAGTCGTTCATGATGATGTTCCGCTTGATCGACAGCTTCGGGGTGAGATGGCCCGAGGCCTCCGTCCACTCCGAGTCGAGGATCGTGAACTTGCGGATGGACTCCGCACGCGACACCCGCTCGTTCGCTGCGTCGACCGCGCGCTGGACCTCGGCCCGAACCTGCGGGTTGGTCGAGGCCTCCGCCAGCGTCATCTTCTCGTCGAGACCGTTGTTCGCGAGCCACGTCGGCAGCATCTCGGGGTCGAGCGTGACGAGCGCCGAGATGAACGGACGCTGGTCGCCGACGACGACGACCTGCCCGACGATCGGGTTCGCGCGGATCGGGTCCTCCAGGGCCGCGGGGGCGACGTTCTTGCCGCCCGCCGTGACGATGATCTCCTTCTTGCGTCCGGTGATCGTGAGGAACCCGTCGGCGTCGAAGCTGCCGATGTCGCCGGTGTGGAACCAGCCGCCGTCGCTGAACGCCTCGGCGGTGGCCTCCGGGTTGTTCCAGTACTCCTTGAAGACGTTGATGCCGCGCACCTCGATCTCGCCGTCGTCGGCGAGACGCACCCCGACGCCGGGAAGGGCGGGACCGACCGTGCCGATCTTCGACTTCGAGGCGAGGTTCACGGTCGCGGGGGCGGTCGTCTCGGTCAGACCGTAGCCCTCGAGGATCACGACGCCGAGGCTGTGGAAGAAGTGACCGAGGCGGGCGCCCAGGGGAGCGGAGCCCGACACCGCGTAGACGACCTTGCCGCCCATGGCCTCGCGGAGCTTGGAGTAGACGAGCTTGTTGAACAGCGCGAACTTGAGCTTCGTCCCGAACGGGATCTTCTTGCCCTCCTCCAGCAGCCGGGAGTGCTCGATCGCGACGTCGGCGGCGGCGCGGAAGATCTTGCCCTTGCCGCCCGCCTCGGCCTTCTGCTCGGCGGAGTTGTAGACCTTCTCGAACACGCGGGGGACTGCGAGGAGGAAGGTCGGCTGGAACGAGCCGAGGGCCGGGAGCAGCTGGCGCGTGTCCGGCTGGTGACCGGTGCGCACCCCCGCGTGCACATTGAGGATGGAGATGAAGCGGGCGAAGACGTGTGCCGTCGTGATGAAGAGGAGGGTGGAGGACCCCGGCGTCTGCACGACCTCGTCGAGGGCCTTCGCGGAGTTGCGGGACAGCTCGACGAAGTTGCTGTGGGTGAGCACGCAGCCCTTCGGCCGCCCGGTGGACCCCGAGGTGTAGATGAGGGTGGCGATGTCGGAGCCGACGGCGAGGTTCCGGCGGCGCTGGATCTCCTCGTCCGAAACCGATGCCCCCTGGGCGGTGAGCGTGTCGATCGCGCCCAGGTGCAGCTGCCAGACCTCCCGGAGCAGCGGCAGGTCGCCGCGCACCTCGTCGACGCGGGCGAAGTGCTCCGGCGACTCGACCAGGAGGGCGATGGCGCCGGAGTCCTCGAGGATCCATTGGATCTGCGACGGCGAGCTCGTCTCGTAGATCGGCACCATCACCGCACCGGCGTAGAAGAGGGCGAAGTCGACGAGGCTCCACTCGTAGGTGGTGCGGGCGAGGAAGCCCACCTTCTCGCCGGGCTGGATGCCCGCGGCGGCGAAGCCCTTCGCGAGCGCGATCACCGCGGTCTCGAAGTCGGCGGCGGTGATGTCGCGCCATCCGTCGCCCTGCGGGACGGAGAACAGCGCCCGGTCGGGAGTCGCCTCGACGCGCTTCGCAAGCAGGTCGGCGACGTTCGCGTCGGGATCGGCGGGGACGATCGCGGGGACTTCAAACTGGACCACGGCAGCTCCTTCGGTACCGGTCGGGCACGGGCGTTGGTCCGAGTCTAGGGCATGGCACCGGGTCGCGGTCAGGATGAAACTGAGTCGCTTTCCCGAGGCCGCGAGGGGGAACGGCGGGACGATCCGCGACACGGCGCTAGACTTCACCTCGATGTTCTACTGGCTGATGAAGTACGTCGTGATCGGCCCCGTGGTCAAGGCCGTGTTCCGCCCCTGGATCGTGGGGCGGAAGAACGTGCCCGCGACCGGAGCGGCGATCCTCGCCAGCAATCATCTCTCCTTCGCGGACTCGATCTTCCTCCCGCTCGTGATCGACCGGCCCATGTCGTTCCTCGCGAAGAGCGACTACTTCACCGGGCGGGGCCTCAAGGGGTGGTCCACCCGCTTCTTCATGAAGGCGACCGGGCAGCTCCCCATCGACCGCTCGGGCGGAAAGGCCTCGGAGGCATCGCTCAACACGGGTCTCCAGGTGCTCGGCGGGGGCGACCTCCTCGGCATCTATCCGGAGGGCACCCGCAGCCCTGACGGCAAGCTCTACCGCGGCCGCACCGGCATCGCCCGGATGGCACTCGAAGCCAAGGTCCCCGTGATCCCGGTCATCATGGTCGACACCGACACGGCCATGCCCATCGGCCGGCGGATCCCGCGCGTCATGCGGGTCGGGATCGTCATCGGCGAGCCCCTCGACTTCTCCCGGTACGCCGGGATGGAGAACGACCGCTACATCCTCCGCTCGGTCACGGACGAGATCATGGTGGCGCTCCAGCGGCTCGGTCAGCAGGAGTACGAGGACGTCTACGCATCGACCGTCAAGGACCGCCTCCCGAGCCGCGTCACATAGGCTCCAGGGCGCGTCTCGGCGGTGTCGCCGCCCACTAGGCTGGACGCATGCTCCCGCACCACATCGAAGCCCTTGATGCCTGGCGCTCGCTTCCCATCAAGCAGCAGCCGCAGTGGCCAGACGCCGACCGCGTCGCCGACGTCTCCCGGCAGATCTCGAGCCTTCCGCCGCTGGTCTTCGCCGGTGAGGTCGACAACCTCCGCGACCGTCTCGCCCGGGCCGCCTCGGGGCAGGCCTTCCTGCTGCAGGGCGGCGACTGCGCCGAGACGTTCGCCGGCGCGACCGCCGAGCAGATCCGCAACCGCATCAAGACGGTGCTGCAGATGGCCGTGGTGCTCACGTACGGCGCCTCGATGCCGGTCGTCAAGATGGGACGCATGGCCGGGCAGTTCGCCAAGCCGCGCTCCAGCGACACGGAGACCCGCGGCGAGGTCACGCTCCCGGCGTACCGCGGCGACATCGTCAACGGCTACGACTTCACCGAGGGCTCGCGTCAGGCCGACCCCGGTCGTCTGCTGCAGGGCTACCACACCGCGGCGTCGACGCTGAACCTCATCCGGGCGTTCACGCAGGGTGGATTCGCCGACCTCCGCGAGGTGCACTCCTGGAACAAGGGCTTCGCCCAGAACCCCGCCAACCAGCGCTACGAGCGCATGGCCGCGGAGATCGACCGGGCGATCAAGTTCATGGAGGCCGCCGGCGCCGACTTCGACGAGCTCAAGCGCGTCGAGTTCTTCACCGGGCACGAGGGCCTGCTCATGGACTACGAGCGCCCGATGACGCGCATCGACTCCCGGACGGACACCCCGTACAACACCTCGGCCCACTTCCTGTGGATCGGGGAGCGCACGCGCGAGCTCGACGGCGCGCACGTCGACTACTTCTCCAAGATCCGGAACCCGATCGGCGTGAAGCTGGGTCCCACCACGACGCCGGAGACGGCGCTGGCGCTCATCGACAAGCTCGACCCGGAGCGCGAGCCCGGACGCCTGACCTTCATCACGCGCATGGGTGCCGGACGCATCCGCGACGCGCTGCCCCCGCTGCTGGAGGCCGTCCGGGAATCCGGCGCGCAGCCGCTGTGGGTCACCGACCCCATGCACGGCAACGGCATCACCACGCCGACCGGCTACAAGACGCGGCGCTTCGACGACGTCGTCGACGAGGTCCGCGGCTTCTTCGAGGCGCACCGTGCGGTGGGCACGTTCCCCGGCGGCATCCACGTCGAGCTGACGGGAGACGACGTCACCGAGTGCCTGGGCGGGTCGGAGCAGATCGACGAGGCCGCGCTCGCGACCCGCTACGAGAGCCTGTGCGACCCGCGCCTGAACCACATGCAGTCGCTGGAGCTGGCGTTCCTCGTGGCCGAGGAGCTCGAGAAGCGCTGATCCGCGAGGCGGATGCATGAAGGGGCCGGAACGATGTTCCGGCCCCTTCGTCGTCTCGGTCTCAGCCGGCGAAGCCCATGGTGAGCGTGATGCTCGTGCCCTTGCGCTGCGGTTCGGACGGGCTGTACGACTCCACCCTCGTGTTCTCGTTCGCGAGGAGGTCCCAGACGGAGTCGGGGAGTCCGGTGCTGCTCGTGTAGCTCCACGTGAAGCCGGCGTCACGCAGGGCGGCGGTGGCCTCGTTACGCGTCATGCCCGACACATCCGGGACGTCGAAGAGCGGCGGCCCCTGCGAGATGATGAGCTGGATGGTCTCGCCCGGTCGCCAGGCACCCTCCTCGGCGCGGTCCGCGTATCCGATGACGCGGTCCTTGCCGATGGAGTCGCTCGGGCGGTAGATGCTCTCCTCGGCGACCTTGAGTCCCTTGCCGGTCAGCGCCTCGGTGGCCTGAGCGACGGTCATGTCCGTGACGTCGGGCACGGCGCCGCGGGAGACCTGCATGGTCGCGGTGTCCTTCTCATGCACCGTGCAGCCCTCTTCGCAGCCGAAGGCGTCTCCGCCGTCCCGAGGGGTGATGCGCACGTTGATCACCGAGCCGTTCGCCGCGTCGGTGAAGAACTCCTCGTCGTCGGTGATCTCCAGGTTCGCCGCCTCCAGCGCCGCGCGGACGTCGTCGGCCGACTGCCCGGCGACGGCGGCGAGCTCGTGCGAGGCGGGGCCGGCGGAGACGACGACGGCGACCGTGGTGCCCTTGTCGACCCTGGCCCCGGTGCCGGGATCGGTCTCGATGACGATGCCCTTGTCGACGTCGACGGAGAACTCGTCGCGCTGCGTCGGTTCGAAGCCTGCCTCGGTGAGGTCGGCCGCCGCCTCGTCGTACGTCTGTCCCGCGACATCGGGGACCGCGATGAGCGAACCGGGGCCGGAGCCGAACCACCAGCCCACGCCGCCGGCGAGGACCGCGAGCAGGAGCACGAGGGACAGCAGGAAGGTGCCGCGGGCGCGACGCTTCGAGGCCCGCCGACGGAGGATGGTGGCGTTGTCGATCCCCGGGGAGGTCGCCGTCGCCGGCTCCGGGAGCACCATCGTGCCCGGCATGACCTTGGTGAGGTCGCCGGAGTCCGCCTGGTCGCGGGCGGAGCCGGTCGTCCGGGTCACCGCGGGGGCGACGCCGATCTCGCGCTCGATCTCGCGCAGACGCTCCAGCATCTGCTGTGCGTCGTCGGGCCGCTCGTCCGGCGACTTCTCCGTCGCCCAGAGCACGAGCTCGTCGAGCTGTTCCGGGACCGCGGGGTTGCGCACGCTGGGGCGGGGCACCGACTCGGTGGCGTGCTGGAAGGCGATCTGCATCGGCTGCTCGCCCTTGTAGGGCTGCTCGCCGACGAGCATCTCGTAGAGCATGATGCCGAGCGCGTAGATGTCGCTGCGGGCGTCGGCCGTGCCGCGCGTGACGAGCTCGGGCGCGAGGTAGGCGATCGTCCCGAGCAGCTGCTGGCCGGTCGCCGTGTTGGCCGTGGTGGCCCTGGCGAGGCCGAAGTCGCCGATCTTGATGCGGCCGTCTTCCGCGAGCAGCACGTTCTCCGGCTTGACGTCGCGGTGGACGATCCCGGCGCGGTGCGCAGCGGACAGTCCGGCGAGGACGGCGTCCATGATCGTGATCGTCTGGGCGACGGTCAGGCGCTTCTGCTCGCGGAGGAGTTCGCGCAGGGTGATGCCCGGCAGATACTCCATGACGAGGTAGGCGAGTTCGCCGTCCTGCCCCTGGTCGAAGACGTTGACGACGTGGGGGTCGGCCAGACGGGCGGCCGCGCGGGCCTCCTGGATGAACCGGCTCTGGAACGCCGAGTCGTCGCTGAGGTGCGCGTGCATCACCTTCAGGGCGATGCGGCGCTCGAGGCGCAGGTCGGTGGCGACGTACACGGTGGCCATCCCGCCGCGGGCGATCCGCGCGCGGACGCGGTAGCGACCGTCGACAAGCCGCCCGATGAGGGGGTCGGCCTGATGGTTGGTCGTCACGACAGAAGTCTATGGACGATTGGCTGAAAGCCCCGGGAACGCCTCACCCCTCGACGCATCCGGATTTCCGGAATTGTCACCCGTGCTGGGCGAGCCACGCGTACGCCTGCGTCTCCCACTGCCCGTAGCGCTCGGGGTAGGCGGAGATCTGCACGGCCTGCGCCGCGTCGGTGAAGGAGAGGGATTCCCACCCCGGGATGTCGAACAGGCCGCGGGTGACATCGCCGTTGGGGTCGTCGGTCCCGCCGTAGAAGACCCGCGTGCTCCGTTCCGCATCCATGATCTGCTCCGGCGTGCCCCAGCCCGTGCTGGGGCGCTGCTGGAACAGGCCGAGCGAATCGCGGTCTCCCCAGTCGAGGTTCCGCAGACCCGACTCCACCATCCCCGTCGCGAGCGCGGTGGCGATCGCGCGGTCGGAGGCGCCCAGCTCACGGCCGATGCGGATGATGAGGGAGGCATTGGCCGCCTGCTCCGCATTCAGGGCGGCGGTGCGCTGGCCGCTCGGGGCGGCGGCGGGCGTCGGCGCCGGAGCACCCTGGACGGCGAGCTTCTGACCGGGATAGATGATCGAGGAGGCTTCGAGGCCGTTCCAGGCGAAGAGCGACTGCGTCGTGGTGCCGTACTTCTGGGCGATCGAGAACAGCGTCTCACCGGCGGCCACGGTGTGCGTGGCGGCGGCCGGTGCGGGGGCGGGCGTCGACGGCGCTGCGGCGGGAGCGGCCGCGGGGGCGGCGGGTGCGCCCGCGGACACGACGAGCTTCTGGCCCGGGTAGATGATCGCACCCTGGGGCAGGCCGTTCGCGGCGAGGACGGCGCTCACCGAGGTCCCGTACGTCCGGGCGATGGCGAACACCGTGTCGCCGGCCGCGACGACGTGCGTCTTCGCCGCGGCAGGGGCGGGCGTCGCGGCCGGGGCCGGAGCCGCCGCAGGTGCCCGCAGGGAGAGAGTCTGCCCGGGGTAGATTACGGAGCGCATCGAGAGCCCGTTCCAGCTGAGGACGTCGGCGGTCCGGAGCCCGTACCGACCGGCGATGCCGGCGACCGTGTCGCCCGGCTGCACGACGTGCCCCGGCGGCACGTTCTGCGTGGGGACGACGCGCGTCGGAGCGACGCGCTGGCGTTCGTGCGGTGCGAGCGGTGGTGCGGGTGCGGCGGCGGGTGTCGCCGTCAGGGTGGCGGCGAGAGCGCCGGCCACGGCTGTCTGCAGGATCACGTCGGGCCCCCTTTTCGAGCATTTCACGCTGACACGGATGTATAGAGATGTCAACAGAAGTGACGGGTGTGACGAATGGGACGGAAGTGACGAACATGCGACCGGGCCGTGGAGGTGAGATAGTGGCACCGTGTCTGAGAACGTCGCTGCAACCCCTGATTCCGCGCTCGAGTGGCTGACCATGCCCGACCTCGTTGAGGTCCTCGGCGAGCCGTTGGGTCGCGTGCGACGCCTGATCGACGAGCACTACCTCGTCGGCTCGCGCCGCAGCGGTGTCTTCGCGGTCCCCTCCGTGTTCATCGTGGACGGACAGCCGCTGAGCTCGCTGCGCGGAACGATCATCGTGCTGCAGGACGCCGGGTTCTCCGACGACGAGCTCATCGACTGGCTGCTCGCCGAGGACGAGACCCTCGGGCGTTCGCCGATCGCCTCTCTCCTCGCGGGGCACAAGAGCGAGGTGCGCCGGCTCGCGCGCACGCTCGCCTGAGCCTGCTCAGGAGGAGCGCACGGTGGCGGCCCTGGCGAGGTCGCGCAGCTCGCCGACCGCTGCGTCGTCGAGGCGCGCGCCGGTCAGTGCGCGGTCGGCGTCCCTGGCGTAGTCGGCGATCATCGTCTCGACGCGGTCCAGAGCCCCGGTCCCGGCGATCGTCTCCTGCAGGAAGGAGACCTGGGACGCCGACAGGTCGGGATCGCCGAGCATCTCGTCGAGCACCCGGCGGGCCGAGGTGTCCAGGCGCTCCCTGGTGAAGGCGATGAGCACGGTCCGCTTGCCCTCCCGCAGGTCGTCGCCCGCGGGCTTCCCGGTGACCGCGGCGTCGCCGAACACGCCGAGCACATCGTCGCGCAGCTGGAAGGCGAGACCGAGCGGATGCCCGAAGCGGCGCAGCGCCCGCGTCTGCTCGGCATCGGCGCCGGCCAGGCTCGCTCCGAGGATCAGCGGTTGCTCGATGCTGTAGCGCGCCGATTTCAGCGACGCGACGCGGAGCGCCCGCTCGGCGTGCTCGCGGTCGTCGCTCACGCTCCACGCCGACTCCTCGGCGATGTCGAGGAACTGCCCGGTCGTGACGTCGCGACGCATCCGGGCATACTCCGCCCGCACGGTCCTCGCCTCGGGGTGCCCGTCGAGCGCCGACTCCAGGAGGTCGTCGCTCCAGGCCACGAGGAGATCGCCGAGCAGGACGGATCCGGCGCGCCCGAAGGCGGCGGCGTCGCCCCACCATCCGGCGGCGCGGTGCGAGGACTCGAGTGCGCGGTGGGCAGCCGGGCGTCCTCGCCGGGTGTCCGAGTTGTCGATCAGGTCGTCATGGACGAGAGCGGCCGACTGGAAGATCTCGAGGGCGGCGCAGGCGTCCCACAGGTGGTCGTCCTCGACCGCGCGACGATCGCGGAACCGGGCGACCGCACGCCACCCGGCGTGACAGAACCGGGCACGCAGGCGCTTGCCGCCGGAGAGGGTGTCCGCCGCTGCGGCGAGGAAGGCGGCGGCGTCCTCGCCGTACTCGGCCGACTCGGCTCGCATGCGGTCGAGGAAGAGGTCCAGTCGCGCGGCTACGGCCTCAGCGACGGAGGGGGAGGGGGACGGCACGACTCCCAGCATACGTAAAGGATGTGAGGCGGGAACCGCTAGCCCCGGACGCTGCTCGCGCGTAGACTGGAGGGCACGATACCCGAGGGGGATGAGATGCCACTCTCCGAACAGGAGCAACGACTGCTCGATGAGATGGAACGCCATCTCCTGCACAATGACGCCGATGTCGTGAGCGCGCCGTCGGGTGATCGCACGCTGAGCTATCGCAACCTCGTCTACGGGGCCCTCCTCCTGCTCGCCGGCATCGGCGGACTGGTCGTGGGTGTCATCCTCGGCGACGTCTGGGGCATCGTGGTCGGCGTCATCGGATTCGCGGCCATGCTCGGCGGAGTGATGCTGGCCGTCACCCCGGTCCGGCGCAGCGGTCCGGCAGAGACCCGCACGCGCACCGCCCCGAAGCGGCAGGACTCCTCCTCCTTCATGGATCGCATGAACGACCGGTGGGATCGGCGCCAGGACGGTCGCTGAGCCCCCTCCCTTCTCCTCCACCACGAAGCCCGGATGCTGAGCATCCGGGCTTTTTCGTGTCTTCGGTCCGTTGACGCCGTCTGAGTCCTCCACTGGCCCTCCACTCGCCCTCCACCTTGCTTCACCGCGGAATCCCGGGGGTCGCGAGCGTGCGGGTCGCGAACCGCTGCGCGATACGCGGGATTCGTCGTAGGAATGTGGAGGAAAGTGGAGTAAAGTGGGGCGCACCTCGAGTTGGCCGGACGGAGAGGGGGTGATGGCCGATGCTGCTGGGCACGCACTCACCGAAGCTGGACGACAAGGGACGGGTCATCCTTCCCGCGAAGTTCCGCGAGGACCTGGGCGGCGGCATCGTCGTCACCCGGGGTCAGGAGCGGTGCCTCTACGTCTTCAGCACGGCCGAGTTCGAGGCGATGCACGAGCGGATCCGTCAGGCCCCGCTCGCCAACAAGCAGGCGCGTGACTTCATGCGCATGTTCCTCTCCGGTGCCAGTGCGGAGATGCCCGACAGCCAGAACCGCATCACCATCCCCGCCCACCTGCGTCAGTACGCGGGTCTTCAGAAGGAGCTCATCGTGACCGGAGTCGGCGCCCACGCCGAGATCTGGGATGCGGAGAGCTGGAACGCCTACCTCGCCGCCGGCGAGGAGTCCTACGCCGAGCTGGAGCAGGAGGTGATTCCCGGACTGTTCTGACCACGGCTGTGATGCCCCGCCGCTCCCGCCCCGACACACTTCCCCGGTGCCGGGTCGAGAAGCGGAGGGGGATCAGAGCCGAAGGTCGGACCCGAGAGAGATCATGAACCTCCGCGACATCCACACCCCCGTCCTGCTCGACCGCTGCGTCGAGCTCCTCGCGCCGGCCCTCCGGGAGGACGGCGCCGTGCTCGTCGATGCCACCCTCGGCATGGGCGGGCACTCTGAGGCGCTGCTCGAGCGCTTCCCCGGCATCCGCCTGATCGGCCTGGACCGCGACACTGACGCGCTGAAGATCGCGGGGGAGCGGCTCGCCCGGTTCCGCGACCGCGTCACGCTCGTCCACACGGTCTACGACGAGATCGGTCTGCACGCCCAGGGCGCCGCCGGGATACTCTTCGACCTCGGCGTCTCGTCGCTGCAGCTGGACGAGGCCGAACGCGGCTTCGCGTACTCCAAGGACGCTCCGCTCGACATGCGGATGGACCAGACGAAGGGCATCACAGCCGCCGACGTCATCGCGACGTACAGCGAGGGGAATCTGCGCCGCATCTTCGAGCGGTACGGCGAGGAGAAGCTCGCCGCACGGTACGCCCGCTTCATCATCGACGCCCGCCAGAAGCAGCCGATCACCCGCTCCGGGGAGCTCGTGGACATCCTCGTGGCGGCGACGCCCGCCGCGGCACAGCGTGCGGGGCACCCCGCGAAGCGCGTGTTCCAGGCGCTGCGCATCGAGGTCAACGCGGAGCTGAACGTGCTCGCGGACGCCATCCCCTCCGCGATGGACGCTCTCGCCGTCGGCGGTCGCATCGTCGTGATGTCGTACCAGTCCCTCGAGGACCGGCTGGTGAAGCAGGCCTTCGCCGCCGCGTCCTCCTCGACGGCGCCCGCCGGTCTCCCTGTCGAGCTGCCGGAGCACGCCCCCCGATTCCGCATCCTGACCAAGGGGGCGGAACTCGCCGACGACGAAGAACGCGCACGCAACCCGCGTGCGATACCGGTGCGCCTGCGCGCCGCCGAGAAGGTGCGGGAGAGCGCATGAGCATGAACGCAGTCCGCAAGCCGACCCTGCCGCTGCAGCCAGTCGTCCCGGAGAAGACCCCGGAGCGCCGCCTCCAGCCCGTGACGGCACCGGCGCGGCGGCGGAAGCCGAAGCTCGCCTACGCGCTCGTGGCCCTCGGCGGAGCCCTGGCGATCGGTGCCGCGCAGGTCGGACTCTCCCTGGCCATCACGCAGGACTCGTTCACCCTCGCCGGGCTGACCTCCCAGCAGCGCGAGCTCGATCTCCGCACGGATGCACTGAAGGAGGAGCTCACGGGTCTGAGCTCTCCGCAGGTGCTCGCCGGCAATGCGGCCGACCTCGGCATGGTCGTCGCGGGAGCGCCCTCGTATCTGCGTCTCAGCGACGGCGCGGTCTTCGGCGCCGGTGCCGGCGCGGAGGGGATCTCGACGGTCGACCCCCACGGACCGGCGGCCGTCGGCAACGTCCTCGTCACCGAGGAGACGCCCGCGGCGGAGCAGACCGCGGAGGAGTCCACAGGCGGCACTCCGCCCGCGACGGATCTGCCGCCCGCCCTCACCGACGGCCTCCCCAGCCCCACGACCCACTGACCATCCCGATCGACGGAGAGATCCCATGACGACACGAGCCACGCGCGGACCGCGGCGACGCACCGTCGTCGCACTGGCGGTCATCCTCTCGGTGCTGGTGGCGTTCGTCGTCCGCCTCATCGACATCCAGGTCGTGAGCGCCGACGAGCACGTCAGCCAATCCCTCGAGCACATCGGGGACGGGTCGACGATCCCCGGACAGCGCGGCTCCATCGTCGACGCGGAGGGCACCGTCCTCGCGTCGAGCGTCATGGTGTACGACGCCCAGCTCAGCCCGCAGGTGATCCGACTCACGGAGGAGAAGGACCCGGCGCTGCCGTGGGCCGAGGCCTCCGAGAAGATCGCCGAGATCACGGGCGTGCCGGGCGACGAGATCCGCAAGCGGGTCTCGGACGCCCTGGCCGAGAACCCGAACAGCCAGTACGCGCCCTTGAAGACCGGGTTGAACACCGAGCAGTACATCGCGCTCCGCGACCTCGGCCTCGGGTCCTACCTGGCGCTGAAGCCGCGCGAGACGCGGGTCTATCCGAACGGCGCGGTCGCCGGCAACGTGCTGGGCTTCCTCGACAACACGGGCGAGGCCAAAGCCGGTGTGGAGCAGCTCGAGGAGTCGTGCCTCGCGCCCGTGGACGGTGAGAAGACGTACCGCAAGGGCAAGGACGGGGTCGTGATCCCGGGCAGCGAGTCCGTCACCGACGCCGTGAACGGCGGCACCGTGCAGCTCACGATCAACAGCGACCTCCAGTGGTACCTCCAGCAGATGGTCGGCGAGGAGGCCCAGAAGCAGGGCGCGAAGGGCGGGACCGTGACGGTGGTCGAGGTGGGCACCGGCAAGATCCGCGCCGCCGCCGAGTGGCCCGCCATGGACCCCAACGACCTGGACTCCTCGACGCCGGAGACGCGTTACAGTCAGATCTTCCACCGCGACTTCGAGCCGGGCTCGACGTTCAAGGCGATCACGGCGGCGGCGGCGATGGAGGGTGCCGGCCTCACTCCGCTCAGCACCGTCACGGCCTCGTCGCGGGAGACCTTCCCCAACGGCGCCGTGGTCAACGACGCGTTCAGCCACCCCGCGTACAACTACACGCTGGCCGGCGGACTCATCGACTCGTCCAACACGGCGCTGTCGAAGTTCGGCACGATGGTCGCCCCCGAGGTCCGCTACGACTACCTGCAGCGATTCGGCGTCGGTCAGAAGACGCTGGACTTCCCCTCCGAGGTGGGGGGCATCCTCCACCCGGTGAGCGACTGGGACAGCCAGTCGCTCTACACGACGACGTTCGGCCAGTACTTCACCGTGACGGCTCCTCAGCTCGCCGGCGCGTACCAGGCCATCGCCAACGGCGGGGAGAAGATCGACCTGACGATGGTCGAGTCCTGCACCGCACCCGACGGGACGGTCACGGAGACCCCGAAGCCGAAGCACGAGCAGATCGTGAAGGAGCAGACCGCGGCCGATCTGACGCGCATGCTCGAGAACGTGGCCGTGCAGGGCGGGAACGCCGATCGCATCCAGGTGCCCGGCTATCGCGTGACCAGCAAGACCGGTACCGCACAGGTCTCCGACGGCAAGGGCGGCTACAAGGCGGGCGTCTACTACACCAGCATGGTGGGCTTCGCTCCCGTCGACGACCCCCAGTACGTCGTCGTGGTGACCCTCGACGAGCCGACTAAGGTTGTATCGTCCGCGGCCACCGCTTCCGCCTTCCAGAAGGCGATGACGCAGGTGATGAAGACCTATCGCGTGATGCCGTCCTCTGTCCCGATGGACGCGCTCCTCCCCAAGTTCGGATAGCCGGCGAGAGCCGCGCATGGAGATGACATGATCGCCCTGACGCTCGCTGAGATCGCCGCCGCCGTCGGTGGTGAGCTGCGCGTGGCCGGAGAGCACACGCCGGAGACGGTGGTCGACGGCATCGTCGACACCGATTCCCGAACCATGGAGGCCGGGTCGATCTTCGTCGCCAAGCCCGGAGCCGAGACGGACGGACACCGCTTCGTCGGCGCCGCCGTCGAAGCCGGCGCGGTGCTGGCGATCGTCGAGCGCCCGGTCGACGTCGCGGTTTCACAGATCGTCGTCTCGGATGCCGTCGCCGCGCTCGGCGACCTCGCCCGCGAGGTCGTGGCGCGCGTACGCGCTGGCGGGAACCTGCGCATCGTCGGCATCACCGGCTCCAACGGCAAGACGACGACGAAGAACTTCCTCGCCCGCATCCTCGAGGACGAGGGCGAGACCGTCGCTCCGGTGAAGTCTTTCAACAACGAGGTCGGCGCCCCGGTGACGATGCTCCGCGTCACGCACGACACCCGCTTCCTCGTGAGCGAGTTCGGCGCCGCCGCGCCGGGCAGCATCGCGCGGCTCGCCGGCCTCGTCGAGCCCGACCTCGTCGTCGTGCTCATGGTCGGGATGGCGCACGCCGGGGGCTTCGGCGGCATCGAGGCCACCGCGAAGGCCAAGTCCGAGCTCGTCGCCGCGGCCCGCGTGCCCGGCACGGCCGTGCTCAACGCCGACGACGCCCGGGTGTGGGCGATGCGCGAGCTCGCGGAGAGCCGCGGCCTCCGGGTCGTCGGCTTCGGCCAGTCCGCCGCGGCCGCCGTGCACGCGCGCGACATCGAGGTCTCGGCCTCCGGCACGCAGTGCGTGATCGAGGTCTCGGGGGAGCGGCTGCCGCTGCGGCTGCGCGTCCTCGGGGCCCACCACGTCACGAACGCCCTCGCCGCGATCAGTGCCGCCGTAGAGCTCGGTGTGGCCCCTGCCGACGCCGTCGCCCGCTTGGAGACCGTCGAGATCGCCGAACGCTGGCGCATGCAGCCCCTGGGCAACGACCGCGTCCGCATCATCAACGACGCCTACAACGCCAGCCCCGACTCGATGGCAGCCGCCCTGCGGACCCTCGCCCAGATCACCGGCCCCGACGAGCGCACCGTCGCCGTCCTCGGCGCGATGAGCGAGCTCGGCGAGAGCGCGGGGGAGGAGCACGACCGCATCGGCCTCCTCGCGGTGCGCCTCAACATCCGGCGCATCGTCGTCGTCGGCCCGGAGGCCCGTCGGCTCTACCTCGCCGCCGTCGGCGAGGGATCGTGGGACAGCGAGGCCGTGCATCTGCCGGACCAGGACGCCGCGTTCGAGTACCTCCGCACCGAGCTGCGCGACGGCGACCGGGTCCTCGTGAAGTCGTCCAACTCCGTGGGCCTCCGGCATCTCGGCGATCGTCTGGGAGAATTGTTCTCGTGAGGTCCCTCATCATGGCGGCGGCCATCTCGCTCGCCTTCACTCTCTTCCTGACTCCCGTCTTCCTCCGGCTCTTCCGGAAGTGGGGCTGGGGGCAGGTCATCCGCACCCCGGAAGCCGCCGGCAACCCGAGCCACGAGGCCAAGCGCGGCACGCCCACGATGGGCGGGGTCATCTTCATCCTCGGCTCGATCGTCGGCTACTTCACCGGCGTCCTCGTCAGCGGCGAGACCCCGGCGCTGTCCGCGATCCTCGTCATCTGGCTCATGGTGGGATTCGGCGTGGTCGGGTTCATCGACGACTACATGAAGGTGCGCAGCCAGCGCAGCCTCGGGCTGTCCGGATGGCGGAAGGTGATCGGGCAGCTCATCGTCGTGATCCCGTTCGGGATCGTGGCGCTGAACTTCCCGAACAAGTGGGGGCAGACGCCGGCCAGTGCGTCCATCTCCCTCTTCCGCGACATCACCTGGCTGAACCTCTTCGCGTTCGGCGTCATCCTCGGCTGGATCCTGTACCTCGCCTGGATCTCGATCATCGGGGTCGCGACCTCCAACAGCGTCAACCTCACCGACGGCCTCGACGGCCTCGCCGCCGGTGCCGGCGTGATCGTCGTCGGTGCGTACAGCCTCATCGCCTTCTGGCAGTTCAAGCAGCCCTGCATCGGCGGAGACCCCGGTTCCCTCGGCGGCTGCTACGAGGTGCGCGACCCGTTCAACCTCGCCATCATCTCGGCGTCGTTCGCCGCCAGCCTCATCGGCTTCCTGTGGTGGAACGCCCCGAAGGCCAAGGTGTTCATGGGAGATGTGGGTTCGATGGCCATCGGCGGCGTCATCACCGCGATGGCGGTCATGACCCGCACCGAGCTGCTGCTCCTCATTATCGCCGGTGTCTTCGTGCTCGCCTCCGGATCCGTGATCCTGCAGCGCGCCTACTTCAAGATCACCCGCGGCAAGCGGCTCTTCCTCATGAGCCCGTTCCACCACCACCTCGAGATGCGGGGATGGTCGGAGGTCACCATCGTGGTGCGCATGTGGATCATCGCGGGTCTGCTCGCCGTCTCCGCCGTCGGTCTCTTCTACGTCGAATGGCTGACCCGTGTCGGCTGAGCGCCTGGCCGGACTGACGAGCTGGCACGCCGACTGGCGTGGCCTGCGCGTCGCCGTCCTCGGCCTCTCCATGACCGGCTTCTCCGTCGCCGACACCCTCGCCGAGCTCGGTGCCGACGTCCTCGTGCTCAGCGCGTCGGCGGAGGAGGAGTACGCCCGTCTGCTCCCCGTCATCGGCGCCCGGTTGGAGCTCGGTCCGCTGGACGCCGTGCCCGAGGCGCTGACGGCGTTCGCGCCCGAGGTCGTCATCGCCTCCCCGGGTTTCGCTCCGTCGCACCCCGTCATCCGTTGGGTCCAGGACGAGGGCATCGCGCTCTGGGGCGACGTCGAGCTCGCCTGGCGCGTGCGTGACAAGGTCCTCCGCGCGGACGGCACGCCGGCCGACTGGGTGCTCATCACCGGCACCAACGGCAAGACGACCACGACCCAGCTCACGGCGACGCTGCTCGTCGCCGGCGGGCTGCGTGCCGCACCCTGCGGCAACATCGGCGTCCCCGTGCTCGACGCGGTCCGGGATCCGGCCGGCTTCGACGTGCTCGTCGTCGAACTCTCCAGCCACCAGCTCTGGTATCTCGGCCTGTCGCGCCCGGAGGGGGAGCTCTTCCCGCACGCCGCGGTCTGCCTCAACCTCGCCGACGATCATCTCGTCTGGCACGGCAGCGCCCAGGCGTACCGGGACGCGAAGGCCCTGGTCTATCGGAACACCCGCGTCGCCTGCGTCTACAACAAGGCCGACGAGGCCACGCGGCGGATGGTCGAGGAGGCCGAGGTCGTCGAGGGCGCTCGTGCCATCGGCTTCGACCTGGGCATCCCCGGCCCGAGCGACCTCGGCGTCGTGGAGGGGCTGCTCGTCGATCGGGCCTTCCTCGACGACCGGGCCCGCAGTGCCCTGGAGCTGACGACGGTCGCCGACCTGGAGGCCGCCGGCCTGTCGGCCCCGCACATCGTGCAGAACATCCTCGCCGCCAGTGCTCTCGCCCGGTCCCTCGGAATCGAGCCCGAGGCGATCCACGGGGCGCTGCAGAGCTTCCGGCTGGACGCGCACCGCATCGAGGTGGTCGCGCGGCATGCCGGCATCACCTGGATCGACGACTCCAAGGCGACGAACCCGCACGCCGCCGCCTCCTCGCTGCGCGCGTACCCGGGCGCGGTATGGGTCGTCGGCGGCGATCTCAAGGGCGTCGACATCGCCGATCTCGTCGCGGACGCCGGCTCGACCGCGCGCGCGGCGGTCGTCATCGGAGTGGACCGCACGGCCGTCGTCGCGGCATTCGAGCGACACGCGCCGACGGTGCCGGTCTTCGAGGTCGATGCTGGCGACACTGGACAGGTCATGAACCGCGTCGTGGAGATCGCGGCGGGGATCGTCGACGGGGAGGGCACCGTGCTCCTCGCTCCCGCCGCCGCATCCTTCGACCAGTTCTCCAGCTACGCGGATCGCGGCCACCGCTTCGCCGAAGCGGTGCAGGAATGGATCGATCGGGGGAGCACCGATGACGCAGGTGGCTCGCCCTCCGCGGTCTGAGTCGGGCGGGCTCGCGGCCCGGGTCTCGCTCGGGCGCCGGTTCACGCCGGTCTCGACCGAGTTCCTGCTGATCGCGTCGACCGCCCTGCTCCTCACGATCTTCGGCCTCGTCATGGTGCTGTCCGCGACGAGCGCCACCGCCGTGGCCAACGCGCAGAACCCGTTGGACGGCGCCCTCCGGCAGGGTGTGTTCGCCCTGCTCGGCATCCCGATGATGTTCCTCATCAGCCGCTTCCCCGTGGAGTTCCTCAAGCGCATGGCCTGGCCGGCGCTGTTCGGCGCGGTGGCCCTCCAGCTCCTGGTGTTCACGCCGCTCGGCATCGCCGACGGCGGAAACCGGAACTGGATCCAGGTGGCGGGCTTCCAGATGCAGCCGTCCGAGTTCCTCAAGCTGGCGCTCGCCCTGTGGATCGCCGCGGTGCTGCTGCGCAAGCAGACCATGCTCGGCACCTGGCACCACGTCTTCATCCCCGTCGTGCCGGTCGGCGCGCTGGCGATCGGCACCGTGCTCGCGGGCAAGGACCTCGGCACCGCGATGGTGATGGTCCTCATCCTCCTCGGCTGCCTCTTCTTCTCCGGCGTGAAGCTGCGGCTGTTCATCATCCCGATGATCCTGGGCGTGGTCGCGGTGCTGGCGTACGCGCTCTCCAGCGAGGACCGCATGCGCCGCATCACCGCCACCTGCGACGACATGGCGCTGTACTACACGGACTGCTACCAGTCGATCCACGGCATCTGGGGCATGGCCTCCGGCGGTGTCTTCGGCCTCGGTCTCGGCAATTCCCAGGAGAAGTACGGGTGGCTGCCCGCCGCCGGCAACGACTTCATCTTCGCGATCGTCGGCGAGGAGCTGGGGCTGATCGGCTGCATCGTCGTGCTCGCCCTCTTCACGTTCTTCACGGTGGGCGCGTTCCACGTGATCCGCAAGACCTCGGACCCCTTCATCCGCGTCGCGGCCGGGGGGATCACGGTCTGGATCGTCGGCCAGGCCGTCCTGAACATCGGCGTCGTCATCGGGGTCTTCCCGGTGATGGGTGTGCCCCTTCCCTTCATGTCCCAGGGAGGGACGGCGCTCTTCGCCGTGCTCATCGCCTGCGGTGTGCTGCTGGCCTTCGCGCGGACCATCCCGGTCGCCGAGAAGCAGTCAGCCGAGCGGGGTAGGGTCGCGAGGTGACTTCGTACCTCCTCGCCGGCGGTGGCACCGCCGGCCATGTCAATCCGCTGCTCGCCGTCGCCGACGCGCTCCGCGAGCGCGACCCCGACGCGACGGTCCTCGTGCTCGGCACGGCCGAAGGCCTGGAGTCCCGCCTCGTCCCCGAGCGCGGCTACGAGCTGCTCATCGTCGACAAGGTGCCGTTCCCGCGGCGGCCGAACGCGCAGGCCGCCGCGTTCCCCGCGCGATTCCGTCGGGCGATCGCGCAGGTGCGCGCGCACATCCGGCAGCGCGGCATCGACGTCGTCGTCGGCTTCGGCGGCTACGCCTCCGCACCCGCCTACGTCGCCGCGCGTCGCGAGCGCGTGCCCTTCGTCGTCCACGAGGCCAACGCGAAGCCCGGGCTGGCGAACGTGCTCGGTGCCCGTGCGGCCGCGGGCGTGGGCGTCGCGTTCGCCGGGACGCCCCTCCGCGGAAGCGAGGTGGTCGGCATGCCGCTGCGGCGCGAGGTCATCACGCTCGACCGGGTGGCACGGCGCGCCGAGGCCGCGGAGTACTTCGGGCTCGACCCCGATCGCCCCGTGCTGCTCGTCTTCGGCGGCTCGCTCGGAGCGCAGCGCTTGAACGACGCTCTGGCGGATTCCTGGCGCGACATCCTCGCCGCGGGCTGGCAACTGCTGCATGTGACGGGGGAGCGCAGCGACCTTCCCGATCCGGGCGTCGCCGGCTATGCCCTCCGGCGGTACGTCGACCGCATGGATCTGGCGTTCGCCCTGGCCGACCTCATCGTGTCGCGCTCGGGGTCGGCGACGGTCAGCGAGATCAGCGCGCTCGGCATCCCCGCGCTGTACGTGCCGTACTCGGTGGGCAACGGGGAGCAGCGTCTGAACGCGGGATCGGCCGTGGCCGCCGGTGCCGCGCAGCTCCTCGACGACGCGACCTTCGACGGCGACGCCGTCCGGCGGATCGTCGTGCCGCTGCTCGGCGATCCCGACCGCATCCGGCGGATGGCGGAGGCCGCGGAGACCGTGGGCACCCGCACCGGGACCGAGAACGTCGTGGCGATGATCGATCGTGCCCTCGGTGCGGCGTGACGCCGCCGCCCGGACGCGAACGAAAAGTAGACTGAAGCGGACATGATCAGACCCGACCTCTCCCTCCCCATCCCCGACACGATCACCTCCGCGCACTTCATCGGCATCGGTGGATCCGGGATGAGCGGACTCGCCAAGATGTTCCTCGACGCGGGTATCCGCGTCTCCGGCAGCGACCGTGCCGACAGCGACAACCTGCGGGCGCTGGCCGCCGCGGGCGCGACGGTGCACGTCGGTCACGATGCCGCCCACCTCGGCGACGCCGACACGGTCGTGCACACCGGCGCCATCTGGCCGGAGAACCCCGAGTTCGTCACCGCCAAGGAGCGGGGCCTCCACGTCATCCACCGGTCCCAGGCGCTGCACTGGCTGATCGGCACGCGACGCCTCGTCTCGGTGGCGGGTGCGCACGGCAAGACGACCTCGACGGGCATGATCGTCACCGCGTTGCGTGACCTCGGCGCCGATCCGCACTTCGTCAACGGCGGCGTGATCGAGCAGCTCGGCACGTCCAGCGCCACCGGGAGCGGCGACCTCTTCGTCATCGAGGCCGACGAATCGGACGGCACCTTCCTCCTCTACGACACGGCGGTGGCGCTCATCACGAACGTCGACCCCGACCACCTCGACCACTACGGCTCGGACGAGGCCTTCCACGACGCCTTCGTGCGCTTCGCGGACGCCGCGTCGGAGGCGGTCGTCATCTCCAGCGACGACCCTGGCGCGCTCCGGGTGCTGGCAGGACTGTCCCACCCGCGGGTCCTGACGTTCGGTCAGGCCGAGGGTGCCGACGTCCGGGTCAGCGAGATCGTCACGGCAGGTCCCGTCGCCGCGGTCGTCTCGCACGGCGGCGAGACCGAGCGAATGCAGCTCGCCGTCCCCGGCGTGCACAACGCGATCAACGCCACCGGGGCGGTCGCCGTGCTGCTCGCGCTCGGCCACCCGCTCCGCGACGCCGTGCGCGCCGTCGAAGGCTTCGCGGGGACCGTCCGTCGTCTCGAGCGTCATGGCGAGGAGCGCGGGGTCACGGTCTACGACGACTACTCCCACCACCCGACCGAGGTGCGTGCGGCGCTCGAAGCCATGCGCAGCATCGCCGGCTCCGGACGGTTGATCGCGATCCAGCAGCCGCACACCTACTCGCGGACGCAGCACATGTACCAGGAGTTCGCGGACGTCCTGGAGGAGCTCGCCGACCACACCGTGATGCTGGACGTCTACGGTGCCAGGGAAGATCCGGTGCCCGGCGTCACCGGCGAGCTGGTGAGCGGCGCGTTCCACGACCCCTCCCGCGTGCACTTCGTCGCCGACTGGCAGGAGGCGGCCGACTACACGGCATCCGTGGCGACCGACGGCGACTTCGTCGTGACCCTCGGCTGCGGCAACGTCTATCAGATCATCCCGCAGGTGCTGGACTCGCTGCGCCGGACCGACGGGGCGTAGCCCATGCGCCGGCCGCCCCCGCTCCCGAGCGCCCCGGATGCACCGGAGGAGACGGACGCCGCATCCGCGCGCAGCCTCCGCCGCCGCCGTGCCGCTCCGTCGCCGGCGGACGAGGCTGTCCAGGACCATCTCGTCGCCCCCGGGGTCGAGGGGGAGCAGGAAGCGGACGTCCCGAGCTCCTCGATGGACGTCTGGCGGGCTGCGCGCGCGCGTCGCAAGGCCCTCCGCGCGGAGATCCGTCGGTTCACCCAGCGCTCGCGTCGGCGCCGCATCACCTGGCTGAGCGTCGTCGGCGCGATCGTGCTGCTGATCGGCGGAAGCGTCGCGGCGGCCTACAGTCCGCTCTTCGCGGTCGAGCGCATCACGGTCACCGGGACGACCACGATCGATCCGGCGGTGATCGAGGGTGCGTTGGCGGACCAGATGGGAACGCCGCTCGCGCTCGTCGACACCAGTGAGGTCAAGGCCGCGCTGCTGGCCTTCCCGCTCATCGAGACCTACGCATTGGAGGCGAGACCCCCGCACGACCTCACGGTCCGCATCGTCGAGCGCACACCGATCGGCGTGATCGAGTCCGGTGCCGGCTTCACCCTCGTGGACGCCGCGGGCGTCGCGCTCTCGACGACCGAGGAGCGCCCGGCAGGTCAGCCGCTCGTCGAGGTCGAGGGCGGCGTGGACTCCTCGGCGTTCCGCAGCGCCGGGCTCGTCGTGCGTGCCCTCCCCGCCGATATCCGCAGCGCCCTCACCGGCGTCCGTGCCTCGACGGCGGACGACGTGACCCTCACCCTCGACTCCGGCCTCACGGTCGTGTGGGGGAGCGAGGAAGACAGCGCGCTGAAGGCGCTCGCGCTCTCCGCGGCGCTCGTGAAGAACCCCACGGCCTCGTCGATCGACGTGACCTCGCCCGACGTCGCGGTCGTCGGCTGAACGCTTTCCGCAGGAATGGCGCGACACGCCCACGGCGTTGCGGGCGCGCGGGCGGGCGGCGCTTACCTTCGATCTGAGAGAACGCAATACCGGGAAATACTTTACACCTCTAGTTGAGGTTTAAGGTTCCCCCTTCCAGGCTCTACTAATCGGAGGCCGGCCATGAGCCAGAACCAGAACTACCTCGCCGTGATCAAGGTCGTCGGCGTCGGCGGTGGCGGCGTCAACGCCGTCAACCGCATGATCGAGCTCGGTCTCCGCGGAGTCGAGTTCATCGCCGTCAACACCGACGCCCAGGCGCTGCTCATGAGCGACGCCGACGTCAAGCTGGACGTGGGCCGCGAGCTCACCCGCGGCCTCGGTGCCGGTGCCGACCCCGAGGTGGGTCGTCGTGCCGCAGAGGACCACGCGGAGGAGATCGAGCAGGCGCTGACCGGCGCCGACATGGTCTTCGTCACCGCCGGAGAGGGCGGTGGCACCGGAACGGGTGGCGCTCCCGTCGTCGCCCGCATCGCGAAGTCGATCGGTGCGCTCACCATCGGTGTCGTCACGAAGCCGTTCTCCTTCGAGGGGCGTCGCCGCCAGAGCCAGGCCGAGGCGGGCGTCGCGAAGCTGAAGGAAGAGGTCGACACCCTCATCGTCGTCCCGAACGACCGTCTGCTCGAGATCAGCGACCGCGGCATCTCGATGATCGAGGCGTTCGCGACCGCCGACCAGGTCCTCCTCGCCGGTGTGCAGGGCATCACCGACCTCATCACGACCCCCGGTCTCATCAACCTGGACTTCGCCGATGTGAAGTCGGTCATGCAGGGCGCCGGATCCGCCCTGATGGGCATCGGCTCGGCCCGCGGCGCCGACCGCGCGATCAAGGCGGCGGAGCTCGCCGTCGAGTCGCCGCTGCTCGAGGCCTCCATCGAAGGCGCCCACGGGGTGCTGCTCTCGATCCAGGGTGGCTCGAACCTCGGCATCTTCGAGATCCACGACGCGGCGGACCTCGTCAAGGAGGCCGCGCACCCCGAGGCCAACATCATCTTCGGTACGGTCATCGACGACACGCTCGGCGACGAGGTGCGGGTGACCGTGATCGCCGCGGGCTTCGACGGCGGGGAGCCCTCGCTGCGTCTGGACCCGATGGTCGTCTCGCGTCCCTCGACCGCGTCCCTTCCCGAGGTGGCGCTGTCGGAGACCAGCGAGCCTGCGGCCGAGAAGAGCACGCCCGAGCCCGCCCCGGCGCCCGCGGCACCGCGCACGCCGGCGACGAGCATCGAGCCGGCCTTCGCCGACGACGACATTGACATCCCCGAATTCCTGAAGTGACGACACCGGTCGGCGCCTCGGCGCCATCGGATCTGGCCGCGCGGCTGTCGGCGATCGACGACAGGATCGCCGACGCCGCGCGTGCCGCCGGGCGGTCTCCCGCGGAGATCACCCGGATCGTCGTCACGAAGTTCCACCCCGCTTCGCTGGTGCGCGATCTGCACGCACTCGGGGTGCACGCGGTGGGGGAGAACCGACAGCAGGAGCTCACCGCCAAGGCGGGCGAGCTCTCCGCGCTCGACCTCAAGTGGCACTTCATCGGACAGGGACAGACGAACAAGGCCGCGGCGATCAGGCGGAGCGCCGACGTCGTGCACTCCGTGGACCGTGACCGGTTCGCCGATGCCCTGCATCGTGCCGCAGAGACCGACGAGGTGCTCGACGTGCTCGTGCAGGTGAACCTCACCGAGGACGAGGGCAGGGGAGGGGTGGCGCCGGCGTCGGCGGTGGCGTTGGCCGAGCACGTGCTCAGCCTGCCCTCGCTGCGGCTCCGGGGCGTGATGGCCGTCGCGCCCCTCGACGAGGACCCCGCGAGCGCCTTCGTCCGTCTGCACCACATCGCCGCCGACGTGCGGACCGTCGCTCCCGACGCGACGTGGATCTCCGCCGGGATGACCGGCGACTTCGCCGAGGCCATCGCCGCCGGCGCGACACACCTGCGGATCGGTTCCGCAATCACGGGACCGCGCCCCGCCCGGGGTTAACCTGTGACAAGACCAGCCCGAAACGTTCGAACCGGAGGACACGATGGGTAACCCGCTGAAGAAGACCATGGTGTATCTCGGCCTCGCCGACGAGGAAGAGGTCTACGAAGAGGAGACGCCGGCACCCGCGCGCGCCCAGCGCGAGCGCGAGCGTGAGCGCGAAGAGCCGGCTCCGGCCCCCGTCACGCCGCTCCGTCGTCCCGTCGCCGTCCGCCAGCCCGCAGCAGGAGCCGTGAACGAGATCCTCACCGTCCACCCGAAGCAGTACCGCGACGCCCAGCTGATCGCGGAGAGCTTCCGCGAGGGCGTCCCGGTCATCATCAACCTCTCCCAGATGAGCGACGCCGACGCGCGCCGCCTCATCGACTTCGCGAGCGGTCTCTCCCTCGGCCTCTACGGCCGGATCGAGCGGGTGACCTCCAAGGTCTTCCTGCTCTCGCCGGAGAACATCGCGGTGTCCGGTCACGGGGGTATCGCGCACGCAGACGCCGAGTCTGCGGGCTTCGACCACTCGTAGACCGTGCAGCTGGTCTCGGTCCTCGCCAGCATCGTCCATCTGGTGCTGCTGGTCTACATCCTCGTGCTCTTCGCGAGGCTCATCCTGGATTACATCCCGATGTTCAATCGGGAATGGCGTCCGAAGGGCTTCGGCCTCGTCGCCGCGGAGGCGGTGTACACCGTCACCGATCCGCCCATCCGGTTCTTCCGGCGGATCATCCCTCCGCTGCGCATCGGTCAGCTCTCGCTGGACTTCGGCTTCGCGCTGACCCTTCTGGTCGTCCTGATCCTGATGAACATCGTCCGGTTGTTCATCCGCTGACCACCCCGCGTGTCGCGCCCGGGGACGGCCTCAAGTTCTCCGAGCCTGGGTGTCGTGGCATCGCGACCCCAAGGCTCGGGGGCTATGCTGGCACCCAGGTGCGCGCCCCGGGTTCGCGCCACATCACGAACACGCCATACATCGGTACTGGCAATCGAACTCATCGAAAGAGGAGCCACCCATGGCACTTACCCCGGATGACGTCGTCACCAAGCAGTTCCAGCACGTCCGCTTCAAGGACGGCTTCGACCCGGACGAGGTCGACGACTTCCTCGACGAGATCGTCATCGAGTGGCGCAAGGCCCTCGAGGAGAACGCCGAGCTGAAGGCGAAGCTCGCCGCGTACGAGTCGGGTTCCACCCCTGCTCCCGCTGCCGCCGCCGAGCCGGCTGCCGCTGCATCCACCCCGGCCCCCGCGGCCGAGGCCCCCGCCGCCGACGCCGCACCGACCGGCTCCGCCACCGCCACCGCCGGCATCATCGAGCTCGCGCAGCGTCTGCACGACGAGCACGTGGCCGAGGGTGAGGCCAAGCGCAACCAGCTCATCTCCGAGGCCGAGGCCGAGGTCGCCCGCATCCGCACCGAGGCCGAGGCGAAGCAGCGCGAGGAGACCGCACGTCTCGAGCGCGAGCGCAACACGCTGGAGGCCCGCATCACCGAGCTGCGCAACTTCGAGCGCGACTACCGCTCGCAGCTCCGCGGCTACATCGAGGGCCAGCTCCGCGAGCTCGACGAGAAGTCGGGCTCCACGGACTCGACGCCGGTCTCCGCGATCGGCCTGTAAGGCGCCCTCTTGTCAGGACGTCGTCCCCTTCGTCGGTCGGCGGCCGGCGCGATCGTTGCGATTCTCGCAGCGGTCGTGCTGGCCGCCGATCAGTTTGTGAAGTACCTCACCATCGAGAACCTGCCGCTGCACGAGGCGGTCCCGGTTCTCGGAGAGTTCCTGCAGCTCTACTACGTGCGCAATCCCGGCGCGGCGTTCTCGCTCGGCTCCGGCGTGACGTGGATCTTCACCATCGCCCTCGCGGTCGTCGCGGGCGTCATCGTCTGGAAGGCGTTTGGCCTGCGGTCGCGTCTCTGGGCGGTCGTCCTCGGCTGCCTCCTCGGGGGCGTGCTGGGGAATCTGTCTGACCGTCTGTTCCGGGAGCCCGGGTTCCCCGTGGGTCACGTCGTGGACATGATCTCCATGCCGTGGATGATGCCGGCGATCTTCAACGTCGCCGACATCTTCATCGTCACCGGGATGATCTCGGTCGCCCTGCTCGTGGTGTTCGGCCTCCGGTTCGACGGCACGCGTGAGCGCGACCACGCCCCGGTCGAGACCGACGAGGACGCCGAGGCCGCCGCCGCGTCCGAGGGGCGCTGAGCGTGGAGTCCCGCTCGCTGCCCGTCCCGGACGGGCTCGACGGCACGCGGGTCGACGCCGCCCTCGCCAAGCTCCTCGGGTTCTCGAGGACCTTCGCGGCGGAGGTGGCCGCGTCCGGCGGCGTCCGCCTGGACGGCGTCACCCTCGACAAGTCGGACCGCCTGCGGGGCGGTGCCTGGCTCGATGTCGAGTGGGAGCCGAAGGAGGGGCCGAAGATCGTCCCCATCGCGGTGCCTGAGCTGGGCATCGTCTACGACGACGACGACATCGTCGTCGTCGACAAGCCGACGGGCGTCGCCGCCCACCCCTCGCTCGGGTGGGAGGGCCCCACGGTCGTCGGTGCGCTCGCCGCCGCGGGGTTCCGCGTCGCGACCAGCGGTGCACCGGAGCGTCAAGGCGTCGTGCACCGGCTGGATGTGGGGACGAGCGGACTCATGGTCGTCGCCAAGAGCGAGGCCGCCTACACCGCTCTCAAGCGGGCGTTCAAGGAGCGCACGGTCGAGAAGATCTACCACGCGGTGGTGCAGGGGCATCCGGACCCGCTCGTGGGCACGATCGATGCGCCGATTGGTCGGCACCCGAACCACTCGTGGAAGTTCGCCGTCGTCCCGGACGGCAAGCCCTCCGTGACGCACTACGAGACGCTCGAGGCTTTTCCCGGTGCCTCCCTGCTCGAGATCCACCTGGAGACGGGCCGTACGCATCAGATCCGCGTGCACATGGCGGCGCACCGGCACCCGTGCGTCGGGGACCCGCTCTACGGCGCCGACCCGACACTCTCGGCCCGCCTCGGACTCACGCGTCAGTGGCTGCATGCGCATCAGCTGGCCTTCGCCCATCCGACGACGGGGGAGTGGGTGCAGTTCGCCTCGCCCTATCCGGAGGACTTCCAGCACGCGCTGGACGTGCTGCGCGGGGAATAGTCCATCCGCCGGGGCGTCAGCGCGCCGGTGTCCGTGGTCTCCGCCACACTGACCGCATGAGCATCGTGGTGCGCCCGGCGACGGTCTTCGACGACGTCGCCGCGGTCGTGGGACCGAAGAAACCGACGTCGAACGTCTGCTTCTGCCTGAGCTATCGGATTGGCAACAAGGAGAACGTCTCCCTTCGCGGTCCCGCACGGGCCGAGCGGGTGCGTGAGCTCTGCCACCAGGATCCTCCTCCCGGCGTGCTCGCCTACCTCGACGACGAGCCGGTCGGCTGGGCGGCGTTGCACCCTCGACGCGACACGAGCTTCGCGCGCAATCGCCTCATCCCGCATGTCGACGACCTCGACGTGTGGTCGCTGTGGTGCTTCCGGGTCCGCCCTGGGCACCGCAAGCAGGGGGTCTCCCACGCTCTCATCGAAGGCGCGGTCGCCTACGCCAGGGAACGCGGCGCGCCCGCGATCGAGGGCTATCCGGTCGACAACGCCGGGGCGAAGGTGAATCTCACGATGGCGTACGTCGGGACCCGGCGGCTCTTCGAGGGCGCGGGGTTCGAGAAGGCGGCGGACACGGGTTCGGTCCTCGACGGTTTCCCTCGCGTGCTCATGCGGCTGGACCTCCGCGAGAAAGCGTGAACCGGATTCCGCTTCCCGGGCAATACAGAGTGTGAACACAGACAGCGAGGTCATCGCCCGGTCGCTCGACGAGCCGCGGGCGTTCTCTGCCATCTTCGAGCGGCACGTGCGCCCGGTCGGCGGGTACATCCGGCGGCGGGTCGGCGAGGATGCGGTCGACGACGTGCTCAGCGAGACGTTCCTGGTCGCGTTCCGCCGTCGGGCGTCTTTCGATCTCGATGTCGTGTCGGCCCTCCCGTGGCTCCTCGGTATCGCCACGCGGATGGTCAAGCGGCATCGTGCCGCCGAAGTGCGGCAGTGGCGGGCTTTCGAGGCCACGTCCGCCGCGGCCGGACCCGGCGAGCACCCGTACGCGGCCTCGGATGCGCGGCTGGACGCCGACGCGGCCCTGCGAGCGCTCGCACCCCGCATCGCCGGTCTTCCCGCCCGAGACCGCGATGTGCTTCTCCTGCATGCGTGGGGCGACCTCACATACGAGCAGATCGCCGAGGCCCTCGGCATCCCGGTCGGGACGGTGCGGTCGCGGCTCCACCGGGTGCGACGACGACTCGCCCCGCCGGGTTCGCGCGGGCAGACCCGACTGACATGGATGGCGAAGGAGGAGAGCGATGCTGCTTATGGAACGAGTGCGTGACCTCGGTGCGGATCAGGCGGAACCGTCGGAGGAGAGCGTCCGTCGTGCCCGCGCCGCTCTGGCGACCGCGGTGTCCGCCGCACATGCTCCGCGGGGCGGGCGACGACGGGCGCGGGTGTGGACCGGTCTCGGCATCGGGGGGCTGACGGCCGGAGCCGCGGTGGTGGCGCTGGGCGCCGGAGGCCTCCTGTTCCCGGTGATGCCCGATGCCGCCGCTGCGGCGGTGCTCGAGCAGGCGGCGAGCGTCACCGTCGACGCCCAGGACCTCGCCCCGGGCGCGGGACAGTACATCCGGATCGAGACCGTCGACGAGTTCGTCCAGTTCTGGGATGGAGACGCCGCCGACGACGGCGACGACGACACCTTCGCCTTCAACGCCTCCCGCGACACGGGGGACGCCGCCGTCCTGGTCAGGGACACGCGGGTGCTGTACGTCCCTGCCGACCGCTCGGCGGACTGGTTCTACGACTGGGGGAACGCCGAAGTCGTACGGTCGTTCGGCGCGCAGGGCACGCGCGCCGCACAGGAGTGGCCCTCGTCACCCGGAGCGGCGATCCGCGAGCGCGGCACTGTGCAGGTCCTCCCGGGCGGCGCCTGGCCGGTCGGCGACGGCGATCCGGCACCCGTCCCGCACCTGGCGGACGGCTATCGCCCGTACTACGAGGAGATGCCGCGGGAACCGTCGGCGTTGCGGGACTGGCTGCGTGCCCGCTCCGGCCTGACCGGTGCGGAGGGTGATCGGTGGGTGGTGGCGAGCCTCTCCGACCCGTCCGCGATCAACCTCATGCCGGCCGAGCTGAGAGCGGCCTTCTTCCGCGCGATCGCCTTGATCCCGGGCTTCGAGCTGGTCGACGAGGGCGACGGCACGGCCACGCTGCGCTATGCGGTTCCCGGCCACCGGACGACGACCATCGTCGTCGACACGGATCACGGACTCGTGGACTCGATCGCGGAGGGCTACGGGTCAGGAGGGGTCATCGGCGACACGCCGGAGTCGACGACGAGCGTCGTCACCGAGGTGGTGGACGAGGTGCCGTGAGGCCGGCCGATGTCGATGGCCGAACGTAGACTCGAAGCATGGCATCCGACTCCTTCGTCCACCTGCACGTGCACAGCGAGTACTCGATGCTCGACGGGGCTGCGAAGATCAACGCGATGACGCAGGCGGCCGCCGATTACGGCATGCCGGCGATCGCGGTGACGGACCACGGGAACACCTTCGCGGCGTTCGAGTTCTACAACGCCGCGCGCAACGCCGGCATCAAGCCCATCGTGGGTCTCGAGGCGTACGTCACCCCGGGCACGCACCGCAGCGACAAGACCCGCGTGCAGTGGGGCTCGGCAGACCAGCGCAGCGACGACGTGTCGGGTTCGGGCGCGTACACCCACATGACCATGTGGAGCCAGAGCACGGAGGGCATGCACAACCTCTTCCGGCTGAGCTCGCTGTCGAGCATGGAGGGGTACTACTTCAAGCCGCGTATGGACCGCGAGCTGCTCCAGACGTACGGCAAGGGGCTCATCGCCACGACGGGGTGCCCGTCCGGCGAGGTGCAGACGCGGCTGCGGCTCGGCCAGTACGACGCCGCCCGCGCGGCCGCGGCGGAGTTCCAGGACATCTTCGGCAAGGAGAACTACTTCGCCGAGATCATGGACCACGGCCTGTCGATCGAGCGCCGGGTCATGACGGATCTGCTGCGTCTCGCGAAAGACCTCGGCATCCCGCTCGTGGCGACCAACGACTCGCACTACACCCACCAGCACGAGGCCGACGCCCACGCGGCCCTGCTGTGCGTGCAGTCCGGCTCCACGCTCGACGACCCGAACCGCTTCAAGTTCGACGGCGACGGGTACTACATCAAGACCGCGGCCGAGATGCGGCAGCTCTTCCGGGACCACCCGGAGGCCTGCGACAACACGCTCCTGATCGCCGAGCGCTGCGAGGTGGAGTTCAACACCTCGGCGAACTACATGCCGCGGTTCCCGGTCCCCGAGGGCGAGACCGAGGACAGCTGGCTCATCAAGGAGGTCGAGAAGGGCCTCCACTACCGGTACCCGAACGGCATCCCGGACAAGGTGCGCAAGCAGGCCGAGTACGAGACCGGCATCATCCTCCAGATGGGCTTCCCCGGGTACTTCCTCGTCGTCGCCGACTTCATCAACTGGGCCAAGGACAACGGCATCCGGGTCGGTCCGGGGCGCGGCTCCGGTGCGGGTTCGATGGTCGCCTATGCGATGAAGATCACCGACCTCGACCCTCTCGAGCACGGTCTGATCTTCGAGCGGTTCCTCAACCCGGACCGCGTGTCGATGCCCGACTTCGACGTCGACTTCGACGACCGCCGCCGCGGCGAGGTCATCGAGTACGTGACTAGGAAGTACGGGTCCGAGCGGGTCGCACAGATCGTCACGTACGGCACGATCAAGTCGAAGCAGGCCCTCAAGGACGCCGGTCGTGTCCTCGGCTTCCCGTTCAGCATGGGGGAGCGGCTCACCAAGGCGATGCCCCCGGCCGTCATGGGGAAGGACATGCCCCTCGACGGCATGTTCGACTCCGCGCACCCGCGCTACAAGGAGGCGAGCGAGTTCCGGGCTCTCATCGAGACCGACCCCGAGGCGAAGACGGTCTTCGACCGCGCGCTCGGCCTCGAGGGGCTGAAGCGGCAGTGGGGCGTGCACGCCGCCGGCGTCATCATGTCGTCCGAGCCCCTGCTCGACATCATCCCGATCATGCGTCGCGAGCAGGACGGTCAGATCGTCACGCAGTTCGACTATCCGTCGTGCGAGTCCCTCGGTCTGATCAAGATGGACTTCCTGGGCCTCCGGAACCTCACGATCATCTCGGACGCGCTCGACAACATCCGCATGAACCGGGGCGAGGAGCTCGATCTCGAGCACCTCGGTCTCGACGACCCCGCCGTCTACGAACTGCTGGCCCGCGGCGACACGCTCGGCGTCTTCCAGCTCGACAGTCCGCCGCTGCGCTCGCTGATGCGGCTCATGAAGCCCGACAACTTCGGTGACATCTCGGCCCTCATCGCGCTGTACCGTCCCGGGCCGATGGGAGCCAACTCCCACACCAACTACGCGCTGCGCAAGAACGGGCAGCAGGAGATCACCCCGATCCACCCCGAGCTGGCGGAGCCGCTCGCCGAGATCCTGGAGGAGTCCTACGGGCTCATCATCTACCAGGAGCAGGTCATGGCGATCGCGCAGAAGGTGGCCGGGTTCAGCCTCGGTCAGGCCGACATCCTGCGCCGAGCGATGGGAAAGAAGAAGAAGTCCGAGCTGGACAAGCAGTACGCGGGTTTCGCGGCGGGCATGACCGAGCGCGGCTTCGGGGAGGGAGCGGTCAAGGCTCTCTGGGACATCCTCCTGCCGTTCTCGGACTACGCCTTCAACAAAGCGCACTCCGCTGCCTACGGGCTCGTGTCGTACTGGACCGCCTACCTCAAGGCGCACTACCCGGCCGAGTACATGGCCGCCCTCCTCACGAGCGTCGGCGACTCGAAGGACAAGATGGCGCTCTACCTGAACGAGTGCCGCCGAATGGGGATCAAGGTGCTCCCGCCGGACGTCTCGGAGTCGATCAACTTCTTCGCGGCCGTCGGCGACGACATCCGCTTCGGTCTCGGGGCGGTCAGAAACGTCGGCACGAATGTCGTCGACGGCATCGTGCAGTCGCGCAAGGATGAGCGGTTCACCTCTTTCCATCACTTCCTCGACACGGTGCCGCTGCACGTCGCCAACAAGCGCACGGTGGAGTCGCTCATCAAGGCCGGCGCCTTCGACTCGATGGGGGACACCCGTCGGGCGCTCCTCGAGATCCACGAAGACGCCGTGGAGGCGGCTGTCGACAGGAAGCGCAACGAGGCGCAGGGCGCCATCGGCTTCGACTTCGACAGTCTCTATGACGGCATGGAGGAGGCGGCACCCGCGAAGGTCCCTCCGCGTCCGGAGTGGATCAAGAAGGACAAGCTCGCCTTCGAGCGCGAGATGCTCGGCCTCTACGTCTCCGATCACCCGCTCGCGGGTCTCGAGGTGCCGCTGGCCAAGCACGCCTCGATCTCGATCCACGACCTCAACAACTCCGAGGACCTGCAGGACGGCGATCAGGTCACCGTGGCGGGCCTCGTCACGAGCGTGCAGCACCGAGTGGCGAAGGCGAGCGGCAACCCCTACGGCATGATCACCGTGGAGGACTTCAACGGCGAGGTCACCGTGATGTTCATGGGAAAGACCTACCTCGAGTTCCAGCACACGCTGCAGCAGGATGCGATCCTCGCCGTGCGTGGGCGCGTCTCCCGCCGCGACGACGGCCTGAACCTGCATGCCCAGTCCGCCTTCGCCCCCGACGTCGGCTCCTTCGATGCGGCAGGGCCCCTGTCGCTCGTCCTCGCCGAGCAGCGCGCGACGGAACGGGTCATGACCGAGCTGGCCGAGGTGCTCCGACGGCACAGCGGCGACACCGAGGTGCTGCTCCGCGTGCACCGCGGAGGCACCGCGAAGGTGTTCGAGGTGCCCATGCCCGTGAAGGTGTCGGCCGACCTCTTCGGCGACCTCAAGTCGCTGCTCGGACCAACCTGTCTGGGGTGAGCGGGTAGGATCGGGAGCCGTCGAGAGCACCGGAAAGTCGTGGTGCGCCGATGAGGAAAGGACGACTATGAGCACGGATCTTCCCGAGCCGGATGCCGAGGCGGTGTTCAGCGACGAGGACGGCGTCCTCTACGACGACGAGGTCACGCCGGAGTACGGCATCCTCGGATTCACGCTGCGCGAGCTGCTGATCGTCGGAGTCTGGCTGGTCTCCTTCCTCGTGTCCTTCTTCCCGCTCAGCGGCGGGATCTCGCTCTGGGGCATCGGCATCCAGTGGATCCTGCCGATCGGCGTGCCGACGGTCGCCGTGTTCCTCCTCGTCCTCCGGCGGTTCTCGCCCGACGGCATCCGCCGCGTGGGGTCGCTCGGCATCGATCAGTTCGCCTCCGTGGCCTTCTCGGTCTCGGCGTGCGTGTGGGCCGGCAACCTGTGGCTCGCCCTGTCGGCCGTCATCTCCACCGGCAACTGGGGTCTGCCCTGGAACGCCGTCATGCAGGTCATCACCTCGACCGCGCTCGTCGTGCTCACCGTCTTCGCCCCGCTCATCCCGGGCCTCAAGGAGGACTTCCAGGGGCGGCTCGTCACTCTCGCGCACCGCAACGCGAACCCGGTCCGCCCCGTGATCGCTCGTCCGCGTCCCGAGACGACCACGGACACCACCGCCGCCGCGGAGGCCGACGCGTCGCCGTCCGTGACCACCGCGGCTCCGGCGGAGGATGAGACCGCCGTGATCGCGACTCCCGACAGCGCATCGTCGACAGCGGATGTCGCCCCCGCGGAGGCCCGCACCGCTGATGCGGCCTCCGATGAGGGCTCCGATGACGCCGCCGACGGCGGGATCGCGGACGACGCGGGTCGGGTCCCGCTCACCGCGCACGCCTCCGGAGGGGGGACCGGAACTGTTCCCGTCTCCTCAGAGCCGGAGTACGCCCCGCCGTACTCGCGCCGCTCCCGTGGCGAGCAGCCCGAGATCGTGTCGGACACCGGCAGCATCGAGTCCCTCCTCGGAGCCAAGGCGCTCACCGAGGAAGAGCTCGCCGCATACCGGGAACCGGAGGCGGACGACGCGACGGCCGTGCACCCGGTCGTCGGCGACAGCCGTGAGGACGGGTACGCCGCGCCGCGCGAGAACGCGGACGTGGCGCAGCCCTTCTGGATCCTCGCGCCGACGGAGCGCGACGTGCACGATGAGCGCGGCGAGCCGATCTTCCGTATCGGTCCGACGGCCTGGGCCCTCGTGATCGAAGATCGGGGCGGCGCGTTCGTGGTCCGTCATGACGACGGCCGCATCGGCTACCTCCACGACATCGCCGGCATCACGAAGGGCTGACATGCGCACGATCGATCTGCGGGGGCGCGAGCTCTCGCCCGCCGACATGCTCGCGGCCGTCCCGCGCGCGACTCAGGCGCGGGCCGAGGCTCTGGACACCGCCGCGCGTCTCGTCGACGATGTCCGGGAGCGCGGCGAGGAGGCCCTGCGCGAGCAGGCGGAGCGCTTCGACCGCGTCACCGGCCACGCGGTGCGGGTGCCCGCGTCCCACCTCCAGGAAGCTCTGGAGGGACTGGCTCCCACAGTGCGCGCGGCCCTGGAGGAGGCGATCCGACGCGTGCGATCGGCGTCGGCCGCGCAGGTGCCGGCCCCGCAGGTCACGCGTTTCGGCGACGGCGCGACCATCACGCAGCGCTGGCAGCCGGTCTCCCGCGTCGGGGTCTACATCCCCGGCGGCAAGGCCGTCTACCCGTCGAGCGTCGTCATGAACGTCGTGCCCGCGCAGGTCGCCGGGGTGCAGCAGATCGCCCTCGCCTCGCCACCGCAGGCGGATGAGGACGGCCGCGTGCATCCGACCATCCTGGCTGCGGCCGCGCTGCTCGGGGTCGCCGAGGTCTACGCCATGGGCGGAGCCGGAGCCATCGGAGCCCTCGCCCACGGCGTCGGGAGCCTGGGACTCGATCCCGTCGACGTCGTGTCCGGACCGGGCAACAACTACGTCGCCTCCGCGAAGCGCGCCGTCGCGGGCGTGGTCGGCACCGACTCCGAAGCCGGGGCCACCGAAATCCTCGTCGTCGCGGACGCCACGTCCGACCCGCGGCTCATCGCCGCCGACCTCGTGAGCCAGGCCGAGCACGACGAGCAGGCCTCTGCCGTCCTCGTCACGGACTCCGTGGAGATCGCAGAGCAGGTCAGGGGAGAGGTCGAACGGCAGGCGGGGCGCACGCGGCACAGCGAGCGCGTCGCGGCCGCACTGTCCGGACCGCAGTCGGCGATCGTGCTCGTGGACGATCGGGCGATGGCTGTCGCGTTCAGCAACGCCTACGCCCCGGAGCACCTGGAACTGCACCTCGCGGATGCGGAGGAGGCGGCAGCCGCCTTCACGAGCGCCGGTGCCGTCTTCGTCGGCGATCAGACCCCGGTCAGCCTCGGCGACTACATGGCCGGGAGCAACCACGTCCTGCCCACCGGAGGGCAGGCGCGCTACGCCCCGGGCCTGGGCGCCTACACGTTCCTCCGCCCGCAGCAAGTCGTCTCGTACGACCGTGCCGCTCTGGCCGCGGTCCGGGAGGGCGTGGTCGCATTGGCCGACACCGAGGTGCTCCCCGCCCACGGCGAGGCGATCGAGGCCCGTTTCACCGCGTAGGATCTGTCAGATGCACTGCCCCTTCTGCCGTCACCCCGATTCGCGCGTCATCGACTCGCGCACCAGCGACGACGGTCTGTCCATCCGTCGGCGTCGTCAGTGTCCGGAATGCGGCGGACGGTTCTCGACGACGGAGACCGCGAGCCTCAACGTCATCAAGCGCTCGGGCGTCATGGAGCCCTTCAGCAGGGAGAAGGTCATCTCCGGTGTCCGGAAGGCCTGCCAGGGGCGGCCCGTGACGGAGGCGGACCTGGCGATCCTCGCTCAGCGCGTGGAGGAGGCGGTCCGGCAGACGGGGGTCTCCCAGCTCGACACGAACGAGATCGGCCTCGCCATCCTCGGCCCGCTGCGTGAGCTCGACGAGGTCGCCTTCCTCCGCTTCGCGAGCGTCTACCAGGCGTTCGACTCGCTCGAGGACTTCGAGTCCGCGATCAGCGACCTCCGGGCCGACCACGCGAAGGCGGAGGCGGCGGACCGGTAATCTGGCAGGGATGTATCCGCTGCTCTTCCGCGCCGTCCTCTCGCGCTTCGACCCCGAGTTCGCCCACCACGCCGGCATGGCGGTGATCCGCGTCCTCGGTGTGCCGCCGTTCTCGTGGGCCACCCGTGCGATGACCCGCCCGGACCCCTCGCTGCGGGTCGAAGCCCTCGGGCTCACGTTCCCGTCACCGTTCGGCGTCGCCGCCGGGTTCGACAAGAACGCCGTCGGGGTCCGCGGACTCGCGGCGCTCGGCTTCGGCCACGTCGAGGTCGGCACGATCACGGCAGTCCCGCAGGAGGGCAACCCGAAGCCGCGCCTGTTCCGGCTGGTCGAGGACCGGGCGGTCATCAACCGCATGGGCTTCAACAACCGGGGCGCGGATGCCGCAGCCCGCCGCCTCGCCCGGCTCCGCCGCGGCGCGCCGGACACGGTGATCGGCGTGAACATCGGCAAGAGCCGCGTGGTGGACGTCGAGGACGCGGTCGCCGACTACGTCGCCTCCGCCACCAGACTCGCTCCGCTCGCCGACTATCTCGCGGTCAACGTCTCGTCGCCGAACACCCCAGGGCTGCGGGGCCTGCAGGCGGTCGAGACCCTGGCGCCGCTGCTGCGCGCCGTCCGCGACGCGGCCGGGTCCACCCCGCTGCTCGTGAAGATCGCCCCCGATCTGCCGGACGACGAGATCACCGCGATCGCGCGGCTCGCCGTCGACGAAGGGCTCGCGGGGATCATCGCCCACAACACGACGATCAGCCGTGACGGCCTGCGGACCGATGCGGCCGTGGTCGAAGCGGCCGGCGCCGGGGGGCTTTCCGGGGCTCCGCTCAAGCAGCGGTCGCTGGAGGTGCTCCGGGTCGTCCGTGCGGCGGTGCCGGAGGACTTCTGCGTGATCGCGGTGGGCGGTGTGGAGACGGCCGCCGATGTGCAGGAGCGTCTGGATGCCGGGGCGACCCTGGTCCAGGGCTACACGGCGTTCCTCTACCGCGGCCCGTTCTGGGGCCGCGAGATCAACCGCGGACTGGTCAGTCGGGGTACTGCCCGCGCTTGACCTGCGGCTTGGGCAGGCGCATGAAGCGCATCTGCAGAGCCCGCATGCCGGCGTACCAGCCGAGACCCTTCTCGACGCGGTCCTTGCCGAACTTCGCGGCCGCCTTGCGCTTGACCCGCATGCCGAGGAGGATCATGCCGCCGATCGCGATCACGAGGTACGCCATCATGAACAGGTACGCGTAGAACGAGATCATCATGTTCGTCGGCAGCAGCGAGGCCAGGATGACGAGGACCATGACGCCCATGACGAACTCGGCGGGGTGCCAGCCGGCATCGACGTAGTCGCGCACCCACCGACGCTGGGGGCCCTTGTCGCGCGCGGGGAGGTACTTCTCCTCACCGGCGGCCATGCCGGCCTGTGCCTTCGCGCGGCGCTCGTTGAGCTCGGCGCGGGCCGCGGCCTTGGCCTCCTTCGTGTTCGCCACGAGGGGGCGGCGGCGGGCGGCCTCCTGCTCGGCGCGGGTCGGCGTCGCGCGTCCCTTGCCGACGGCAGGCGTCTGGGGGGCGTCGTCGTTCGTCGAAGGGGAGGCGGGGGTAGTGGCCACGAGGTTCCTCGGTTCGCTGGGGTGGGTCGCCTTAAGATTACTCGCATGACCTCACCTGCACTTCCCAGCGAGTCCGACGCCGCCGTCCTCGAAGCAGTCGCCACCGGTATCCCGTCCGCGCTGTCGGACCTCGGGAACCTCGTGCGCATTCCCGGCATGGCCTGGCCGGCCTTCGACCAGACGCAGCTCGAGCGCAGCGCCGACGCCGTCGCCACGCTCGCGCGCGGCACCGGTGTCTTCGACGAGGTGAGGGTGCTCCGTGCCGACATCCCCGGCACCGACGAGCAGGGCCAGCCCGCCGTCCTCGCGACGCGCGCGGCGCGGAACGGGAAGCCGACGATCCTCCTCTACGCCCACCACGACGTGCAGCCTCCGGGGGAGGACGCGCTGTGGGAGACGCCGCCGTTCGAGCCGACGGTGCGTGACGGCCGCCTGTACGGACGCGGCGCCGCGGACGACAAGGCCGGCATCATGGCCCACATCGGCGCGATCCGCGCGGTCGCCGACGTGCTCGGCGACGACCTCGACCTCGGGATCGCGATGTTCGTCGAGGGGGAGGAGGAGTACGGTTCGCGGTCCTTCGCGCAATTCCTCTCCGACAACAAGGATGCCCTTCGCGCCGATGCGATCGTCGTCGCGGATTCCGGCAACTGGGACTCCGTCACGCCGGGCCTGACCGTCTCCCTCCGCGGCAACGCACGCTTCACCCTGAAGGTGCGCACGCTCGACCACGCGTCCCACTCCGGGATGTTCGGTGGCGCGGTGCCCGACGCGATGATGGCGACCGTGCGTCTCCTCGCCACGCTGTGGAACGAGGACGGCTCCGTCGCGGTCGAGGGCATGACCGCTCGGGACGCCGAGACACCCGAGTACACCGAGGAGACGCTGCGCGACGAGGCCGGGCTCCTCCCGGGGACGACGCCCATCGGCGACGGCACGATCCTCAGTCGCATCTGGAACAAGCCCTCCGTCACCGTGATCGGCATCGATGCGACGAGCGTCGCGGCGGCGTCGAACACGCTGCTCCCGGAGGTGACCGTGGTCATCAGCGCACGTGTCGCCCCCGGACAGTCCGGCCAGGAGGCCTACGAGGCTCTCGAGCGGCACCTCCGCGCCCACGCCCCGTTCGGCGCCGAGCTGACCTTCTCGGACGTCGACCTCGGCAACCCCTTCCTCGTGGACACGAGCGGGTGGGCGGTCACCCTCACCCGCGACGCGATGCGCGACGGGTACGGGGTCGCTCCGGTGGACCTGGGCGTCGGCGGGTCGATCCCGTTCATCGCCGACCTCGTGCGCGAGTTCCCGGAGGCGCAGATCCTCGTGACGGGCGTGGAGGATCCGCACTCCCGCGCGCACAGCCCGAACGAGTCTCTGCATCTCGACACCTTCCGGCATGCCGTGGCGACCGAGGCCCTGCTCCTCGCCCGCATGAACGCGCGGGAGATCTGAGCCTTCCGTCCGCACCGGCGGTAGAATCGTCGAAGAGCACGTACCCGGCCCCGTCACGAGGAGCGACATGAGCGACACCACCCTGTCCGCAGAGACCACCCGCGCACACGGCGTCAAGCTGACGGACGCCGCCGCCACGAAGGTGAAGAACCTTCTCGAGCAGGAGGGCCGCGACGACCTCCGTCTGCGTGTCGCCGTGCAGCCCGGCGGCTGCTCGGGCCTGATCTACCAGCTCTACTTCGACGAGCGCTACCTCGAAGGCGACGAGACCGTCGACTTCGACGGTGTCGAGGTCATCGTCGACAACATGAGTGTTCCCTACCTCGACGGCGCCTCGATCGACTTCAAGGACACCATCTCGGAGCAGGGCTTCACCATCGACAACCCGAACGCGGCGGGCAGCTGCGCCTGCGGCGACAGCTTCCACTGACACGTTCTTCCCGCGAACGGCCGCCGTCACGTCCCGTGACGGCGGCCGTTCCGCTTCTCAACCTGCATGGTTGGCATGAATCAGGTGTGAGGTTGCTCTAGACTTGGACATGCCTTGTCCGCGATCTGAAAGGTGCATCGTGCCCTCGAAACGCCGCCTTCGTTGGGCCGCACTCCCTGTGGGAGTTGTGGCAGCTGTGGCTCTGGCGGGATGTACTCCCACCGAGCTGAACGGCTTTCTTCCGGGCTTCGTGGATGGTGGTCCGGCAGCAACCAACCAGACGGAGCGCGTGTCGTCCCTCTGGGTGAACTCCTGGATCGTGCTCCTCGCGGTGGGTGTCGTCACCTGGAGCCTCATGGCCTGGGCTGCGATCGCGTACCGCCGCCGCAAGGGCCAGACCGGCCTCCCGGTGCAGATGCGCTACAACATGCCGATCGAGATCTTCTACACGATCGTGCCGCTCATCCTCGTGCTGGGCATGTTCTTCTTCACGGCTCGCGACCAGACCGAGATCGAGACGAAGTGGGACGACCCCGACGTCGAGATCACCGCGATCGCCAAGCAGTGGGCGTGGGACTTCCAGTACAACGGCGAGACCGAGGAAGACACCGTGTGGACCATGGGCATCCAGGCCCAGCCCGACGCGGAAGGCAACATCGACCAGGCGGAGCTGCCGACCCTGGTGCTGCCGGTCGACCAGAAGGTCACCATCAACCTGCAGTCGCGCGACGTCATCCACTCCTTCTGGATCATCGACTTCCTCTACAAGAAGGACATGTTCATCGGGAAGGACAACTCCTGGTCCTTCATCCCCACCCGTGAGGGCGAGTACGCCGGCAAGTGCGCCGAGCTCTGCGGCGAGTACCACTCGATGATGCTCTTCAACGTGAAGGTCGTCTCGCAGGACGAGTACGCCGCCTACCTCGAGACCCTCGAGGAAGAGGGCAACACCGGGGACATCACCGACGCGTACGACCGTCTCTCGAACCTCCCCGGCACCTCCGGGAAGACCGACACCGAGGAAGGAGAGGAGTAAGCCATGTCGACCACTGAAGCTCCTCGCACCGACGAGGCACCTCGCTCCCGTCCCACCACCCTGCCCGCGCGCCAGGCTGCTCTGATGAGCTCCTCCCGCGTCGAGCAGAAGGGCAACATCGTCGTCAAGTGGATCACCTCCACGGACCACAAGACGATCGGGTACATGTACCTCATCGCCTCGGTGATGTTCTTCCTCCTGGGTGGCGTGATGGCGCTGGTGATCCGTGCCGAGCTGTTCGCGCCGGGCATGCAGATCGTCCCGACGAAGGAGCAGTACAACCAGCTGTTCACGATGCACGGCACGATCATGCTGCTGATGTTCGCGACGCCGCTGTTCGCCGGCTTCGCTAATGCGATCCTGCCGCTGCAGATCGGTGCTCCGGACGTCGCCTTCCCGCGTCTGAACGCCTTCGCCTTCTGGCTGTTCCTGTTCGGCTCGACCATCGCGGTCGCCGGCTTCCTCACCCCGCAGGGTGCGGCCTCGTTCGGCTGGTTCGCGTATCAGCCCTTGGCCAACGCGTCGTTCTCGCCAGGAGCGGGCGGAAACCTCTGGATGCTCGGTCTCGGCATCTCGGGCTTCGGCACGATCCTCGGTGCGGTGAACTTCATCACGACGATCATCACGATGCGTGCTCCCGGCATGACGATGTGGCGCATGCCGATCTTCAGCTGGAACACGCTCATCACCAGCCTCCTGATCCTGATGGCCTTCCCGGTCCTCGCCGCGGCGATCTTCGCCGCCGCCGCCGACCGCGTGCTCGGTGCGCACATCTACGACCCGGCCAACGGCGGTGTCCTGCTCTGGCAGCACCTCTTCTGGTTCTTCGGCCACCCCGAGGTCTACATCATCGCGCTGCCGTTCTTCGGCATCGTCTCGGAGATCTTCCCGGTGTTCAGCCGCAAGCCGATCTTCGGGTACAAGACCCTGGTCTACGCGACGATCGCGATCGCGGCCCTGTCCGTCGCCGTGTGGGCGCACCACATGTACGTCACCGGCTCCGTGCTCCTGCCGTTCTTCGCTCTGATGACGATGCTCATCGCGGTGCCCACGGGTGTGAAGATCTTCAACTGGATCGGAACGCTCTGGCGCGGCTCGGTGACGTTCGAGACCCCGATGGTGTTCTCGCTCGGCTTCCTCGTGTCGTTCGTCTTCGGTGGCCTCACCGGTGTGATCCTCGCGGCCCCGCCGCTGGACTTCCACCTCAGCGACAGCTACTTCGTCGTGGCGCACTTCCACTACGTGGTGTTCGGCACGGTCGTGTTCGCGATGTTCGCCGGTTTCTACTTCTGGTGGCCGAAGTGGACGGGTCGCATGCTGAACGAGCGTCTCGGCTACGTGCACTTCTGGATGCTGTTCGTCGGCTTCCACATGACCTTCCTCATCCAGCACTGGCTCGGTGTCGACGGCATGGTGCGTCGCTACGCGGACTACTCTGCGGCGGACGGCTGGACGTGGCAGAACCAGGTCTCGACGATCGGTGCGATCATCCTCGGCGCCTCGATGCTGCCGTTCTTCCTGAACGTCTGGATCACGGCCCGCAAGGCGCCGAAGGTCACCGTGAACGACCCCTGGGGCTACGGTGCCTCGCTGGAGTGGGCGACCTCGTGCCCGCCGCCGCGGCACAACTTCACGTCGATCCCGCGCATCCGCAGCGAGCGTCCGGCGTTCGACCTGAACCACCCGGAGGCCGCGGAGTTCGCGACCACCGCACCCGGCGAGCGAGAGGGCCACTGAGCCATGCGCGACAACGTCATCATCTGGTGGGTCCTGACCGCGTTCTTCGCCCTCGTCGGCGTCGTCTACACGGGCTGGAACATCCTGGCTCACCCCGGGCTTCCGCTGGTGAACCAGGTCGAGTGGGTCGGTACCGTCGCCCTGTTCTTCTCGGCCTTCATGGGCGCCATGGTCGCCTTCTACCTCGACCGGACGCACAAGGCGCAGAACGGTGAGCTGCCCGAGGACATCCTCACGTCGGACATCGACGACGGTGACCCCGAGCTCGGCGAGTTCAGCCCGTGGTCCTGGTGGCCGCTGGTGCTCGCGGCTTCGGCGGGAGTGTTCGTCGTCGGCCTGGCGGTCGGTCACTTCCTCCTCCCGATCGGTCTCGCGATCTTCGTGGTCGCGATCGTCGGCTGGGTCTACGAGTACTACCGCGGCAACTTCGCCCGCTGAGTCTCCTCACAGCACGAAGGCCCCCGGATCACTCCGGGGGCCTTCTTCGTTCCTGCGATCCGCTCACACGCGGGTGCGGATGCGGGGGATCCCGGTCAGCGGGTCGACGGGACGGTGGTGCACACCCTCGGCGTCTTCGATGGGATATCCCTCGCGGGCCCAGTACTCGAAGCCGCCGATCATCTCGCGCACGCGATAGCCGAGACGAGCGAACTCGAGCGCGCCGCGGACACCGCCGTTGCATCCGGGGCTCCAGCAGTAGACGACGACCTCAGCATCCGCCGGGATCTCCTCCGGGGCGCGGTGCGCGATCTCGCTGTGAGGCATGTGGAGCGCGCCGGACACGCGCCCCTGAGCGAACGCCTCGCTCGAGCGGACGTCGACCACGACCAGAGCGCGGCCGGCGGCACGGTCGGCGTGCACGTCGCTGGGGTCGGTCTCGAAGGCGAGGCGGGCGGCGAAGTAGTCAAGGCGATCGATCATGAGCCCAGACTAGGGACGCGCGGGCGCCGACGACCGAGGGATACCGTCGTGCGTCGCGCGAATCCTGCCGTCGTGGCCGGTCAGAGCGCCGCGGTCATCTGGATCCGCCGTCCGTACCGGGTCAGGCCCAGACGCTCTTCGACGGCGACGAGCTCACGGAGGAAGTCGGTGTCCGGCGTGGATTCCGTGAAGCCGCAGCGGGAGTAGAAAGGGGCGTTCCAGGGGACGTCCGCGTATGTGCGCAGCGTGAGCTGTGTGCGGCCCCGACGGCGGGACTCGTCCCGGGCCGCCATGACGAGGGCGCGACCGATACCGCGGCGACCGGAGGCGGGGTGGACGGACAACTGCTCCAGATGGGCGTACCCGGGTCCCTCCAGCACCTGCACGAACCCGACCGGCACCTCGAGTCCGCCGGAAGCCTCCGTCGTAGGAGAGGAGGTGGCCACCAGGACGAATCCCTCGGCGCGCCGGCGGTCGTCGGCTGTCGACGGCGGGGGCCAGTCCTCGGCACCGAAGCGATCGGTCAGAAGGCTGTCAGCGGCGCGCTCGATCTCCTCCAGGACGGCATGGTCCTGATCCGTCGCGTGTCGGATGAGGGTGGTCATGCACGGTCCGCGGGCAGAGCGGCGACCGCCTCGATCTCGACGAGCTGGTCGCCGTAGCCGAGGACAGTCACGCCGAGGAGGGTGCTGGGGACGTCGTGAGGCCCGAACGCGGCGTGGACGACGTCCCAGGCCGTGACGAGGTCCCGCTGCGCGGAGGAGGCCACCAGGACCCGCGTGCTGATGACATCCGTCAGAGTGGCGCCGGCAGCCGTGAGCGCGCCCAGCAGCGTCTCGACACACCGTGCCGCCTGACCGGCGTAGTCACCGGGGGCGGTGGTTGTCCCATCGTCCTCCAACGGGCAGGCCCCGGCCAGGAAGACCAGACGCGCGTCAGCGGGGGCGGTGGCGGCGTACGCGTACGGGGCGTCGGCGAGGAGGGGAGCACGGAGCAGGCGGACGACCGAAGACATGAGACGATCCTCTCATCAGGGAAGAACGATGAAGGCCCCGTCCGAACGGACGGGGCCTTCATCGAAGGGGAGTGACGACTACTCGTCGTCCTCCGACTTCTTCCGAGGCTTCTTGACGGGCTCGGTCGAGATCACCGTACTGGGCGTGTTCGGCGTCTCGTCGACGTGCGTCTCGTCGACCGTGAGCGGCGCGTCCGGGAACCCGGCACGCTCGTGAGCGCCCTGGATCTCGGCGGCCTCCGCCTCCTCGTTCCCCGCAGTGACGTGATGCTGGTGCGCATCGGCGGCGTCGATCTCGGCCTGCGTGAGCGGGGCGAGACGGTCCTCGAAGAACCAGCGAGACATCGCAGAACGGAGGTTCTCCGTCCACGGGATGCGGCCCTTGGCGTTCGGGCGGACGACCAGCGGCTCGTAGCCGTCGACGTCGATGAGCTTCCAGCGGTCGTAAACGTCGACCGGCTGGTGCACCTCGATGAACTCGCCGCCGGGGAGGCGGACGATGCGTCCGGACTCGAAGCCGTGCAGGACGATCTCGCGGTCCTTCTTCTGGAGCGCGATGCAGATGCGCTTCGTGACGAAGTAGCCGATGATCGGGCCCAGGAACAGCAGCGCCTGCAGCGTGTGGATGACGCCTTCCATGGTGAGCATGAAGTGCGTGGCGATGAGGTCGGACGAGGCCGCCGCCCACAGGACCGCGTAGAAGATGACGCCGGCGACGCCGATCGCGGTGCGGGTGGCCGCGTTGCGCGGACGCTGGGCGATGTGGTGCTCGCGCTTGTCGCCGGTGACCCACGCCTCGATGAACGGGTAGATCGCGACGATGACGATGAACAGACCGAGCACGGCGACCGGAGCCAGGATTCCGAACGACCAGGTGTGGTCGAGGAACACGATGTCCCAGTTCGACGGGGCCAGGCGCAGCGCGCCGTCCGCGAACCCGATGTACCAGTCCGGCTGCGTACCGGCCGAGACGGGGGAGGGGTCGTAGGGGCCGTAGTTCCAGATCGGGTTGATCTGGAAGAACGTCGCGATCAGCACGATGGTGCCGAAGACGATGAACAGGTAGCCGCCCATCTTGGACATGTAGACCGGCATCATCGGGTAGCCCACGACGTTGTCGTTCGTGCGGCCGGGGCCGGCGAACTGCGTGTGCTTGTTGATGATCATGAGCATCAGGTGCACCGCGATGAAGGCGATCACCAGCATCGGGAGCAGCAGGATGTGCAGGGTGTAGAGGCGTCCCACGATGTCGGTGCCCGGGAACTCGCCGCCGAAGAGGAGGAAGGAGGTCCAGGTGCCGATCAGGGGGAGACCCTTGATCATGCCGTCGATGATGCGCAGACCGTTGCCCGAGAGCAGGTCGTCGGGGAGCGAGTAGCCGGTGAAGCCCTCGGCCATCGCGAGGATGAACAGCACGAAGCCGATCACCCAGTTCAGCTCGCGCGGCTTGCGGAACGCGCCCGTGAAGAACACGCGCAGCATGTGCACGCCGATGCCGGCGATGAAGACGAGCGCGGCCCAGTGGTGGATCTGGCGGACCAGGAGGCCGCCGCGGAGGTCGAACGAGATGTGCAGCGTCGACTCGAGAGCCGAGGACATCGCGATACCGCGCATGGGGGCGTAGGCGCCGGTGTAGTGGGTCTCGACCATCGAGGCCTGGAAGAAGAACGTCAGGAAGGTTCCGGAGAGGAACACGACGACGAAGCTCCAGAGCGCGATCTCACCGAGCATGAACGACCAGTGGTCGGGGAAGATCTTGCGACCGAGCTCCTTGACGAAGCCGGAGAGGCTCGTGCGCTCATCGATGTAGTTCGACGCGGCGCCGACGAAGCGGCCGCCGAGAGGCGCCTTGGTGTCCTTCTCGTCCTTGGACAGCGTTGCGGTGCTCAATGGCGCTCCCAGAAGCTCGGGCCGACGGGTTCGGTGAAGTCGCTGCGTGCGATGAGGTAGCCCTCGTCGTCCACGGTGATGGGCAGCTGAGGCAGCGGCCGAGCGGCCGGGCCGAAGATGACCTTCGCGTGGTCCGTGACGTCGAACTGCGACTGGTGGCACGGGCACAGCAGGTGGTGGGTCTGCTGCTCGTACAGCGCGACGGGGCAGCCGACGTGCGTGCAGACCTTGGAGTACGCGACGATGCCGTCGTAGGACCAGTCCTTGCGGTCCTCGGCCTCGATGAGCTGCTCCGGGCGGAGGCGCATCATCAGCACGATGGCCTTGGCCTTCTCCTCGAGGTAGCCCTCATCGTGACCGAGCTCCGCGAGGTCCTCCGGGATCACGTGGAAAGCGGAGCCGAGCGTGACGTCGGCGGCACGGATGGGGGTGCCGTCGGGGTCGCGGACGAGGCGCATGCCCTCATCCCACATCGTGTGCTTCAGCAGCGCGACCGGGTCGCCCGCGGTGGGGTCGTCCGGCGTGGAGTGCGGGGCGAGGCCACGGAACAGCGTCACACCGGGGATGATCGACGCGACGATCGCCGCGAACAGCGAGTTGCGGATCATCGTGCGGCGACCGAAGCCGGACTCCTCGTTGGCGTCGGCGAAGGCCTTGATGGCCGCCTCACGCGTCGAGTCCTTGCCCCGGGTGGGGTGGCGGAGCTCGACGTGCTCCTTGTCGGACATGAGGGCCTTCGACCAGTGGATCGCGCCGATGCCCAGGGCCAGCAGCGCGAGCGCGATGCCGAGACCGATGAAGAGGTTGTTCTGACGGATGTCGATGAGAGCGCCGCTCTCGATCGGGAACAGCATGTAGGCGGCGACCGCCCAGATGCTGCCGGCGAGCGACAGGTAGAACAGCGTGTAGACGGTGCGGACGGCGGCCTTCTCGGCGCGCGGGTCCTTGTCGGTCATCCGCTCGCGGTGCGGCGGAAGCCCGGGGTTCTGCACGGGATCGCTGACTGCGACACCCAGCCCCGGAGAGGGCTGGTAGGCCCTGTCAAGAGCCTGCGAGTCGTCGTCGTGTGCCATGGTGCTCCTCGTACGTTCCTCTTCGATGAATAAGCGTCAGTTGGACTTCGCCGTGATCCACACGGTGATGGCGACCAGAGCGCCGATACCGAAGATCCACACGAACAGGCCTTCGGAGACCGGTCCGAGCGAGCCGAGGGAGAAGCCGCCGATCTGGACGGACTGCTGCTGGAAGAGCAGAGCCGAGATGATGTCGCGCTTGTCCTCGTCGGACAGGTTCATGTCGCCGAAGACCGGCATGTTCTGCGGGCCGGTGACCATGGCCGCGTAGATGTGCAGCGCGCTGGTCTCCGTGATGGCCGGAGCGTACTTGCCCTCGGTGAGAGCGCCACCGGCGGCGGCCACGTTGTGGCACATCGCGCAGTTGACGCGGAAGAGCTCGGCGCCGTGCGCCACGTCGCCTTCGCCGTCGATGATCTCGTCAGCGGGGTACGTCGGGCCGGGGGCCTCGGACTGCACGTAGGCCGCCATCGCGAGGATCTGCTCCTCGGTGAACTGCGGCTCCTTCTGCGGAGCCTGCGGTCCCTGCATCTGCAGCGGCATGCGGCCGGTCGACACCTGGAACTCCACCGCCAGCTCGCCGACGCCGTAGAGGCTCGGGCCGTTGGGGGTGCCCTCCAGGTCGAGGCCGTGGCAGGTGGCGCAGTTCGCCGTGAACAGCTTCTCGCCGTCCTCGACCGTCAGCTGCGTCGATGCCGTGGGGGCGTCGTTGGCGGCGAATGCCGCAGTCGCACCCGCGTACACCGCGCCTGTGATCATGAGGCCTGCTCCGATGAGCGCGGCCGCCGCCAGTGGGCTGCGACGACTGCTCGAACGGCGCTTCTTCTCTCGTGCCATCTCGGGGATCAGCTCCGCTCTTATTTCAGGAAGTAGATAACGAAGAACAGCACGATCCAGACGACGTCGACGAAGTGCCAGTAGTAGGACACCACGATCGAGGAGGTCGCCTCCTTGTGCCGGAAGTTCTTGACGGCGTACGCGCGGCCGATCACCAGGAGGAACGCGACGAGTCCGCCGGTGACGTGGAGGGCGTGGAAGCCGGTGGTGAGGTAGAACGCCGAGGCGTACGAGTCCGCCTGGATGGGCATGCCCTCTGCGACGAGCTGGGCGTACTCCCACACCTGGCCGGACACGAAGATCGCGCCGAGGGCGAAGGTGAGGAAGAACCACTCGACCATGCCCCAGCCGAACAGGCGACGGCGGCCAGCGCCGTTCTTCTGGCCCTTGCCGATCTTGTACGGCTGCAGGTCTTCGGCCGCGAACACGCCCATCTGGCAGGTGAACGAGGAGAGCACGAGGATCGCCGTGTTCACTGCCGCGAACGGCACGTTCAGGAGCTCGGTACGGTCGGCCCACAGCTCGGGGGAAGTGCTGCGGAGGGTGAAGTAGATCGCGAAGAGTCCCGCGAAGAACATCACCTCGCTGCCGAGCCACACAATGGTGCCGACAGCTACCGGGTTGGGCCGCTTGATGGTTCTCGCCGCCGGGGCATACGTCGCTGAGGTCGTCACCCCTCCATTATGGCCGATCCGCGGGCGTGATTCTTGCACCCGCGCCCCTCGATTCGCCCGTCGAGGACTTAGGGGACCCTAAGAAAACACTGCGAATACCCGGTGAATACGCGGGAAACGTCGCTCTTCCGCGGGCTGCGCGCTCGCCCGGATCGATCTGCACGTTTTCTCCGCGCCGATAGGATCGCACACATGGCTGATTCCCTGACCTGGTCCGATGTGCTCACCTCTCTCCTGGAGCGTCGCGACCTCAGCGTGTGGGAGTCGACGTGGGCCATGCGCCAGATCATGAACGGCGACGTCTCCGAGGCGCAGCTCGCCGGATTCCTCGTCGCTCTGCGGGCGAAGGGGGAGACGATCGATGAGATCGTCGGCTTCCGCGACGCGATCCTCGAGGCGGCCGTGCCTCTGCCGGTCTCCCCGAACGTGCTGGACATCGTGGGCACGGGCGGCGACCGCGTCGGGACCGTGAACGTGTCGACGACGGCTGCCGTCATCATCGGTGCCACGGGCATCCCCGTGGTCAAGCACGGCAATCGCGCCGCGAGCTCGGCCTCGGGCTCCTCCGACGTCCTCGGTGCACTCGGCCTCGAGCTCTCCCTCGACCCCGCGGCGGTCGCCTCGATCCTCGACCGGACGGGCATCACCTTCGCCTGGGCGGGGGCGTTCCATCCCGGGTTCAAGCACGCCGGTGCCGTCCGCTCGCAGCTCGGAGTGCCCACCGTGTTCAACATGCTCGGCCCGCTCTGCAACCCCGCGCGCGCCGAGGCGAACGCGGTCGGTGTCGCCCAGATGGAGCGCGTCCCGCTGATCACCGGCGTCTTCCGGACGCGGGGAGCGACGGCGCTGGTCTTCCGCGGCGACGACGGCCTCGACGAGCTCACGACCACCGGGCACAGCCGCATCTGGGAGGTCACCCGTGGAGACATCCACGAGCACGACCTCGATCCCCGTGATCTCGGCATCCCGCTCGCCGACCTCTCCGACCTCATCGGCGGCTCTCCCGCCCACAACGCCGAGATCCTCCGCCGGACGCTCGCGGGGGAGCAGGGGCCGGTACGGGACATCGTGCTCCTCAACGCCGCCGCCGGCATCGTCGCCTTCGAGCTGTCGCAGGACGCGACCCAGGTGCAGCGGCCGATCCTCGAGCGGCTCCGCGATGCGCTCGCCCGTGCGTCCGCCGCAGTGGACGACGGGCGCGCGCTGGCCAAGCTGGATCAGTGGATCGGCGTCAGTCGCGAGCTGGCCGCGCCGAAGGAGTGAGCATGGACCCGGTCGACGCGCTGCTCGAGATCGCTTCGCTGCTGGAGCGCGAGCGGGCGTCGCGCTACCGGGCCAAGGCGTTCCGCCAGGCGGCTGCCACGTTCCAGGATCTTCCGTCCGACGTGCAGGGCGACCCGACGCGTCTGCGAGCGGCCAAGGGCATCGGGGAGTCGACCTTCGCCGTCATCCGCCAGGCGCAGGCAGGAGAGGTGCCGGAGTACCTCGTGGAGCTCCGCGGTGACGTCGAACCGGAGAAGGTGTCGGTGCTTCGCGGGAAGCTGCGCGGAGACCTGCACGCCCACACCGAGTGGTCGGACGGGACGACCTCCATCGAGGTGATGGCTGCTGCCGCCCGCGCGCAGGGTCACGAGTACCAGGCCATCACCGACCACTCGCCGCGCCTCCGTGTCGCGCGAGGACTCTCGGCGGAGCGACTCCGCGAGCAGATCCCGCAGGTGCGGGCGCAGTCGGGGGACGGCTTCACACTGCTCGCCGGCATCGAAGTGGACATCCTGGAAGACGGAGCGCTCGATCAGGAGGACGCCCTCCTCGCGGACCTGGACATCGTCGTCGCCTCGGTGCATTCCAAGCTCCGCATGGACGGACGGGCGATGACCGCGCGGATGATCGCGGCCGTCTCGCATCCTCGGGTGAACGTCCTCGGACACTGCACCGGCCGGCTCGTCCAGGGCGACCGGGGCACGCGCCCGCCCTCGGCCTTCGATGCCGCCGCGGTGTTCGCGGCGTGCGCGGAGAACGGGGTGGCGGTCGAGATCAACTCGCGCCCCGAGCGTCAGGACCCGCCGGACGAGCTCATCGCGATCGCGCTCGAGGCCGGATGCCTCTTCTCGATCGACTCCGACGCGCACGCTCCCGGACAGCTCTCGCTGCTGGACCACGGCGCCGAACGTGCGGAGCGCGCCGGGGTGCCGGCGTCGCGCATCGTCACGACGTGGGGTCTGTCGCGCCTCCTCGCCTGGGCGGAGTGACGTCCGGCCGCGTCAGCCCTCGGTGATCTGGCTCGCGGCCGCGGTGACCGCGGTGACGGCCCTTGTCATCGAGCTTCCGAGGTTCCAGCGCTCGGCGAGGGCCGTGGCTTCCGCCGCTTCGTCCGGCGTGAGGGCTCGCAGCGCGACATCGGGAGCGGTGATCGGGAGCTCCGTGGCGACGGCGACGACCGTGGGGGCGACATCGAGATACGCCTGCGCGTCGAGGATCTTCGCGCGGATGCCGGCGCTCATGCCCTCGCCCGCTTCCGCGGCTTCCCGGATGCCGACGAGGTCGCCGTGCTTCTGCAGCAGGGTGGCGGCGGTCTTCTCGCCGATCCCGGCGACGCCCGGGAGTCCGTCCGACGCATCGCCGCGCATCGTCGCGAAGTCCGCGTACTGCGAGGGGAGCACCCCGTACTTGGTGACCACAGTGGCGTCCGTCACGACCTCGAGGTTGCTCATGCCGCGCGCCGTGTAGATCACACGCACGTCGCGCTCGTCGTCGACGAGCTGGAACAGGTCGCGGTCTCCGGTGACGATGTCGACGGGCATCGTCGCGTTCGTCGCGAGGGTGCCGATGACGTCGTCCGCCTCATGTTCGGCGACACCGACGATCGGGATGCCGACGACCGCGAGCGTCTCGCGGATCAGCGGGATCTGCGCCTCCAGCGGGTCGGGCACTTCCTCGACGTCGGGCGCACCCGCCACGACCTCCACCACGCGGTGCGTCTTGTAGCTGGGGATGAGGTCCACTCGCCACTGCGGGCGCCAGTCGTCGTCCCAGCACGCCACGACGTGGGTCGGCTGATAGGTGGTCACGAGCTTCGCGATCATGTCCAGTAGGCCGCGCGCCGCATTGATGGGGGAGCCGTCGGGGGCTGTCACCTTGTCGGGGACGCCGTAGAACGCGCGGAAGTAGAGGCTGGCGGTGTCGAGCAGCATGAGGCGTTCGGCGCGGGTCATGGATTCAGGGTAGAGCGTGCCCCTAGGGGTGCTCAGCAGCCCGCCGCCGCGGGTCGCTCTTCACACGTCCGTGCCACGAGCGCGGTGGTCGCCTCGTAGATGCGGATCTGCCTGGATGCGCCATCGACCGAAAGCTCGCCGGACACCGGGAACCAGCCCCCGCCGACGTCGACCTCCGCCGTATAGGCGACCGCCGTCCTCGTCGTGTAGGTGCCGCGTCGGGGGTAGACGTGGCTCGTGGGGGTCGCGGTGAAGGGCGCTTGGCCGAGCGTCGCCCACGTGCGGCCGCCGTCCGGCGCGGTGGCCGACGTTCCATCGCCGTGGTTGAAGACGACCCGCACGGGTGTGAAGCGCACCGTCACCGGCCGGTCGAGGAGTGTGCCGCTCACCGTGTGCGCCGCGACGGTCGCCACGAAGTTCGTCGCCATCCCCACGACGCCGGCGTTCCCGGGCTCCGCTGTCGTCGTCACGGGGTCCGGCGCGAACCGTGCGAGGTCCTCGATCGTGAGCGGGTGCTCGGACTCCTCCGTCACCCGCACTCCGTACATGCCGCACGACCGGCTCAGCGCTGTGTCCGTCTTGCACGGTTCGCGTTTTGGTTCTGGGGACGATTGATTTCGTTGGGCAGCTGACTGATCGCTCGTCACAGTTCGTTCTTGCTGCGCGCGGACAACTAGCGAGCCATTGCGCGATGCCGTCCATCCGCTATCGAAACCGGCTTGGGGTTGGCCGTTGTCTGGGAGGTCGGCAAACGTCGTCACGGCTAACAGGACCAGAGAAGTGAGCGTGACGCCACCTAGGGCTCGCATTGCAGCGTCTCCGATGAGGTGATCGACGAGATCACAAGGCCCGTGCTCGTGGTGGCAGCGACGAACTCAACATTGACTGGTTGGCGGGGTGGTCGATCGTCTGGCACTGCCGATGTGCCGTCTGGATTCTTCAGCGATACCTCCGAGACGTCCAAGCACAAGTTGGCTGTCACTTCCGAGTCGGCGTAACTCTGGATCTCCATCCGGTCGAAGCCGGAATCGCCTGAGCGAACTATGGCTGCGGCGTGGAGCCGGCTGTAGTTCTCGCGCGCAGAAGTAGCTGCGTCGTCGGCCAGCCAGGCGTAGACCAGTTCAAACGTGGCTGGGTCTTGCAGGTCTGTGCTGTTGGTCGCTTTGGTGTACTCGGCAAAGGTGGCCTCGGCGGCGGCGAAAGCCTCTTCCTCGGAGGCGAAGGCGGGGGAGGGGGTCGGCGTGGGCTCCGGAGTGGGGGCGCAGGCGGACAGGGCCGCGACGCCGAGGGCCAGCACGGCGAGCATGCGGAGAGCGGTGGGCGACATCACCGGGCCACCGTACGCGGAATGGACGGAGCGGCGCCGACGTTATCCACAGAGAAGCTCGCACGAATCCGCTCTTTCGCGGACGGCAACTTCTGATAGCCTGAACTGTCACTCGTGGCGTGTACATGCATGCCCAGGTGACGAACACACCACAATCCACCTGCTGCGAAGCACATCCCGGCCGTGCGCGGCCATGCTCCGCAGCCCGAGTATCCATTCACAAGGACAACCCACTACATGACTACCGCAACGACCGCCCCGGCCACCAAGCAGGTCGCCATCAACGACATCGGATCTGCTGAGGACTTCCTGGCCGCGGTCGAGAAGACCCTGAAGTTCTTCAACGACGGCGACATCATCGAGGGCACGATCGTCAAGATCGACCGCGATGAGGTCCTGCTCGATGTCGGCTACAAGACCGAGGGTGTCATCCCCTCGCGCGAGCTCTCGATCAAGCACGACGTCGACCCCAACGAGGTCGTCAAGGTCGGCGACGAGGTCGAGGCCCTGGTTCTCCAGAAGGAGGACAAGGAAGGCCGCCTGATCCTCTCCAAGAAGCGTGCACAGTACGAGCGCGCCTGGGGAGACGTCGAGAAGATCAAGGAGAACGACGGCGTCGTCACCGGTACGGTCATCGAGGTCGTCAAGGGTGGACTCATCGTCGACATCGGCCTCCGTGGCTTCCTCCCGGCCTCGCTCATCGAGCTCCGTCGCGTCCGCGACCTCACGCCGTACCTCGGCCAGGAGATCGAGGCGAAGATCCTCGAGCTCGACAAGAACCGCAACAACGTCGTCCTCAGCCGCCGCGCGCTGCTCGAGCAGACGCAGTCGGAGTCGCGCACCACGTTCCTGAACAACCTGCACAAGGGTCAGGTCCGCAAGGGTGTCGTCTCCTCGATCGTCAACTTCGGTGCGTTCGTGGACCTGGGTGGCGTGGACGGCCTCGTGCACGTCTCCGAGCTGTCCTGGAAGCACATCGAGCACGCCTCCGAGGTCGTCGAGGTTGGCCAGGAGGTCACCGTCGAGATCCTCGAGGTCGACCTCGACCGCGAGCGCGTCTCCCTGTCGCTGAAGGCGACGCAGGAGGACCCGTGGCAGGTCTTCGCCCGCACCCACGCGATCGGTCAGGTCACGCCGGGTAAGGTCACCAAGCTCGTTCCGTTCGGTGCGTTCGTCCGCGTCGCCGACGGTATCGAGGGCCTCGTGCACATCTCCGAGCTCTCCAGCAAGCACGTCGAGCTGGCCGAGCAGGTCGTGTCGGTCGGCGAAGAGGTCTTCGTCAAGGTCATCGACATCGACCTCGAGCGTCGTCGCATCTCGCTGTCGCTGAAGCAGGCCAACGAGTCGGTCGACCCCAACGGCACAGAGTTCGACCCGGCTCTGTACGGCATGCTCGCCGAGTACGACGAGAACGGCGAGTACAAGTACCCGGAGGGCTTCGACGCCGAGACCGGTCAGTGGAAGGAAGGCTTCGACGCCCAGCGCGAGGCATGGGAGCAGGAGTACGCTGCGGCCCAGGCTCGCTGGGAGGCTCACAAGGCTCAGGTCGCGAAGGCGGCCGAGGCCGAGGCTGCGGCCGGCGACGACTTCGGCGGCCAGTCCTTCTCGAGCGAGTCGGCCGGCGCCGGCACGCTCGCCGACGACGAGGCTCTCGCGGCTCTGCGCGAGAAGCTCTCGGGCGGCAACTCCTAAGCACCACTCCGAAAAGGGTCGTCACCCCGCCTCACGGCGGGTGTGGCGGCCCTTTTGGCATGCCCGGAATCCGGCGGAGCAGCTGCGTGACGCAACGTTACGACCGCATTCGTAACATTCCGGAGCCTCCGACAGCATGGGGACATGACCGCCCTCCTGCCCGCTGCGTCGCGCACCGCTGAGGCCCCGACGACGTCGGGCTCCGCACAACCCGTGCGCCTGGACGGCATCGCGCGGTCGTTCCCGCTCGCTCAGGGGCGACGCGAGGTGCTCCGCGGCATCGACCTGGATATCGCCGCCGGGGAGATCGTCGCCGTCGTCGGTCCGTCCGGGTGTGGGAAGTCGACGCTGCTGCGCCTCATCGGCGGACTGGACACCCCTACGCGTGGAACGATCCGTCTGGACGGCTCCGGTGTCGCCGACGTCGACGAGCGCACGGCGATCGCGTTCCAGGAGCCGCGGCTGCTCCCGTGGCGTACGCTCGCGCAGAACGTCGAGCTCGGTCTCCCCCGGGGCGTCTCCCGCCGCGCCGGACGCGCCCGGGTCCGCGAACTCCTGCAGCTCGTGGGACTCGAGCACGCCGCCGACCAGCGCCCCCGTGAAGTATCCGGAGGCATGGCGCAACGGGCCTCCCTCGCCCGGGCTCTCGCCAGGAACCCCGGAGTCCTGCTGCTCGACGAGCCGTTCGGCGCGCTCGACGCCCTCACGCGCCTCCGCATGCACGACCTGCTCCTGAAGATCCACGCGGCCGAGCCCACCACGGTGCTGCTCGTGACCCACGACGTGGAGGAGGCGCTCTATCTCGCCGACCGCGTGCTGCTGCTGCGCACCGTCGGCGACGCGGACGACACCGCGTCGTCCGTCGCGCGGACGATCCGCGTCCCCGGCATCCGCCCCCGAGACCGCGCCGACCGCGGCCTCGCCGACCTGCGCGCCGAGCTCCTCGAAGGGCTCGGCGTCGACACGCACCACCACACCCCCGAGGAGACCCGATGAGCACCATCACCCGCCGCATCATCCCTGCGATCGCCGTCGCCGGGACGATGATGCTCGTCGCCACCGGCTGCGTCGCCGGGGAGAACGCGTCCGCCGAGGCCGAGTCCACCCCGGCCGGGAACGGCGAGTGGTCGGCGGACACGCTGTCCATCGACTTCGCGACCTACAATCCGCTCAGCCTCGTGATCCGCGACCAGGGCATCCTGGAGGACATCCTCGGCGACGACGTCACCGTCGAATGGGTGCAGTCCGCCGGCTCGAACAAGGCCAACGAGCTCCTCCGCTCGGGTTCGGTCGACGTGGGATCGACGGCGGGCTCGGCCGCGCTGCTCGCCCGCGCGAACGGTTCGCCCATCCAGGTGATCGACATCTTCTCCCAGCCCGAGTGGTCGGCCATCGTCGTCGGGCCCGACAGCGACATCACCTCGGTGGAGGATCTCAAGGGCGCCTCCGTCGCGGCCACCAAGGGCACGGACCCCTACTTCTTCCTTCTCCAGGCCCTGGAGGAGGGCGGGCTGTCGCTGGCCGACGTCGAGGTGCAGAACCTCCAGCACGCCGACGGGCGCGCGGCGCTCGACGGCGGTTCCGTCGACGCATGGGCGGGTCTCGACCCCATCATGGCCGCCGCGGAGCAGGAGTCGGGCGACAAGCTCATCTATCGCAACGTCGACTTCAACACGTACGGCTTCCTCAACGCGACCGAGGACTTCATCGACAACCACCCCGACCTCGCTCAGGCCGTCGTCGACGCCTACGAGGAGGCGCGTGCGTGGGCGCTGGAGAACCCGGAGGAGACCGCCGCCCTGTTGGCAGAGGTCGCCGGTATCGACCTCGAGGTCGCGACCACGGTCATCCAGGAGCGGTCGAACCTCGACGTGGACGGCGTCCCCGGTGACGACCAGCTCGCGGTGCTCGAGAAGATCGCTCCGGTGCTCGTCGAGTCCGGCGACGTCCAGGGTGGGCAGGAATCCGTCGACAAGGCGCTGTCCAGCATCATCAACGACACCTTCGCGACGAAGGCGGGCGCAGACGAGTGACCGGTCTTGAGGATCGGGTGGTCGTCCCGGCGGAATCGCGGGACGCGCTCGAGTTCGCGAAGGGTGCTCCCCGGCGGGGGACAGGAGGATCACGGCGTGGTCTGCCGCCCGTCGTGCGGATCGTCGCGGGTCTCCTGCTCCCGGCCGCGATCCTCATCGCCTGGCAGGTGGTCACGACGGCCGGTCTCATCGAGCCGTACCGCCTCCCGGCGCCGGCGTCGGTCTTCCAGGCCGGGGTGGAACTCGCCGAGTCCGGACAGCTCTGGACCCACATCGCCATCTCCGTCCAGCGGGTGCTGCTCGGGTTCGCGATCGGCTCGGTCGTCGGCCTCGCCGCAGCCGGCATCGTCGGGCTCTCACGCTGGGGTGACGTGCTGCTCAGCCCGACCCTCGCCGCGGTTCGCGCGGTGCCGTCGCTCGCCTGGGTGCCGCTGCTGATCCTGTGGATGCAGATCGGCGAGGAGTCCAAGGTGACCCTCATCGCGATCGGTGCGTTCTTCCCGGTCTACACGACCGTCGCCTCCGCGCTCCGGCACGTGGACCCGCAGCTCGTCGAGGCGGGACGCTCCTTCAGCCTGCACGGATGGTCGCTGTTCCGCACCGTGCAGCTCCCGGCCGTCGTGCCGTCCGTCGTCGCGGGCCTGCGCCTCGCGCTCGCCCAGGCGTGGCTGTTCCTGGTCGCCGCCGAGCTGATCGCCTCGTCCATGGGGCTCGGTTTCCTCTTGACCGACTCCCAGAGCACGGGGCGCGTCGACCGCATCCTGCTCTCGATCGTGCTGCTCGCGCTGCTCGGCACGATCACCAACGGCGTGCTCGCGCTGCTGGAGAAGTACCTGCTGCGGCGATGGACGTGACGACGACCGAGGCTCGGCTGCAGGAGGAACGGGTCTATCCTCCGTCGCCCGCGTTCCTCGACGCCAACGTGACCGCGGACGCCTACGAGCGCGCGGCCGCTGATCCTCTGGCCTTCTGGGAGGACGCGGCGCGCCGACTGGACTGGGCCGAGCCGTGGACGGCCGTGCACGAGTGGGAGCCGCCCGTCGACGGTGCCGTCCCCGCGGCGCGGTGGTTCCTCGGCGGACGGCTGAACGTCGCGGTGAACTGCGTGGACCGTCATGTCGACGCCGGACGCGGAGACAAGGTCGCGCTGCATTTCGAAGGGGAGCCCGGCGACCGGATCTCGGTGACCTACGCCGACCTGCAGCGTCGTGTGGCTCAGGCGGCGCACGCGCTGGAAGACCTCGGGATCCGACCGGGGGACCGCGTGGTGATCTACCTCCCTGTGCTCGTGGAGACCGTGGTCATCACGCTCGCGTGCGCGCGGATCGGAGCCGTCCACTCGCTCGTGTTCGGAGGGTTCTCCGCGGAGGCCGTGCGGTTCCGGCTCGAGGACACCGGGGCGAAGCTGCTCGTCACCAGCGACGGCCAGTTCCGGCGGGGGACGGCGACCGAGGTCAAGTCCGCCGCCGATGCCGCCGCTGCGGGACTGCCGGACCTCGAACACGTCCTCGTGCTCCGTCGCACCGGACAGAGCGTCCCGTGGACCGAAGGCCGGGACGTGTGGTGGCACGATGTCGTCGACACGGCTCCCACCGCGCATCGGGCGGAGGCCTTCGACGCCGAGCACCCGCTCTTCATCATCTACACCTCCGGCACGACCGGGAAGCCCAAGGGCCTCGTGCACACCTCCGGTGGCTACCTGACCCACGCGAGCTGGGCGCACTGGGCGCACTTCGACGCCAAACCCGACGACGTCCATTGGTGCACGGCCGACCTCGCCTGGGTCACGGCCCACACCTACGAGATCTACGGGCCGCTGTCGAACGGGCTCACCCAGGTCATCTACGAGGGCACGCCGGACACTCCGCGCCGCGAGCGGCACCTGGAGATCATCGAGCGCTACGGCGTCACGGTCTACTACACGGCCCCGACGCTCATCCGGACGTTCATGACCTGGTTCGGCGACGAGCTGCCGAGCGGCCACGACCTGTCGACCCTGCGACTGCTCGGCACGGTGGGGGAGGCGATCAATCCGGAGGCCTGGGTGTGGTTCCGCCGGAACTTCGGGCGGGAGGAGCTCCCCGTCATCGACACGTGGTGGCAGTCGGAGACCGGCGCCGCGATGATCGCCCCCCTGCCCGGCATCACGCCGCTGAAGCCCGGCTCTGCGTCGGTCCCGCTTCCGGGCATCGACGTCGCGGTGGTCGACGAGAACGGGGACGAGGTGGCGCCGGGCCGATCCGGGACGCTGGTCGTCCGGCGCCCGTGGCCGGGGATGGCGCGGACCGTCTGGGGGAACCCGGAGCGCTACCGCGACGCATACTGGTCCGCGTACGCCGGCGTGGGCGCGCACGGCGGCTACTACGTGGCCGGAGACGGGGCGACCCGGGACGCCGACGGGTTCATCTGGATCCTGGGCCGGCTCGACGACGTCGTGAACGTGTCCGGTCATCGCCTCTCGACGATCGAGATCGAGTCGGCGCTCGTGGCGCACGAGACCGTCGGCGAAGCCGGGTCCGCCGGCGTGGCGGATCCGGTCACCGGGCAGGCGGTCGTGGCGTTCGTCACCCCGTCCGGCCGGGCGGAGATCGACGTGCACGCGCTGCGTGCTGAGGTCGCCCGCGCGATCGGTCCGGTCGCGAAGCCGAAGCACGTCGTCGTCGTGCCGGACCTGCCCAAGACACGCTCGGGGAAGATCATGCGCCGCCTGCTCGCGCAGCTCTGGGATGCCGAACAGGATCGGCGAGCGGGACGCACTCCGCAGGCCCTCGGCGACACGACGTCACTGCAGAACCCCTGGGCCGTCGACGACATCGCCGGCGCTCTCGCCGCAGAATCGAGGACATCATGACCGAGGACCACCGTTTCGGGTTCCGCACCCGCGCTCTGCACGCCGGCGGCACACCGGACGCCGCCACCGGAGCGCGGGCGGTGCCGATCTACCAGACGACGTCGTTCGTCTTCGACGGTGCGGCCGACGCCGGGAACCTCTTCGCGCTGCAGAAGTACGGCAACATCTACTCGCGCATCGGCAACCCCACCGTCGCCGCCCTGGAGGAGCGGCTGGCATCGCTGGAAGGCGGTATCGGGGCCGTGGCGACCGCCTCGGGGATGAGCGCCGAGTTCATCACGTTCGCCGCCCTCGTGGGCGCGGGCGATCATGTCGTCGCCGCCGCGCAGCTCTACGGCGGCACGGTGACGCAGCTCGACGTCACCCTGCGACGGTTCGGCGTGGAGACGACGTTCGTCAGCTCCTCAGACCCGGCCGACTTCGCCGCGGCCATCCGTCCGGAGACCAAGGTCGTCTACGTCGAGATGATCGGGAACCCGTCGGGCGAGATCGCCGACATCGCGGGACTCGCCGCCGTCGCGCATGAGGCGGGGGTGCCGCTCGTCGTCGACGCCACGCTGGCCACCCCGTACCTCGCGCGCCCGCTGGAACACGGGGCGGACATCGTCATCCACTCGGTCACGAAGTTCCTCGGCGGCCACGGCACGACCCTCGGCGGCGTGGTCATCGAGAAGGGCACCTTCGACTGGGGGAACGGCAAGTTCCCGCAGATGACCGAACCGGTGGCCTCCTACGGCGGGATCTCCTGGTGGGGGAACTTCGGCGAGTACGGATTCCTGACCAAGCTGCGCTCCGAGCAGCTGCGCGACATCGGGCCGGCGCTGAGCCCGCAGTCGGCCTTCGCGCTCCTGCAGGGCGTGGAGACGCTGCCGCAGCGCATCGACGCCCACATCGCCAACGCCCGGGTCGTCGCCGAGTGGCTGGCCGCCGACCCCCGCGTGTCCTACGTCACCTGGGCGGGGCTGGACGGTCATCCGCATCACGAGCGTGCCGCGCGATACCTGCCGCTGGGACCGGGCTCCGTGTTCGCGTTCGGGGTCGCCGCCGAGGACGGCCGCGCCGCGGGGGAGGCGTTCATCGAGAACCTGCAGCTCGCGTCCCACCTCGCCAACATCGGCGACGCCCGCACCCTGGTGATCCACCCGGCCTCCACCACGCACCGCCAGCTCACCGAGGAGCAGCTCGTCGCCGCGGGCGTGCGTCCCGACCTGATCCGCATCTCCGTCGGCCTGGAGGACGCAGAGGACATCATCTGGGACCTCGACCAGGCCCTCACCCTCGCGACGGGAGCCCACCGATGAGCACGACCTCCGCCGGCGACGCCTGCGCCATCCCGCCGACCACGGATGCCGCCAGCTGCGCGCTTCCCGCTGCCGTGGAGCCGGGCCGCACCTGGACCGGGCCCTCGCAGCCGCAGCGGTTCGGACTGCTGCGGCGGGCGCGATCGATCGCCATCGTCGGTGCCTCCGGGAATCCGTCACGGGCCTCGTACTTCGTCGCGACCTACCTGCTGTCCAGCACGGCCTACGACGTCTATCTCGTGAACCCGAGGGAGACCGAGATCCTCGGCCAGCCGGTCTACCCGTCGTTGAGTGCCCTGCCCGTGCAGCCCGACATCGTGGACGTGTTCCGTCGTCACGACGACCTCCCGGGGGTCGCGCAGGAGGCGATCGACAGCGGCGCGAAGACCCTGTGGCTCCAGCTCGGCTCCTGGAACGAGGAAGCCGCCGCGATCGCGGAGGCGGCGGGGCTCTCGGTGGTCATGGACCGCTGCATCAAGATCGAGCACGCCCGCTTCCACGGCGGCCTGCATCTCGCCGGCTTCGACACCGGGGTGATCAGCTCCCGACGGCAGCTGCTCGCGCGCTGAGGGGAGCCGCGCCGTGCCCAGGAGGCTCAGGTGCAGATCGTGTTCGCCGTGGTGCGCTGCAGCGTCACGGCAACCTGAAGGTCGGTGAGGTGCCAGTCGAGGCTGCGGCCGGTGAGCCGGGGCAACGAGGAGCACGTCCACGCGGGGTCCGGCGTGACGTGGCTGCCCGGGAGCACCCCCGCAGCGGTCCACGAGGTCCACGTCCGGGGAAGGCCCGTCGCCTTCTTCAGATCCACGTCGACGTCGACGTGGTGCGACCCGCCCGGGGCGTTCGTGCTGATGTAGAAGTGGCCGGAGGTGTCGCTGATCTCCTCGTAGCGGATCGCCGTGATCGCGCAGCTGGTGGGAGCTGCCGACTGGCTGCTGTAGGCCTTGCACGTGTTCCCCGCGAACGGCGACAACCATGCCGAGGCGGACGTCACCGTCGCCGTGACCACGGTCCGATCCGTCCACGCCGCGGTAGTGGTCGAGACGCTTCCCTGGGCGACGGCCAGGAAGACGAACGCCATCGCGACCGCGAAGCCGGCCATCGGGGACACCCGTCGTGCCGGCATCACGTGGTCAGCGGCTTCCGCGCCGGTCGCTCCCCAGGGCTCATCATGCTCAGGCCGAGCAGCCCCAGGAGTCCGAGGAGCAGCGGGACGGCGACGGCGGGCGTGGTCATCCGCATGATGGCGGTCCCCCAACCGGGAAGCTGCACCGCCGGCTTCCAGACATCGCCGGTGACCGGATAGTCGAGAGCGTCGGAGAACTCGTTGTTGTCGCCCTTCATGGTGATCGTGCGCGCGCCGTCGGCGGCTTCGATGGCGGTGATGCGATGAGTCACCAGGGAGTCGGTCAGCGCGCTCCGAAGGCTGACGACGTCGCCCACCTCCAGAGAGTCGGCGGGGACCTTCGTGGCGATGAGGAGATCGCCCGTCATGATCCCGGGCTCCATCGAGCCCGAGATCACGACGAGCGGCTGGATGAGCCCGATCGCCGTGGCGCCCCAGACGACGCCGCAGCCCACGCCCGTGGCAGCCAGCGCCCAGAGCACGGGCAGGGCGAGCCGGCGGAGGATCTGCACCACGGTTCGTCTCTTCGTTCTCTGCTGCGGGGCGAGGGGTCAGTTGGTGGCGGTGGCGGAGACCGTGACGAGGATCGTGCCGGTCTTGCCCTGGTTGCTCGTCGGCCAGTCGGCCGGGGTGGTGACGACGAGGTCGAACTCATCGGTCGCCGTGGAGCCGGAGGAGGTCAGCGACGCCGCGAGCCCGGTGATCGTCGCCGTCGGCTTGACCGTGAAGTCCGTCGCCGTGTTGCCGGGGGCGTACTCGACGGTCGAGGTGAGTGCGGCGTTGACGGAGCTGGCGTTCTTCACCCAGAGCTTGATCGTGCGGGTCTCGCCCGGGAGCAGGTTGGCCAGCTTCTCCGCGGGCACGACGAGCTCGATGCTGTTCTTCGCGGCCGACTCCTTCCAGGTGGTCCCGTCGGTGGAACCCTGGAGGTTGAAGGTGGCTCCTGCGGCCGGGGCGCTGAAGAAGGTGTTGTCGGTCCACGCGGCGCTCGTGAGCGCGGCACCGATCCCTCCGGTCGCGAGCACGGCCAGCGCGAACGCCATGATCGGGCGCCGCCGGGAGCGTCGCTCGGTGCGGTCAGGGCGTGCGGGGGCATCCGTGTTCGTCATGGCTTCGACGTTACGCAGCGCACCTCAGGGGACCGTCAAGTCTTCCTCAAGAGGGACCGAAGCTTTCCCGATTGTTCCGCGGCAGCGTCGTGCGCCGCCCTCGGACAGGCGTGGCAGGATGGTCGGATGCCGCTCATCGCTCTCACCGGAGGCATTGCGTCGGGAAAGTCCACCATCGCGAACCGGCTCGCCGAACTCGGCGCGGTGGTCGTCGACGCGGATCGGATCGTGCGCGAGGTGCAGGCGCCCGGATCCGAGGTGCTCGGCGCGATCGCGCGGACGTTCGGTGACGAGGTCATCGCCGAAGACGGGTCGCTCGACCGAGCCGCTCTCGGTGCGACCGTGTTCGCCGATCCTGGCCGTCTCGCACAGCTGAACGCCATCGTGCACCCGGCCGTACGGGCCGAGTCCCAGCGTCGTTTCGACGCCGCCTTCCAGGCTGATCCGGATGCCGTCGTCGTGTACGACGTGCCGCTTCTCGTGGAGGCTCGTGTCGACGACCCCTGGGATGCGATCGTCGTCGCCCATGCCCCGGAGGAGGTTCGCCTCGAGAGGCTCGTGCACCTGCGCGGGATGACGCCCGACGAGGCCCGCGGACGGATCGCCGCCCAGGTTCCGGACGACCGGCGGCTCGCGATCGCCGACGTCGTGATCGACACCGCAGGATCGATCGCGGACACGCTGGCCCAGACGGACGCGCTCTGGAACCGGCTCCGCGCGAGCTGAAGCGGTGTCGCCGCCGGACGCGGCCCCGATGTCGGAGGGGCGGCATACGCTTGATGTATGCAGCCCACCCGCAGTGTCCGCCCCTTCGAGGTCATCAGCGAGTACGCCCCTGCCGGTGACCAGCCGCAGGCCATCGCCGAGCTGGCCTCCCGTATCAACGCGGGCGAGACCGACATCGTGCTGCTCGGCGCCACCGGAACGGGCAAGTCGGCGACCACGGCCTGGCTCGTCGAGCAGGTGCAGCGTCCCACGCTCGTGCTCGCGCACAACAAGACCCTCGCGGCACAGCTCGCCAACGAGTTCCGCGAGCTCATGCCGAACAACGCCGTCGAGTACTTCGTCTCGTACTACGACTACTACCAGCCCGAGGCGTACGTCCCGCAGACGGACACCTTCATCGAGAAGGACTCCTCGATCAACGCGGAGGTCGAGCGGCTCCGCCACTCGACGACGAACTCCCTGCTGAGCCGGCGTGACGTGGTCGTGGTGTCGACCGTCTCCTGCATCTACGGCCTGGGTGCTCCGGAGGAGTACCTGCGCGCCATGGTCGCGCTGCAGGTGGGGGAGCGGTACGACCGCGACGCCCTGATCCGTCAGTTCATCGCGATGCAGTACAACCGCAACGACGTCGACTTCTCGCGGGGAAACTTCCGCGTGCGCGGCGACACGATCGAGATCATCCCGGTGTACGAGGAGCACGCCATCCGCATCGAGCTGTTCGGCGACGAGATCGAGGCGCTCTACTCGCTGCACCCGCTCACGGGCGAGGTCATCGAGAAGCTGGACGCCGTGCCGATCTTCCCCGCCTCGCACTACGTCGCGGGCACCGACGTCATCCAGCGCTCCATCGGCACCATCGAGCACGAGCTGGAGGAGCGGCTGAAGGAGTTCGAGCGTCAGGGCAAGCTCCTCGAGGCGCAGCGCCTCCGGATGCGCACGACCTTCGACCTGGAGATGCTCCAGCAGCTCGGATTCTGCTCCGGCATCGAGAACTACTCGCGTCACATGGACGGACGCATGCCCGGCGAGCCCCCGCACACGCTCCTCGACTTCTTCCCGGACGACTTCCTGCTCGTCATCGACGAGTCCCACGTCACGGTGCCGCAGATCGGCGCGATGTACGAAGGCGACGCGTCCCGCAAGCGCACCCTCGTCGACCACGGATTCCGGCTGCCGAGCGCGATGGACAACCGACCGCTGCGCTGGGACGAGTTCAAGAACCGCGTGGGGCAGACCGTCTACCTGTCCGCCACCCCCGGCAAGTACGAGATGGGCATCGCCGACGGCGTGGTGGAGCAGATCATCCGCCCGACCGGCCTCGTCGACCCGGAGATCATCGTCAAGCCCTCGAAGGGGCAGATCGACGATCTCCTCGAAGAGATCCGGCTTCGCGTGGAGCGGGACGAGCGCGTGCTCGTCACGACGCTCACGAAGAAGATGGCGGAGGAGCTGACGGACTTCCTCGGCGAGCACGGCGTCCGGGTGCGCTACCTGCACTCCGACGTCGACACCCTGCGCCGCGTCGAGCTCCTCAGCGAACTGCGCGCCGGTGTGTACGACGTCCTGGTCGGTATCAACCTGCTGCGCGAGGGACTCGACCTCCCGGAGGTGTCGCTCGTCGCGATCCTCGACGCGGACAAGGAGGGCTTCCTCCGCTCCGGGACCTCACTCATCCAGACGATCGGCCGCGCGGCGCGCAACGTCTCGGGTGAAGTCCACATGTACGCGGACAACATGACGGACTCCATGGCCAAGGCCATCGAGGAGACCGACCGTCGGCGTGAGAAGCAGATCGCGTACAACAAGGAGCACGGCATCGATCCGCAGCCGCTGCGCAAGCGCATCGCCGACATCACAGAGGTGCTGGCGCGCGAGGGTCAGGATACGGCGGAGCTGATGTCCGGCCGGGGCCGCGCGTCGGGCAAGGGCAAGTCGCCGACACCGAACCTGCGGCGCACCGGGATCGCGGCCGAGGGCGCTCAGCAGCTGGAGGCCACGATCCAGGACCTCACCGATCAGATGCTCGCGGCAGCCGCGGAGCTGAAGTTCGAGCTCGCCGGGCGCCTGCGCGACGAAGTGCAGGATCTGAAGAAGGAGCTCCGGTCGATGGAGCGGGCCGGGCACGCGTAGACGGAGCCGAGATGGATGCCGCAGGAGAGGAACTCGCGGACCGCGTCCGCGCACTGCTCGGGGCCGACCCTTCCATCGAGGAGCGCCGGATGTTCGGGACCAGGGCATTCCTCGACGAGGGGCGCATCCTCGTGGGTGCCCGGAAGGACGGGACGCTTCTCGTCCGCGTGGATGAGGAGAACGGGGCTGTCGCCGTGACGCTGCCCGGGGCCGCGCGTGCCGTGATGGGAGCCCGCACCATGGGGTCCGGCTGGATCGATGTCGCAGCCTCGGCGATCGCCGACGACGCCGCGCTCATGACGTGGATCGACATGGCCCGCGAGTCGGTCGGCGCCGCGCTCGCCGATGACGACGACTGACGCCGAGGGAGCTTACGGGCAGTGCACCAGCGTCTTCGGGCCCGAGCGATCGATCTCGTGCTCGGTCATCGGCGCGCCGCACAGCGGACAGGCCCGTTCGGCGCGCTCCGCGGCGCTGGGCGGCGGCGTCTTCTCGTACGGCCCGACCGAGGCCGGGCCGGCGAGACGCACGAGGTTGGTGTTCACCCAGGTGTAAAGGCCCCCCGCCTCGCGGATGCGGGTGCGAAGAGGGGGGCGGCTGGAGTCGCGTGACATGTTCGTTAGTGTACTAATGATTCGTGCAGATGTATAGTCGGGACCGTGACTGACACCGACGATCTGCTCCGGCTCGAGAATCAGCTCTGCTTCGCCGTGGTCACGGCGGCGCGGAACGTCGTGGCGATCTACCGGCCGATCCTCGAGCCGCTCGGGTTGACGCACCCGCAGTACCTGGTGATGCTCGCCCTGTGGGAGCGGTCGCCGCGGACCCTGAACGACCTCGCCGCCGACCTCGCGCTGGAGCCCGCGACCGCGTCGCCCCTCGTCAAGAGGCTCGAGACCGACGGCCTGGTGACGCGCCAGCGCAGCAGTGAAGACGAGCGCCGACTGGAGATCACGCTCACCGATGCCGGAGCGGCTCTGCGTGCGAGGGCCGTGGATGTGCCGCGGCAGGTGATGGCCGCCGTGGGGATGGGCATCGGCGAGATCGCCGCTCTCCGTGACGGGCTCGGGGCCTTCGCGGGGCGGCGCCCCGATCAGAGCTGACCCGTTCCGCGGCACCCCGGTGCGGAACGGGGCCGTCTCGGGCCGCGCCCCTAGGGTGGAGGCATGTCGCGCCCAGAGCCTCCGGTCCGTGCACCGGAGGCCGTGCGCCGGTCAGGGGCGACCGCGCCGCTGCTCGGCCTCGCCGCGATCGCCGGACTGTTCGGGGTCCTCATGCTCGCTGCCGCGGGACAGGGCACCCCGCAGTTCTCGTCGTCACAACCGGAGAGCACGCCGCCGCCCCCGGAGGACCTCGTCCTCCCGGTCCCGTCGACGACCGGGACACCACCGCCCCCGGAGTCCTGGGGCGAATCCGCTCTCGCGCAGATTCTCGGGGTGGTCTTCGGGGCGCTGCTGACGCTGGCCGTCCTCGCCCTCGTCCTCGTGGTCCTGCGTCAGCTCCTCCGCTTCCTCCGACGGCTGTGGCAGGCACGTCCGCTCGATCGTCGTGAGGTCACCGCTGCCGCCGGGGAGGACGGTGGCAGCACTCCCGCGGTACCTCCGAACGAGGAGGTCATCCGCCGCGGGGTCTCCGCCGCGTTGCGCACCGTGACAGCGAGGCCCGATCCCGGTGATGCGATCGTCGCCGCGTGGGTCGGACTGGAGGAATCCGCCGCCGACGCCGGCCACGGTCGCGGAGCCGCCGAGACGCCGGCGGAGTTCACGGCCCGGGTGGTCGGTGCCCGCCGGAGCATCGCGGCCGACGTGCTCCGGCTCCAGGGGCTGTACGAGCGGGTCCGCTTCGGTGGGCTGGTCGCGGACGAGCAGGACCGACAGAGCGCCGTGGTCGCCCTCCGGGGCATCAAGGAGGGGTGGCGGTGAAGGGCATCGTCGTGACGGTGATCAGCGCCCTCATCGGGGCCGCTCTCCCCACCGTGCTCCTCGTGCTCGGAGTGCCTGCCGCCTTCGCCGTGGCCTGGACCCTCCTCCTGCTCGCGGTGGTCGCGGCCACTCGGCAGGTCTTCGTCGACGAGGCGGTCGTGTGGCCGCCGGAGGCGCCGCGGCCGGAATCGCGCGGCTCGGACGTGTCGCGGATGGCCTGGGCGATCAACACCCGCACGGGCGTCGCCGGGCACGTCGTCGTGCGGCGCGTGCAGGGGGTCGTCCGGCGGCGCCTCGCCCATCGCGGCCTCGACCTCGACGATCCTGACGACCACCCGCGCATCGACGCGATGCTGGGGGACGGCGTTCGGGCGTCCCTGCACGCGCGTGACGTGCAGCGTGCCGACATCGAGCACGCCCTCGACGCCCTCGATCGCATCCCTACCGACACGGAGGAGACTTCATGACCAACGATGAGACCGCGCAGATCGCCGACGTCGGACGCCGCGTGCTCGCCGGCGTCCGGACAGCGGTGGTCGGGATGGACGAGCCTCTGACTCTGGCGCTCGCCACGATCCTTGCCGGGGGACATGTGCTCTTCGAGGACGTCCCCGGCCTCGGCAAGACGCTCGCCGCGCGGAGTCTGGCGGGGGCCCTCGGCCTGGACTTCCGTCGGCTGCAGTGCACTCCTGACATGCTTCCCGGCGACGTCACCGGCTCGTATGTGTACTCGCCCTCGACCGGAGAGTTCGCCTTCCGCCCCGGCCCCCTCTTCACGGGCCTGCTGCTCGCGGACGAGATCAACCGGACGACGCCGAAGACGCAGTCGGCGATGCTCGAGGCCATGGCCGAGCGCCAGGTGACGGTGGAGGGCAATCGGTTCGCCCTCCCACGGCCGTTCCACGTGATCGCGACCTCGAACCCGATCGAGTACGAGGGGACGTACGCGCTGCCCGAAGCCCAGCTCGACCGGTTCATGGTGCGGCTCGCCGTGGGCTATCCCGGCGCTGAGGAGGAGGCGCGCATCATCCTCGACCGCGTCGAGCGGCAGAGCCCGGATGTCGAGGTCGCACCCGTTCTGGACGCGGAGGGCCTCCAGCGTCTTCAGGCCGCGGTCGAGCGCATCCACGTCGATCCCGACGTCGTGCGGTACGCCGTCGAACTCGCCCGCGCCACCCGCGAGGCGGCGACGGTGGCCGTCGGCGCGTCCCCGCGCGGCTCGCAGGCGCTCGTCCTCCTCGGCCGCGCGCTCGCCGCCCTGGACGGCCGGGCGTATGTGCGGCCGGACGACATCAAGCGCATCGCGGTGCCCGTCCTCGCTCACCGCCTGACGCTGACGCCGCAAGCCTGGGCGCAGGGCGTCGATCCGCGGACGGTGGTGGACGCGGCGCTGGCTCGGACGCCGGTGCCTCCGACGGTCGCGACGACGCCGTGACGGACGAGACGGCGGTCGAGTCCACCGCCGCACTCACGTGGCGGCGCACGCCGGTCATCGCGCTCGGCATCGCCGGCGGCGCGATCCTCGCGGCGGTCGGGCTCGCCTCCTCGCGTCCGGACGTCGTCGCCCTCGGGCTGCCGCTGGCGCTGACCGCGGGCTGGGCGCTCCTCTCGCGCCCCCGTCCCGGACACGCACGCATCGCGCTGCGGGCCCAGGCCGTCGGCGACGGTGACCGCCCGGAGGTGCGGACCACCGTGGACGTGCTGCTGACGGCCGACGCCGTCCAGGTCGCGGTGGATCAGGACGGGCGGCGGACCGGCCTCGCGGACGTGCGGCCCGGCGCCGCGTGCGTCACGGCCCGCAGTGCTCTGCAGCACTCCGGGCCGAGTGAGCCGCTCGGCGTGACCGCGCGGGGATCCGACCTCGACGGTGCGTGGGTCACGGGGCTCCTTCCCCGGACGGCCGTCGCCTGGAACGCGCCCCCGCGCGGCGTGCGGATCAGCACCCTCCCGGTGGCGCCGCGACTCACCGGACTCCACGGTGCCCATCCGGGCTCGCGCCCCGGTCAGGGTGGGGACTTCCGCGACATCCAGCCCTTCGTCCCGGGGGATGAGCTCCGGCGGGTCGACTGGCGGGCGACCGCGCGAGCCGCCCGTCGCCCCGGCGACCTCCTGGTGCGCAGGGACGACGCGCTGAGCGATTCCTCGGTGGTCATCGCGATCGACACCGCGGAAGACCTGGGTGCCGTCGTCGCCGCGTGGGGGAGCGGCGACGCCGATCGCTCCGGGGTCACGTCGCTCGATCACGCGCGTGAGGCTGCCCTCGCGATCGCCACGGCCGCCATCGGCGTCGGGGACCGGGTCGCCTATCACGCCCTCTCCCCGGACGGGGTGTCGCTGCCGTCCGGTGGAGGAGTGCGGCACCTCGCCCGTCTCCGCCGCGCCATCGCGGCCACCGGCCTCGGCGCCGACCCCTCGTATCGTCGCTCGCCGGTGGTGCCGCCCGGCTCGATCGTCTTCGTGCTCTCGACGTTCGTCGACGGGGTCGCCGCGCGGCTGGCGACGAGCTGGCGTGCCGCGGGCCACGCCGTCGTGGCGGTCGACGTGCTCCCTGTGCCGGAGGCGACCCGCCTCACCAGGGAACAGCGGATCGCGCTTCGCGCGCTGCTCGCCGAACGCGCCGACATCCTGACGGAGCTGGACCACGCGGGCATCGAGGTGGTGCCGTGGTCGAGCGGAGCCGATGCGGCGATGCGGCTGGCGGCGCGTCGTCTCACGCGCCGGGGGACGGGGCGCCGATGAGTCGTTCCGTCCGCTCGTTCCGCACCGGCGCCGCGGTGCCGGGCATCGTCATCCGGCTCGCGATGGTCGCCGTGGCCGCCGGCGGGGCCCTGATGCTCATCCCGTTCCCGCTGTGGCAGGGCATCGCGGTGCTCGCCGCGCTCGTCGCCGTCGCGATCCCGCGCAGCCTCGCCGCCTGGGTGGCGCTCGCGTGCCTGCCGTTCGGGGTGATCCTCACCGAGCCGGATCCCGGCCGGACGGCGCTGGCGCTGCTGTGCGTGCATGCTCTGCACGTGTGCGCGTCGCTGAGTCTCGTGGTGCCGCCGTCCTCGCGTGTGGCCCTCCCGGTCCTGCTTCCGACCGCCGGCCGCTTCCTCACGGTCCAGCTGCTCGCCCAGCCGGTCGCGTTCGGAGTCTGGCTGCTCACCGAGCGGGAGATCACCGGGACGACCGCGCTCCTGGCACCGGTCGCCGCGGCGATGCTGCTGGGTGGGGTCCTGCTCGCGGTCCGCGCTGCGAGACGGGCCGACGTGGCGGCCGCAGGAACCGGGGCGTTCGGCGTTCTCGGAGCCGATGTCCGTGGCCCCTCGTAGACTTGTTCGGTGCCCATCGTCCCCGTTGCTTCCCCAGGAAAACTCAGTGTCCGCGGCGCCCGCGTGCACAATCTCAAGAACGTCGACATCGACATCCCCCGTGACTCGCTGGTGGTCTTCACCGGCCTCTCCGGATCGGGGAAGTCGAGCCTCGCCTTCGACACGATCTTCGCCGAGGGGCAGCGCCGGTACGTCGAGTCGCTGAGCGCCTACGCGCGGCAGTTCCTCGGTCAGGTCGACCGGCCGGACGTCGATTTCATCGAGGGGCTGAGCCCGGCGGTGTCGATCGATCAGAAGTCGACGAACCGCAACCCGCGGTCGACGGTCGGCACGATCACCGAGATCTACGACTACATGCGTCTGCTCTGGGCGCGTATCGGCGTTCCGCACTGTCCGGTGTGCGGCGAGAAGATCCAGCGGCAGACCGTCCAGCAGATCGCCGACCAGCTCATGGAGCTCCCGGAGCGCACCCGCTACCAGGTGGTCGCGCCGATCGTCTCCCAGAAGAAGGGCGAGTTCGTCGACCTGTTCCGGGAGCTCGGGGCGAAGGGCTACTCGCGGGCGATCGTCGACGGCGAGCTCATCCAGCTGGCCGAGCCTCCGACGCTCAAGAAGAGCTACAAGCACGACATCGCGGTGGTCGTCGACCGCCTCGTCGCCTCGCCCGACATCCTCGGACGCGTGACCGACTCGGTGGAGACCGCTCTCGGTCTCGCCGGTGGGGTCGTGCAGATCAACTACGTGGACGGCGAGGGCGACGACGCCTGGCAGACGTTCTCGGAGAAGCTCGCGTGCCCGAACGGCCACGCGCTCACCCTCACCGAGATCGAGCCGCGCACGTTCTCCTTCAACGCGCCGTTCGGTGCCTGCCCCGCCTGCTCGGGCCTCGGCACCCGCATGTCGGTGGACGTCGATCTGATGCTCGGCGACGAAGACCTCTCGATCCGCGAGGGCGTCATCATCCCGTGGACCACGCAGGGCAAGGGGCTCTTCCAGTACTACGAGCGCCTGCTCGAAGGACTCTCCCGCGACCTCGACTTCTCCCTCGACACCCCGTGGCGCGAACTGCACTCCGACGTCAAGGAAGCAGTCCTGCGCGGAGAGAACTACAAGGTCACCGTCAAGTGGAAGAACCGCTACGGCCGTGAGATGCGCTACGCCTCCGGATTCGAGGGCGTGGTGCCGTACATCGAGCGGCAGTACCTGCAGGCCGAGTCCGACACCCAGCGCAGCCGGTGGGGCGAGTACCTCCGCGAGGTCCCGTGCCCGGTCTGCAACGGCGACCGTCTCAAGCCCGAGGTGCTGGCCGTGCAGGTGCACGGCCACTCCATCGCCGAGGTCTCCCACCTGAGCCTGGCCGACGCCCGGGCGTTCATGGAGAAGCTGCATCTCACCGACCGCGAGGCCAAGATCGCCGCCCAGGTGCTCCGTGAGATCCGCCTGCGCCTCGACTTCCTCCTCCAGGTCGGTCTGTCCTACCTCAACCTCAGCCGTTCGGCCGGCTCGCTGTCGGGTGGCGAGGCCCAGCGCATCCGCCTCGCCACGCAGATCGGCTCCGGTCTCACCGGCGTGCTCTACGTCCTCGACGAACCGTCGATCGGACTGCACCAGCGCGACAACCGCCGGCTCATCGAGACGCTGCTCACGCTGCGCGACCTCGGGAACACCCTGATCGTCGTCGAGCACGACGAGGAGACCATCGAGGCCGCGGATTGGGTGGTCGACATCGGCCCGGGCGCCGGCGTGAACGGCGGTGCCGTGGTCCACTCCGGGCCCTACTCGGCGCTGCTCGCCGACACCGAATCGATGACCGGGGACTACCTCTCGGGCCGTCGGGAGATCCCGATGCCGGCGAAGCGCCGCAAGATCGACAAGAAGCGCATGCTCAGCGTCGTGGGCGCCCGCGCCAATAACCTCCGCAACGTCACGGCCGACTTCCCGCTCGGCGTGCTGACCGCGGTCACCGGCGTCAGCGGATCCGGGAAGTCGTCCCTCGTGAACGACATCCTGTATCAGGTGCTCGCGTCGCGGCTCAACGGGGCGCGGACGGTGCCGGGCAAGCACACGCGCGTGACCGGGCTCGACAACCTCGACAAGGTCGTGCACGTCGACCAGGCGCCGATCGGCCGCACCCCGCGATCGAACCCGGCGACCTACACCGGTGTCTTCGACCGCATCCGCACGCTCTTCAGCGAGACGCCCGAGGCGAAGGTCCGCGGCTACCAGCCCGGACGCTTCAGCTTCAACGTCAAGGGCGGACGCTGCGAGGCGTGCTCGGGCGACGGCACGATCAAGATCGAGATGAACTTCCTCCCGGACGTGTACGTGGACTGCGAGGTGTGCCACGGCAAGCGGTACAACCGCGACACCCTCGCCGTGCACTACAAGGGCAAGAACATCGCCGAGGTGCTGGAGATGCCCATCGAGGAGGCGGCCGAGTTCTTCGAGCCGATCCAGGCCATCCACCGCTACATGAAGACCCTGGTCGACGTGGGGCTGGGATACGTGCGCCTCGGGCAGTCGGCGACGACGCTGTCGGGCGGTGAGGCGCAGCGCGTGAAGCTCGCGACCGAGCTCCAGCGTCGCAGCAACGGCCGGAGCATCTATGTGCTCGACGAGCCGACGACGGGTCTGCACTTCGAAGACGTGCGCAAGCTCCTCGAGGTGCTGAACGGTCTGGTCGACAAGGGCAACACGGTCATCGTGATCGAGCACAACCTCGACGTGATCAAGTCGGCCGACTGGGTGATCGACCTGGGTCCGGAGGGCGGTTCCGGCGGCGGCACGATCCTCGCCACCGGCACGCCGGAGCAGATCGCGCGGGTCGAGGAGAGCCACACCGGCCAGTTCCTCGCCGAGATCCTGGGTGAGGGGCGCTCCGCGCGGAAGGCCAGCTGATGGCCGACGTGCTGCCGTACAAGCCCCGGGCGGGCGAGATCCCGACCGACCCGGGGGTGTACCGGTTCCGCGACGCCAACGGCCGGGTGCTGTACGTCGGGAAGGCGAAGAACCTCCGTCAGCGGCTGTCGAACTACTTCGCTCCGCTGCGGACACTGCACGAGCGCACGCGCCGGATGGTGACGACGGCGGCGTCGGTGGAGTGGACCGTCGTGCCCACCGACGTCGATTCCCTCCAGCTCGAGTACATGTGGATCAAGGAGTTCGATCCGCCGTTCAACGTCAAGTACCGGGACGACAAGTCGTACCCGTTCATGGCGGTGACGCTCGGGGACGAGGCGCCGCGTGTGCTGGTCACCCGCAACCGGAAGATCGCCGGGGCCCGCTACTTCGGTCCGTACCCGAAGGTCTGGGCGGTGCACGAGACCATCGACCTGATGATCAAGGCGTTCCCGATCCGCACGTGCAGCGACGCCAGTTACAAGCGGGCGATGCAGACGGGGCGCCCGTGCTTCCCCGGGCAGATCGGCAAGTGCGGCGGGCCGTGTTCGATGACGGTGTCGATCGAGGAGCATCGCGCCATGGTCGACGACTTCGTCGCATTCATGGCGGGCGGTGACGAACGCTTCACCCGTGAGCTCACGCAGCGCATGCTCGCGGCGTCGGCGGCCATGGACTACGAGGCGGCCGCGAAGTACCGTGACAAGCTCTCGGCGATCGAGGCCGTGCTCGGCAAGAGCGCCCTCGTGCTCCCGGCCGACGAGGACGCCGACCTGTTCGGCATCGCGGAGGACGAGCTCGCCGCCGCCGTGCAGCACTTCGTCATCCGCGGCGGTCGTGTTCGAGGCGTCCGGGCCCTGACGATCGAGAAGGAGATCGACATCACGGGTGGGGAGCTCGTGGAGCAGGTCCTTCAGCAGGCGTACGGCGAGGCCCAGGACGTGCCGCGCCGCATCCTCGTCCCGGTGCTTCCGGACGACGCCTCCGAGCTGGAGGTGTGGCTGCGCGAGCGCCGGGGCCGGAAGGTCGAGATCGCCGTGGCGCATCGCGGCCAGCGCGCCGACCTCATGCGCACGGCCACCCTGAACGCCCAGCAGGCGCTGATCAGGCACAAGACGCGTCGGACGAGCGACTACGTCGCGCGCACGCAGGCGCTCACCGATCTCCAGGAGGCGCTGGGGATGGAGGAGGCACCGCTCCGGATCGAGTGCTTCGACATCTCGCACCTCGGGGGCACCAACGTGGTGGCGTCCATGGTCGTGTTCGAGGACGGGCTGCCGCGCAAGGACCAGTACCGCACCTTCAACATCGCGGAGACCACCGACGACACCGACTCCATGTACCAGGTGCTGCGGCGTCGGCTCGCCTACCTCGACCGCCCGGAAGAGCAGGAGACCGTCGACCCCACCACCGACGAGGTGGTCGCGGAAGACGTCGGCGAGGCGGGGGTGCGCCGGAAGCCCCGGTTCGCCTACCCGCCGCAGCTGCTGCTCGTGGACGGCGGTCAGCCGCAGGTCGAGGCCGCCGCGCGGGCACTGCGCGACGCCGGACACACGGAGATCGCGGTCTGCGGCATCGCCAAGCGTCTGGAGGAGATCTGGTTGCCGGGAGACGACTTCCCGGTCATCCTGCCGCGGACCAGCGAATCCCTCTACCTGCTCCAGCGTCTTCGCGACGAGGCGCATCGGTTCGCAATCACGCACCAGCGCAAGAAGCGCAAGAAGGACATCACCACGGTGCTCGCCGAGGTCCCTGGTCTCGGGGCCTCGCGGATCAAGGTCCTCCTCAAGCACTTCGGGTCGGTCACCGCGCTGCGTGCCGCGGAACCGCAGCAGATCCAGGAGGTCCAGGGGATCGGTCCGGTGCTCGCCCAGAACATCCATACGCACCTGTCCACTCGCTAGGCTGGGAGGCCGAGGGGGAGAAGGAGCAGTGAGCGATGTCTGACGGGGAACAGGGCGAATTCCTCATCGTCACCGGGATGTCCGGCGCGGGTCGGACCACGGTGGCGAACGCGCTGGAGGATCTCAGCTGGTACGTCGTCGACAACCTGCCGCCGCAGATCCTCCGACCGCTGCTCGATCTCACCGGCATGGGGGGCGACGCGCTGCCGAAGGTCGCGGCGGTGGTCGACGTGCGCGGCCGCAACCTCTTCGACGACTTCCCGGGTGTCGCTCGCGTGCTGCGCACCAGGGGATCCATCCGCGTGCTCTTCCTCGACGCCTCGGACGACGTCCTCGTCCGTCGCTTCGAGGCCGTACGGCGCCCGCATCCGCTGCAGGGCGACGGCACCCTCCTCGACGGCATCCGGACCGAGCGCGCCCGGCTCGCCCCGATCCGCGAGGCCGCGGATCTGGTGATCGACACCTCGGCGTTGAACATCCACCAGCTCGCGACCAAGGTCTCGGACATCTTCTCGGAGGAGGGCGAGGCGCGGCACCGGGTCACCCTGCTCAGCTTCGGCTTCAAGTACGGGCTGCCCACCGACGTCGACGTCGTGGCCGACATGCGCTTCCTCCCGAACCCGTATTGGAACGAGGACCTGCGCGGTCTCACGGGGCAGGACGAGACCGTGAGGGAGTACGTGCTCTCCCGGGACGGCGCGGAGGAGTTCCTCGACGCCTACGCGAAGGCTCTCGTGCCCGTCCTCGAGGGGTATCAGCGCGAGAACAAGAGCCACTCCACGATCGCCATCGGGTGCACGGGCGGCAAGCACCGTTCGGTCGCCATGTCCGAGGAGCTCGCCCGTCGACTGGCGGGAATCCCGGGCGTCGCGGTCAACGTCCGCCACCGTGACCTCGGCAGGGAATAGGCCCCCGAGCGAGTAAGCTGGAGGTTTGCGTCGCGACCCGGCGCGTGAACGTGAAGGAGTCTCGTGGCACTAACCACCGACGTCAAGGCTGAGCTCGTCAGCATCCGCAATGCACCTCCGACGGTGCGCGTCGCTGAGGTGACGGCCATCCTCCGGTTCGCCGGTGGTCTGCACTCCATCGCCGGCCGTGTGGCGGTGGAAGCGGAGGTCGATGCCGAGACCCTCGCCCGCCGTGTGGCCCGCGACCTCGCCGAGATCTACGGCGTCCGCCCGGAGATCGCCCAGGTGCAGTCGAGCACCGCCAACGACGGCGCCCGCTGGGCCGTCCGCGTCATCGCGCAGGGGGAGACCCTGGCCCGCCAGACCGGACTGCTCGACCAGCGTCGCCGCCCGGTCCGCGGACTGCCGAACCGCCTCACCACGGGGTCCCGTGCGGAGATCGCCGGCCTCTGGCGCGGGGCCTTCCTCGCCGCGGGTTCGCTGAGCGAGCCGGGCCGCTCCGCGATGCTCGAGGTCGCCTGCCCGTCGTCCGAGGCCGCCATGGCGCTCGTGGGTGCCGCCCACCGCCTCGGTGTCGCCGCGAAGGCGCGCGAGGTCCGCGGGCTTCCCCGCGTCGTCGTGCGCGAGGGGGAGGCGATCCGCACCATCCTCAGCGAGATGGGCGCCCAGCGCACCGCTCTCGCGTGGGAGGAGCTGCGACAGCGCCGCGAGGTGCGCGCCGGCGTCAACCGTCTCGTCAACTTCGACGACGCGAACCTCCGCCGTTCCGCGCAGGCCGCCGTGGCGGCATGCGCCCGGGTCGAGCGCGCTCTCGAGATCCTGGCCGACGAGGTGCCCGACCACCTCCGTGTCGCCGGCGAGCTTCGCCTCGCACACCGCGACGCCAGCCTCGACGAGCTCGGTCACCACGCCGACCCTCCGCTCACGAAGGACGCGGTGGCCGGCCGCATCCGCCGCCTGCTGGCGATGGCGGACAAGCGCGCGCAGCAGGAGGGCATCCCGGGGACCGAGGCCGCCGTCCCCGCCGGTCTCGACGTCTGACTCGGGTGACGCCGCCCTGGACGGCGTGTCAACCCCCGGAAGGATCCGGACACCCGAGGCGTTGTCGTCAGTAGGATGAAAGTCGTCCGCTCTCCGTCGCACATCGGCGACGCGGAGCATCGGCAAGCGCCGCGGCGCGGCGCGGATTGGATGAATGCGATATGGCAACCTACACGCTCCCCGACCTTCCCTACGACTTCGCCGCTCTCGAGCCGCACATCAGCGGCAAGATCATGGAGCTGCACCACGACAAGCACCACGCGACCTACGTCGCGGGCGCCAACACCGCCCTGGAGCAGCTGGCCGAGGCCCGCGAGAGCGGCAACCTCGCGAACGTGAACAAGCTCGAGAAGGACCTCGCGTTCAACCTCGGCGGCCACGTCAACCACTCGATCTTCTGGACCAACCTCTCGCCGAACGGCGGCGGCCAGCCCGAGGGCGAGCTCAAGGCGGCCATCGACGAGTACTTCGGCTCCTTTGAGAAGTTCCAGGCGCACTTCACCGCCGCCGCCACCGGGATCCAGGGTTCCGGCTGGGCCGTCCTGAGCTGGGACTCGATCGGCTCGCGCCTCATCATCCAGCAGCTCTTCGACCAGCAGTCGAACACCGCGCAGGGCACCATCCCGCTGTTCCAGCTGGACATGTGGGAGCACGCCTTCTACCTCGACTACCTCAACGTGAAGGCCGACTACGTCAAGGCCGCGTGGAACATCGCCAACTGGGAGAACGTCGCCCAGCGCCTCGAGGTCGCCCGTCAGCAGACGAACGGCCTGCTGGTACTGTCGTAATCGGGTCGCGTCCCGGCGGGCCCACGGCTCGTCGGGGCGCCATCTCAGCCAAAAAACCCGCGCATGGCGCACGCTCGACGGCGGCGCTCGGCGCATGAGAAACAGGGAGACCTGAGTGTCTGTCAAGATCGGTATCAACGGCTTCGGCCGCATCGGACGCAACTACTTCCGCGCAGCTCTCGCGCAGGGAGCAGACCTTGAGATCGTCGCGGTCAACGACCTCACCGACAACAAGACCCTGGCACACCTGCTGAAGTACGACTCGGTCAGCGGCGTCCTCGACGCCGAGATCACGTACGACGACGACAGCATCACCGTCGACGGCAAGGAGATCAAGGCCTTCGCAGAGCGTGACCCCGCCAACCTCCCGTGGGGCGAGCTGGGCGTGGACATCGTCATCGAGTCGACCGGCTTCTTCACCAACGCTGACGCCGCGCGCAAGCACATCGACGCCGGTGCGAAGAAGGTCCTCATCTCGGCTCCGGCCACGGGTGACGACCGCACCATCGTCATGGGCGTGAACGAGGAGACGTACAACCCGGAGACGGACCACATCATCTCCAACGCCTCCTGCACCACGAACTGCCTCGCGCCGCTGGCCAAGGTGTTCAACGACGCCTTCGGCATCGACCGCGGCTTCATGATGACGGCCCACGCCTACACCGCCGACCAGAACCTGCAGGACGGTCCCCACAAGGATCTCCGCCGCGCCCGCGCCGCCGCGATCAACATCACGCCGGCCTCGACGGGTGCCGCGAAGGCCATCGGCCTCGTCCTCCCGGAGCTGAACGGCAAGCTCAGCGGTTCCTCCTACCGCGTGCCGGTTCCCACGGGCTCGATCGTCGACCTGACGCTCATCACGGACCGCGAGAACCTCACGGTGGACGAGGTCAACGAGGCCTACAAGAAGGCTGCGGCCGAGGGGCGTCTGGCCGGGTACCTGCAGTACAACGAGGACCCGATCGTGTCGAGCGACATCGTGCACAACCCGCACTCGTCGATCTTCGACTCGACGCTCACCAACGTCAGCGGCAACCTGATCAAGGTCTCGAGCTGGTACGACAACGAGTGGGGCTACTCCAACCGTCTCGTCGACCTGACCGAGTACGTCGCCGAGCGCATCTGAGCTCCGACACATGACTCTGCGCACCCTGGACTCACTGGGTTCGCTCGAGGGCAAGCGCGTCATCGTCCGTTGTGATCTGAACGTCCCCCTGCGGGACGGGGTCATCACGGACGATGGCCGTGTCCGCGCCTCGCTGCCGACCCTGAAGACCCTCATCGACGCGGGCGCCCGCGTCGTCGTCTGCTCGCACCTCGGCCGCCCCGACGGCGCGCCCGACCCGCAGTACAGCCTCGAGCCGGTCGCCCAGCGGCTGTCCGAGCTGCTCGGCGCCCCGGTCGCCTTCGCCGGCGACACCGTGGGCGAGGCCGCGAAGGACGCCGTGGCGTCCCTCGAGAACGGTCAGGTCGTCGTGATCGAGAACCTCCGGTTCAACCCGGGGGAGACGTCGAAGGACGATACCGAGCGCGGTGCCTTCGCGGCGCAGCTCGCGGAGCTCGGCGACGTGCTCGTCTCCGACGGCTTCGGCGTCGTGCACCGCAAGCAGGCGAGCGTCTACGACCTCGCGAAGCTGCTGCCCTCGGCGGCGGGGCTCCTGATCGCGACCGAGCTCGATGTGCTCGATCGCCTCACGGAGAACCCGGAGCGGCCGTACGCGGTGGTGCTCGGCGGGTCCAAGGTGAGCGACAAGCTCGGAGTCATCTCGCACCTGCTGCCGCGGGTGGACGGCATCCTCGTCGGTGGCGGCATGCTCTTCACCTTCCTGAAGGCACAGGGGCACGCCGTCGCGTCGAGTCTCCTCGAGGAGGACCAGCTCGAGACCGTGCGCGGCTACATCGCCGAGGCGGCCGAGCGCGGCGTGGAGCTCGTGCTCCCGACCGACGTGGTCGTCGCCGCCTCCTTCGGTGCGGGCGCGGACCACGAGGTGGCCGCCGCGGACGCGATCGAGGAGACGGCATTCGGCTCGTCGGGCATCGGCCTCGACATCGGGCCGGAGACCGCGGCGCGCTTCGCCGAGGTCATCCGCGGGTCGAAGACCGTGTTCTGGAACGGCCCGATGGGCGTGTTCGAGTTCCCGGCCTTCGCTGCGGGAACCAAGGCGGTCGCGCAGGCACTGACCGAGGTCGACGGCCTCAGCGTGGTCGGCGGCGGCGACTCCGCCGCGGCCGTCCGCCAGCTCGGATTCACCGACGATCAGTTCGGGCACATCTCGACCGGCGGCGGCGCGAGCCTCGAATTCCTCGAGGGCAAGAAACTACCTGGGCTGGAGGTCCTCGGATGGGCGTGAGCTCCCGTACCCCGCTGATCGCGGGCAACTGGAAGATGAACCTGGATCACCTGCAGGCGGTGGCGTTCGTGCAGAAGCTGCACTGGACGCTGAAGGACGCCAAGCACGAGGACGGGTCCGTGGAGGTGGCGGTCTTCCCGCCCTTCACCGACATCCGCAGCGTGCAGACGCTGATCGACGCGGACAAGATCCCGTTCGCGTTCGGTGCGCAGGACGTCTCGGCGCACGACTCCGGTGCGTACACCGGCGAGATCTCCGGGGCGTTCCTGGCGAAGCTCGACGCGAAGTACGTCATCATCGGACACTCCGAGCGTCGCGAGTACCACGCCGAGTCCGACGAGATCGTGGCCGGCAAGGTGAAGGCTGCGCTCAAGCACGGCCTCTCCCCGGTGATCTGCGTGGGCGAGACGGCGGAGGACCTGGAGAAGTTCGGTGCCAGCGCCGTTCCGGCCGGACAACTCGAAGCCGCCCTTCAGGGCGTCTCCCCGTCGGCCGACATCGTCGTGGCGTATGAGCCCGTCTGGGCCATCGGGTCGGGCCAGGCGGCCACCCCGCAACAGGCGCAGGACGTCTGCGCGGCGCTCCGCGGCGTGATCGCGAAGGTCCTCGGCGACGAGGCGGCGGCCCGCACCCGCATCCTCTACGGCGGATCGGTCAAGGCGGCGAACATCGCCAGCTTCATGCGCGAGCCTGACGTGGACGGCGCTCTGGTCGGCGGCGCGAGCCTCGTCGTCGACGAGTTCGCGGCGATCATCCGCTTCGAGAAGCACGTCGGCGTGTGAGTGCGGCGGGGCTCCGGCCCCGCTGCACCGTATACTTGACCGTTACGGGGGCGCTCCGGCCCCAGCGAAAGGCTCTTTCCGTGGCAATTCTCGAGTTCGTCCTGCAGGTCGTGCTGGGCATCACCAGCGTCCTGCTGACTCTCCTCATCCTCTTGCACAAGGGTCGCGGCGGCGGCCTGTCCGACATGTTCGGCGGCGGCATGACCACTGCGGTCGGCTCCTCCGGTCTCGCGGAGCGGAACCTGAACCGCTTCACCGTCGTCCTGGCGCTCACGTGGTTCATCGCCATCGTGGCGCTCGGCCTCATCACGAAGTTCGAGGTGATCTGATGGCTACCGGTGGAAACGCGATCCGCGGTACCCGCGTCGGTTCCGGTCCCATGGGGGAGCAGGACCACGGCTACCACGCCGACCGCATCGCGGTGTCGTACTGGGACGGTCTCGGCAACGAGACGGTCCGCTACTTCGCCGCCGGTCTCCCCGAGGAGGAGATCCCGGAGATCATCGATCACCCGCAGTCCGGTCTTCCGGCCGGGCGCGACAAGGAGAACCCTCCTGCCGTCGCCAAGGCCGAGCCGTACAAGACGCACCTGGCCTACGTGAAGGAGCGTCGCACGGACGAGGAGGCCGTCCAGCTCCTGGAGGACGCCCTCACCCAGCTTCGCGAGCGTCGGGGTCAGTGACCGCCGACTGAGCGAGAGGAGAAGCCGCCGTGGTGACCACGGCGGCTTCTTCCGTCTCAGCGGCAGCCGGCCGCCGCGTCGATGTAGTTCTGCGGGGGATACCCGTAGGCCCAAACCCCGTTGGCGTCGTCCGTGAAGCCCATGCTGATCGCCCAGGCCGTCGCCCACTTCTCGATGCTGTCCTGGGTGGACGAGTCGTACATGCCCTCGCACTTCACGCTGATGGCATGGCCCACCTCATGGGCGACGAGCGCGCGGCTGCGTTCGGCGGGCCACTGCTCCGCCACCGAGTCCGACAGCTGGATGACCGCGCGCCCCGGATCGTCCCACCACCAGGTGGTGTACCCGCCCATGCTGCCGTTGTACCCGGCGCCGTTGACGAGCGGGGCCCAGTCGAACTCCAGCAGGACGCCGGGCGCGAGAGACCGCGCGAACGCCTCCACCTCGAGGCGGGCGTTCTGCAGCGGACCGGCCTTCTCCGCGAGCTCGGCGTTCTCCGCGGAGACGACCTCGGTGGCGGCCTGCTGCAGGGCGACATAGGCGGCCGCGGCCGCGTCGTCGACCTCGGTGACGGCGAGAGCGTCGGATGCGGCTCCGCGCAGAGCGATCACGGCGGCGTTGCGAGTGGACGGATGCGCGGTCTCGAAGGCGCCCGCGGCCTCGGCCGCGGCGGTGAGCACGGACACGCCGGTCGTCCGCACCGCGTCCACGCTCGCGGCGGCGGACGCGGAGGCGCTGTCCATCGACTCGGCGACGTCGCGCAGGATGCTCTGGTCCTCGGCGAGACGGCTCGTCGCGGCGAAGAGGTCCCAGAACCAGCCGGGTTTCGTCTCGTCGGCTGGGAGCCGCGTCGCGAGGACGTCCTCGGCCTCGCCGCCGGTGGTCTCGCCCTCCGCCACGGCGGAGTCCAGGGCCGCCCAGAGGCCCTCCGGAACGGCGAGGGCAGGCGCGCCGGTGTCGATGATGACATGGCCGGCATCCGTCGCCGCGATCAGATCGGCGGTCCGCTGCCGGAGTTCCGTCTGCTGGGCGGTCACCGATCGAGTGGCGTCCTCGACCCCGCTGGCGGCCTCGTCGTACCCCTGGTTCGCGACGAGCTGCGTGATGCCGAGACCCGTCAACACCGCGACCGTGCCGACGGTGCCGGCGAGGACGCCCCTGAGCGATCGCCGGTCGCGCGGCGGCCGGGGGACGCCGGACGGCGAGGAGAGGACGGCCGGGAGGCGATGCCCACCCGGAGCCGGCACCATGGCGGTCGCGGCAACCGACGGCGGAGGGGCGGTCACGAGGCGCTCATCTCGGCAGGCCTTCCGGTCGGGAGCTGATCCTGTCAGCGTATTCGACCGAGGTGACAACGTGGAGGGGGTGACGGGAATCGAACCCGCGCAATCAGTTTGGAAGACTGAGACTCTACCATTGAGCTACACCCCCGGAACCGGAGTCCGGACTCCATCGATCATAGCGGACGGTCGGGCATGCTCCTGTCCGTTAGACTCGGTGGGGCTGAATCTGCGTGCGGATTCCCCGGGGCGTAGCTCAGCTTGGTAGAGCGCCCGCTTTGGGAGCGGGAGGTCGCAGGTTCAACTCCTGTCGCCCCGACTCGACCCCACGACCTTCCAGCCGCGTTCTGCGCGGAAACCACAAGGAGAACACACCAGCATGGCGAACAGCACCGTCGAGAAGCTGACCCCGACCAGGGTCAAGCTCACCATCACGGTCACCCCGGACGACCTCAAGCCCAGCATCGCGCACGCCTACGAGCACATCGCGCAGGACGTCCAGATCCCCGGCTTCCGCAAGGGCAAGGTGCCCGCTCCGATCATCGACCAGCGCATCGGCCGCGGCGCCGTCATCGAGCACGCCGTGAACGAGGGCCTGGACAAGTTCTTCCGCGAGGCGACCGCCGAGCACAAGCTCCGCATCGTCGGCCGCCCGTCGGCCGAGATCACGCAGTGGCCGAACGAGAAGGACTTCTCGGGCGACCTGCTCGTCGACGTCGAGGTCGACGTGCGGCCGGAGATCGAGCTCCCCGACTACGCGGGCATCACCCTCGAGGTCGACGCCGTGGAGGCCGACGAGGCCGCCCTCGACGCCGAGCTCGAGAACATGCGCGCCCGCTTCGGCACGCTCATCCCCGTCGACCGCCCCGCGGCCAAGGGCGACTTCGTCGAGCTGGACCTCGTCGCCACCATCGACGGCGCCGAGATCGACCGCGCCGAGGGCGTCTCCTACGAGATCGGCTCCGGCGAGCTCCTCGAGGGCATCGACGACGCGATCGAGTCGCTCACCGCCGGTGAGGACACCACCTTCCGCTCCGCCCTCGTCGGCGGCGACCACGCCGGCAAGGAGGCGGAGGTCTCCGTCACCGTCAAGGCCGTCAAGGAGCGCGAGCTTCCCGAGGCCGACGACGAGTTCGCGCAGATCGCGAGCGAGTTCGACACGATCGCCGAGCTGCGCGACAGCCTGCGCGAGCGCGTCGAGCAGCAGGGCGTCTTCACGCAGGGCTCCGCCGCCCGCGACAAGCTCGTCGAGACGCTGCTCGCGCAGATCGAGATCCCGGTCCCGCCGCAGCTCATCGAGGACGAGGTGCACAACCACCTCGAGGGCGAGGGCCGTCTCGAGGACGACGTGCACCGCGCCGAGGTGACCGAGGCCAGCGAGAAGCAGTTCCGCACGCAGGTGCTGCTCGACACGATCGCCGAGCAGGCCGACGTGCAGGTCTCGCAGGAGGAGCTCTCGCAGTACCTCATCCAGTCCGCCGCGCAGTACGGCATGGCGCCGCAGGAGTTCGTCGAGGCGCTGCAGTCCTCGAACCAGCTCCCCGCGCTGGTCGGCGAGGTCGCCCGGAACAAGGCGCTCGCGATCGCCCTGGGCAAGGTCAAGGTCGTGGACACCAACGGCAAGGCCGTCGACCTCTCCGACTTCGTCGTGACCGACGACGAGGCCGAGTCCGAGGACGAGAAGCCCGCCGAGGCCGAGGAGAAGCCGGCCGCGAAGAAGAAGGCCCCCGCCAAGAAGGCGGCCGCCAAGAAGGATGCCGACGCGGACGAGAAGCCCGCTGCGGAGAAGAAGCCCGCCGCCAAGAAGCCGGCGGCGAAGAAGGCTCCGGCCAAGAAGGACGCCGACACCGCCGAGTGATCGGCACGGTCGAGTGAAGAGGGCGGGTGCTGCGGCATCCGCCCTCTTTCTCATCGAGGGAAGGACGACGGGATGACGAGCTGGGACGACCGCATCGAGCAGGTGTGGGCGGAGGCCTCCGGAGAGGAGGTCGGCGACGAGACGATCGCGCGCATCGACGCCCTCGCCGCCGAACGGGGTGCGGACGACGCGAGGGCCGAGTTCGAGCGCGCCGGTGCTCGCGATTCCGCCGGGCGCCCGGCGGAGGCCGTGGAGCTGTACCGCCGCGCCCTGGCGCTCGGCCTCGACGAGGAGCACCGCCCGCAGTGCGTGATCCAGCTCGCGAGCTCGCTGCGCAACCTCGGTGACTACGACGAGGCGCTGCGGGTGATCCGCGCCGAGGAGGAGATCGCGGCGGACGGGCCGTATCGGGACGCGGTCGCGGTGGTGCACGCCCTCATCCTCGCGAGTGCCGGCCGGCCCGCGCAGGGCCTGTCGGTGGCCATCCTCGCGCTCGTCCCGCACCTGCCGCGCTATCACCGGTCGATGACGGCGTACGCGCACGAGATCGCGGGCAGCGACACCTGATATGCCGACGGCGAACACGACCTAGGGGCTGTGCGAGCGCCGGTAGATTCGAATCACTGAAACACGGAAGCAGGAGCTGACATGGCTGAACCCCTCGTCGCGACAAGCGTCTTCGACAGGTTGCTGAAGGACCGCATCATCTGGCTCGGCTCGGAGGTGCGAGACGACAACGCCAACGAGATCTGCGCGAAGATCCTCCTTCTCGCCGCCGAAGACTCCGAGAAGGACATCTACCTCTACATCAACTCGCCCGGCGGCTCGATCACCGCGGGCATGGCGATCTACGACACGATGCAGTTCGTGCCGAACGACATCGTCACCGTCGGCATCGGCATGGCCGCGTCCATGGGCCAGCTGCTGCTGACGAGCGGCACCAAGGGCAAGCGCTACATCACGCCGAACGCCCGCGTGCTGCTGCACCAGCCGCACGGCGGCTTCGGCGGCACCGCGAGCGACATCCAGACCCAGGCGCAGCTCATCCTGTCGATGAAGAAGCGCCTCGCCGAGATCACCGCGTCGCAGACCGGCAAGCCCGTCGAGCAGATCAACGCCGATGGCGACCGCGACCGCTGGTTCACGGCGGAGGAGGCCCTCGAGTACGGCTTCGTCGACCACATCCGCGAGCACGCCAGCGACGTCACCGGCGGCGGCGGCACGGGCGTCGAGTAAGGATTCGAGAGGACACCATGTACACACCCACGTTCCAGTCCGCCGGAAACCTGCCCTCCAGCCGGTATGTGCTGCCGCAGTTCGAGGAGCGCACCGCCTACGGCTTCAAGCGCCAGGACCCGTACAACAAGCTGTTCGAAGACCGCGTGATCTTCCTCGGCGTGCAGGTCGACGACGCGTCGGCCGACGACGTCATGGCACAGCTCCTCGTCCTGGAGAGCCAGGACTCCGAGCGCGACATCACCATGTACATCAACTCGCCCGGTGGCTCGTTCACCGCGATGACGGCGATCTACGACACGATGCAGTACGTCGCGCCGCAGATCCAGACCGTCGTGCTCGGCCAGGCGGCCTCGGCCGCGTCCGTGCTGCTCGCGGCCGGTGCCCCCGGCAAGCGTCTCGCCCTGCCGAATGCGCGCGTGCTGATGCACCAGCCCGCGATGGGGGAGGCCGGCCACGGTCAGGCCTCCGACATCGAGATCCAGGCGGCGGAGATCCTCCGCATGCGCACCTGGCTCGAGGAGACCATGGCCCGTCACACCGGCAAGCCGGTCGAGCAGGTCAACCGCGACATCGATCGCGACAAGATCCTCTCGGCCAACGAGGCGCTGGAGTACGGCATCGTCGACCAGGTGCTCACCTCGCGCAAGCGCGCGTAGTCCGCATCCGCAGAGAAGGACGCCCGTCGAATCGACGGGCGTCCTTCTCGCGTCTCCGGCGAATGCGCGCGGGAGGATGGCGGGACTGCGCATATGAGCAGATGGGTGCGCGAACGCTGAATCCGGCCTACCCTGGAGGAGGAAGGAGGACACCGTGGAAGAAGATCTGCTCATGGTCCGGGTCGCCGAGCTGTACTACGACGAGGACAAGACGCAGGACGAGATCGGTGGTCTCCTGAAGATCTCCCGCTGGAAGGTCGGGCGCCTCCTCACGCAGGCGCGGCAGCGCGGCATCGTCCGCATCGAGATCGTCCACCCGCGCGCCCGTCGGCTCGGCCTCGAACGCGAGCTCGTGGAGCGGTTCGGCTTGACCGACGCCGTGGTCGTCCCCTCGCCGGAGGGCGACGAGGGCACCCTGGAGCGCGTCGCTCAGGCGGCGGCCGACTTCCTGACCGCCCTCCGTCCGGTTCCGCGCACGCTCGGCGTGAGCTGGGGCAAGACCCTCCGCGCCGTGGCCGAGGCCCTGCCCGACGGCTGGGCGAACGGCGTCACCGTCGTGCAGCTCAACGGCGGTGTCAGCCTCAACCGGCGCTCGGGAGGGGCCGCGGGACTCGCAGTGACCATCGCCCAGCGCGCGTCCGGTCAGGTCTCGCTGCTGCCGAGCCCCGCGATCCTGGAGCACGTCGAGACGAAGCAGGCCATCGAAGGCGACCGCACCGTCGCGGCCGTGCTGGAGGAGGCGGCGGACGCCCAGGCGTTTCTGTTCACCGCCGGACCGTGCGATGCGACCTCCGCCCACGTCGAGAACGGCTATCTCACGGCCGCCGATGTGGAGGAGCTGGCACGTCGCGGCGCCGTCGGCGACGTCCTCGGGCGCTACGTCGACGCCGAGGGCAACATCGTCGACCCGCAGCTGGACGCCCGCACGGTCGGCGTCTCGCTCGACCGCCTGCGCGGCGCCGCGCGGGCCATCTTCGTGACGGCGGGCCCCGCCAAGCACGACATCGCGCGCACGGTCGTGACCAGCGGCCTGTGCGGGGTCCTGGTGACCGATGAGACCACAGCACGAGCATTGTTGGAGGAACAGTGACGACGACAGAACTCAGCCGCAGGACGGCGGTGGACGTCCTCGGCGGTGAGCCGGACGACGCGACCCTCCGTCGCTTCCTGCACGGCCTCCCCGGTGTGGACGCCGTCGGGCTGGAGCAGCGCGCTGCCGGCCTCGGCACCCGCTCCATCAAGACGACGTCGAAGGCATGGGCACTCGACACGATCATCAAGCTGATCGACCTGACCACGCTGGAGGGGGCGGACACCCCTGGCAAGGTCCGTTCGCTCGTCGCCAAGGCGAAGAACCCGGATGCGGCGGATCCGTCCACGCCTCGGGTGGCGGCCGTGTGCGTCTACGGCGACATGGTCGCCGGAGCGGTCGAGGCTCTCGGCAGCCTGCACGGCGACCCCGACGACGGCCTCATCTCGGTCGCCGCGGTGGCCACCGCCTTCCCGAGCGGCCGGTCCTCCCTCGCGATCAAGCTCGCCGACACCGCGGAAGCGGTCGCCGCGGGTGCGGACGAGATCGACATGGTCATCGACCGTGGTGCGTTCCTGTCCGGCCGCTACGGGCTGGTGTTCGATCAGATCGCTCAGGTCAAGGAGGCGTGCCGCCGTGAGGACGGCTCGTACGCCTCGCTCAAGGTGATCCTCGAGACCGGCGAGCTGAACACGTACGACAACATCAAGCGTGCCTCCTGGCTCGGCATCCTCGCCGGCGGCGACTTCATCAAGACCTCGACGGGCAAGGTGCAGCCGGCGGCGACGCTGCCGACCACGCTGCTCATGCTGGAGACGGTGCGCGACTGGTATCGCGGGACGGGGGAGCGCATCGGCGTGAAGCCCGCCGGCGGCATCCGCTCGTCGAAGGACGCGGTCAAGTACCTCGTCACCGTCGCCGAGACCGTGGGGGAGGAGTGGCTCCAGCCGCACCTGTTCCGCTTCGGCGCCTCGAGCCTGCTCAACGACGTGCTCCTGCAGCGCCAGAAGCTCACCACCGGCCACTACTCCGGCCCCGACTACGTCACGATCGACTAGGACACCCGACATGTCATTCCTGGAATACGCTCCGGCTCCGGAGTCCACGGCGGTGCTGAACCTCAAGGACAGCTACGGGCTGTTCATCGACGGTGAGTTCGTCGACGGCTCCGGCACCCCCTTCCGCACCATCTCCCCGGCGACGGAGAAGGAGATCGCCGAGATCGCCTCCGCCGACGACGCGGACATCGACCGCGCCGTCGCCGCGGCCCGTCGCGCCTACGACAAGGTCTGGTCGCGCATGAGCGGCCGCGACCGGGGCAAGTACCTGTTCCGCATCGCCCGCCTCGTGCAGGAGCGCGCCCGCGAGCTCGCCGTCGCCGAGAGCCTCGACAACGGCAAGCCCATCAAGGAGAGCCGCGACGTGGACGTGCCCCTCGTCGCGTCCTGGTTCTTCTACTACGCGGGCTGGGCTGACAAGCTCGACTATGCCGGTCTGGGCGCGAACCCGCGTGCGTTGGGCGTCGCCGGTCAGGTCATCCCGTGGAACTTCCCGCTGCTGATGCTCGCGTGGAAGCTCGCGCCCGCGCTGGCGGCCGGGAACACGGTCGTGCTCAAGCCGGCCGAGACCACGCCGCTGACGGCACTGATCTTCGCCGAGATCCTGCAGCAGGCTGATCTTCCCGCCGGTGTGGTGAACATCGTCACCGGAGCCGGGGCGACCGGTGCCGCCCTGGTCCGTCACCCGGACGTCGACAAGGTCGCCTTCACCGGCTCGACGGGTGTGGGTCGCGACATCGCCCGCGCCGTGGCGGGGACGGACAAGAAGCTGACGCTGGAGCTGGGCGGCAAGGCCGCGAACATCGTGTTCGACGACGCGCCGATCGATCAGGCGGTCGAGGGCATCGTCAACGGCATCTTCTTCAACCAGGGCCACGTGTGCTGTGCGGGCAGCCGCCTGCTGGTGCAGGAGTCGATCCATGACGAGGTCGTCGACCGGCTGAAGAACCGGCTGTCGACGCTGCGTCTCGGCGACCCGCTCGACAAGAACACCGACATCGGCGCGATCAACTCCGCCGCGCAGCTCGCCCGTATCCGTGAGCTCAGCGACATCGGCGAGGCCGAGGGTGCCGAGCGCTGGACCGCCGACTGCGCGATCCCGGAGCAGGGCTTCTGGTTCGCTCCGACGATCTTCACCGGCGTCGAGGCCTCGCACCGCATCGCCCGCGACGAGGTCTTCGGGCCGGTGCTGTCGGTCCTCACCTTCCGGACGCCCGCTGAGGCGATCGCCAAGGCCAACAACACCCCGTACGGTCTCTCCGCCGGCATCTGGTCGGACAAGGGCTCGCGCATCCTCGCGGTCGCCGACCGGCTGCGAGCGGGCGTCGTGTGGGCGAACACGTTCAACCGTTTCGACCCGTCGAGCCCGTTCGGGGGCTACAAGGAGTCCGGGTACGGCCGCGAGGGCGGTCGCCAGGGCCTCACCGCCTATCTCAAGGGAGCCGCAGCATGAGCAAGCGACTGACCGTTCCGAAGACCTACAAGCTCGCGATCGGCGGAGCCTTCCCCCGGAGCGAGTCCGGACGCACGTACGAGGTCGTCTCCCGCAAGGGCGCCTTCCTCGCCAACGCCGCCAAGGCCTCCCGCAAGGACGCCCGCGATGCGGTCGTCGCCGCGCGCGCCGCCGTCAAGGGCTGGTCGGGGGCGACGGCCTACAACCGCGGCCAGGTGCTCTACCGGGTCGCCGAGGTCCTGGAAGGGCGTCGCGCGCAGTTCGTCGACGAGATCGTGGCGCAGGAGGGCATCTCGTCCTCGGCGGCCACGGCGCAGATCGACGAGGCGATCGATCTCTGGGTCTGGTACGCCGGCTGGTGCGACAAGTACGCCCAGGTGGCGGGAAACGCGAACCCCGTCTCCGGTCCGTACTTCAACATCTCGGTGCCCGAGCCCACCGGTGTGGTCGCCATCGTGGCCCCGCAGGACTCGGCGCTGCTCGGCCTGGTGTCGGTGGTCGCCCCGGCCCTCGTCGCCGGGAACACCGTCGTCGTGGTCGCGAGCGAGCAGTACCCGCTCTCCGCGATCAGTCTCGCCGAGGTGCTCGCGACCAGTGACGTGCCAGGGGGCGTGGTGAACGTGCTCACCGGCTCGCCGGCGGAGATCGCGCCGTGGCTCGCCTCGCACCAGGATGTGAACGCCCTCGATCTCGCCGGTGCGGGCGCGCTGGAGTGGGTCGACATGCAGATCGCCGCGGCGGAGACGCTGAAGCGCGTGCTCGCCCCCGGCGACGTGGTCGCCTCGCCGGAGCGGATCGCCGCATTCACCGAGGTCAAGACGGTCTGGCACACCAAGAGCATGGTCTGACGACACGTCAGGATGACCGAGGGCCCCGTCGCGCACCGCGCGGCGGGGCCCTCGTTGTGTGAGCAGTGTGCGGGTGACGCCGGTGCTGTGGTTTCATGGCCGGATGATGGCGACCTCCGGCGTTCGCGCCCGCCCCGGGCGTGTGACGCTCGTGCTGGCGGCGATCCTGCTTCTCGGCGGCTGCGCTGCGGCGCCGGCCGACGTCGCCGCCGGAGAGCCGACGCCGACCGTGACGCCCACCGCTGCCTGCCCGCAGGTGGACGGCGCCGAGCTTCCGCCGGAGTGCGCGCCGTACGACCCGGAACACGCGATGGAGCAGAACGACCGACATCGTGAGCGGATGGACATGTCGGCCGAGGCACGGGCGGCCGCCGAGCAGCCGGTGGCGGATCTCCGCGTGCGTCTCGAAGCGCTGCGCACGGAGAGCGCGATCTCCGTGATCGCGGTCCAGGACGCCTTGCGCGAGGCCGGCCTCGTCCATCACGTCGCCCGGGGAGATGCGCGCGCGGTGGCGTTCGGGGCAGACGGTCCGGAGGGCGGCTGTGTCTTCGGGGAACTGCGTCCCGACGAGGTCCGTGTCGAGGTCGGCGGATACATCATGGACGGCGGCTGCCTCCCCGCGGAATGACGGTGGAGGCACCGTCGTCCGCCGGACCCGCCGAACGACTCGTCGCCAATGCGGCCCGGTGTCGTATGCAGCGGTTAGGCTCGAAGAACGATCCTGATCCCCCCGAGGAGGACGCGCATGGCCCGCATCGGTGAAAGCGCTGACCTGTTCAAGTGCTCTTTCTGCGGAAAGAGCCAGAAGCAGGTGCAGCAGCTCATCGCCGGACCCGGCGTGTACATCTGCGACGAGTGCGTCGAGCTCTGCAACGAGATCATCGAAGAGCGCATGGCGGAGTCGTCTGCCGAGGGCGTCGCCGAGTTCGAGCTGCCGAAGCCCCGCGAGATCTTCACGTTCCTCGAGGAGTACGTCGTCGGACAGGAGCCCGCGAAGCGTGCGCTGTCCGTCGCCGTCTACAACCACTACAAGCGCGTGCGCGCTCACGGCACCCTGCAGCCTGCTGAGCAGAAGGCCGAAGAGGTCGAGATCGCCAAGAGCAACATCCTGCTCATCGGACCCACGGGCTGCGGCAAGACCTACCTGGCGCAGACGCTCGCCAAGCGCCTCAACGTGCCGTTCGCCGTCGCCGACGCGACGGCACTGACCGAGGCGGGCTACGTCGGCGAAGACGTCGAGAACATCCTCCTCAAGCTCATCCAGGCCGCCGACTACGACGTGAAGCGCGCCGAGCAGGGCATCATCTACATCGACGAGGTCGACAAGATCGCCCGCAAGGCCGAGAACCCGTCGATCACCCGCGACGTGTCGGGCGAGGGCGTGCAGCAGGCGCTGCTGAAGATCATCGAGGGCACGGTCGCCTCGGTGCCGCCGCAGGGTGGTCGCAAGCACCCGCACCAGGAGTTCCTGCAGATCGACACCTCGAACGTGCTCTTCATCGTGGCCGGCGCCTTCGCCGGTCTGGAGGACATCGTCTCGGCGCGCGTCGGCAAGCACGGTGTCGGCTTCGGTGCTCCGCTGCACGACAAGGGCAAGGACCTCGACCTGTTCAGCGAGGTGCTCCCGGAAGACCTCCACAAGTTCGGTCTCATCCCGGAGTTCATCGGTCGTCTGCCCGTCGTGACGAACGTGTCACCGCTCGACCAGGCCGCCCTCATCGACATCCTCACCGGTCCGCGCAACGCCCTCGTGAAGCAGTACCAGCGCATGTTCGAGCTCGACGGCGTCCAGCTGGAGTTCGAGGAGGACGCGCTACGGTCGATCGCCGACCTCGCCGTCGAGCGCAAGACCGGTGCCCGCGGACTCCGTGCCATCCTGGAGGACGTGCTCGGTCCGGTGATGTTCGAGATCCCGTCCGCCGAAGACGTCGCGAAGGTGATCATCACCCGTGCCGCCGTCGACGAGGGCGCCCCGCCCACCATCGTGATGGAGCGCAAGCGCAAGAGCGCCTGAACGCCTGCTCAGGCCACGGGCATGAGCAGGTCCGTGCGGAGCTCGTCGGGATCGACACCGGGGTCCGAGACGTAGACCTCGATCCAGACGCCGCGCGGGTGCAGCCCCGCCTCCGCGGCGCGCGCGACCAGCCCGGCCCACCCGGCACCGAGACCGTCGTAGGAACCGAAGACGCTGCTCGCGACGGCCTGCCCGCTCGGCAGGGTCGCGGCGATGATGGCGGCCCCGTCGCCGGTGGCGATCGGGTCGGATGGCGGGGCCTGCACGGGGAAGCCCAGCTCCAGGTCGAACACGCCCATCGGATCGCCGTGATAGATCGCGAGTGCCGGGCCGGCGGGGATCAGCGTGCCGGCGGCGAAGGCTGCACCGATCGCCGCGTATCCGGAGTCGAAGGCATCGCGGAGGTCGGCGATCCGGATGCCCTCGCGGCGGATGACGGCCAGGGGAACGGCCTCCAGCTCCAGGCTGTCCGTCGGGCCGAAGGGAGCGTCAGGGAATGCGTCCATGCGCTCAGGGTCTCACGACTCAGGAATCCAGTCCACGGCGTTTCAGGAGCGGCTCGATCTCGGCGTCCCGACCGCGGAAGTCGCGGTAGGCGGCCAGCGGGTCCTTCGAGCCGCCGACACCGAGCAGCAAGTCGCGGAAGCGGTCCCCATTGGCGCGGGTGAGGCCGCCGTTCTCCCGGAACCACTCCACGGTGTCGGCGTCGAGCACCTCGCTCCAGATGTACGAGTAGTACCCGGCGCTGTAGCCGCCGGAGAAGACGTGGGCGAAGTAGGTGGAGGAGTACCGGGTCGGGACGGCGGGGTCGTCGAGGCCGATGTCCGCCAGCGCGGCCGCCTCGAAGCCGGCGACATCGTCCACTGTGTCCTCGGCGGAGAGCCGGTGCCACGCCTGATCCAGCCACGCCGCGGCGAGGTACTCGCTGGTCGCGTGCCCCTGGTCGAAGGTCGCGGTCGCTCGCAGCCGCTCCACGATGGCGGGATCCAGCGGCTCACCGGTCTCGTGGTGCCGGGCGTAGTGGTCGAGGACCTCGGGCCAGAGGACCCACATCTCGTTCACCTGGCTGGGGAACTCGACGAAGTCGCGGAACACGTTGGTCCCGGCGAAGTGCGGGTAGGTCACCGTGGCGAACAGGCCGTGCAGAGCGTGCCCGAACTCGTGGAACAGCGTCGTCACCTCGTCGAGCGTCAGCAACGTGGGCTCGCCGTCCCCGGGCTGCGGGACGTTGAGGTTGTTGACCACGACCGGGGCGCTGCCGCGCAGACGGGACTGGCTGACGATCGCGTTCATCCAGGCGCCGCCGCGCTTGGAGTCGCGGGTGTAGAGGTCGAGCACGTAGAGCCCGAGCGGGGAGTCGTCGGCGTTGCGCACCTCGAAGACGCGGGCCTGCGGGTGGTAGGCCGCGAGGTCGTGCCGTTCATGGAAGGTCACCCCGTACAGGCAGGTCGCCGCGAAGAACACGCCATCCTGCAGCACGCGCTCCGCCTCGAACCAGGGGCGCAGGGCGGCGGTGTCGATGTCGTAGCGGGCGGTGCGCACGCGCTCGGTGTAGAACGCCCAGTCGTGGGCCTCCACGGGGAAGGGCTCCGGTTCGGTCTCGTCGACGATGGCCTGGAGCGCGTCCCGTTCGGCGCGGGCGTTGCGGGCGGACGGCGCGGCCAGTCGTCGCAGCATCCGCTCGACGGCCTCGGGGGAGCCCGCCGTCTCGTCGGCGGTGACGTAGGCGGCGTGCGAGGCGTAGCCGAGGAGGCGCGCGCGCTCGGCGCGGAGGCGCACGATCTCGCGCAGCACCGGACGGTTGTCGTTGCCGTTGTCCCGCGAGCCCCGCGCGCGGGACGCCGCCATGATCCGGCGGCGGGATTCCCGCACCGCGAGCCGGGCGAGCGCCGGATGGCCGGTGAACAGCGGCAGGGTGAGGAGGTAGCGGCCGTCGAGCCCGCGGTCGGCCGCGGCGCGTGCGGCGGCGGACAGCTCACCCGGGCTCAGGCCCTCCAGGTCGGCCGCGGCGTCGAAGACCACGGCGAGGTCGTTCGTATCGCTCAGCAGGTTCCGCTCGAACGTGTTCGTGAGCACCGACAGCTTCTGGTTCAGAGCCGTGAGCTGCGCCTTCGCCTCGTCGTCGAGCGCGGCGCCGGCATGCGTCATCTCGCGGTGGTGGCGCTCCACGAGATACCGCTGCTCAGGATCGAGGTCGAGCGCCTCGCGCTGCTCGTACACGTGGGCCACGCGCGCGTAGAGGGCCGCATCCAGCGTGATCGCATCCTGATGGGCAGCCATGAGCGGCGCGAGCTCCTCGTCGATCGCCTGGATCTCCGGCGTGGCATCGGCGGAGCTCACCGTGTAGAACGCGTGCGCCACCCGGTCGAGGAGCGCGCCGGACCTCTCCAGTGCCTCGAGGGTGTTCTCGAACGTCGGCATCGACCGCACGCGGGTGATGTTCGCAACCTCGGCGAGCTGCTCCGCGAACCCGGCGCGGAAGGCGGGGAGGTAGTGCTCCGGACGGATGGCCCGATAGTCCGGGAGCCCGAAGGGGAGGGTCGACGGCTGCAGCAGCGGGTTCGTGGCGTCGCTCATCCTCCGAGCCTAGCCATCGCCGTCCCCGGAACGCTCCGCGCTCAGACGGGTCATCACCTCTCGCAGGGCGTCGACGACGACACGGACCGAGCGGCGGCGCAGGTTCTCCGGGCGCGCGAGGACGTCGATCATGCGGTGCGTGCTCACGCCTCGGAGCGGGATGCGCACGATGGCACGATCGTCCACGCTGCGCGAGGTGAACCGGGGGAGCATCCCCACGACACCACCGGCCGCGACCACCGCCGACACCGCACCGTAGTCGTTGATACGGTGCCGGACCTCGACCGGGCGGCGGGCGACGGCGGCGACGGCGCGGAGCACGTCGTCGGGGGAGTACCCCACACGGCTCGTCACCCACTGCTCGTCGGCGATCTCGTCCGGCGAGAGGGTGCGGCGACCGGCGAGAGGGTGCTCGGCGGAGACGGCGACGTCCAGAGGCTCGCGGACGAGACCCACGGCGCGGACACCCTCGGTCGGCCACGGCGCGGAGTGCTCCATCCGATGGGCGAGGACGAGGTCGTACCGCGCGGTGAGCCCGGGGAACTCGCTCTGCGCGACGTCCTCGTCCGTGAGACGCACGGTCGGGGCGTGCTCCTTGCCGGACAGCTCCCGCACGAGCGGGCCGAAGAGTGCCTGACCGACGCTGTGGAAGCCGCTGATGCTCACCTCTCCCGTCGCCGCGTCCTCGAAGTCGTCCAGGGCGTGGCGCGCCGCCGCCATCGCGTCGATGGCCTCGGCTCCGGCTGCTGCCAGGACCTCGCCGGCGGCGGTCAGCACGAGGGTACGGCCCTGGCGACGGGTGAGCGGGGCCGGGAAGGAGCGCTGCAGTGCGGCGAGCTGCTGCGAGACCGCGGAGGGGGTGACCCGCAGCGCCTCGGCGACGGCGGTCGCGCTTCCCAGCGCTCCGAGTTCGCGGAGGATCTGGAGCTGGTGGAGTTCCACGACGACAGTTTAGTTCCCTCTACAGGGCGGATGCAGAAGATGCCGATTGTTCTACAGCAACGGATGCGATGAGATCAGAGCATGAGAGCTCTGTTCAAGGAGGAACCCGGCGCCGGCCTCGCGCTCGTGGAGCGTCCCGACCCCGTCGCGGGTCCCGGCGAGGTCGTCATCCGTGTCCTCCGCACCGGCATCTGCGGAACCGATCTGCACATCCGGCGATGGGACGACTGGGCGGCCTCCGCGATCGCCGCGCCCCTCATCCCGGGACACGAGTTCTACGGGGAAGTCGTCGAGGTCGGGCCGCTCGTCCACGACATCGCGGTCGGCGACCGGGTGTCCGGCGAAGGACACATCGTCTGCGGCACCTGTCGGAACTGCCGCGCCGGACGGCGGCAGATGTGCATCCGCACGATCGGACTCGGGCTGCAGCGCGACGGCGCCTTCGCCGAGTACCTCTCGCTGCCGGCGACGAACGTGTGGGTCCACCACGCCGAGGTCACCCCGGAGCTCGGCGCGATCTTCGACCCGCTCGGCAACGCCGTGCACACCGCCCTCCGCTTCCCGCTCGTCGGTGAGGACGTGCTCGTCACCGGGTGCGGTCCGATCGGCCTGATGGCGATCGCCGTCGCCCGGCATGCGGGCGCCCGCTTCATCGTCGGGACCGACGTGAGCGCGCCGCGCCTGGAGATGGCGCGCGGGATGGGAGCCGACGAGGTCGTCGACGTCTCCCGCCAGGAGATCCGCGACGCGCAGCGGGCGCTCGGCATGCGCGAGGGCTTCGACATCGGCTTCGAGATGAGCGGCGCGGCGTCGGCGCTCCCGGCGATGATCGACAACATGAACCACGGCGGACGCATCGCCATGCTCGGGCTGCCGTCGACCGGGTTCGACATCGACTGGGGCAAGCTCGTCACGCACATGCTCACGATCACCGGGATCTACGGCCGGGAGATGTTCGAGACGTGGAACGCCATGGGCGCGATGCTCCAGACGAGTGCGACGTTGCGCGAAGCGATCGGCCGGGTGATCGCCGAGGTCGTACCGGCGCGCGACTGGGAGCGCGGATTCGCGGCGGCGGAGTCCGCCGGCACGGGCAAGATCATCCTCGACTGGACGGAGCTGTGATGTACGCGACCTTCAAGGACCATGTGGCGCAGGAGCTGGCGGGAATCGAGGAGGCGGGGCTCACCAAGCGCGAGCGCGGCATCCGCGGACCGCAGCGGGCGGAGATCACGGCCGACGGCGCCGAGGTGCTCAACTTCTGCGCCAACAACTACCTGGGGCTGGCCGACGACCCACGAATCCTCGCTGCGGCCCGGACGGCCCTGGACGAGTGGGGGTACGGGCTCGCGAGCGTCCGCTTCATCTGCGGCACGCAGGAGCAGCACCTCGAACTCGAGCGTCGGCTCGCGGATTTCCTCGGCACCGATGACGCGATCCTCTACTCCTCCTGCTTCGACGCGAACGGCGGTGTCTTCGAGACGCTGTTCTCCGCCGAGGACGCGATCATCTCGGACGAGTTGAACCACGCGTCCATCATCGACGGGATCCGGCTGTCCAAGGCGCGCCGGCTCCGGTACCGCAATCGCGACATGGCGGATCTGGAGGAGCAGCTGCGGGAGGCCGCCGATGCCCGGTTCCGCGTGATCGTGACCGACGGTGTCTTCTCTATGGACGGCTACATCGCCCCGCTGACCGAGATCTGCGACCTGGCGGAGCGCTACGACGCGCTCGTCTTCGTGGACGATTCGCACGCGGTCGGCTTCGTCGGCGAGAACGGACGCGGGACGCCGGAGCTGTGCGGCGTCGCAGATCGCGTGGACATCTACACCGGCACGTTCGGCAAGGCGCTGGGCGGCGCCTCCGGCGGGTACGTCGCCTCGCACGCGGAGATCGTCGCGCTGCTGCGTCAGCGCTCCCGCCCGTACCTGTTCTCGAACACCCTCGCTCCGGCCATCGTGGCCGGCACGCTGACCGCGCTCGACCTGGTCGAGGGATCGGCCGACCTCCGGGCGCGGCTGCGCGACAACGCGGCCCTGTTCCGCGCCCGGATGGCGGAGGAGGGGTTCGACCTGCTTCCGGGGGAGCACCCGATCGTGCCCGTCATGTTCGGCGATGCCGGTCTCACAGCCCGAATTGCCACGGCGATGCAGGACCAGGGCGTGTACGTGACCGCGTTCAGCTTCCCCGTGGTGCCGCGGGGCAAGGCGCGCATCCGGGTGCAGCTCTCCGCCGCGCACACCCCCGACCAGGTGGAGCGGTGCGTGGCGGCCTTCGTCGCGGCCCGGGAGTCCGTGAGCTGATCGGATGCAAAGAAATGCTTGCAAAGAGTTGTTTGCAAGAGTATCTTTGCATTCATGACGAACGAGACGCAGGTACGGACGCTGGATGCGGGGGCGCTCAAGGCGCTCGCCCATCCGCTGCGGGTCAGGATCTTCGATCTGCTCGCCTCTCGCGGTCCTCAGACGGCCAGCTCTCTCGCGGCGCTCGTGGGGGAGACCTCGGGATCCACCAGCTACCACCTCCGCGCCCTCGCCGCCCACGACCTCATCCGCGAGGTGGAAGGCCGGGGCACGGCACGGGAGCGATGGTGGGAGCGTCCGAAGGGCCGGATCGACGTGCCGGGGCCGGACGAGCAGATGTCGCCGGCGAACCGCGCTGCGGCGCAGATCGTGACCTCGGAGTTCTTCCGACTCCGGCACGAGACGCTGATGCGGTACCTCAACCGCCCGGAGTCCGAGGTCCCCGAGGGCTGGCGCGACGTGGGCGTGACGATCACCACGCACCTGGACATGACCGCGGAGCAGGCGATGTCGCTGCGGGCCGAGCTGGAAGCGGTCGTGGAGAAGGCGATCGCGCAGTACCGCGGTCAGGAGGGGCCCGACGTGCGCCGCGTCTCCCTCCGTGCCGAGATCTTCGATCTGCCGACACCGGATGGTGCGGCCACGACCGAGACGATGGAGGCATCATGACCGCCGCGACCCTGCACCTCGTCCGTCCCACGCGGACGGAGCGCGGCCTGCTGCGCCTCGCCGACCGGGTCACCGCCATGATCGAGCACCGGATCGAGCGTCGCGCACAGCGGCGGACCCTCGCCCTCGAGCTCCTCCGCGAACAGCAGGCCCGCCGCCACGACCCGCACGCCGTGGATCATCTCCTCGCGCAGCTCGGAGCCCCGCGCCGCTGACCCGGGACCCCGGGTACGCGTCGAGACCCCCTCCTTCCCGCGCGGGAAGGAGGGGGTCTCGACGATGAAGCGGGGTCTCGGCGATCAGAAGGGGCGGGCGATGACCTCGCCGGAGGGGGTCTGGAGGACCTCCCAGCCGGCGTCGAGCTCGGCGATCGCGCGGCCCTCGAGCCAGGTGAGGGTCCAGTGGCCGGTGAGGCCCTGGGACTCGACCTCGGCGATGGCGGGACGCAGCGCCTCGGGGACCGACGCGGGCGGCTGTGCACCCGTGGCCCAGCGCGTGCCGAGCTGCATCAGGAGGCCTCGACCGGGGCGAGCTCGATCGCGGTGACCGCGAACTCCTCCGCCTCGGTGATCTCGAGCTCGGCGATGCGGCCGACCGCGCGGAGGTCGTCCGCTGCGGCGCGCAGGGCCTCGACCTTCGCGGCGGGAGCGGCGATGGCGGCACGGGAGACCGGGTTCTTCTGCGATGCCTTCGCCTCGGTCTTCGCGCGCCGGATGCCGATGAGCGCCTCGCTCGCGGCGGCCAGCACGGCCGGGTCGCCCTCGATGCCGAGCTTCTCGGGCCACGCTGCGGTGTGCACGGAGCCTTCCTCGAACCACGACCAGGCCTCCTCGGTGGCGAAGGAGAGCACCGGTGCGAGCAGCCGGAGCAGCGTGGACAGCGCCAGACGCAGCGCGAGGGCGGCCGAGGCCTGGCCCACGTCGTTCTGGTTGTAGGCGCGCTCCTTCACGAGCTCCAGGTAGTCGTCGCAGAACGTCCAGAAGAACGCCTCGGTCAGCTCCAGCGCCCGCGCCGCGTCATACCGGTCGAAGGCCGCGGTCGCCTCGGCCACCACGCCGTCGAGTGCCGTGAGCATCGAGGCGTCGAGCGCGTGCGTCACCTGGGCTCCCTCGGGCACCGGGAACGACAGCACGAACTTGGCGGCGTTGAGCACCTTGATCGCGAGACGCCGGCCGATCTTCACCTGGGTCGGGTTCTGCGGGTCGAAGGCCGCGTCCATGCCGAGGCGGCTCGACGCCGCCCAGTACCGCACCGCGTCCGAGCCGTGGGCGTCGAGCACGTCGGCCGGGGTGACCACGTTGCCCTTCGACTTCGACATCTTCTTGCGGTCGGGGTCGACGATGAAGCCCGAGATGGCGGCGTTCTTCCACGGGGCGCGGCCGTCTTCGAGCGTGGAGCGCAGCATGGTCGAGAAGAGCCAGGTGCGGATGATGTCCTGTCCCTGCGGGCGCAGGTCGAACGGAGCGGTGAGCTGCCACAGCTCCTCGTCGCGCTGCCAGCCGCCCGCGAGCTGCGGGGTCAGCGACGAGGTCGCCCACGTGTCGAGGATGTCGGCCTCGGCGTCGAACCCGCCCGGCACGCCGCGCTGGGCCTCGGTGTAGCCGAACGGCACATCCGTGGTGGGGTCGATGGGCAGCGCGGCCGCATCCGGGGTGAGCACGCGGTCGTAGTCGCGCTCCCCGTTCTCGTCCAGCGCATACCAGAGCGGGATCGGCACACCGAAGAACCGCTGCCGGGACACGAGCCAGTCGCCCGTGAGGCCGCCGACCCAGTTCTCGTAGCGGACCCGCATGAAGTCGGGGTGCCACGCCAGCTCGGTACCGTGCGCGAGGAGCTGATCGCGCAGCTCCCCGTCGCGGGCGCCGTTGCGGATGTACCACTGTCGGGTCGAGACGATCTCGAGCGGGCGGTCGCCCTTCTCGAAGAACTTCACGGCGTGCTGGAAGGGCTTGCCGACGGCGGTCATGTCGCCGGTCTCCTGCAGCTTCTCCACGATCGCCTTGCGGGCGCTGAAGACGGTCTTGCCCGCCACGTTCTCCGCGTACCAGGCGCGTGCGTCGGCGTCGGTCACGATCGACGGGGCTTCGGCCAGGAAGCGGCCGTCGAGACCGATCGTCGTCATGTTCGGCAGGGACTCGCCGGCGGCGGTGCGCAGCTCTCGCCACCAGATGATGTCGGTCACGTCGCCGAAGGTGCAGACCATGGCCGCGCCTGTGCCCTTGTCGGGCTGGGCGAGGTGGTGGCCGTGGATCTCGATCTCGGCGCCGAAGTAGGGCGTGCGGACCTTGGTGCCGATGAGGTGCTTGTGCGGTCCCTCGGGGTGGGTCACGATCGCGATGCACGCGGGGAGGAGCTCCGGGCGCGTGGTGTCGATCGCGATGGAGCCGGAGCCGTCCGCGAAGGGGAACTCGATCGTGTGGTACGCGGCCTGCTGGTCGCGGTCCTCGAGCTCGGCCTGCGCGATCGCGGAACGGAAGTCGATGTCCCACAGCGTCGGCGCGAGGGCCTGGTACGCCTCGCCGCGCTCGATGTTGCGGAGGAAGGCGAGCTGGCTCTGCCGGATCGTGTCGTCGGAGATGGTGCGGTAGGTCTGCGTCCAGTCCACGCTCAGCCCGAGCTGACGGAACAGCGCCTCGAACTGCTTCTCGTCCTCGATCGTGAGGCGCTCGCACAGCTCGATGAAGTTGCGGCGGCTGATCGGCTGCTGGTCGGCGGCCCGGCTCGACTTGTTGTCGCCGCCCTCGAACGGCGGGGTGAAGTCGGCGTCGTAGGGGAGCGAGGGGTCGCAGCGCACGCCGTAGTAGTTCTGCACGCGGCGCTCGGTGGGCAGGCCGTTGTCGTCCCAGCCCATCGGGTAGAACACGGTCTTGCCGCGCATGCGCTCATACCGAGCCTTGACGTCGGTGTGCGTGTAGGAGAACACGTGACCGATGTGGAGGCTGCCCGAGGCGGTGGGCGGCGGGGTGTCGATCGAGTAGACGCCCTCACGACCGAGCTCGGCGGCGCGCAGACGGTCGAACAGGTATGTGCCCTGCTCCGCCCAGGCGGCGTCCCACTTCGCTTCGAGACCTTCGAGTGCGGGCTTGTCGGGAATGGCGGACATGGAGGTCTCCTCGAGCGATGTATGCGGCACTGTGTGAGCGTGCCTGAGTGTGGGTGGTGCCGCCCAGTCTATCGAGCGCACGGGCGGGGCGCTCGACCCGGCGGAGCCTCCGGCGCGGCGCTGCGGTCGGTCCCTCCGACGCTGGAAGGATCGGAGCATGACACCGCCGTCGTCCTCGTCCTCCCGTCCCCGTCTCGCCGACCTCGGTGTGCCGTCCGGAGCCTTCCCGCGCGGCGCGGAGAATGCGATCACCGACGTCCCCGGTGTGCGGGTGGGGCATGCCACGCTGCACGGCGACGGTCTGCACACGGGAGTGACGGCGATCGTCCCCGACGCCCTCACCGCCGAGCGTCGGAGCCTTCCCGCGAACCTCTCCGTGGGCAACGGCTACGGCAAGCTCGTCGGCGCCACACAGCTCCGGGAGCTCGGGGCGCTGGAGACGCCGATCCTGCTGACCTCGACGCTGTCCGTGTTCCGCGTCGCGGACGCGCTGCTCGGGCATCTGCTGGCGACGCCGGCGCACGCACGGACGACCACGCTGAACCCGGTGGTGGGCGAGACGAACGACGGATTCCTCTCCGACATCCGTCGCCGAGCCGTGGGGGAGGAGCAGGTGGCGGCGGCCCTGGCCGCGGCCGCTCCGGGAGCGGTCGCCGAGGGAGGTGTGGGCGCCGGTGCCGGGACCGTCGCCCTCGGGTACAAGGGCGGCATCGGCACGGCATCGCGGCTGGTCGAGGTCGCGGGGCGGTCGGCCACGGTCGGCGTCCTCGTGCAGACGAACTTCAGCGGCACGCTGCGGATCGCGGGCGTCCCGCTGCCCGCGGAGGAGCTCCTCGCCGATGCTCCGGCACAGCCCGTCGGCAATTCCTGCATGATCGTCGTCGCGACGGACGCCCCCGTCGACGGGCGGCAGCTCGGCCGCGTGGCCAACCGGGCCGTGTTCGCGATGCGCGGTGTCGGCGCCGACTATGCGCAGGGCAGCGGCGACTACGCGATCGCCTTCTCGGTGCACGACCCGGCGGACGGCGGTACGGCGGCGGACGACGAGCTCTCGCCGCTCTTCGCCGCGACGATGGACGCGGTCGAGGAAGCCCTGGTCAACTCGGTGCTCGCCGCGGAGACCATCGTGGGCCCCGAGGGGCGGACGGCGCACGCGGTGCCGATCGACCGGGTGCGGGAACGCCTGGCCCGCGCCGGGGTCGTCTGAGCCGCGTTCACAACTCAGGAGAAACCGGGTCGGCGGCGCCGCGGGAGCGGCGCGTCGTACCGACCGCCGCCGGATGTCCTGAGTTGTGAACCGAGGTCAGTCGGCGAGCGCGGCGTGGATGCCCTCGCCGATGCGGCGCATGGCGGCCAGCACCGGTCCGCGTCCGTCGGCGCCCCGGTCCCAGTTCGCCAAGACCGCGTAGGCGATCCGGCGGGTGGGGGACATGACGATCCCGGTGTCGGCGCGGACGCGGGAGATCGTGCCGGTCTTGTTCAGCAGCCACACGCCGCGATCGAAGCCCCAGTGCGCGAGCGGGTCGAGGTCGAAGGCCGACGCGACCATCGACAGGTCCATGCCCGCGCCCAGCCAGCGGCGCAGCGTGTCGGCCGAGGCGGGGGAGAGATCGGTCCCGTCGGCCAGGCGCGACATGAAGAGCACGAGCTCCGCGGCGTTCGCGTGCGACAGCGTCTTCGGGGCACCGGGCGGGATCGGCCACCGCACGATGTCGTCGAGGGCCGAGGCCGTGTAGCCGAGCGCGCGCGTGTGCTCCTGCACGGTCGGGATGCCGATGACGCGGCCTAGCGTGTTGGTCGCGGCGTTGTCGCTCACGGCCCCGATGAGCGCGGCCACGTCGTACAGCGACAGCTCGGACGCCTGCAGCAGGTACCAGAGGCCGGAGTCCTCGATCGCCTCGACCGGCCGTCGGGTCACGCGCTCGTCGAGAGTCCGCGTGCCAGCGTCGACCTCGGCGAGGAGGCGGTGCAGGAGGAAGATCTTGCCGACGCTCGCCGTGTCCTGCACCGTCTCCGGGTCATGGCGCAGCAGCACCTCGCCGGAGTCGATGTCCTGGACGAGGATCGACCACACCGTGCCGTTCTCGTCGGGGAGCTCCACGTCGATCGCGCTCATGCGTCCTCCTCGTCTCGTGCGCGTCCGGTGACGTGCGCGCGGATGAGCTCGCCGACCGCGCGCATGCCGTCGAGCACGGGCGCGCGGAGATCGGCCGCGGAGTCCTTCCAGTTCGCCGCGACCGCATACGCGACGGCGGCCCTCGGGCCCCGCAGCAGCCCGACGTCGACGCGGGCGAAGCTCACGCTGCCGGTCTTGTGACGCAGCACCATGCCCTGATACTCGGCCTCGACGTGGGCGAGGGGGTCGAGGAGGAAGGCGTCGGCGGTCATCGACGTGTCGGTGTCGGCGGCGAGCCAGTCCAGCACCCGGGCGCTCACCGCGGGGGAGAACGCCTCGCCCGCCCCGAGTCGGCGCATCACGTCGGACAGCTCGGCCGCGGTGCCGAACGACGGCGTCCAGGGCAGGTCGGGGGTGCGCTCGTTGCGGATGTAGTCGTGCAGGGCGGTGTCGCGGTATCCGAGTGCCGGAGCGACGGCCCGCACCTCCTCCAGACCGCAGAGGTGGATCAGGGCGTTCGTGGCGAGGTTGTCGCTCACCGCCCCGACGAGGAGCGCCGCGTCGTGGACCGTGATGCGCTGATCGTGCATGCGGTACAGCAGCCCGGAGTCCTCGACGCGGTGCTCGTCCGGGATCTCGATCCGGTCGTCCTCGGCGAGCGCGCCCGCCTCCAGCCGTCGAGCGACCTCGAGGAGCAGGAAGATCTTGCCGATGCTCGCGGTCTCGCACTGCGTGTGCGGCTCGTGCTCGGCCAGGGTCTCCCCGGTGCCGGCGTCGACGAGCCGGATCGACCAGGTGACGCGGGGATCGAGGGGCGGAAGGGCGATCATGGCCGTCCCACCGTGAGGCGGGGTTCGTCGCCGGTCGCGTCCAGCACCCCGTCGACACCGAGCGGGATGGTCAGGGCGTGCGGGTCGTGGCCGAAGCCCTGCTCCCACAGCACGGGGACCCCGGCGTCCTGGAACTCGTCCCGCATGAGCGCGTGGACGAGGTCGAGGTCGCCGCACTCGTGCCAGGAGCCGAGCACGATGCCCGTCGCCTGGGCGAGACGGCCCGCGCGCCGGAGCTGCGTGACGAAGCTGTCCAGGCGGTACGGCTCCTCGGTGATGTCCTCCAGGAACAGGATGCCGGGGGAGGGGACGTCCGCCTCCGGGGCGCCGAGTCCGGCGGCGAGCAGGCTGAGGTTGCCGCCCGTGAAGCGCCCTTCGGCGCGGCCCGGCGTCATGATCTCGGTCTTCGGGCCGATGAGCTCCCGCCCGCGCCAGGGTTCGAAGAGCCAGCGCTGCACGTCGTCGCGCACCTGCTCCGAATCGCGGAAGACGTTGTTCCCTGCCATCGGGCAGAAGAGCGTCGCGACTTCGAGGTGCGCGCGCCACGTCTCGTGCAGGGCGGTCACGTCGGACGAGCCCGTGAGGAGCTTCGGCCGCCCGTCCCGGCGCAGCGCCCCGCGGCGCATGTCGGCCCAGTCGATGCCGTCGAGGAGGCGCAGGGCACCGTAGCCGCCGCGAGCCGTGACGACGGCGTCCACGTCCGGATCGAGCCAGGCGTCGACGAGGTCGGCGCGGCGGAGGTCGTCCGGCCCCGCGAGGTACGACGCGCGCGGGTGGGGCGTGAGGACATGCTCACCCACCCGGACGTTCAGCCCCCAGGACTCGTAGTAGCCGACGGCGCGCTGCGTGTTCTCCTCGTTGCCGGGACCGGACGGCGAGACGATCGCCACCGTGTCGCCGGGCTGCAGGGGAGCCGTGTCGAGATACGGCGACACCGCCGCCTCCGTCAGGGTGCTCATGCCGTCTTCTCCTCGATGCGCGGCGCCGCGGACAGCAGGTGCCGGGTGTACTCGTGCTGCGGGTTCAGCAGCACCTCTTCGGTGGGTCCGTGCTCGACGATCTGTCCGTGGTACATCACCGCGACCGTGTGGGCGATGTTCCAGGCGAGACCGAGGTCGTGCGTGATGACGAGGGCGGAGAGCCCGAGGCGGCGGCGCAGCTCCAGCAGGAGTCCGAGGATCTCTCCGCGCACGGACGCGTCGAGCGAGGCGACGGGTTCGTCCGCGATGAGCAGCTGCGGCTGCACGGCGAGCGCACCGGCGATGACGACGCGCTGCCGCTGCCCGCCGCTGAGCTCCTGCGGGATGGCGCCGAAGTAGCGCTCCGGCGGGGTGAGCTCCGCGTCGGCGAGGCTCTGTGCCACGCGTTCGCGCTCGTCGCCGGGGAAGCGCTGCACGCGCAGCCCCTCGGCGACGGACTCGTAGACGCTGTGCTTGGGGTTCAGGGCGGCCCACGGGTCCTGGAGCACGAGCTGCACCTGCGAGCGGAACCGCGCGAGGTCGCGACCTTTCGACGGGATCGGTGCGCCATCGAAGAGGATCTGCGACCCGGGGTCGGCGGGCTGGAGTCCCATGAGCGCGCGGGCGAGGGTCGACTTGCCGGAGCCGGACTGGCCGACGAGCGCGACGATCTCGCCCTTACGCACCGAGAGGTCGACGTCGCGGACCGCATGCACGGGGCGCCCGCCGGAGCGGTAGGTGACGTTGACTCCGCGCGCTTCCAGCAGCACCTCGTCGCCGTGGGTGATCTCCGGCACCTCGTCCGCATCGCGGCCGTGCCGCGTCACCGGGGCCATCCGCGAGGCGGGGTCGCCGATCGTGGGGAAGGCGTCGGCGAGCTGTCGCGTGTACGCCTCCTGCGGGGTCGTGCAGACCGCGTAGCTCTCGCCGACCTCGACGAGCTCGCCGTCGCGCATGATGGCGATCCGGTCGCACGCCGTGGCGAGCACCGAGAGGTCGTGACTGATCATGAGCATCGAGATGCCGCGCTCCGCCACCAGACGCGAGATCATGTCGAGGATCTGCTTCTGCACGATCACGTCGAGCGCGGTGGTCGGCTCGTCCGCGATGATGACCTCGGGATCGCAGGCGAGGGCCATCGCGATCATCACGCGCTGCTTCTGGCCGCCGGAGAGCTCGTGCGGGTACGACTCGCTCTTCTGCTGCGGCAGGTCGACGATGTCGAGCAGCTCCCGGACCCGCTCCTTGCGCGCCTTCTCGCCCTTCCATCGGTCCGAGGCGTGCAGCTCCAGCGCCTCCAGGAGCTGCCAGCCCACCGTGCGGACCGGGTTGAGCGAGTGCATCGCGCCCTGGAACACGATGGACGTCTGCGCCCAGCGCACGGCGCGCAGCTGCCCGAAGGACAACGTGGCGACGTCCCGGTCGCCGAGCAGCACGCGGCCGCTGAGCCGGGCGTTGCGCGGCAGGAGCCGGAGGACGCTCATGGCGAGAGTGGACTTGCCGGAGCCGGACTCGCCGGCGATGCCGAGCGTCTGCCCGGCGGGGAGGGTGAGCGAGACGTCGCGCACGGCCGCCACCTCGTCCCGACCCGACCGCCCCGAGGTGCGGTACGTGATGGAGACGTCGTCGAAGATCAGATCGGGCATCTCAGCGGCTCCTCAGCGTCGGGTTGGTGATGTTCTCGACGGCGCGGCCCATCAGGGTGAACGACAGCACGACGAGGACGATGGCGATGCCGGGCACGAGCACGTACCACCAGTAACCGCTGGTCGCGGCGGAGACGTCCATCGCGTTCTTCAGGATCGAGCCCCACGACTGCAGCGTGGTGTCGCCGAGGCCGAGGAACGCCAGGGTGGATTCGGAGATGATCGCCGAGCCGACCGTGAGGGTCGTGTTGGCGAGCACGAGCGGGAGCACCCCGGGGAGGAGGTGCTTCATGATGATGTGCCAGTGCCCGGCGCCGAGGGCCCGCGAGCGCTCGATGTAGTCGCGCGATTCGACGGACAGGGTCTGCGCGCGGACGACGCGGGCGGTGCCGGCCCAGGAGGTCAGGCCGATCGCGATGATGATCGTCCAGACGCCGCGGCTCAGCACCGACGACAGCACGATCGCGAGGATCAGCGACGGCAGCACGAGGAAGAAGTCGATGATGCGCATCATCAGCCCGCCGAAGAAGCCGGTGAAGTGGCCGGCCGAGAGACCGACGAGGGTGCCGATGATCATCGACATCGCCGTGGCGGCGAGGCCGACGAGCAGGGACACCCGGGCGCCCCACACCATGCGGACCCAGATCTCGCGACCCTGATGGTCGGTACCGAGGGGATGCTCCCAGGACGGCGGGGCGAAGCGCTGCACGTCGACGAGGTTCGTGACGTCGAGCATGGTAGCGGGGGCGATCACGGGGGCGAAGATCGCGATGAGCGCCACGATCACGAGGAAGACGAGGCCCACCATGCCCGCTCGGTGCTGGGCGAACTGCCGGCAGAAGTCGACGAAGGCCGTGCCGCGGCGGTGCCACGCCAGGGCGCGGGGGGAACGGATGGTCGGGGATGCCGTGGTCATGCGCGCCTCACCCTCGGGTCGAGCTGCCGGTAGATGAGGTCCGCGATGAGATTCATCGCGATGATGATCGTGGAGAACACCACGAACGTGCCCTGCAGGAGCGGGAGGTCGGGGCCGGAGATGGCCTCGAAGGTGAGCTTCCCGAGCCCGGGCCAGGAGAACACCGTCTCCACCGTGACGGCCCCGGCGATGAGACCGCCGATGTGCATGAAGACGAGGGTGACGGTCGGCAGCAGGGCGTTGGGGACGGCGTGCCGACGGCGGACGAGGTCCTCCCGGAGGCCCTTGGCCCGCGCGGTGGTGAGGTAGTCGGCGCCCATCTCCTCGAGGAGCGAGCTGCGCATCACCATGAGGTACTGCGCGTACACGACCGCGACCATCGTGATCACCGGGAGCACCATGTGCGAGATCACGTCCAGGACCGCGCCGACCGGATCGGTGGGCGGGTTGGGGGAGACCATGCCTCCGGTCGGGAACCAGTGCAGCGTGCCTCCGAAGACCATCAGGAGCAGCAGGGCCAGCCAGAAGGTCGGCACCGACCAGAACACGAGCGACGTGCCGGAGACGACGCGGTCGAAGGTGGAGCCGTGCTTCCAGGCCGCTTTCTGTCCGAGCCAGAGGCCGAGGGCGATCGCGATGATCGCCGCCGTGCCGGTGAGGAGGATCGTGTTCCAGAAGTACTGGCCGATGAGGTCGGACACCGACGTGCGGTAGACGTAGCTCGTGCCGAAGTTCAGGGTGAAGACGTTGCCGAGGTAGTCGATGAACTGCTGCCACAGGGGCTTGTTCAGACCGAGCTGCTCGCGCAGCTGGTCGGCCTGCTCGGCGCTCATCCCGCGCTCGCGGGCGATCGAGGCCACCGGATCGCCCGGCAGGATCTTGAAGGCGAAGAATCCGAGGAGGATCACCATCGCCAGGCTGATGGCCGCGCCGCCGAGCTTGACCAGGAAGTAGCGGAGGGCGCCGACGCCCTTCGGCTGCTCCTCGGCCGCGGCGCTCGTCGCGATGGCGGAGGTGGACGGGGGTACCGCGTTGGACATGGGGTCTCCTTACAGCGGACCGGGAGACGCCGCGGGGGCGGAGGCCCGCCACCCGCGGCGTCTCGCCGGACTCATTCGACGTCGGCGATGTTGCGGCGACGGATCAGGAAGAAGATGAGCCCTCCGATGATGACCACCCCCACGACGATGCCTCCGATGAGGAGTCCGGTGTTCGTGCCGGTGCCGCCGGCGGTCGCGCCCTCGACGGGCTCGACGGTGAGGTAGCCCCAGTAGCCGGCCTGGTTGGCGATGATGCCGCCGTCCTTCGGCTGCAGCGTGAAGCCCGTGAAGCGGTCGGAGCGGTAGGCCTCCAGCGAGTTGGCGTACCAGGTGGCGACCTGCGCGGTGTCGGTGTAGTTCAGCGCGAGCATGTCGTGCACGATCTCCTGACGCTTCTCGGCGTCGATCTCGGAGCGCTGCGCGGCGTACATCTCGTCGAACTCCGGGTTGCAGTACCCGTCCTGCGTGGTGCCGCCGGTGCCGTCGGTCGCGGTCGGCAGGTTCATGCAGGTGTTGATGCCCAGCTGGTAGTCCGGGTCGGGGTTGACCGACCAGCCGCTGAAGTACAGGTCGTAGTCGCCGGAGGTGGCCTTCGCGCTGATCGTGTCGGAGTCGGTGGACTCGACCGTGATCTCGATGCCGATGTCCTTCATCCACGGGACGAAGAAGTCGGAGATGGACTGCTCGTTCGCGTCGTCCGCGTCCGTCAGCAGGCGCAGGCTCAGGCGCTGGCCGTCCTTCTCGCGGATGCCGTCGGCGCCGGGGACCCAGCCCGCCTCGTCGAGCTTCGCCTGCGCAGCCTCGGGGTCGAAGCCCACGATCACGTCGTCGTCGTCGGACAGGTGCCACTTCGGGAAGGACGCCGGGATGAAGCTCGTCGCGAGCGTGCCCTCGCCGTCCAGGACCTTGTCGAGGAGGGTGGCCGTGTCGGTGCCGAGACGGATGGCCTGGCGCACCTCGAGCTCCTTCAGCGCGGCGTTGCCGGTGCCGTAGGGCACGTTGTCGCGGGTCTGCTGACCGACGTTGATGCTGATCGAGTGGTAGCGGCGGCCCTCACCGGAGTGCGTGGTGATGCCGTCGACGCCCTCGAGTGCCGAGAACTGGGTGGGGGTGAGGCCGGTGACGAGGTCGACGTCGCCCGCCTTGAGCGCCTGCACCTGGGCGTCCGAGTTCGTGTAGTACACGTACTGGATCGCGTCGATCTTGGGGGCGCCGCGCCAGAAGTTCTCGTTCGCCTTCAGCACGATGGACTGGTTGGCCGAGTAGCTGTCGAGGACGAACGGGCCGGAGCCGACCACGTCGGCGTCGTTGGTGAAGGTCGTCGGGTCGTCGACCTTCTCCCAGATGTGCTTCGGGACGATCGGGATCTCCGAGCCGGGGTTCGGGGCCTGCGGGGTCTTCAGGGTGATCACGACGGTCTTGTCGTCCGGGGTCTCGACGGTGTCGAAGTTGGAGACGAGGTTGCCGTTGGCGGTACCGAGCGCGGGAACCGTCATCATCTGGTCGTACGTGTACTTCACATCGGCGGAGGTGATGGGCTCGCCGTCCGACCAGACGAGGTCGTCCTGGAGGGTGAAGGTCCACGTCTGGCCGCCGTCGGTCGCCTCCCAGCTGTCGGCGAGGCCCTTCGTGGGGGAGCCGTCCTCGGCGTCGTTCTGCACGAGCGACTCGTAGACGTACCGGATGATGTTCGTCGGCGTCAGGTAGATCGAGATGAACGGGTTGAACGTGTCCACGAATCCGGAGGTGGCGATCCGGAGCGTCGTGTCGGAGGCCGGCGATTCGGTGGCGGCGCTGACGGACTGCGCCTGAGCGGCACCGACCGGAGCGGCGAGGAGGAGCGCGGAGGCGATCGCGGCGGCGGTCAGACTTCGCACGGTTCTGGAGCGGGGGGCAAGACGCATGGAAGGTCCCTTCGGGCGCCGCCCGGATCCACAGTGAAGCCGGGTCGGTGCTGACCATGCAAGCGGAAGACGGCCCCGTGGTCAAGACATTCGATGCGTATCGCGGAAGAAAAATCGCGCAGACCGGAAAGATCGCCGGCCGTCGAGCGGGTGTAACACGGCGGAAACACGCGGATGCCAGGATGCGCGCATCGGAACGAGGGGAGCAAAGGATGACACCTCGACGCGGACATCCGGAACGTATCTCGGGCCGGTTCGGGTCGGGCACGGGAACCGGAATCGTATCGTCACTCCGCCGGGACGGTGAGCACGGCACGCAGGAGCGCGATGCGTTCGTGCAGGGAGGAGCGCAGGAAGTGCTCGTCCAGCGCATGCGCACCGCCGCCCCGGGGGCCGAAGCCGTCGACGGTCGGCAGACCCTGTCCGCCGAGGAGGTTCGTGTCGCCCGCGCCGGCCGCGGGGCGGCCGTCGACCTGCTGGCCGAGCGCAGCACCGGCCGCGGCGATCCGGGCGAGGAGGTCGGTGTCCTCCGCCGAGGCCTGCCAGGCGGGCCGGGCACTCAGCACGGCGACGTCGAGGCGGGCGCCGGGGCGCACCGGTGCCAGCTCCTGGAGGGCGCTGAGGACGCGCTGCTCGCTGTCCGGGTCTTGGAAGCGGAGGCCGATCTCGGCGGCCGCGTGCGCCGGCACCACATTGGTCCTCGCGCCGCCGTCGATGACGCCGACGTTGCACAGCACCGGACTCGGAAGCTCCGGGTCGGCCACGATCGTGCGGACCAGGAGGAGCTGGTCGACGAGCTCGTCGATCGCGGAGACGCCATGCTCGGGGTCGAGGGCGGCGTGGGCCGCGCGGCCGGTGACGGCGATGCGCACCCGGGCGCTGCCGCGGCGGCCGACCTTGAGGGCGCCGTCGGGATGCGGGGACTCGAATCCGATGGCGCAGGCCGCGCCCCTGGCCCGTTCCGCGAGCTGGGGGCCCGAGACGGGGGAGCCGATCTCCTCGTCCGCGACGAGCACGATCCGCACGGCGCGCCGCTGTGCGAGCGGCACGGACTGCAGGTGCCGCAGGGCCTCGAGCATCACCACGATGCCGGCCTTCATGTCGTAGGCACCGGGGCCGCGCACGACATCGCCGTCCTCGGCCCACGGCAGGTCGTCCGACAGCGTGCCCGCCGGCCAGACGGTGTCGGTGTGGCCGACGAGGAGAACCGGGTCTCCGGTACCGGGGACGTCGATGACGAGATCCGTCCCGAGCTCGTGCGGGATCCGCTGGACGCTGCCGCCGACGCCGGCGAACCAGGCGGACAGCAGGTCGGCGATGCGGGCGCTCGCCTCCGTGTCGCGGCTCGGCGTCTCGATCAGCACGAGTTCGCGCACGAGTGCGATGATGTCGTCGGAAGGATGGTCCCCGTCGCGCACTGCCGAGAGAGTCGTCACGGTTACGAACCGTATCTTGCCCCTTGATCACCCCGCAACCCGCCGATAGCATCGCTCTCAGCAGCAGGACTCCTCGATCTTAGGAAACGTATCGTGCCTCATTCTTCGGTGGCCGCCGGTGTCGCCCACGGCTGCCGCGAACTCACCCGGTACACCGAGTTCCGTGAGGCCGCCGCGCTGTACGCCCGCGTCTTCGCGTACACGGAGAACGAGTACGCCCTCAACGCCAACCTGCTCACCGCCCTCGCCCGCAACGGCGGTTCCGCGGTCGGCGCCTTCGCCGACGACGGGGAGCTGATCGGGTTCGCGTACGGGTTCGCCGGCTGTGACACCACCGGCGCGTCCTTCCACTACTCGCAGGCGGCCGCCGTCGATGCCGCGCACCAGGGACGCGGCGTCGGCCAGGCGCTCAAGCTCGCGCAGCGTGCCGTGGCCCTGCGCTGGGGGCAGCGGACGATGCGGTGGACGTTCGATCCGCTGCTCTCGCGCAACGCCCATTTCAACCTGAGCTCTCTCGGGGCCGTCGGCATCGCGTACGAGCGCGACTACTACGCCCGCCCCGACACCGACCGTCTGGTGGTCTCCTGGGACCTGGACGTCGCCGATCGTCCGACCCGTCGGTCGCTCCCCGTCCCTCCCGTGCTCGGGCCGGACGACTGGGGGCGGGCCGTGGCGGCGGACGGCGGCACCTGGATCGCGATCCCGACGCGACCCGGCGCCCTCGACGCCGAGGAGCGCGCGGTGCTGCGGCGGGATCTGGAGCGGACGATGACCGCGGCATTCCGCCGCGGAGACGTCCTCGTCGGGGCCACGCGCCTCGACCACGACACGGCGGTCTACCGCGCGACACCTCGGGAGGGCACGGCATGAACGACCACGACCAGGAGGATCGCGACCTCGTCTCTCCGCGGGACCGCTACGGCGAGCGCATCCGCACCAACCTCTCCGCCGAGAGCATCCAGGCGCGGATCATCGAGACGGAGCAGCGCACGCTCGCCCAGACCTTCGAGGAGCTCAGCCGCTCGGCCCAGGTGCCGCAGGCCGCGGCGCTGCTGCTCGGTGCCCGGCGACGGTACGTCGCCGGCGAGGGCAAGGCGGCGGCGTACGCGCAGCTCCTCAACGCGGATCTCTCGGCGACGCTGTCGAACGTCTTCCTCGTGGACGGGCACGCGCTGCAGCCGCTCACCGTGCTCACCGACGTCCGGGCCAGCGACGTGCTCATCGCGTTCTCCCTGCGGCGCTACCGGGAGGAGACCGTGCGGCTCGGGCGGCTCTTCCACGAGGCGGGCGGTCAGCTCGTCGTGATCACCGACAGCGAGGACGCCCCGCTCGCATCCATCGCGACCTCGCTCATCCGGGTGCGCACGGGATCGGCGTCGTACGCCGACTCGCCGACCCCGGTCGCGGCGGTGTGCCACCTGCTGAGCGCGCTCACCACGGCGAGCGCGAAGGGAGCGCGACGGCGGCTCGCCGAACGCGACCGGCTGGTGGCGCGCCTGGGTCTCTACGGCCCCGAGACCGCGCGGCCCCGCCCGGAGGAGGACGCGTGAGGGTCGTCCGCGTCCGGCTGTTCGCCCTGCGTCAGCCGCTGCGTCACAGCTTCGAGACGAGCTCGCACCGCAAGTCCGGCATCGAGCACGTGCTCGTCGAGGTCACCGATGCCGACGGCCAGACGGGGTGGGGGGAGATCGCGTCGCCGTCCGATCCGTTCTACGGAGCGGAGACCACGGTCACCGCGTGGGAGATCGCGACCCGCTACCTGGTGCCCGCGCTGCTCCGCGCCGAGGGGGAGGAGCCGGCGGAGCTGGAGGCGTCGTGGGCACGGGTCCGCGGGCACGAGTTCGCGAAGGCCGGGTTCTCCGGCGCGGTGTGGGACCTGGTCTCCCGGAGGCGGGGGATCGCGCTCGCCGCGGCCCTCGGCGGGACGCGCGACGAGGTCGTCGCGGGGGTGTCGCTGGGCATCGAGCCGTCGATCGATGAGCTGCTGGCCCAGGTGGAGCTGCAGCGCGCCGCCGGCTACCCCCGCGTCAAGCTCAAGATCGCTCCGGGCTGGGATGTGGAGCCGGTGCGTGCGGTGCGCGGCGCCTACCCCGACCTCGACCTTCACGTGGACGCGAACGGCGCGTATGCCGATGACGAGCGGGCGGCCGCGGTGTTCGCACGCCTGGATCGCGAGGCGCTGACCATGATCGAGCAGCCCTTCGCGCCGCGGGATCTCGTGGCCCACGCCGATCTGCAGGCGCGGCTCGGCACGGACGTGTGCCTGGACGAGTCGGTCGTCGACCTCGGCGACCTGCGGACCATGATCCGGCTGCGGGCGGGGCGGGTCCTCAACATCAAGGTGTCGCGGATGGGCGGGCTCACCGTCGCCCGCGCCGCGCACGACGTGGCGCGGGACGCGGGCATCCCCGTGTGGTGCGGCGGGATGCACGAGTTCGGCGTCGGGCGGGCTGCGAACGTCGCGCTGTCCTCGCTCCCCGGTTTCCTGCTGCCGTCGGATGTGTCGGGCTCGGACAAGTACTACGAGTCGGACATCATCGCGCCTCCGGTGACCGCCGTCGCCGGTCGCGTCACGGTCCCCACCGGACCGGGGATCGGACACGAGGTGCTCGCCGAGCGCATCGCCCGTGACGCGTCCCGCGTCTTCGACTCCTCCGCGGCCGAGGCCCCTGAGGCCGTCCTGACCGCGGGCTGACCGGCCCCCGAACCCTGCGAGAGCGGAATCCCATGCGCGCACTGCTGCTGTACCGGCTCGATCTCGCCGCCGAGGCGGCGGAGGACGGGATCCATGCCGTCGATCCGCGGGAGCCGATCATCCGGGCGACGGACCTCGGCGTCACCCGCGGCGACGGCGTCTTCGAGACCGCCGTGGTGCGCGGAGGAAGGCCGCAGGCCCTGGAGGCGCATCTCGTGCGGATGGAGCGTTCGGCGCAGCTCCTAGGGTTGCCCGCGCCAGGCCGCGAGCGGTGGGCGCGGGCGGTGCGCCGCGCGGCCGCCGAGGTCTCCCGCCCCGGAGTGCTCCGCGACGGGGAGATCGCCTCGATCAAGTTCGCGATGACCCGCGGGGACGAGATCGACCCGGCCGGACCGACGGGGTGGGTGCTCGGCTTCGCGGGAGAGGACCCGGAGGCCGTCCGCGCGCGGGGCGTCTCCGCGGTGGTGCTCGACCGCGGGTACCGGCACGACGTCATGGAGACGGCGCCCTGGCTGCTGCAGGGAGCGAAGTCCCTCGCCTACGCCGTGAACCAGGCGGCCCTGCGGGAGGCACGGAGCCGGGGTGCGGACGATGTCGTCTTCGTCAGCGCCGACGGGTTCGTCCTCGAAGGGCCGCGGTCGACGCTGATCGCGCGGCTCGACGGGGCGCTGGTCACGCCACCGCCCGAGTACGGGGTGCTCCCCGGGACGACCCAGGCCGACGTCTTCGCGGGACTCGCCGAGGTGCCCTCCCGCGTCGGTCCGATGATGCGGGACGATCTGGAGCGGGCGGACGCCCTCTGGCTCTGCTCCAGCACCCGCGGTGCGGTGCCCGTGCGGGAGCTGGACGGCGTCGCGCGCGCCATGGACCCGGTGCTCACCGCGCGGATGAACACGGTGCTGGATGGACGAGAGGACTGAGATGGTCGACGCGGACCTGCCGATCGATCGGGTGATCGACGGCCACAACGACCTCGCCTGGGCGAGCAGGACGCTGCTCGGCTACCGGGTCGCGGAGCTCTCCGGCCCGGTGGCGGCCACGCAGACGGATCTGCCGCGACTGACCGCGGGCGGGGTCGCCGGCCAGTTCTGGTCGGTCTGGGTCGATCCCGTGCTGGAAGGGGCGGAGCAGGTGGTGGCCACGCTCGAGCAGATCGACTTCGTGCACCGCCTCGTCGACGCCCACCCGCAGCGCTTCGCGATCGCTCGGACGGCGGCCGACGCGCGTGCGGCGATGGCGGAGGGGAGGATCGCCTCGCTCATCGGCATCGAGGGCGGCGACCAGCTCGGCGGATCGCTGGCCGTGCTGCGGCAGTTCGCGCGGCTCGGCGCGCGGTATCTCACCCTCACCTGGTCGCGGACGATCGCCTGGGCGGATTCGGCGACCGACGAGGCGCGCCACGGTGGTCTGACGGACTTCGGACGCGAGGTGGTGCGCGAGATGAACCGCATCGGCGTGCTCGTCGACCTCTCGCACGTCGCTCCGACGACCATGCGGCATGCCCTGGAGGTCACGACCCGCCCGGTGATGGTGAGCCACTCCGGCGCCCTCGCTCTGTGCGACCACCCCCGCAACGTGCCGGACGACGTGCTCGCCGCGATCGGCGCGCAGGGCGGCGTCGTGATGGTGCCCTTCGTCCCCACGTTCGTCTCGCAGGCCCGCCGCGACTGGTGGGAGGCCGGGGGAGAGGGAGAGGCGCCGCGCGTCGGCGTCGCGGACGTCGCCGATCACCTGGACCACGTGCGTCGCGTGGCCGGCGCGCAGGCGGTCGGGATCGGTGCCGACTACGACGGGTCCGATGCGATGCCGGACGGTCTCGGCGACGTCTCGGGGTACCCGGCGCTGTTCGCCGAGCTGCGGCATCGCGGCTGGTCGGAGGACGACCTCCGGGCGGCGGCGCACGAGAACGTCCTCCGCGTGCTGGAGGCGTCGGACCCCGACCACGAGGCCTTCCTCGCCGGCCGCGCGGGAGAGCCCGCCGCGGCCGCGCTCGTGCCGGCGGTCGACACGACGGCGCGGGAGGGGGCGCTGTGAACCCGCGCGTCCTCGTGATCGTGAACTCCGCGAGCTCCGGCCCGCGCCGCCTCGGCACCTGGCTACGGGAGAAGGCGATCGACGTCGACGAGGTCGTGGGAGCCGAGCAGCCGCTGCCCGCCTCCCTGGAGGGATACGCCGGACTCGTCATGCTGGGCGGCGGGCTCATGCCGGACGACGATGACCGCGCGCCGTGGCTCGCGGCAGAGCGGGCGCTCGCCGCGGAGGCCATCGACCGTGACCTCCCCACCCTCGGCATCTGCCTGGGCGGTCAGCTGCTCGCCCACGTGGCCGGCGGCGAGGTCGCCGAGAAGACCGGACCCATCGAACGCGGCGCGACCCCCATCCGCCCCACTGCGGCGGGACGTGCCGACACCCTGTTCGCGGCCCTCGGCGATGAGGCTCCGATGATCGAGAACCATCAGGACATGATCACGCGGCTGCCATCCGCGGCGGTGCTGCTGGCGACGAGCGCCGCCGTCGAGAACCAGGCCTTCCGGCTGGGGGCGCGGGTGCGCGGGGTGCAGTTCCATCCCGAGGCCTCCGCGGCCGACCTCGCCCGTTGGGACGACGCGGCACTGCGGGGAGAGGGACGCTCGCTTCCCGCCCTCATCGCCGCCGCCGAGCGCGTGCACGACCACAACACCGCGGCCAGCCGCGCGCTCATCGAGGCCTTCGCCGACGAGGTGCGCGCCGGGGTCCCCGTATGACCGGGCAGGATGCGGATTTCCTCGTCATGGCCGAGTCCGCCGCGGAGGCACTCCGCCACGGCCTGGACGAGCGCGCGCGTCGTGCCGCTCCGGCCGCCATCGCCGCGGTGGCCGAACGGGGAAGGGTCCGCGCAGTGCTCACCCACGGCCATCCTCGCGCCGATGAGGCCCCGACGACGCGGGACACGGTCTTCCGCATCGCCTCGATGTCCAAGAGCTTCCTGGCCGCCACCGTGCTCTCCCTTCGAGACCGCGGCCTGCTCGACCTCCACGCGCCGATCCGCACCTATCTGCCGGAGGTCCGGCTGCGGCATCGGGGTGCGGACGTCGAGGTCACCGGCGACCTGTTGCTCTCGAACCGGTCCGGTCTGGGGGAGGACAACGCCTGGGTGGACCGGCATCTCGGCGCCTCCCGTGCGGAGATCGCCGCCCTGTTCGCGGGTGGGGTGCACCTCGCGGCCGCGCCGGGAACCGTCTACCAGTACTCCAACCTCGGCCAGTCGCTGCTCGGCCGCGTCGTGGAAGCGGTGACGGACCGGGCCGTGGAGGACGTGATCCGGGAGACCTTGCTCGAGCCCCTCGGGCTGCGCCGGACGGCGCACGTGTCGGACGGCTACGCGCCGGAGACGCTGGCCGGCGGGTTCCGGACGTTCGACGACGGCACCACGTTCCGCCCCGAGCCGTTCGTGGGGTCCGGCGCGCTCGGCTGCATCGGCAGCATGTTCAGCACCGTCGACGACATCGCGAGATGGATGTGGTTCCTCGGCTCGGCCTTCACCGACGACCCGCTGGCGCCCGCCGTGCTGGCTCCGGCGTCGCGACGGGAGCTGCAGCAGGCCCGCACCCCCATCCCGGTGCCGTCGGCGATGTTCGACGGGCGCGACCTCGCGGGGGCCGGCTACGGCTACGGCCTCTTCGTGGAGGACGACCGGCAGTTCGGGCGGATCGTGCAGCACTCCGGCGGTCTTCCCGGATTCTCGGCGCACATGCGCTGGCACGCGGCCAGCGGCATCGGCGTCGTCGCCTTCGGGAACTCCGACGAGTTCGGCGCCCGGCGGATCGCAGGCGCCGCGCTCCAGCAGCTGCTCGAACGGACGGACGCCCCCTCCGCGGTCCTGCACCCGTGGGCGGAGACGGTCGCCGCCGCGCAGGCTCTCGACGCCGCGATCCGCTCGGGACGGCCCGCCGCCACGTACCCGTTCCTCGCCGACCATGTGCTCGACGACATCCCGGCCGACGTCCGCGATGCCCGGCTGGAGGCACAGGTCCAGGAGATCGGCGGATTCCGCGCGGACCAGGACCCGTTCCCCGACCGCGTGGTGGCCGCGGCGACCGAGGCCGAGCTGCGCTGGCGGATCGTGGGGAACCGCGGCGACCTCCTCGTCGACATGCGGCTGGTCGGGCTTCCGGAGCCTCGGGTACAGGGGCTGGGCGCGGCGGTGGTCGCGCCGGGACAGACGCGTGTCGAGGGGGAAGGGGTCGGGGCCGCAGAGCGACACCGGATCATCCTGCCGTCGCCCTGATCCCGGGTCGCACAGATCGACCGGGTCCAAAAAACCGCCCTAGGATGGAGACATCCAGACCCGTCCGTTCTGAGGAATCCCCATGCCCGCCACCCCTGTGCGTCGCCTCCTGCCCTTCGCCGCGCTCGCCGCCGCCACCGCCCTGGTGCTGACCGCGTGCGCCGGCCCGTCCACGGAGAGCGACGGCGGTGAGCTCGTGTGGTCGATCGAGGGCGCGAACTTGTCTGCGGGGCACATGGACCCGCAGGTGAGCCAGCTCGACGTCTCCGGCATGGTGCAGCGCGCGGTGCTCGACTCCCTGGTGTTCCAGGAGGATGACGGCACGTTCAGCCCGTGGCTCGCGAAGAGCTGGGACGTCTCGCCGGACAGCACGGAGTACACCTTCACGCTGCGCGACGACGTGACCTTCACCGACGGCGAGTCGTTCGATGCGGAGGCCGTGAAGGCGAACTTCGACCGGATCGTCGACCCGGAGACCGCCTCGGCCCAGGCGGCGAGCATGCTCGGTGCGGACTTTTACGCCGGAACCGAGGTCGTCGACGACCACACGGTGAAGGTCTCGTTCACGCAGCCGTATGCGCCGTTCCTGCAGGCGGCCAGCACCCCGCAGCTCGGCTTCTACTCGCCGGCCGTGCTCGCCGAGTCGGCCGACAAGCTCAAGGCGGGCGGCCCCGACGTCACGGTCGGCACCGGACCCTTCGTGCTCACCGAGTACACCGCCGACCAGGAGATCGTCTATACGCGCAACGACGACTACGCCTGGGGTCCGCACGAGACGAAGGCGCCGGCGTTCGAGACGCTGCGCGTGCAGATCCAGCCGGAGGCGTCGGTGCGCACCGGAGTGATCGAGAGCGGCGAAGCCGACCTCGCCAGCAACATCCCGCCGAACCAGGTCGCCGGTCTGGACGACGCCGGCGTCACGGTCGACTCGGTGGAGTACCCCGGACTGCCCTACTCGCTCTACCTGAACGAGAAGTACGGCGTCTTCGCCGACGAGAAGGTGCGGCAGGCGTTCGCCCGCGGCATCGACGTCGACGCGGCGGTCGAGGAGATCTACTTCGGGCAGTTCCCGCGGGCGTGGAGCGTCCTCGGCAGCACGACCCCGGGCTACGACGCGTCGCTGGAGGACTCCTGGCCGTTCGATCAGGACGCCGCGAACGCCCTGCTCGACGAGGCCGGCTGGACGGAGCGCGACGCGGACGGCATCCGCATGAAGGACGGCGAGCGCCTGTCCGTGCGATGGATCGCCTGGACCCCGGTCCCCGACGACCGCGCGGCGCTGGCCAACGCGATCCAGTCGGATCTCAAGGCCATCGGCTTCGAGGTGCAGCGCGAGGAGCTGGAGCCCGGTGCCTACAACGCCCAGTACGAGCCCAAGACGTTCGACCTCACCGACTGGGGCTTCTCCGGCGTGGACGCCGACTTCCTCCGTGCGCACCTGCACACCGACGGCTTCCAGAACGCCTCGCAGGTGAGCGACCCGGAGATCGACGCGCTCCTGGAAGAGGCCGTCGCGTCGAGTGATCAGGACGCCCGCAACGAGCTCTACACGCAGCTGCAGCAGTGGAACGCGGAGTACACCGCGATCGTCCCGCTCTACAGCCCCTCGGCGATCACAGCGGTCGGCGAGCGCGTGCAGGGTCTGGACTACGACCTCTACGGGCGGCCGCTCTTCTACGATGTGAGCCTCGGCTGACATCCGGCGGCCGTCGTTTCGAGGGAGCGGGCGGAGTGATCGAACCGTGACAGCGGTGCTCGGCCGCGCCCTCGGGCTCCTCGCCTCGGTGGTCATCGTGCTGTGGGGCGCCGCGACGGTGGCGTTCCTGGCCTTCCGGGTGATCCCCGGCGACCCGGTCTCGGTGATGCTGGGGCCGCAGGCGCAGGTGAGCGAGGCGGTGAAGGACGGCATCCGCGCCGATCTCGGTCTCGACCGCCCGCCGCTGGAGCAGTACGTCGGCTTCATCGGGCAGCTCGCCCGGGGTGACCTCGGCGAGTCGTACCAGCTGCGGCTGCCGGTGACCGAGGTCATCGGACGGCAACTGGGCGCGACCGTGCAGCTCTCGGCCCTGGCGCTGGGGATCGCCGTCGTCCTCGCCCTCGTTGTCGCGGTCTTCGTGCGGGGCCGTGTCGGGCGCACGGTGGCCGCCGGCGTCGAGCTCGTGGTGCTCTCCTCGCCGGTGTTCTGGATCGGGCTGCTGCTGCTCAGCGTCTTCGCGTTCGGTCTCGGCTGGTTCCCCGTCTCGGGCACCCGCAATCCGGCGACCATCGTCCTGCCGGCGATCACGCTCGCCCTCCCGGTGGCGGCGCTGCTCAGCCAGGTGCTGCGGGATGGGCTGATGCAGGCGGAGCGGATGCCGTTCGCGGAGACGGTCCGTGCGCGTGGCGCCGGGCCGACCTGGTTCACGCTGCGGCACGGGGTGCGGCACGGCGCCGCGTCGGCGGTCACCCTCGCGGCCTATCTCACCGGCTCGGTCCTCGGGGGCGCGGTTCTCGTCGAGACCGTGTTCGCCCGGCCCGGCCTGGGGCGGGTCACCCTCGCCGCCATCAACGACCGCGATCTCCCCGTCCTCACCGGGATCATCCTGCTGAGCGCTCTCGTGTTCGTCGTCATCAACGTGGTGGTGGAGCTCGTGCATCCGCTGATCGACCCCCGTGTCGCCGCCTCCTCCCGACCCGGAGTCGTCCGATGAGTCGGGGGCGGCGGATCCTGCTGGGCTCCGCCGCGGTCGTGCTGGTCGTGGTCGCCGTCGCCGCCCTGTGGCCGGGGCTGCTCGCCACGCACGATCCGCTGCAGACCGAGGTCCGGGCCGCTCTGCTGCCGCCGAGTGTCGAGCACCTCTTCGGCACCGATCAGAGCGGCCGCGACGTGTACTCCCGCGTGGTGTTCGGCGCGGGGCGCTCGGTCGGGATCGGGCTTCTCGCCACCGCCATCGCCCTCGCCGCGGGCCTGCTCGTGGGGGCGCTCGCCGGCATGTCGCCTCGGGGTGTGGACGTCACGCTCATGCGCATCAACGACGTGCTCATGGCGTTCCCGGAGTTCCTGGTGGCGCTCGTCGTGGTGGCCGTGCTGGGTCCGGGAACGGTGAACATCACCATCGCGGTGACGCTGGCCGCCGCACCCGTGTACGTGCGCCTCGCCCGCGTGCAGACCAGGACGCTGCGCGTGGCCGAGCATGTCGAGGCCGCCCGGATCCTCGGCGTGCCGCCGCTGCGGGCGTTCCGACGCCATGTCGTGCCCGGGGTGCTGGGTGCGCTGAGCGTGCTGGCGACCATCGGCATCGGGTCGAGCATCCTGGCCGCGGCCGGACTGAGCTTCCTGGGTCTCGGGCCGTCCGAGCCGACCCCGGAGTGGGGCCTCATGCTCGCCGGCGGGCGCAATGTGCTCGGACAGGCCTGGTGGGTGTCGGTCTTCCCCGGACTCGCGATCACGCTGACGGTGGTGTGCGCGACGGTGGTCGGACGCATCCTCCGGGCGCGGGCGGACGGGAGGGACGCATGAGTGCGGCGCTGGAGGTCGAGGGACTGCAGATCGCCTTCGCGGGGACTCCCGTCGTGGAGGACGTCTCGTTCACGGTGGACGCCGGCGAGTGCGTGGCGATCGTGGGGGAGTCGGGGGCGGGGAAGTCGCTCTCGGCCCGCGCTCTGCTCGGCCTCACGCCGTCGACGGCAGACGTCGCCGTCGACCGGCTCCGCATCGACGGGGTGGACGCCGCCCCCCTGACCGAGCGCGGCTGGCGGCGGCTCCGGGGGACCAGGATCGGCCTCGTCTCGCAGGACGCCCTCGTGTCACTGGACCCGTTGCGACGGATCGCGGACGAGATCGCCGAGCCGCTGCGGCTGCACCGCCTCGTGCGCGGACGCGCGGCCCTCGCTGCGCGGGTGCGGGAGCTTCTCGGACGGGTGTGGATGCCCGACCCCGACCGCCGTGCACGGCAGCGTCCGCAGGAGCTCTCCGGAGGGTTGCGGCAGCGCGCGCTCATCGCCTCGGCACTCGCCGGGAACCCCGCGGTGCTCGTCGCGGATGAGCCCACCACGGCCCTGGACGCGACCGTGCAGGCCCGGATCCTCGTGCTGCTGCGGGAGATCGCCGACGACGGCACCGCCGTGGTGTTCATCAGTCACGACTTCGCGGCCGTGCGGCGGGTGGCGGATCGCGTGCTCGTGATGAAGGACGGCGGGATCGTGGAGTCCGGCCCGGTCGCGGAGGTGCTCGCCGCCCCCCAGCACCCGTACACGCGGCAGCTCATCGCGGCGACGATGCATGAGCCGCGGGAGGAGCGTGCGGCGTCCTCGGACGTCGTGGTCGTCGCCGAGGAGGTGTCCAAGGCGTTCGGCGGGGTGGCCGCCGTCGTCGACGCCTCGTTCACGGTGTCTGCCGGTCGGACGCTGGGCATCGTCGGCGAATCCGGATCGGGCAAGACGACCCTCGCCCGGATGCTGGTGGGCGTCGAGAGGCCGGACACCGGAGTGCTGCGCTGGACCGGAACGCCGCGCGTGCAGCTCGTGCACCAGAACCCGCTCGGCGCCTTCGACCCGCGGTGGACGGTGGGGCGGTCGCTGGAGGAGGCGCTGGAGGCGGGAGGGGTGCCGCGTGGTGCCCGTCGGACGCGGGTGGCGGCGTTGCTCGCGGAGGTCGGGCTCGATGCGAGTCTGGCGGCGCGACGGCCGGCGGCGCTGTCGGGCGGGCAGCGGCAGCGGGCGGCCCTCGCGCGAGCGCTCGCGGCGGACCCGGACGTGCTGGTGCTGGACGAGCCCGTCTCGGCCCTCGACCCCTCCGTGCGCGAGCGGGTGCTCCGGCTCCTCGCGCGGGTGCAGGAGGAGCGGCGGCTCACGATGGTCTTCGTCTCCCACGACCTCGACGTCGTCGGCGCCGTCGCGGACGACGTCCTGGTCATGCAGGACGGCCGGATCGTCGAGCAGGGGCCCACGGCGGCGGTGTTCGCGGCGCCGCAGCATCCGTTCACCCGGGAGCTGCTCGCGGCCAGCGGCCCCGTCAGTCCGTGACGGTGATCCCGAGGCCCGTCGCCATCACCGGGGCGAGCTGCTGCACCTGCACCGACGAGAGCGTGGTGCCGCGCAGGCTCTGGACGTCGAGGTAGGAGAGCGCGTCGAGGCCGCGGAGGTCCACGTCCTTCGCGCGCAGGCCCCGGGGGTCGACCTCGTCGCTGCGCGAGGCCTGGAACCGGACGCGCGTCAGTTCGGCCTGCGGGATGTCGATCGTGCGGATGGCGCATCCCACGACGTCGAGGTCTTCAGCGCGGGCGGCGCCCAGGTTCAGGTAGTCGATGCGCACGTCCCGCAGCTCGAGCTCGGCCACGCGGGCGTCACCGAGGTCAAGGGTCCCGATGCGGCCGCCCGTGATCCGGAGTCGACGGATGCTCGCGTTCCGCAGCCGGAGCGACGCGATGCGCGGTTCGGGCAGGTCGACGTCGAGGAGCGTGGCCCCGGTGAGGTCGATGCTGTCGGCGTCCGCCTGGACCGCGCACTGCTCGAGCGTGGCGTACGCGAGGTCGACGGTGCCCGTGAGCTCCAGCGCGGCGGCGAGGAGGTCGGCGCGGCGCGCGGCTTCACGCGGCTCCAGCACGGGCGGGAGGTCGGGCGCGGACACACGGGGTGCGGTCGGGGAGTTCGGCATCCTCCGAGGCTATGTCCTCCCTCCGACACCCCCGCCCCTCCGTGCTCCTGCTCCGGTGCCAGGTCGCAGATCCTCACCATGTCGCCCCCTCTCGCGCAGCCCCTGCGACAGGAGTCCCAATCTGCGACCTGGCCCCGGCCCACCCCGGCCCTGACCCAGCTCCGTGGCTCCGGGCCTCAGCCTGCGAGAGATCGCTGATCTGCGCCGCGTCGCAGGCCCTCGGCAGGTTCCTCCGACGGGGGCGTGAATCTGCGACATCGAGCGGGGGTACGGAGCAGAGGGACTCGGGCTGCACAGGAGAGGGAGTGGGGGAGTTGTGCACAGAGGGTGGGAGGAGCCGGCTGAGTCGGGGAACGAGGGAGGGGCGGGGGGAGCAGCATCGAGGGCATGAACGGGATGAGGCGGGCACGGCTGCTGCAGGCGATGCGCGAGGTCGACGGAGTCGCACGGGTCGAGCGGCTGCGGGATCGCGGGGTCAGCCGATACGACCTCGAGATGGCGGTCGCGGAGCGGATGATCCAGCGGGTGCGAGTCGGGTGGGTGGCGCTGCCCGATGCCGATCCGCGTCGGGTGACCGCGGCGCAGCACGGTGTTCTGCTGACGTGCGTGACGCAGGCGCGGCGGCTGGGCATCTGGGTGCACGACGAGAGACCGCGCCTTCACCTCGCGGCCAGCCCGGGCAGCCGGGGCGGGAAGCCGCCGGAGGCCCGCGTGCACTGGGCTCGGCCCCTGGTCCCGCGACACCCCGATGCCCTGGAGGACCCGATCGAGAACGTGCTGAGCCTGGTCTCCACGTGCGAGCCGTACGAACAGGCGCTCGCGACCTGGGAGTCGGCATTGAACAAGGGGCTCGTCGACCGAGAGAGGCTGCTCCGACTCCGCTGGGGACCGCGCGGGCGGCGGCTCCTGGCCGAGGCGCTGCCGTTCGCGGATGCGGGGCTCGAGACCTACCTGCGCGTGCGACTGCGCTGGCTCCGGCTGCCGCTGCGCTTCCAGACGTGGATCGCCGGGCACCGAGTGGACGCCCTGATCGGCGAGCGGCTCGTGCTGCAGATCGACGGCGGCACGCATGTCGGAGCCCAGCGCGACCAGGACAACCGTCACGATGCGGAGCTGAAGCTGCGCGGCTACCACGTCATCCGTCTGGGCTATCACCAGGTGATGGACGAGTGGCCCGCGGTGCAGGACCTCCTCATGCGCGCCGTCGCCCAGGGACTGCATCGTGCTCGCACGGCGTGATGTCGCAGATCCCGCCCCGGGTCGCAGGGATGTCTCCAGATCCTGCGACGTCGAAGAGAATCCGCGGGAGGAGGAGCACGCGTACAATGGGCACACGAGCATCGATCCGGCCATCACCGGGGAGCTCTCGGAAGAACGGTCCGGCGACGGACTCAGTAGAACCGAGCGGGGCAGGCCCGTCACAGCCGCAGTGAGAGTGGTCCGTGGGTCTCTGAGCTTGTCGAGGGGACGCAGGGGCACGCGAGGTGGTACCGCGGTCCGCGAGGATCGTCCTCGCAGCAGCATCCGCCACGACGACCACTGCGAGAGACCATGACCTACCCGCGCTCCTCCTTCGGCCCCGCTGCCGACCAGGCCACCACTGTGGCGCCGAGCCCCCGCTTCCCGCAGATCGAGGAGGAGGTGCTCGACTTCTGGAAGACCGACGACACCTTCCGCGCCTCCATCGAGCAGCGCGAGGGTGCCCCCGAGTGGGTGTTCTACGACGGCCCTCCCTTCGCGAACGGTCTGCCGCACTACGGCCACCTGCTCACGGGCTACGCGAAGGACGTGTTCCCGCGCTTCCAGACCATGATCGGGCACAAGGTCGACCGCGTCTTCGGATGGGACACCCACGGGCTCCCCGCCGAGCTCGAGGCGATGAAGCAGCTCGGGATCACCGAGAAGAGCGAGATCGAGGAGATGGGGATCGACGTCTTCAACGAGAAGGCGCGCTCCTCGGTCCTGAAGTACACGCGGGAGTGGGAGGACTACGTCACCCGCCAGGCCCGGTGGGTGGACTTCGAGCGCGGCTACAAGACGCTCGACCTCGGCTACATGGAGAGCGTGCTCTGGGCCTTCAAGACCCTGTACGACAAGGGGCTCGCCTACGAGGGGTACCGTGTGCTCCCGTACTGCTGGCGCGATGAGACGCCGTTGTCCGCCCACGAGCTGCGCATGGACGACGACGTCTACCAGATGCGACAGGACCCGTCGGTCACGGTCACCTTCCCGCTCACCGGCGCGAAGGCCGAGGCGCTCGGGCTCACCGGCGTGCGCGCCCTCGCCTGGACGACGACCCCCTGGACCCTGCCGACCAACCTCGCGCTCGCCGTGGGGCCGGACATCGAGTACGTCGTGCTGCCCGCCGGTCCCGCCGGCGCCTCCGACGTGCACCAGGGACGCGCCGCTCCCTCGGCCGACCAGCTCGCGGTCGAGGCCTCCGCGCACCGCTACCTGCTCGCGAAGGATCTGCTCGGCGGGTATGCCAAGGACCTCGGTTACGAGAGCCCGGAGGACGCGCTCGCCGCGGTCGACGCCACGCTGCGCGGTGCAGAGTTGGCGGACGTCACCTACGACCGCCTGTTCGACTACTACGCGGACGAGGAGACCTACGGCACGGGGAACGCCTGGCGCATCCTCGTCGACGACTACGTCACCACCACCGACGGCACCGGCATCGTCCACCAGGCACCCGCCTACGGTGAGGACGACCAGCGCGTCGCCGGCGCCGCGGGCATCCCGACGATCCTGTCGCTCGACGACGGCGGGCGCTTCCTCCCGAACGTCACGGATGTCGCGGGCGAGCTGTGGATGGACGCGAACACCCCGCTCGTGCGGATCATCCGCGACAACGGCCGTCTGGTCCGGCTGCAGAGCTACGAGCACTCCTACCCGCACTGCTGGCGCTGCCGGAACCCCCTCATCTACAAGGCCGTGTCGAGCTGGTTCATCCGGGTCACCGACATCAAGGACGACCTCCTCGCGAACAACGAGCAGATCACCTGGGTGCCGGAGAACGTGAAGGAGGGGCAGTTCGGCAAGTGGCTCGAGGGCGCCCGCGACTGGTCGATCAGCCGCAACCGCTACTGGGGCTCGCCCATCCCGATCTGGAAGAGCGACGACCCGGAGTACCCGCGCGTAGACGCCTACGGCTCGCTGGAGGAGCTGGAGCGCGATTTCGGCACGCTGCCGCGCAACCCGGAGGGCGAGGTGGACCTGCACCGCCCCTACATCGACGATCTGACCAGGCCGAACCCCGACGACCCCACGGGCAAGAGCACGATGCGGCGCATCGGCGACGTCTTCGACGTGTGGTTCGACTCCGGCTCGATGCCGTACGCCCAGGTGCACTATCCGTTCGAGAACCAGGAGTGGTTCGACTCGCACTCCCCGGCGGACTTCATCGTGGAGTACATCGGCCAGACCCGCGGCTGGTTCTACGTCATGCACGTGCTCTCGACGGCGCTGTTCAACCGCCCGGCGTTCACGGGCGTCAGCTGCCACGGCATCGTGCTCGGCAGCGACGGCTACAAGATGTCGAAATCGCTGCGGAACTACCCCGACGTGTCCGAGGTTCTGGACCGCGACGGGTCTGACGCGATGCGCTGGTTCCTGATGTCGAGCGCAGTGCTCCGCGGCGGCAACCTCATCGTCACCGAGGAGGGCATCCGGTCCGGCGTGCGGGAGTTCCTGCTGCCGCTGTGGAACTCGTGGTACTTCTTCGCGACGTATGCGAATGCTTCGACAGGCTCAGCAACCCAGGGAGGAGCAGGCTCAGCAACCCAGGGAGGCGGGTACGAGGCATCGTGGCGCACCGACTCGACCGACGTCCTCGACCGGTACATCCTCGCGCGGCTGGGCGACCTCGTCCGCGAGGTCCGGGCCGATCTGGAGGGTCTGGACTCGACCACCGCGTCCGCGCGACTGCGCGACTTCGCCGAGGTGCTGACGAACTGGTACATCCGCCGTTCGCGCGACCGGTTCTGGGTGGGCGTGACGGACGACCCGAAGAGCCGCGAGGCGTTCGACACCCTGTACACCGTGCTGGAGACGCTGTGCCGCGTGGCCGCGCCGCTCGTCCCGCTCATCAGCGAGCGCGTGTGGCAGGGGCTCACCGGCGGGCGCAGCGTGCACCTGCAGGACTGGCCGGATGCGGATCAGTTCCCCGCCGCCGACGAGATCCGCGACGCCATGGATGCCGTCCGTGAGCTGTCGAGCGTCGGCAACGCGCTGCGCAAGAAGGAGAAGCTGCGCGTGCGCCTGCCGCTCGCACGGCTCACGGTGGTCTCTCCGCTCGCGGCCGACCTCGGTCAGTTCGAGGACATCCTCCGCGAAGAGCTCAACGTGAAGACCGTGGAGCTCGTCCCGCTGACCGATGAGGCAGCCGGGGAGTACGGCATCAGCCACCGGCTGAGCGTGAACGCCCGCGCCGCGGGTCCGCGCCTCGGCAAGGACGTGCAGAAGGCCATCCAGGCCGCGCGCTCGGGTGACTGGTCCGAGACCGACGGCGTCGTGACCGCCGGCGGCATCGCGCTGGAGCCCGCCGAGTACGACCTCGTCCTCGAGACCACGGGTCGCCCCGAGGGGGAGGCCCTGGCCATCGTCCCTTCCGGAGGGTTCGTCCTGCTCGACACCGACACGACGCCGGAGCTGGAGGCCGAGGGCATCGCCCGCGACGCCATCCGCGTCGTGCAGGAGGCGCGCAAGAACGCCGGGCTCGACGTCAGCGACCGGATCGTGCTGGCCCTCAACGCCGCTCCCGCGGAGGCGGCGGCGCTGGAGACCCATGCCGACCTCATCGCCGCCGAGACGCTCGCCGTGGCGTTCGCCGTGCAGCCGACCGACGACCTCGACCGGCTCGTCGACGAGGTCACCAGCCCCGGAGACGGCGTGCATCGGAGCGGGGCGAAGGCCCTCGGGGCCGGGAAGGCGCCGCTCCTCGTCACGATCGACACGAACCTGGAGAAGGTGGGCGCATGAGTGCGAGAGACCGGGCCGACGCCGTCTACGAGACGCTGCTGAGCCGTGCCGGGGAACGCTGGGTGCAGCCACGCAAGGAGCGGACGGCGCGGATCCTCGAGTACCTCGACGATCCGCAGCGCACCTACCGCGTCATCCACATCACCGGCACCAACGGCAAGACGTCGACCGCGCGGATGATCGAGAGCCTGCTGCGTGCCCATGACCTGCGCACCGGCCTGTTCACGAGCCCGCACCTGGAGCGCTTCACGGAGCGCATCATGATCGACGGCGAGCCGATCTCCGATGAGGCCGTCGCCGACGCCTGGGACGAGATCGAGCCCTTCGTGGGGATCGTCGACGCCGAGCTCGAGGCGGCAGGGGAGGCCCCCCTGACGTTCTTCGAGCTGCTCACGGTCCTCGCCTTCGTCGCGGTCGCCGACGCGCCCGTCGACGTGCTCGTCCTCGAGGTCGGCATGGGTGGCGAGTGGGACTCGACGAACACCGCGGACGGCGACGTGGCGGTGTTCGCTCCGATCGACATCGACCACGCGGACCGCCTGGGAAGCACGATCGCCGAGATCGCCCAGGTCAAGGCCGGCATCATCAAGGAGGGCGCCGCGGTCGTCTCCGCCCAGCAGCCGGCCGAGGCCGCCGAGGTGCTGCGCCGCGTAGCCGCGGAGCGCCATGCCACCATCGCCTTCGAAGGCGAGGACTTCGGGCTCGCCGAGCAGAAGCTCGCCGTCGGCGGTCAGCTCCTCACCATCCGGGGCCTCGCGGGGCAGTACGAGGAGGAGTACCTGCCGCTGTACGGCGCGCACCAGGGCCACAACGCCGCGCTGGCCGTCGCCGCCGTCGAGTCGCTCATCGGCGGCGCCGGCCAGGCGATCGCCGGCGGAGTGATCTCCGACGGACTCCAGGGCAGCACGTCTCCCGGCCGCCTGCAGCTCCTCGGCATCGCTCCCACCGTCATCGTCGACGCCGCGCACAACCCGCACGGCGCCGCGGCGCTCGCCCAGGCGCTGGACGACAGCTTCGACTTCGACGAGTGGGGCCTGGTGCTCGGCGTCCTCGCGGACAAGGACGCGGCGGGGATCGTCGCGCGGCTCGCGCCGGCCGCCGCTCACGTCTTCGCGACCGCGCCGGAGTCGGACCGCGCCAGCGATGCCGACCTCATCGCCGATCTCGTCGAACAGGCCGGACAGCGCGCCACCGTGCACCCGTCCCTCGCAGACGCCGCGGACGCGGCCCGGGAATGGGCGGCCTCGTCGGATCGTCGGGCCGTGGTCATCGCCGGCTCCGTCGTGCTCGCGGGCGAGGCGATCGCGCTCTCCGAAGAGGAGGACTGGAAGTCGGGGTGGCGCGCATGAGTGCCGCCGCCCCGCGTCGACCGCGCGCCCCGCGCACCCTCGTGCAGAAGCTCGCCCCGGTGGTGCTCGGCTTCGAGGCGATCGTCGTCTTCCTCGTCGGCCTCACCATCTTCGGCCTGAAGGCTCTGCCGGCGGGCATCGAGCAGTGGTGGGGGATCGTGGGCGGTGCCGTCGTGGCCGTGGCCTGCGTCGTCATCGCGGGCATGATCACGAAGCCCTGGGCGATCCCCGCCGGGTGGATCGTGCAGATCGTGGTCGCGTTGTCGGCCATCGCCGTCCCTGCGGTGCTTCTCGTCGTCCTGATTTTCGGCGGCATGTGGGCGTATGCGACCATCATGGGGGCCCGCCTGGACGCACGACGCCCGAGCGGGGCTCCGACCGCGCAGAACGCAGACACAGAGAGTGAATGACATGGCCACCGAAGAAACCCTCGTCCTCGTCAAGCCGGACGGTGTCGCCCGCGGCCTCACCGGCACGATCCTCGCTCGCATCGAGGCGAAGGGCTACGCGCTCGTCGACATCCGCCTCGTCGAGCCCGACCGCGACCTGCTCGCCGCACACTACGCCGAGCACGAGGGCAAGCCGTTCTACGAGCCCCTGCTCGAGTTCATGATGTCCGGCCCCTCGGTGGCGATCCGTCTCGCCGGCAACCGTGTCATCGAGGGCTTCCGCTCTCTCGCCGGCACGACCGACCCCACGACCGCCGCGCCCGGCACCATCCGTGGTGACTTCGGTCGCGACTGGGGCCTCAAGGTGCAGCAGAACCTCGTGCACGGCTCGGACAGCCCCGAGTCGGCCGCCCGCGAGCTGGGCATCTGGTTCGACTGATCCCGATCCTCACGACGAAGCCCGTCCGCCGGAATGGCGGACGGGCTTCGTCGTTCTCACGGAGAGATCAGAAGAGGATCTTCGCCATCTCGCCGAGGAAGTCGAGTCCCTGCAGCTGCGCGAGGAAGATGATGAGCGCGTACGCGATGACGGTCGCCAGCGGCACCCACGGCATGAGCTTCTCGGCGCGCGCTCGGACCTTCGCGTTGCTTGTGAAGGTGCCGTTGCGGGCCAGATGGACCGTCGTGGCGAAGAAGGTGGGGATCGTCACGGCCCAGGTGACCATGCACCAGGGGCAGAGCACGAAGAGGCTGTACAGGCTCTGCGCGATCAACCAGCACACGAGGCCGAAGGCGAAGGTGATGCCCGCCCCGAACGCCGCCCAGAACCACCGCGGGAACCGCGCCCCGGCGAGGATCGCGACGCCGACGACGAGCGGCGCCATCCAGCCGGTGAGACCGATGATCGGGTTCGGGAAGCCGAACACCGATCCCTGCCACGACTGCAGGTTGACGCTGCACTGGATGAACGGGCTGAGATCGCACCCGAGCGCTTCCTGCGGCTTCTCCAGCAGTGCGAACTTCTCGACGGTGAGCTGGAAGGCGGCGTACCAGCCGATGACGCTCGCGATGATCAACCACACGGCATAGACGACGGGGCGGGTGCGCTGCTCGCTCATGCTCAGGATTATCCCAGCGACGGCTATGGAAAGGGCGAGAACCGCCCGGAGAAAACGGGTGGTGAGCGACGGGATGCCGCGATCGGACCGACTTGGTGCGATAATGACCTGTGATGCGATGAACGGCGTTGCCGCGACACGCGTCGAGCAGACTTCGGGGCCCATGCCCCACGCGACCAGAGCCATGAGCCGGTCGCAGGCCGATTGAGTTCGCGGCACCCGCGGGTGCCGCATGAGATTTCACGGGACACGCAGTGGACCGTGCCAGGGAGCACGCCAGAGATGGCCGATGAGAACAATGACAACAACGCCCCCGCCCTCGACGCCCCGGCTGATGCCGCGGAGCCGCTGACGGCGCCCACCGACGCCGCAGAGCTCGAGGCGGAGAGCGAGGCTCCCGCAGCGCAGGCTCTGTCCGAGGACGTCCCTGCGGAGTCCGAAACTCCCGCGGAGTCTGAGGCTCCTGCCGAGCCCGAGGCCCCTGCGGAGTCCGAGGCTCCTGCGGAGTCCGAAACTCCCGCGGAGTCCGAAACTCCTGCCGAGCCCGAGGTCCCTGCGCAGCCGGAGAAGCCCGCGCCGGTCACCGCCGTGTCGCTCGGACTGCTGCCCGAGGTCTTCGTGTCGCAGGTGTCGACCCAGCTGCACTTCTACGCACCGGAGATCGTCCCGCTTCCTGCTCGCCCCGGTCGCGACGACCGTGCGCCGGAGCGCGACCAGGACGAGTCCGGGGGAGGCCGCCGGGGGCGTCGTCGCCGTGGCGGCTCCGAAGGCGACGACCAGCAGCGCGACGAGCCGCGGCAGCGTCAGCGCGTCGTCGAGTACATCACCGAGCCGAAGGCGATCAAGGGCTCGACGCGCCTCGAGGCCAAGAAGCAGCGCCGTCGTGACGGCCGCGACGCCGGTCGTCGTCGTCCGGTCGTGACCGAGGCCGAGTTCCTCGCACGCCGGGAGTCCGTCGACCGCAAGATGGTCGTGCGCTCCAAGAACGGCCGCACGCAGATCGGCGTGCTGGAGGACGGCGTGCTCGTGGAGCACTACGTCGCCCGCAACCAGGACGCCTCGCTGATCGGCAACGTCTACCTCGGTCGCGTGCAGAACGTGCTTCCCAGCATGGAGGCCGCGTTCGTCGACATCGGTCGCGGCCGCAACGCCGTGCTCTACTCGGGCGAGGTCGACTGGGACGGCGTCGAGACCGGCAACCAGCCCCGTCGCATCGAACTGGCGCTCAAGCCGGGCGATCGCGTGCTCGTCCAGGTCACCAAGGACCCCGTGGGTCACAAGGGCGCCCGCCTCACGAGCCAGATCTCGCTGCCCGGCCGCTACCTGGTGTACGTGCCCGGCGGCTCGATGAACGGCATCAGCCGCAAGCTGCCCGACAACGAGCGCGCGCGACTCAAGCGCATCCTCAAGGAGGTGCTGCCGGAGTCGTCCGGCGTGATCGTCCGCACGGCGGCCGAGGGCGCCACCGAGGAGCAGCTGACCCGCGACGTGCAGCGCCTCACCTCGCAGTGGGAGCACATCCAGAAGCAGGTCGAGAGCCAGCAGGCCCCCGCGCTCCTGCACGCCGAGCCCGACCTGCTCGTGAAGATCGTCCGTGATGTCTTCAACGAGGATTTCACGAAGATGCTCATCCAGGGCGAGGAGTCGCAGCGCACGATCCGGGCGTACCTGGAGAGCGTCGCGCCCGACCTGCTCGAGCGCGTCGAGGCCTATGAGGACGACGTCGACCCCTTCGACGCGTTCCGCATCACCGAGCAGATCGAGAAGGCGCTGGACCGCAAGGTGTGGCTGCCCTCCGGCGGCTCGCTCGTGATCGACCGCACCGAGGCCATGACGGTCGTCGACGTCAACACCGGCAAGTTCGTCGGCTCTGGCGGAAACCTCGAGGAGACCGTCACCAAGAACAACCTCGAGGCCGCGGAGGAGATCGTCCGCCAGCTGCGTCTGCGGGACATCGGCGGCATCATCGTCGTCGACTTCATCGACATGGTGCTGGAGTCCAACCGCGACCTCGTGCTGCGTCGACTCATCGAGTGCCTGAGCCGCGACCGGACGAAGCACCAGGTCGCCGAGGTCACCTCGCTCGGTCTCGTGCAGATGACGCGCAAGAAGCTCGGCCTCGGCCTGCTGGAGACCTTCAGCGAGGCGTGCGAGGTGTGTGCGGGTCGCGGCGTGATCGTCCACCACGACCCGGTCGTGAAGCACCGCGCGAACGGCAACGGCAACAACAACAACAACGGCGGCAACGGCAACGGCGGACGCCGCCAGCGCGGCAACGGCGGCAACGGCAACGGGAACGGCGGCGGAAACCACTCCGCCCCCGCCGCCCCGCCGGTGACCCACAGCATCACCGAGGGGGCCAAGTCGGCCCTCGCGCAGATCGCCGCATCCACGATCGCGCCTGCCGGTGACGCGGTCGCCGAGGCTCCCGCCGCCGAGCCCGCACCGGCTCCCGCGTCCGAGCGCCCGAAGAAGGCCCGGAAGAAGCGCGGCGACCGCAAGGGGCCGAAGACGCCGACCGAGGAGCTTCTCGACTCGGTCCTGGACGCGCTCCCGGAGCCCAAGGCGCCGGGTCAGGGTCGTGGACGGCGTCGGGTCACCACTGCCGCGCTGTCCGGCACGCCGGTGTCCGTGAGCTCGGAGGCGTCAGCGGCGCCGGTCGCGTCCGCGGACCCGGAGGCCTGACGCGATCAGGCGGGTCACCAGCTCCCTGCCGGAGACGTGCTGTGCACCGCCGGCGATGAGCCGGGGGACCGCGTCCTCAGGGACGTCGTAGTGATCGAGGTCGAAGGCCCGCGCCGGGATCCCGTGGCTGCGCGCGAACGCGTGCAGCTCGTCGAGGTTGTCGTCGCTGACCAGGTGCGCCCACAGGCGTCCGTGGGCGGGCCAGCGGGGGTCGTCGACGAGTACGGTCACTCCGTCAGCCTACGACCGGCCCCGTCACGCGGCTCACTTTGCGAGGTCGTCCGGCATCCGGTAAAGTAGTCCCTTGGTGCGCATGCCGCCTCGTCCTCGACGGCCGAAGCGGAGAGTCTTGCATTCGCGCCCGTCGTACCAGCGACGCATGCAAGCAACAGTCTTCCCGTGAGATTCTCGGAGCCGCGTGCTCCCCAACGAAACAGGTATGAAGTGGTTTACGCAGTAGTGCGCGCCGGTGGCCGGCAGGAGAAGGTCGAGGTCGGCACCATCGTTCAGCTCGACCGTGTTCAGGCTGCCCAGGGCGACAAGATCCAGCTGCCCGCCGTGCTGCTCGTCGACGGCTCCACGGTGACCACCGACGCCGACGCGCTGGCGAAGGTCACCGTCACGGCTGAGGTCGTCGGCAACCTCCGCGGCCCGAAGATCGTCATCCAGAAGTACAAGAACAAGACCGGCTACAAGAAGCGTCAGGGCCACCGCCAGGAGCTCACGCGCGTCAAGATCACCGGCATCAAGTAAGACCGAGGAGACCAGGACATGGCACACAAAAAGGGCGCAAGCTCCACCCGTAACGGTCGTGACTCCAACGCACAGCGCCTCGGCGTGAAGCGCTTCGGCGGTCAGCAGGTCCTCGCCGGCGAGATCATCGTCCGCCAGCGCGGCACCCACTTCCACCCCGGCGCCAACGTCGGCCGTGGTGGCGACGACACGCTGTTCGCTCTGGCCGCCGGTGCGGTCGAGTTCGGCGCGAAGGGCGGCCGCAAGGTCGTCAACATCGTCGCTGCTGCTGAGTGATCACAGCACCACGCTAAACATCCGGTTCGGGGCGGGCTTCGGCTCGCCCCGTCCGTGTATCTGCCGTCAGGCACCCTGAGCAACCGAAGGACTCGCACATGGTCACGTTCGTCGACACCGTCACTCTGCACCTGCGTGCAGGCAAGGGCGGCAACGGCTGCGTCTCCGTGCACCGGGAGAAGTTCAAGCCCCTGGGCGGTCCGGACGGCGGCAACGGCGGCGACGGCGGCGACATCGTGCTCGTCGCCGACACGCAGACCGGCACGCTGCTGTCGTACCACCACTCGCCGCACCGCTCGTCGGGCAACGGCGGACCGGGAATGGGCGACCACCGCTCCGGCTTCGACGGCGAGACCCTGGAGCTTCCCGTCCCGGTCGGCACCGTGGTCAAGAACCCGAACGGCGACGTCCTGATCGACATGATCGAGCCGGGCGAGCGCTTCGTCGTGGCCGCGGGCGGTCAGGGCGGACTGGGCAACGCGGCCCTGGCGACCCCCAAGCGCAAGGCTCCCGGGTTCGCTCTGCTCGGCACCCCGGGCTTCGAGGGCGATGTCGTGCTCGAGCTCAAGACCGTCGCCGACGTGGCCCTCGTGGGCTATCCCTCCGCGGGCAAGTCGAGCCTCATCGGCGCGATCTCGGCCGCACGGCCCAAGATCGCCGACTACCCCTTCACGACGCTGCACCCGAACCTCGGTGTGGTCCAGGTGGAGGACTTCCGCTACACCGTCGCCGATGTGCCCGGCCTCATCGAGGGCGCCAGCGAGGGCCGCGGGCTCGGACTCGAGTTCCTGCGGCACGTGGAGCGCTGCTCCGCCCTGCTGCACGTGCTCGACTGCGCGACGCTGGAGCCGAACCGCGACCCCATCTCCGACCTCGACGTCATCCTCGCCGAGCTGGCCGCGTACGAGGTGCCGGAGGGGCAGACGCCGCTGCTGGAGCGCCCGCAGTTCGTGGCGCTGAACAAGGTCGACGTGCCGGAGGCCCGTGACCTCGCCGACCTCGTGCGTCCTGACCTGGAAGCCCGTGGTTTCCGGGTGTTCGAGATCTCCACGGTCTCGCACGAGGGCCTGCGCCCCCTCACGCTCGCCCTCGGCGAGCTGGTCGAGCAGCACCGCAAGGAGACCGCGGTCGAGGCGCCGCGCGAGCGCGTCGTCATCCGGCCGAAGGGCTCCGTGAAGCCGTTCACGATCCGCGTCGAGGGCGGCACTTACGGCAACATCTACCGCATCCTCGGCGAGAAGCCGGTGCGCTGGGTGCAGCAGACCGACTTCCAGAACGAGGAGGCCGTGGGCTACCTCGCCGACCGCCTGGAGAAGCTGGGCGTCGAGGACGAGCTCTTCCGCCTCGGCGCCGTGCAGGGTTCGACCGTCGTCATCGGCGAAGGCGACAGCATCGTCTTCGACTGGGAGCCGACGATGAGCTCCGCCGCCGAGCTCATGACCGCGCCCCGCGGCACCGACCCGCGTCTGGCGCCGAACGCCCGCCGCACCACGTCCGAGCGGCGCGAGCAGTACTACGAGCGCATGGACGCCAAGGCGCAGGCGCGCGCCGAGCTGGAGGCCGAGCGCCTGGCCACCTACCGCGAGGACGAGGCGTGACCGCACGCACGCGCGCCGACCTCGCGACGGCGACGCGGATCGTCGTGAAGGTGGGCTCGTCGTCCATCAGCGGCGAGTCGTCCTGGCGCATCCCGGTGCTCGTCGAGGCGCTGGCCGCGGCGCACGCCCGCGGAGCAGAGGTCGTGCTCGTGTCGTCGGGAGCGATCGCGTCCGGCATCCCCTTCCTCCGCCTGGACGCGCGGCCCACCGACCTCGCCACGCAGCAGGCCGCGGCCGCGGTCGGCCAGAACATCCTCGTCTACCGGTATCAGGAGGCCCTGCGGCCCTTCGACATCGTCGCCGGTCAGGTGCTGCTCACCACCGGAGACCTCGAGAACCCGACGTCGCGGTCGAACGCGCGTCGCGCCATGGAGCGTCTGCTGGGGCTGCGCATCCTGCCGATCGTGAACGAGAACGACACCGTCGCGACGCAGGAGATCCGCTTCGGCGACAACGACCGGCTCGGCGCTCTCGTCGCCCAGCTCATCGAGGCCGACGCGCTCATCCTCCTCAGCGACATCGAGTCGCTGTACACGCGCCCGCCGAGCGATCCCGGCGCGGAGCCCATCGACATCGTGGCCCCCGACGCCGATCTCTCCGGGCTGGAGTTCGGCGCCACCGTCGTCAACAGCGTCGGCACCGGGGGAGCGGCCACGAAGGTCTCCGCCGCCCGGCTGGCCGCGGCTTCCGGCATCGGCGTCCTCGTGACCAGCGCGGACCTCGTCGCCCAGGCGCTCGCGGGTGCCGACATCGGAACCTGGTTCGAGCCGGCCACCTCCTAGACTGGGCGGATGACCGACCTCACCCCTCAGACGCGCCTGGAGCGGGCCAAGGAGGCCTCGCGGGAGACCGCCGCCCTCACCAGCGACGACAAGGCGCGGGCGCTGGAAGCCGTCGCCGTCGCCCTCGAGGCGAACGCCGCCCGGATCATCGAGGCCAACGAGCGCGACGTCGCGCGCGGGCGTGACGACGGCATCGGCGAGTCCCTCATCGATCGGCTCCGCCTCGACGAGAAGCGGGTGTCGGCTCTCGCAGCCGCCGTCCGGCAGGTGGCCGCGCTGCCCGATCCCGTCGGCCGGGTGGTGGGTGGCCATCGGATGCCCAACGGCGTGGCCCTCGAGCAGGTGCGCGTCCCGTTCGGGGTGGTCGGCGCGATCTACGAGGCGCGTCCCAACGTGACCGTCGACATCGCGGCTCTCGCGCTGCGATCCGGCAATGCCGTGGTCCTGCGCGGAGGCAGCGCCGCGCGCGATTCGAACACGGTGCTCGTCGACGTGATGCGCGCCGCCGTCGGGACGGCGGGCGTGACGCCGGAGGCGATCCAGACCGTCGACGACTTCGGGCGCGACGGGGCGAAGGCGCTCATGCACGGCCGCGGCTTCATCGACGTGCTCGTGCCGCGCGGCAGCGCCGGTCTCATCGAGACCGTCGTGACGGAGTCGACCGTGCCGGTCATCGAGACGGGTGCGGGGAACGTGCACATCCTGCTCGACGAGAGCGCCCCGGACGACTGGGCCTGCGACATCGTCGTGAACGCCAAGGTGCAGCGGCCGAGCGTGTGCAACGCGGTCGAGACGGTCCTCGTGCACCGGCAGGCCGCCCCGCGGCTGATCCCCCTCGTCGCGAGCGCGCTCATGAGCGAGGGCGTGGCGATCCACGGCGACGATGTCGTGGCGGGCCTCGTCGCCAACGTGATCCCGGCCACGGAGGAGGACTGGGCCACCGAGTACCTCAGCCTCGACGTCGCCATGAAGGTGGTCGACAGCCTCGACGACGCTCTCGACCACATCCGCCGCTACAGCACGGGTCACACGGAGTCGATCATCACCACCGACGCGCGCAACGCGGAACGCTTCCTGGCCGAAGTCGACTCCGCGGTCGTGATGGCCAACGCCTCGACCCGGTTCACCGACGGGGCCGAGTTCGGCTTCGGCGCCGAGGTCGGGATCTCGACGCAGAAGCTGCACACGCGCGGTCCGATGGGGCTCGCCGAACTGACCAGTACGAAATGGCTCGCGCGTGGGGCCGGTCAGACGCGCGGGTGAGGGCTAGACTGGGGGACGCTGTATCCCCACAGGACCCCCGAGACAGCACGCCACGAACGGAGTCAGGATGAACCTCGTCGCACAGATCGCGATGGCCGCCGCAGAGACCGAGCACCACGGCAACGTGGCCCTCGACACCCTGATCTTCGGAGTCATCGCCGCGATCGTGTTCGCCGCGCTCGGGATCGTGACGCTGTCGTACAAGAACGTCGCGAACCGTCACTCGGCGAAGGCCGAGGCCTGGGCGGCCAAGCACGGCAAGGACCACGAGGCGGGACACGGCCACTAGGCCCTCATGAGCACCGCGACCACGCGCGCACCGCGCATCGGCGTGATGGGCGGCACCTTCGATCCGATCCATCACGGCCACCTGGTCGCCGCCAGCGAGGTCGCGCACTCGTTCGATCTCGACGAGGTGGTGTTCGTCCCGACGGGTCGCCCGTGGCAGAAGGCGGACGTGACGCCCAGCGAGCACCGCTACCTGATGACCGTGATCGCCACGGCGTCCAATCCGCAGTTCACAGTGAGCAGAGTCGACATCGACCGCGCGGGACCGACGTACACGATCGACACCCTCCGCGATCTCAAGGCCCAGCGTCCGGACGCCGAGCTGTTCTTCATCAGTGGCGCCGATGCCGTGGCGCAAATTCTCAGTTGGAGAGACCATGATGAACTGTGGGAGTTGGCCCACTTCGTCGCGGTCTCCCGCCCAGGACACGTTCTGAGCATCGACGGCCTCCCGAGCGACGACGTCAGCCAGCTCGAGGTGCCGGCGCTGTCGATCTCGTCGACGGACTGTCGTGAGCGTGTCCGTGACGATCAACCGGTCTGGTACCTCGTCCCCGACGGGGTCGTCCAGTACATCGCGAAGCATCATCTGTATCGGAGCAAGGCATGAGCACATCGGATCAGCGAGGTCCGCTGACGCGGAAGCAGCTGCGGGAGATCCGGTTGACGGGATCCACCCCGATCATCAGCGAGGAAGAGGCCAAGGCCGCCGCGGAGTCCGCTCCTCCCGCCCAGCCGCTGCCCCGCGCCGCCGAGCCCGTCGTCGTCCCCCCGGCGCCGGTCGCCGAAGGCCCCGTCGAGCCCGGCGCCGCTCCGCTGACCCGCCGCCAGGCGCGGGAGCAGGAGAAGATCAAGACCGCCTCGGTCCCGGTCCACGGCGCGGAGGATCAGGCCGGGCACGACGTCGCGGCGGATCAGCAGCCGGCGGCACCGACGGAGGAGGACGACGTCGTCGATGACGAGGTCGCCGCGGAGCCCGTCAGCGCCGCCGACGTCGCCGATACCGTCGGCACGGTGCCCCTCGTCGAGGACGAGGGTGCGCAGACGGAGTCGGCTCCGGAGGATCTGTCGGAGGTACTCGGCGTCTCCGCGGAGGACGAGGCCTCGGACGAGGATCTCCTCGAGGAGGAGGTCGACGACGACATCGAGGCGGGCGAGCGCCCGACCGTGAGCCCGACGTTCGGGGAGGGGGTGCTCCAGGAGGATGCACCCGCCGAGCCCGCGCCGTTCCGTCCCTCGTTCGACGAGCTGCTCACCTCGAACGACTCCGGGGGCACCCAGCACTCGGCACCGAACGCCCTGATCTTCACGCCGTCGGCCGGCGAGGGTTCGCTGTCCGGGCCGGTGGCCTCCACGGGCGAGATCCTCGTCACGGGGTCCTACGAACTGCCCAAGGGGCTCGGTTCGCAGGGGCACGCTCACGGCACCACGGACGGCAAAGAGGTCGACGCCGTCCTCATCGACGGGGAACTCCCGCCCGCGTCGTCCCCGACTCCGATCGCGGCGAGCTCCGCGGTCAGCACCATCAAGCCCGCCGGCGAGGTGATCCGTCCGCCGGCACCCGAGAAGGGCAACCGGCTGATGCTGATCGCCGCCATCGTCGCGGGCGCCCTCGCGCTGGGCCTGGGCACGGCCCTGGTCATCGCCTTCACAGGAAACGTCTTCTGATGCAATCACCCGAAACCGCCGAAGAGATGCTGCGCATCGCCGCCGACGCCGCCGTGGCCAAGGGCGGTGAGGACCTCGTCGCACTGAACGTCTCCGAGCCGCTTCCGCTCGTCGACATCTTCCTCCTCGTGACCGGCAACAGCGAGCGGAACGTCGCCGCGATCGCCGACGAGATCGAGGACCGTCTCGTCGAGTCCGGACACAAGCGCGTGCGCCGGGAGGGGCGTGCCGAGGCGCGCTGGGTGCTGCTGGACTTCGGCGACCTCATCGTCCACGTCTTCCACCAGGAGGAGCGGGTCTACTACGGCCTGGAGCGTCTGTGGAAGGATTGCCCGGTCATCCCGCTCGAAGTCGCCGAAGCGTCGGCTGACAACGCCTGACATGGCCACGCACCTACTGACCGGTGCGGGGTCGGGCATCGGCGCGGTCCTCGCCCGACGGCTCGTGGAGCGCGGCGACGACGTCGTGGTGCTCGCGCGCGACGCGGGACGCGCGCGACAGATCGCCGAGGAGCTGCCGGGGGTCTCGACCCTGGTCGGCGACCTCGCCCAGCCGGGACGCCTCTCGTGGGCGCTCTCGAAGCAGAGTCTGCCGGATCGCATCGACTCCCTGGTGCACGCGGCCGGCGTCGTCGATCTCGGGACGGTGGGGGAGCTCACCCCGGCGCTCTGGGACCAGCAGCTCGCCGTCAATCTCGTCGCCCCGGCGGAGCTCACCCGTCTCCTGCTGCCCGTGCTCCGGGTCTCGCGGGGGCACGTCGTGTTCGTGAATTCCGGCGCCGGGCTCCGGGCGAGCCCGGGGTGGTCGGCCTACGCGGCCTCGAAGCACGGCCTGCGGGCTCTCGCTGACGCGCTGCGGCAGGAGGAGGCCGAGCACGGTATCCGCGTGACCTCGGTGTATCCGGGGCGGACGGCGACGCCCATGCAGGAGCGGGTGCACCGGCAGGAAGGCCAGGAGTACGACGCGACGCGGTTCATCACGCCGGAGGCGGTGGCGACGACGATCCTCACCGCGCTCGACCTGCCGCGGGACGCCCACCTCACGGATCTCACGGTGCGTCCCCAAGGCTGAACGAGCCGATCACACCATTCTCCTGCACCTCCTCGTGAGGGTGTCAAGGCCCTTCCCTTCCCTGGCGGGGTATCGGAGGCTCGTCATCAGAGAGTCCTGGAGGGCCGACTGATGTCAGAAGTTCCTGATCCCCGTTTCGTGCTTCACCGCATCACGCCGTCGGAGTGGGTGATCAACGATCTGCGCTATCCCCCGAACGACCCGCGCCATGTCGTCGCCTGCGTGTACGAGCTCGCCGACACCGAAGTCGAGGTGACGTGGCTGCGCGATCTTCCGCTCGCGATCCGATACGGCACGGCGTTCGAGGTGCTGGAGGAGGTCGAGCGGATGCAGGGGGCGAGCCGGGCGACGCGTCCCATCGCGATCCCGCATCGACCGCCGCTGCTGGCCACCTGAGCCGGCTCCGCGTGAGAAAGGGCACCCCTCCGTGAGGAGGCGGTGCCCTTTCCTGTGTCCGGATCAGTCGTCGTCGCCGGCGACGGCGGCGCGGTCGGCCTCCGCACTGTCGATCTGGGCGTCGTCCGCATCCTCGTCGAGCACTTCTTCGCCGTCCACCTCGCGCGTCGGGACGTCGTCGGCGTCCCCGTCGGCGATCGGCGGGAGAGGCGGGATCGGGGGAGTCGTGTTGGACATGTCGTCTCCTTTCGTCGGATGCCCTCTGTCTACGCCGGCATGCGCACCCTGGGGAGACCGTTGACGGGCCGTGGCGGGGGCGGCTACGGAGCCGGCTCCGACCTCAGGAAGCAGGGGGCGTGCCGCCGCCTCCCGGGCCGCCCATGCCGGACGCGGCCTGCTGGGTGACGCTGTTCGCATAGTCGTTGGTCGGATCGCGGTAGATGGTGTGCACGTGCCCCCAGCCCGACGTGGTCACGCCGTCGACGTCGGCGCCCGCAGAGCCCTGCTGCGCCTGGAACGCGACGTACACCTTCGGGCCGGAGATCGAGAAGTCGATGCCGTTCCCGGTGCTCATGTCGTACGTCGTCGCCCCGGACCAGGCGATGACGGTGTCATCCAGCGTCTCCTCGATGTCGGCCAGCGTGGACGCCGTGGTCTCCTCGTCGCTCATCCCGGCCCAGTTCGCGATGAGCTGGAGCAGCAGGTCCCGCTGCTCGTCGGAGAGGTCGGCCCCGGACAGCCCGGCTCCGCTGACGAAATCGCACGTGTCGCCCGGTGCGCACATGCTCACATCGCCGGAGGTCAGCGTGGCCTGCTGGTCGGCGGTGAGGCTTTCGAAGAACGCGAAGGCGTCCGTGTAGATCCCGTCGAACGGCTGCACCTCCTCGCCGTCCTCGTTCGTGTAGACGGCGGGCTGGACGCCGAGGTGCGTGGGCGCGAACGTGATCGCGTCGGTGCTGCCGTCCAGCGTGGCGTTGATCCCGAGGTGGTGCCCGCCGAACTGCACCTCGAAGGCGCTGTCGGTCGCCGTCGGATCGCCGAAGAAGGCGATGTAGTACTGCCCGAGGGAATCCTCGGTGCTGCTGCTGTTCTCGGCGAGGTACTCGTCGCCCCCCATGATCCCGGTGACGGTGGCGTAGGCCTCGTCGCTCAGTAGAGCCTCCAGCACGGCGAGCGCCGCCGTCCGCTGCTCTTGGGTCAGATCGGTGAGGTTCAGTCCTGCCCTCTGCACGAAGGTCACCGGGAAGTTCGACCACGACGTCGTCTTCGTCTCGTCGTCGAAGTCGTAGAGCACGGTCTCCTTCTGCTCGTCGGTCAGCGTTGCGAGGAAAGCCTCGGCGGCGGCGGACGTGTCGGCGATCGTCCCCGCGGTCGTTCCGGCATCCGTCGAGGCGGCGGCGGAAGCCGAGGCGGACGACGAGGCAGAGGTCGTCGGTTCGGCGGTCGTGGCTGCGGCGCAGCCGCTCAAGACGAGGCCGCCCGCGAGGACGAGGCCCGAGAGCCAGGCGAGGCGCTTCTGTGCGGGAGAGGATGTCGTGTTCATGCCTCCACGGTAGGAAGGGGACCGGTGGCGGCCCTATGATCTGTCGATGTCCTTCCTATGACGATGGAGCCGCGGCCACGCCACACCATGTTTTTCCGGGCGACGTCCGGGACGCCGCCTCAGGCCCGCCCGGGGGATCAGGCGACCTCGCACATCGGAGCCTGTTGTCGCGCGAATGCCTGAGGTTGAGCGGGATCAGGGGAGATAGCGGTCCACGATCGTGCGGAGCTGTGCCTCGTCGGGTGCCGTGGTCACGCCGGTCACGCGCTGCAGCGTCGCGAACGGGGTCGACGCGGACCCGACGGGAGCCGGCTCGATCTGCGTCTTCCAGTCGGGAGCGATGCGGTCGAGGAGGAGGCCGAGCTGGGCACCCGTGAAGTAGGAGTAGTCGCGTTCCAGGACGGTCTGCTGATCCGGGTCGTCGATCAGAGCGTCGAGGCCGTCGGTGAAGGTGGTCTGTACGGGCGTGAGGCCTCGTGCCTTGTCGAAAGCCCGCTCGACGTAGGTCGCCGTCCCTTCGATGGCCTCCACCTCGATCTCCAACTCCAGAGTCGGCCACGTCGTGTGGCGCGCCATGCGCACCGTGGCGAGGTCGGATGCGAGGGTGGCCAGCGCCTGCGGGTCCGTCTCGGTCTCGACCTTGTCGAAGATCCGCGCCTCGACGCGGAGCAGCTCGTACTGCGCCTCCGTGTGCGGGTAGTCGGGGATGAGCCCACCGGCCACCCAGGGCCAGGCGTCGGGCGCTTCCGGATCGAGCCCCTGCTTCGTGACGTGGAAGTTCTCGTGCAGGGAGAAGCGCGCGAAACCCTGCGAGGTCGTGGTCTCGGTGTCGAGCATCGTCTGGTTGTACTTGAACGCGAGGACATCATCGCCGCCCACCTCGATCACACCGAAGTTGGACGGGGCGTACAGCAGCGCGTCCCCGACGGCGAACGTCCGGCTGATGCGGACGTCATCGAGGTGGGTGGCCCCGGGAACGTCGAGCTTCGTCATGCCGGAGGTGTCCGTGACACCGCTCATGTTGACGAGGATCGCGTGCGACCAGAAGGAGCTCTTCTCCCCGTCCGTGCGCAGCAGAACCAGCGGTTGGTCCTCATACCGGTAGGCGTCCGTCCAGATCTCCGCCGCATGTGCGGCTGCGACGTCGTACTGCTCCGACAGCTGCGTGAGCATCTCCTTGTCGGTGGCGTCGAGGCCCTCGTAGTCCGACGGGGTGGGAGCGAGGAGGCGCCAGGCGATCACCCCGCCGATCCCGAGCGCGAGGACGGCGAGAACACCGAGGATCACGGGAGCGAAGCGGCGACGGCGTCGCGCGACGGAAGCGTGCATATGTAACACGCTACCGTGACGACTGTTTCGTCTTCGTATGCTCCTCCGTCAGGCGATGGCGCGGCATCAGGCAGGGAGGGCGGTGAATGCCTGATGGAGCGCGGGCGCCTGATCCCGCGTGATGCAGCACGCCGCGGAAACACGAAAACCCCCGGCGAACCGAGGGTTTTTCGTGGACCTGAGGGGACTCGAACCCCTGACCCCCTGCATGCCATGCAGGTGCGCTACCAGCTGCGCCACAGGCCCAGACGCTGTTCCGGAGTGCTCCGGGCAACGTGAAAACACTACTACACGAATCCGCATCCGCACCAATCGGGACGGGCCGCCCGGGCGCGTCGGGGCGCGAGGAACATCCGGAGGAGCGACGGCGTTCGATCCATCGTGAGCACTCTCGACAGCATCGTGATCGGCGCCGGCCAGGCCGGGCTGTCCGCGTCGTTCCACCTGCGCCGCCGCGGGATCGAGCACGTCGTCCTGGATGCCGATGCTCGCGCCGGGGGAGCGTGGCAGCACCGATGGGACGCCCTCACGATGCGCGACGTGCACGGGGTCGCCGAGCTCCCGGGCGACACCGCGCCGCCGCGGGACGAGCGGCGGGCCAACATCGCGGTACCGGAGTACTTCGCCGCGTACGAGAAGGCCCACGAGCTGCCGGTGCTGCGGCCGGTGCACGTCCGCCGGGTCCACGATGACGACGGCGTCCTGGTCGTCGAGGCCGACCAGGGGGAGTGGCGCACCCGCACCCTCGTCAACGCGACCGGCACCTGGACGCAGCCCTTCCTCCCGCACTATCCGGGGATGGAGACGTTCCTCGGGGAGCAGTTCCACACCGTCGATTACCCGGGTCCGGAGCACTTCCGCGGCAAGCGGGTGCTGGTCGTCGGCGGCGGTGCATCCGCCGTGCAGTTCCTCGGTGCCCTCGCTCCCCTCACCGAGACCCTGTGGGTCACCCGACGCCCGCCGGTCTGGCGCGATGACGACTTCACACCGGAGGCCGGTGCCGCCGCCGTCGCGCTCGTCGAGAAGCGGGTGGCGGCCGGGCTGCCCCCGGAGAGCGTGGTCAGTGTCACGGGTCTCATGCTGCGCCCCCAGGAACGGGAAGCGGAGCGCCTGGGCGCGTACGCCGACCGTCGACCGCTCTTCCAGCGCATCGAGCCCGACGGCGTGCGCTGGGTCGACGGATCGTTCGAGCGGGTGGACGTGATCCTGTGGGCGACGGGGTTCCGGCCGGCCATCGGCCACCTCGCCCCGCTCCACCTGCGCAGTGCCGCGGGTGGGATCCAGCTCGACCGCGGCGGCCGCGGTACGACGGCGGTGGCCGACCCCCGGGTGCAGCTCGTCGGGTACGGCCCCTCCGTGAGCACCATCGGCGCGAACCGGGCGGGGAGGGCCGCTGCGGCCGGTGTCGTCCGGGCGCTCGCGAAGACGGGAGCCGTGGTTTCGTCCTGACCGTTTCGTCGTCCGGAGCTTCCTGTGGATACGCTGGGAGGCATGCTGCGCATCGTCCTGACCGTCGTCTGGCTGCTGCTCTCCGCGTGGCTCGTGGTGTGGGTGGGGGAAGGCCTGTTCGGCGTGAACCAGCGGGAGTCGATCCTCCCCTTCGCGAGCGGTGACGGCCTGGGCGGACCGATCGTGATCGGCGTCGCCTGGGGCCTGCTGCTCACCTTCGGCGGATCGATGTCGGGTCTGGCGCGGCGCAAGAAGGTCCGCGGGCCGACGCAGATCGGCGTCGGCACCGTCGTCGAGATGTCGCGCACCGGCGTGACCGTGAACGACGTGCCCCAGTACGACCTGTTCATCCGGGTCAGCCCCAGCGTTGGCGACGACTTCATCGGACAGCTGCGCATGCTGCTCGACGCCGGTGACGTCGGAGCGCTGCAGGTGGGGCAGCCCGTCCCGGTCCGCTACAACGTCGACGACCCCGACACGGTCGAGCTCGCCGACCTCAGCGACCCGAGCGTCCGAGAGGCGATGCTCCAGTGGCGCATCGGCCGGGGCCTCATCGACCCGTCCCAGGTCCGCGCGCGTACGACGGGGACCCAGGTGCCCGCGTCCGTCGTCGAGGTGCGTCCGACCGGACGGCGCCGTGAGGGGCAGAGCGAACTCGCGCTGAAGGTGCTCGTGGCCCCCGAGGGAGCAGAGCCGTGGGAGGCCGACACCACCGTGTTCGTCTACCCGCAGGCCGTGTCGCGCCTGCAGGTCGGGGCACCGATCTGGGCGTTCTACCGGCGGGAGGACCCGCACACGGTCGCCGTCACCATCGAGAAGGAGGCGGCACGATGAACCCCCTCGACACGCTGATGTGGCTGGTGAACTTCCCCGCCGCGCACGGCTATGCGATGGTCTTCATCGCGGCGTTCTCGATCCTCGGGCTGTTCGCGGTCTCCGCGCGAGGCACGACCGGAGGCGGCTCGCTGCGGGCTGTCCGTGAGCGGGAAGGCCTTGTTTCGGCGGGCACGCGATCCAGGGGGAACATCGGCGGCTCCGTGATCCGCGTGTTCTTCCGGGTGCTGGCCTTCGTGATGCTCGGTTCCCTCATCATCGGGATCCTGAGCCTGACCGGTGTCCCGGTGACCCGCGCGTACATCTACGAGAACGGTCGTCCCACCACGGGCACGGTCGACGGGGACTGGGTGACGTTCACGGCGGCCGACGGCACCGAGTACACGCTGGAGAGCGACTTCTTCACCCCCGCCGTGTACCCGGACCGTGACGCGTGGATCCCGACCGGGACGCCTGTCGTCGTGCGGTACCTCCCCTCGCATCCGCAGGCCTTCGTCATCGACAGTTCGCAGAGCCCGGGCTGACGTCAGTCGGGGCGCGTAGGGTGAAGACATGTCGCGCATCCTCGTCTTCGGCGGCCACGGCCGCATCGCCCTGCTGCTCGCCCCGCTCCTCGTCGCCCGCGGTCACGAGGTCACGGGGGTGATCCGGAACCCCGATCACGTGACGGAGGTGGAGGACGGCGGCGCGATCGCGCTCGTCGCCGACATCGAGACCATGGACGTCGACGCCCTCACCGAGATCATCCGCGGACACGATGCCGTGGTGTGGTCGGCGGGTGCCGGAGGCGGGAGCCCGGAGCGCACCTACGCCGTCGACCGCGACGCGGCGGAGCGGACCATGGACGCGGCGGAGCGCGCGGGCGTGCGGCGCTACGTCATGGTGTCGTGGATCGGCTCCACGGCCGATCACGGCGTCCCGGAGGACGACTCCTTCTTCCCGTACGCCGACGCGAAGTGGGCCGCAGACGAGCACCTGCGCGCTTCCGACCTCGACGGGACGATCCTCGGCCCCGGCACGCTGACCTTCGATGACCCGACCGGTCGCATCCGCATCGATCCGGAGGGGCGCGGCGAGGTCTCCCGCGCCGACGTCGCGGCGGTCATCGTCGCGACCCTGGAGGACCCGGGCACGATCGGGCGCACGATCCGCTTCGGCAACGGCGACGAGGAGACCTCGGTGCCGATCGCCGAGGCGCTCGCGCGCTGAGGGCGATGAAGTGGAGTCGGTCCCTCGGGCGCCGGGCACGGCGAGGTGCCGCCGCCGCGCTCGTCCTGATCGTCCTCGTGGGAGGTGCCTGCGCGTCGGCGGCTGCCCAGTCCAGCACGGAGCCCGCTGAGGCGGTATCGGTGCAGGCCGCAGAGCCCGGCGAGCTCCGACAGCAGGCCGCCGCTCTCGTCGCGGACATGAGTACCGCGGAGCAGGCATCGTCCATCGTGATGGGACACATCGGCGGGACCGATCCGGCGGTGCTGCGTGCCTATATGCAGTCGGGGCTCGGCGGATTCATCCTCATGGGCGGGAACATCCCGGCCACGGAGGAAGAGCTCCGCGCGCTGACGGCCGCGCTGACCGTCGACCCCGCCCTCCCGCCGCTCATCGCCGTGGACCAGGAGGGCGGCATCGTCTCGCGCCTGCCCTGGGACACCTTCCCGGCGTCGACGACCCTGAAGAGCCGTCCGGTCGCCGAGACCTCGGCAGCCTTCGCGGCCCGCGGCGCGCTCGTCGCCCGCGCGGGGATCACCGTCGACTTCGGCACGGTCGCCGACGTCCCTTCCGACCCCGGCTCGTTCATCTTCGGGCGGGCACTCGGCACCGATCCAAAGAATGCCGCCGACCGCACCGCGGCGGCGACCACGGCCCAGGAGCGCTTCGTCGCGTCCACGCTCAAGCACTTCCCCGGGCACGGAGCGGCGCCCGGCGACTCCCATCACGCGATCCCGAGCACCGGCATGACGAAGGCCGCCTGGCGCGAAACGGACGCCGTCCCGTTCGCCGCCGGTATCGACGCCGGTGCCTCGGTGCTCATGTACGGCCATCTCGCGTACACCGCCGTGGACTCCCGACCGGCGTCGCTCTCCGCGGAGTGGCATCGCATCGCGCGGGAGGAGCTCGGCTTCGAGGGCGTGGCCGTGACGGACGACCTCGGCATGCTGCTGTCCTCGGGGGACCCGGCGTACGCCGACCCGGTCGCGAACGGTGTCGCCGCAGTCGCGGCCGGCAACGACCTCGTGCTCATGATCGCGGGGTCCACCGCGCAGACCGCGACCGACATGGCCGCGGGGATCGCCGCGACGGTCGACGCCGGGACGCTGCCCGCCGAGCGGCTGGAGGACGCGGCGACCCGGGTGCTCACCCTGCGTCTGCAGCTCGCCGCAGCGTCGTCGTCGTGGGGCGTCTGCGGGGACTGCGCCGCCGGCTGACGCTCAGGCGGCGGCGCGCTCGTCCGGGCCGAGCCAGGCGGTGAGGAGGGAAGCGCGGAGGGCGGCGCCGCGGTCCGCGAAACCACGCTGGCGCCGGACGTACTCGGCCTTGCCCTCCGGCGTCTCGATGCGTACCGGTTCGACGTCCCACGCCGACAGGTCGTACGGGGCGGCCTGCATGTCGAGCAGCCGGATGTCGCGCGCCAGCTCGAACGCGTCCAGCAGCAGCTCTCCGGGAACGAGCGGGCCGAGCTTCATCGCCCACTTGTACAGGTCCATGCCGGCGTGCAGGCAGCCGGGCTGTTCGAGGAGGGGCTGATCCTCTCTCGTCAACGCCGCCCGGTTGCGAGGCACCGCCTCCGGAGTGAAGAACCGGAAGGCGTCGAAGTGCGTGCAGCGGAGATCGTGCGCCTCCACCACGGCATCCGTGCCCGCCTGCCCCAGCCGGAGGGGGACGGCATGCCGATGCTCTGCGGCGCGGTAGACCATCGCCCATTCGTGCAGACCGAAGCAGCCGAACTGCCCGGGCCGGGAACCGGTACGGCGCAGCATCAGCGAGACGAGGCGAGCGAGCTCGGGCTTCTCGGCGGCGAAGCGCTCGGCATCCGGCGTCACGCCGTCCGGTGTCGTCCCGGGGGCGTACCAGCGCCAGGCCGCTCGTTCGGACGCGTCCGCCAGCTCCACACCCGCTCCGGGATGCCAGCGGCGGAGCTGCGCGGGCTTGTAGCCGTAGTAGGTGAAGAGGAAGTCCCACACCGGGTGCTTCTCGCCGCGCGCCACACGGTCTCGGTGCGAGGCGGTCAGCGCGTCGGCCCGCTCCCGATGCGCGTCCTCGCGCCGAAGCCAGTCGTCACGGGTGAGGATCATGTCAGTGCAGGATGCCGGCGTCGCCGAGCTGGTCGCGCAGGCCCGCGCCGTCCTCGGCGCTCACCCACGGCACCTCGTCCGCGTCATGGGATTCCATCTCGGCACGGCCGCCGGCGAGCACCGCCTCGGCAGGCAGCAGCCGCCGGATCGCGACACCCGCGACCGAATCCGGGTGCTCCTCCTGGAACTGCGTGTAGATCGCCTCGTCATGCTGGCCGTCGTCGCCGATCAGGAGCCACTTGACGTCGGGGAACTCGGTGGCCAGTCGCCGGAGGTTCGTGAGCTTGTGGTCGCGCCCGCTGCGGAACCAGCGATCGTGCGTGGGGCCCCAGTCGGTCAGTAGCAGCGAGCCGGCGGGGAAGAGGTGACGACCGAGGAACCGCGACAGCGTGGGGGCGACGTTCCAGGCGCCGGTGGAAAGGTAGACCATCGGGGCCCCCGGGTGCTGCCGGAGCAGCTGGTCGAGCAGCACGGCCATCCCCGGGACCGGGATGCGGGCGTGCTCGTCGACGACGAACGAGTTCCAGAAGGCGATGAAGGGCCGGGGGAGCGCCGTGACCATGACCGTGTCGTCGACGTCGGAGACGACGCCGAACCGGGTGCTCTCCGCGACGACGAAGGCGCGCGCCTCGATCGGCTCCTGTCCCTCGACGGTGATCGTGAAGGTCTGCCAGCCGGGTTCGAGGTCGGCGCGGATGACGGTGTCGATGACGCCGCCGCGGTCGGCGACCACCCGATGTGTGCTGTCGCCGACATGAACGTCGACCGAGGCGAAACCCACCGGGATGCCGACGAAGCTGCGCCAGCCGCGGATGCTCGCCGGTTCCCCGTCGCGGCCTCGGCGCTGCGGCGGGACGATCAGCACGCGACCGAGCACACGGACCCACCCGGGGCCGCCGTAGCCCGGGAAGGGCAGCACGGTGGCGCTCCGGCCGCGGCGGCGCGCTCGTCCCTCGCGCCACACGTGCAGGCGGTGCTCGAGACGGGCGAACCAGTGGATCCTGGGCGCCGGGGGTGCGGGGGCCATTGCCTCAGTCTTTCACGTCGGCGTCGGACTCCGCCGCCGGGGCCTCCAGATGACGAGCTTCGAGACGGTGCAGCAGCCGCTTGCCCAGGTAGGCGAGCACGAGGAACAGGGCGATGACCCCGACGAAGAGGTAGCCCGCGAAGTGCACGCGGTCGACGAGCTCGCGGAAGCTCCCGGCCGCCAGCGAGGTGACGCTCACGTACGCCGAGGCCCAGATGATGCAGGCCGGGGTCGTCCAGGCCAGGAAGCGCCGGTATGGGTACTCGCTCATCCCCACCGTGAGGGGGACGAGGGAATGGAGGACGGGGAGGAAACGGGAGAGGAAGATGGCGATGCCGCCGCGTCGGGCCAGGTAGTTCTCCGCGCGCACCCAGTTGTGCTCGCCGATCCGCCGTCCGAGCCAGGAGGCACGGATGTAGGGGCCCAGCCAGCGGCCGAGCCAGAAGCCGACGCTCTCGCCGATGAGGGCGCCGACGACGACGGCCACGCCCATCGCGATGCCCTCGAGGGGAGTGGCGACGCCCATCGAGGCGATGATGACGATCGTGTCGCCGGGGACGATGAGGCCGATGAGGATGCTCGTCTCCAGCATGACGGCGAGACCTGCGACCAAGGTGCGCGTGACCGGATCGATCGACTGCACGGTGTCGAGGAGCCAGAGCAGGAGGTCGTCCACCCCATGAGGATACGGGAGCAGCCCGGTCCTAGGCTGGAAAGGTGCCCGACCGCCTGACCCCCCGAGCCCTGCCGTCCTGGGCGGCGCCGGAGCGACTTTTCCGGGTGCTCGCGCAGCAGCAGGCGGACGTGTTCTGGCTCGATGCGGGCGCTGACGCCGTCGAGGGATGGAGCTTCCTCGGCACCGGGGTCGCGGAACCGCTTCCGGAGGACGTGCGCCTGGATGCCGGGTCCGTCGAGGCCGGGATGCCGCCGTTCCGCGGGGGATGGGTCGGCTGGCGCGACTACGAGAGCGGAGCCGCGCGCGCGGGAGCTCCGGTCGCCATCGACCCGGAGCCGGAAGCCCGGACGTGGCTGCGCGTGACCACGGCCGTGGCGGTCGATCACGCCGCGCACCGCCTGTGGCTGCTGGCGCCGGAGGAGGAGACCGGTGAGGCGGAGCGCTGGCTGCAGTCTCTTCTTCGCGACGCCGGCCCCGAGGTGCCGGCGCCGCGGGCGGTGGAAGACCGACACGTCGCCGAGGCCCGCCATACACCCGCCGCGTACGAGCAGCTCATCGACCGCTGCCGCGACCTCATCCACGCCGGGATCGCCTACCAGCTCTGCCTCACGACGCGGTTCACCGTGCCCGGGGCCCACGACCCCGTCGCCGTGTACGAGCGGCTCCGGGCGGCGACGCCGGCGCACCACGGGGGATTCCTGCGGATCGGGGGACGTGCGCTCCTCAGTGCCAGCCCTGAGCAGTTCCTCCACGCCGGCGGTGGGGTCATCCGCACCCGTCCCATCAAGGGCACGCGTCCTCGGGGCGCCGATGCCGCGACCGATGCCGCGCTCGCCGCAGAGCTCGCCGCGGATCCGAAGGAGCGGGCCGAGAACGTCATGATCGTCGACCTCATGCGCAACGACCTCTCCCGGGTGTGCGTCCCGGGGTCGATCCGGGTCGACGGTCTCTGGGAGGTCGAGAGCTATCCGGCCGTGCATCAGCTCGTCAGCACGGTCAGCGGCACGGCCGCGGAGGGGATCACGGTCGGGGCGCTGCTGGAGGCGGCGTTCCCCGCCGGGAGCATGACCGGAGCACCGAAGCTGTCGGCGATGACACAGCTGCGCGACCTCGAGGGCGCCCCTCGCGACATCTACGCCGGCTGCTTCGGCTACATCGGCGTCGACGGTGCTCTTGATCTCGCGATGGTCATCCGCAGCATCGTCGTGGACGAGGAGGCGGCGTTCGTCGGCGCCGGTGGCGGGATCACGTGGGGATCGGTGCCCGCGGCCGAGGTGCGTGAGGTCGCCACGAAGGCCCGAGCCCCGCTCGCGGCGCTGGGCGCGGAAATGCCCGCCACCTGGCGTTCCGATATCCTGAACTGATCCCGTTTTTCCCTTCAGATTGGTCGTGCGTTCGTTGTCCGAGAACATGTCCACCGCTCCCGTCGACGAGGAGTTCTCCTCGCCGCACGCCATCCAGGCCAAGTGGCAGAAGTACTGGGCGGAGCACGAGACGTTCCTCACGGGCGGAGACGACGACACCCGGCCGCGGCGCTACGTGCTGGCCATGTTCCCGTACCCCTCCGGCGACCTGCACATGGGGCACGCGGAGAACTACCTCTACTCCGACATCGTCGCCCGCTTCTGGCGTCACCGGGGCCACAACGTCCTGAACCCGATCGGGTGGGACTCCTTCGGGCTGCCGGCGGAGAACGCCGCAATCCGCCAGGGCGCCGACCCGCGCGAGTGGACGTACCAGAACATCGCGCAGCAGAAGGTGGGCTTCCAGCAGTACGGCGTCTCGTTCGACTGGAGCCGGGTGCTGCACACGTCCGACCCCGAGTACTACCGCTGGAACCAGTGGCTGTTCCTGAAGATGTACGAGCGGGGCCTGGCGTACCGGAAGAAGAGCCCGGTCAACTGGTGCCCGAACGACCAGACGGTGCTGGCCAACGAGCAGGTCGTGGACGGGCGCTGCGAGCGCTGCGGCTACGAGGTCGTCAAGAAGAAGCTCACCCAGTGGTACTTCCGCATCACCGACTACGCGGACCGCCTGCTCGACGACCTGAACCAGCTCGAGGGGTTCTGGCCGCACAAGGTGCTGCAGATGCAGCGCAACTGGATCGGCCGCTCCGTCGGCGCCGACGTCGACTTCCGCATCGAGGGGCGCGAGGAGCCGGTGACGGTGTTCTCGACGCGCCCCGACACCCTGCACGGTGCGACGTTCTTCGTCGTGGCGCCCGACGGTGACCTGGCCGCCGAGATCGCGGCGGACGCTGAGCCCGAGGTGCGCGAGCGCTTCCAGGCCTACCTGGCCGAGGTGCAGAAGACCACCGACATCGATCGGCAGTCCACCGACCGTCCCAAGACGGGCGTGTTCCTGGGCCGCTACGCGATCAACCCGGTCAACGGCGAGAAGCTGCCGATCTGGGCGGCCGACTACGTGCTGGCCGACTACGGGCACGGCGCCGTCATGGCGGTCCCGGCACACGACCAGCGCGACCTCGACTTCGCACGCGCGTTCGACCTGCCGGTCAAGGTCGTCGTCGACACCACCGCTCCGGTCACCGGTGCCATGCCGGTCATCGAGGTGGACGAGGACGGCGTCCCGATCGACGCCGACGCCGCGCTCGACGAGCAGAACCCGGCGAAGACCGGCGTCGCGCTCACCGGGGAGGGGCGCATGATCAACTCCGGTCCGCTGAACGGACTGTCGAAGCGCAACGCGATCGCACGCGCCATCGAGCAGCTGGAGGCCACGGGGACGGGCCGGGCGGCGAAGAACTACCGCCTGCGCGACTGGCTGATCTCGCGTCAGCGGTTCTGGGGCACGCCGATCCCGATGCTCCACACCGAGGACGGCCGCATCGTCCCGGTGCCGGAGGACCGGCTGCCGGTCAAGCTGCCGAGCGTCGAGGGCCTCGACCTCAAGCCGAAGGGGACGTCCCCGCTGGGCGGCGCCGAGAGCTGGGTGCGCACGACGGATCCGGAGACCGGCGACCCGGTGCTGCGCGATCCGGACACGATGGACACCTTCGTCGACAGCTCCTGGTACTTCCTCCGGTTCCTGTCGCCGAACAGCGACACGGTGGCGTTCGACCCGGCCCAGGCGGCGCGCTGGGCCCCGGTGGACTCGTACATCGGCGGTGTCGAGCACGCGATCCTGCACCTGCTGTACGCACGCTTCATCACCAAGGTGCTCTTCGACATGGGGCTGATCGACTTCACCGAGCCGTTCTCCAACCTGATCAACCAGGGCATGGTGCTGCTCGACGGACAGAAGATGTCGAAGAGCAAGGGCAACCTGGTGCTGTTCCAGGAGGAGCTCGACGCCCACGGTGCCGACGCGCTCCGCGTCGGTCTGGCCTTCGCCGGTCCGGTGGAGGACGACAAGGACTGGGCAGACGTGTCGACCACCGGTGCGCAGAAGTTCCTCGCGCGCGCCCTGCGGATCGCGCACGAGGTCGCCAGCCCCGTCGACGTCGTCTTCGACGGGGGCGACGCGGCGCTGCGCCGTGCGACGCACAAGCTGCTCGCCGAGGCGCCCGCGCTGGTCGAGCAGACGAAGTTCAACGTGCTCGTCGCCCGTCTGATGGAGCTGGTCAACGTGACCCGGAAGACGATCGACGGCGCTGCCGGTGCTGCCGACCCCGCCGTCCGTGAGGCGGCGGAGACCATCGCCGTCATGCTCGACCTCATCGCCCCGCACACCGCGGAGGAGATGTGGGAGATCCTGGGACACGAGCCGTCCGTCGGCCTCGTGTCGTGGCGCTCCGCCGATCCGGCGCTGCTCGTCGAGGACACCGTCACCGCGGTCGTGCAGATCGGCGGCAAGGTCCGCGCGCAGCTCGAGGTGCCGGCACGCATCGGCGAGGCCGAGCTCGAGGCGCTGGCGCGCGCCGATGAGCGCGTCATCCGGTCGATCGGCGATCGGGAGATCGTCAAGGTCGTCGTGCGGGCCCCGAAGATCGTCAGCATCGTCGTCAAGGGCTGAGTCCTCGGCGTGCTCCGCGGTTCCGCCTCCCCCGGTGCGAAGGGATGATGCCCGGATCACGTCGCGACCGGGAACGGCCGTCCTCCACGACGAGTCCCGTCTGAGCGTCTCTCCACGGTCGCTGTGTCCGGAGCCGGGAGGCGGTGGGCGCGGAGCTTAGGGTGACCGGATGACCTCGTCCCCGCCTCCACCTCCTCCGCCCCGTCGGAGGCTCCGCCTCGGACTCGGCGCGGCGGTCGTGCTGGCGATCGTCGCGCTCTCCACGGCCGTCGGCCTCGGGCTGGTGCGGGGTCAACCGTCGTCCGTCGAGGCGGTTCCGCTCGCGGAGAGCTCGGCGTCGGTCGAGCCCGCGCCCGCGGAGATCTACGTGCATGTGCTCGGGGCGGTCGAGCGCCCGGGCCTGTACGTCCTGCGCGCCGACTCCCGGGTCGTCGACGCTCTCGCGGCCGCCGGCGGGTCGACGGACGCCGCCGAACTCGCGGGGGTCAATCTCGCCCGCCGGGTCGAGGACGGTGAGCAGATCCTGGTTCCGGTCGTGGGTGCTGTCGCCGACCCGTCGGCGCCGCCATCCGGAGACGGGACCGTCGATCTGAACACCGCGGATCAGGCGGCTCTGGAAGAGCTCCCGGGAATCGGACCGGCGCTGGCCGAGCGCATCGTCGCGTGGCGCGAGGACAACGGTCGGTTCCGCACGGTCGACGATCTCCTGGCGGTGCCGGGGATCGGGGAGAAGGTCTTGGAGGGGCTGCGAGACGGGGTGCGCGTGTGAGAGTCGCCTACCCCTGGGGATCGCAGGTCAGCGTGGCATCCGTGATCACCTGGGTCGCCAGCTCCCGCTCGGACTCGAGCGGATCGCGTCCGTCGACCAGGAGCTGGACGCTCTCATCGGACAACGCGGAGTCGTAGACGTACTGCCCGACGCAGGGATAGAAGTCCGGCATATCGTCATAGGTGGTCAGGCCGTTCGACCGGTTGATCTCCTCCGCGGACGCGCCGATCTCCTCAGGTGTCGGACGGCTCTCACTGGCGCTGCTCGGCGGGTCCGATGGCTGGGCGCTGGCCGGGGGCGCGCTTTCGGCGGGCAACGAGTCGTTCAGCGCCGACGAGGCCAGCACGAGCGACACGATGAGCACGATGACCCCGATCACGGCGCCGACGACCGAAACGACCATGCCGACGATCGACGGCCACTTCGCGGGGTTCTTCGTGAACAACCCGATCAGCGACACGACGAACCCGGCGAACAGGATCACCGCGCCGACCACGAACAACACGGGGATGAAGGCGAGAACGGCGCCGAGGACGGCCAGGCCCAGCCCGATGAACCCGAGGACCGGCGTCGGCCGAGAAGCAGCGTCAGGGACCTGTTGCGCCGGGGCGGCCGACCCGTATGTCGGCGCCTCGGGATGAGGCAGCGAGGGATTCGTCGGAGCCGAAGGGGGAGCGTAGGCGTCGGTCCACCGTGCTCCGTCCCACCACCGCTGGCGCCCGGAACCATCGTCGTACCACCCAGCCGGGACACTCATACGCTCTCCTCCTCGTCGCGGCAGCGTCCGCCGCGCGCCAGTACCCAGGCTACTCAATCGCTTCCGACGAGGTCGTCACCGCGTCCGACGCCGGCGGTCTCCTCATCGGAGAAGTGCTCCTCCACACCCTGACCTCCGGGGTCGTTGTCCTCCGCTCGTGCGGCGGCGGTCGCGGCGGGCGGAGTGGGCGCCGGCGCGACTCTAGGGTGATCCGATGCATGAGAGGCAGCGTTCGTCCCTGGGGCCCGAGAAGGGATCGGCGTGACGGGCGATCTGCGCCTACTGCCGGTGGCGGTCGGTGCCTGGGGTGTGGCCCTGGTCTGCGTGTTCGTGCCGGGAGCGGCGGCGTGGGTGGCGGGTGGATGCCTGGCGGCCGCGGGGATCATCGGCGCCGCTCTGGCGATCCGGCGCCGCGCAGTCGCGACGATCGGGGGACTGGTCATCGTGGTTCTCGCGACGGCGGCGGCCGTGGCGTTCACCGTGTTCGCACAGTCCGCGGGCCGTGACGCCGTGCACGCGTGGGGAGGCAGAGCCGTCGAAGCGGTCGGTGAAGTCGCGTCGTCGGCGTCCGTGGGACGCGATGGGCGTCTGTGGATGGACGTGCAGCTGAGCGGCATCGGTGCGCCCGGGGCCGTGGCGCCGGCGGCCGGTCCGGTGCGCATCGGCATCGAGGAAGGGGAGGGGTTCGTCCTCGGTGCGCAGGTGCGGGTGACCGGAGAGAGTGCGGAAACGGATGCGGGGGAGCGGGCGGCCCTCGTCGTCTTCGTCACCGCGGGAACGGTGGAACGGTCCGCACCGGGCGTCTTCGGATTCGCTGCCGACCTCCGCCGGTCGTTCGTGGAGCGCGCGACGCGGCTCCCGGAACCCGGCGCCGGGCTCCTTCCGGGGCTGGCGGTGGGCGACACGACCGCTGTGCCTGCCGCAGTCGACGCCGACATGCGTACGAGCGGCCTCAGCCACCTCACCGCCGTGTCCGGGGCGAACTGCGCGATCGTGGTCGCCGCGGTGTTCGCGATCGCGGCGCTGAGCGGCGGGACGCGAGCGCTGCGGGTCGTGCTCGCGGCCCTCGCGCTGGCGGCCTTCGTCGTGCTCGTGACGCCGGAGCCGAGCGTCATCCGGGCCGCCACGATGGCCGCGGCAGGCATGCTGTCGATCCTCGTCGGGCGGCCGAGCGCAGGCGCCGGGATCCTGGCCCTGTGCGTGGGCGCGCTCCTCGTCGCCGATCCCTGGCTCGCATCGACGCCGGGGTTCGCGCTGTCCGCCGTGGCCTCCGGGGCCCTCATCCTGCTCGCCCCGGCGCTGGCGAACGGAATTGCTCGCTGGCTGCCCGGTCCGCTGGCCCTCGCGATCGCCGTCCCTCTGGCGGCGCAGCTCGCGTGCGCGCCCGTCATCGCGCTGTTCGCGGGGCAGCAGTCGCTCGTCTCGGTCGTCGCGAACCTCCTCGCCGAGCCGGCCGCGCCGGTCGCCACGGTGATCGGGCTCGTCGCCTGTCTCGCTGCGCCTCTCCCACCCGTCGCGGATCTGCTCACCGCGTGCGCCTGGCTGCCATCTGCGTGGATCGCGACCGTCGCGCATGTCACTTCCGGGCTCCCCGGCGCTCAGGTGCTCCTCCCCGCGGGGCTCGGCAGCGCTGCCCTGGTCGCGCTGGTGAGCGTCGCGATCGCCATCGTGTGCTGCCGCGGAAGGCCGCGCCTACGGGACGTCACGCGCCCGGACGTCGTGACGGTGTGGTCTCGTCGGCCGGGGCCCTCGATGTCCGGCGGCGTCCTCACCATCGTCCGATGCGTGGCGGCCGGCGTTCTCATCGCCGTGGCGTCCATTGGCGCCTCCCGCGTGCTGGTCGACGGTCCGCTCGCCCCGCTGGTGACGCCGCACGGGTGGGCGATCGCCGCGTGCGACGTGGGCCAGGGCGACGCGATCCTGGTGCGTTCGCAGGACGCGATCGCCCTCATCGACACCGGTCCGGACCCCGGGGCGCTCGACGCCTGCCTCCGCTCGCTGAGCATCGACCGCATCGACCTGCTCGTGCTCACGCACTTCGACGCGGACCACGTCGGTGGTGCGGCCGTGCTCGAAGGGCGAGTGGACACCGTGTTGCACGGACCACCCGCCGACGATGCCGATGCGCGCGTGCTCGATGGCCTGGCGCGGGCGGGCGCGGCCCTCCGCGCGGTCGGTGCCGGAGACCGGGGCACTCTCGGCGGAGCATCGTGGCGGGTGCTCTGGCCGAGGAAGGACAGCGTCGCCTTCCCGCCGGGCAACGATGCGAGCGTCGTCACCGAGTTCGCCGGGGGAGGAGTGCCGCGCGCCCTGTTGCTGGGCGACCTCTCCGCGGCCCCGCAACGCGCGCTGCTCCGCGATACGCCGCTGACACGATACGACGTGGTCAAGGTCGCCCACCACGGGAGCACTGATCAGGAGCCCGCTCTGTACGAGGCTCTGCAGCCGAGCGTGGCGCTCATCACGGTCGGCGCGGGCAACGACTACGGACACCCGCGTCGGGAGACCCTGGAGCTGCTGTCGGCTCTCGGCGCGCACGTCTACCGCACCGACCGCGACGGTCGCACCCTGCTCGGCATCGAGGACCATGCCCTCCGCGTCTGGACCGATGTCGCGCCGCCCTGAGTCGGGTGTCCGACACCGCCGGTAGGCTGGTCCCATGGCAGCTTCCCGTCCTCCCTCCCGCGGCGGCGCGAAGGCCACGAAGATCCCGCAGGTGTCGTGGCGGGAGCCGCACCCCGCGCCGCTGGTGCTCGTCTCGGGCCCGGAAGAGGTCTGCGCCGAGCGCGCGATCGCCGGGGTGCGCGACTACCTCCGTGCGGAGGATCCGGCGCTCGAGGTCAGCGACGTCCGTGCCGACGACTACGCTCCCGGCACGTTGCTCTCCCTGACCTCGCCGTCGCTGTTCGGAGAACCGCGCCTGGTTCGCGTGTCCGGCGTGGAGAAGTGCTCTGACGCCTTCCTCCAGGAGGCCATCGGGTATCTGGAGAACCCGCAGGAGGGGGCCACGGTCGTGCTCCGCCACACGGGCGCCAGCGTCCGCGGGAAGAAGCTCCTCGATGCGCTGCGCGCGGGGACGGGCGGCGGGATCGAGATCGCGTGCCCCGCCATCAAGCGCGACGGCGACCGGGTCGACTTCGCGGCGGGGGAGTTCAAGGCGGCGAAGAAGCGCATCGCCCCGCCGGCACTCCGAGCGCTCGTCTCGGCCTTCGCCGACGACCTCACCGAGCTCGCCGCCGCCTGTCAGCAGCTCATCGGCGACGTCGAGGGCGACATCACCGAAGAGGTCGTCACGAAGTACTACGGCGGCCGGGTCGAGGTGTCGGCATTCGTCGTCGCCGACACCGCCATCGCCGGACGCTACGGCGAGGCTCTCGTGGCGCTCCGCCATGCCCTGTCCTCCGGCGCGGACCCGGTGCCGATGGTCGCCGCGTTCGCGATGAAGCTGCGCACGATGGCGCGCGTCGCCGGCAACCGTGAGCCCAGCAGACAGCTCGCCCAGCGCCTCGGAATGAAGGACTGGCAGGTCGACCGCGCGCGTCGCGACCTGGCGGGCTGGAACGAGCGCTCCCTGGGGATGGCGATCCAGGCGACCGCGCGCGCCGACGCCGAGGTCAAGGGTGCGGCGCGCGACCCCATCTTCGCGCTCGAGCGCATGGTGACGGTCATCGCCACCCGTGAGCCGTTCGGAGGCTAGGGCACCCGCCTCCCGGGAAAGCAGAAAGCCCGCCTCACGAGGAGACGGGCCTTCGGAAGTCAGAAGCTCAGAGAGCCGAGACCTGCTTGGCGATCGCCGACTTGCGGTTCGACGCCTGGTTCTTGTGCAGGACACCCTTGCTGACGGCCTTGTCGAGCTTGACCGAGGCCTTCTTCAGGCTCTTCTCGGCGGCGGCCTTGTCGCCGGCGGCGACGGCCTCGCGGGTCTGGCGGACGAGAGTCTTCAGCTCGCTCTTCACGGCCTTGTTGCGCTCGTGAGCCTTCTCGTTGGTCTTGTTGCGCTTGATCTGCGACTTGATGTTTGCCACGTGTGGACGCTTTCTGTACAGGAGTGATTCGGAGTGCCGGCAGCAGAAGAGGGCTGCTGCACGGCGGTCGTGAGGGAAGAACCCACACGCAAGCCAAGAGTCGAGTCTACCAGTACCGGGCGGGATCGTGCGAAACGACGCCACTCGGGCGAGACGCCGTCGCGCGGGAGGTGGGACCGGGTGCAGAATCATCCACAACGACGACGACGTCAGGAGCCCGATGACCCCCCTCAGCACCGACCCGGCCGCGCGTGCGCGGCTCCGCTGGTCCGCCGCCACCTCGTCCGTCCAGATCGAGGGTTCCCGCCGCGCCGACGGCGCGGGCCGGTCGATCTGGGACGACGAGATCGCCAAGCCGGGACGCATCCGGGACGGCTCGACGGCGGAGCCGGCCTGCGACAGCTATCGCCGCGTGGCGGATGACCTCGCCCTGGTGGCCGGTCTCGGGCTCGATCGGTATCGGTTCTCGATCCCCTGGGCGCGCGTGCAGCCGGACGGACGCGGCCCCGGGAACGTCGCGGCGCTGGACCACTACGCGCGCGTCGTCGATGGTCTGCTGGCGGCCGGCGTCACCCCGTTCCCGACCCTCTATCACTGGGAGCTGCCGAGCGCTGTCGAGGCCGACGGCGGCTGGCTGGCCCGCGATACCGTCGAGCGCTTCGGCGAGTACGCCGCCCTCGTCGCCGCACGCCTCGGAGACCGGGTGTCGTCCTGGTACACGCTGAACGAGCCCGCGATGACCACTCTGCAGGGCTACGCCGTCGGCGCGCTCGCACCCGGAAGGCAGCTCCTCTACGGCGCCCTTCCGACCGCACATCACCAGCTGCTCGCCCATTCCCGAGCCGCCGAGGCGCTGCATGCCCGTGGCGCGGCGAGCGTGGGACTCGTCAACAACCACACCTGGGTCCTGCCGCTGCGGGACACCGAGGAGGATCAGGCCGCGGCCGCGGTGTACGACCTCCTGCACAACCGGCTGTTCAGCGAGCCGCTCCTCTCCGGGACGACACCGGACCTGGAGGTCCTCGGGCTCCCGCCGCTGCCCGTCCTCGGTGACGACCTCGCACGCATCGCGGGATCGATCGACTTCTACGGCGTGAACTTCTACAACCCGACCACGGTCACCGCCGCCGCCGCCGAGGACGACATCCCGTTCGAGATCGTTCCGACTCCCGGAGTGCCCGTCACCGGGTTCGGTCCCGAGTGGCCGATCATGCCGTCCGCGCTGCGCGACCTCCTGATCGATCTGCACCGCCGCCACCCGAGCATGCCTTCGATCATCATCGGGGAGAACGGGGCATCCTTCCCGGAGCCCGACGTCGCCGGCCCTGTGGAGGATACGGATCGGATCGCCTACCTCTCCGCGCACATCGACGCGGTGGGCGAGGCCATCGACGCCGGCGTCCCCGTCGAGGAGTACACGGTCTGGTCGCTGCTCGACAACTGGGAGTGGACGGACGGCTACACGCAGCGGTTCGGCCTCGTGCACGTGGACTTCTCGACGGGGGAGCGCACCCCGAAGGCCTCCTACGGCTGGTACCGCGACCTCATCGCGGGTGCGCGCGCAGCCGAAGACGCCGAGGCGGCACGCGCATGAGCGCGACCCCGGGCCTCGGCACCCACCGAGCGGGCCTGCGCTGGATGTCGCTGTTCACCCTCGCCTGGCTCGCGATCTGGACCGTCCAGCTCACCCCGGTCCAGCTCCTCCTCCCGCTGCAGCTCGACACTCCGGAGGACGACTGGATCCGCGGCGTCGTCTCCTCCGGGATCGTGCTCGGAGTGGGTGGCCTCGCCGGCGTCGTCGCCGGGCCGCTCGCCGGGGCGCTCTCGGACCGCGCCCGCGCCGGCGCACACCGGCGGCGGCCGTGGGCTCTGGGAGGGGTCGCGCTCACGGCCGCCTGTCTCGTCCTCACCGGATTCGCCGACGGCCCGTGGGCGGTCGGCGCCGGCTGGGTCGGCGTCTCGATCGGCGTCGCCGTCTCCTCCGCCGCGTTCACCGCGCTCATCGCCGACCAGCTCCCGACGACGCAGCGCGGTGCCGCATCCGCCGCGGTCGGGTCGAGCCAGGCGGTCGGGATCGTGCTCGGGGTGGGGCTGGTCGTGCTGCTCGGCCTCGGCATCGTCGCCGGGTATCTGCTCCTCGCCGGCATCATCGCGGTGGTGGGCGTCGCGGCGGCGCTGCTGCTGCCGGACCCCCCGAGCACGGAGGCGCTGCGTCCCCAGCGCATCGGGCGGCCCCGCCTGGCGTCGCTCCGCGACCGCGACTTCGCCTGGATGCTCTCGGGCCGGCTCGTCACCAACATCGGCAACGCCCTCGGCACGGCGCTGTTCCTCTTCTTCCTCCTCCACGGTCTCGGACAGGAGAGCACGACCGCACAGGACAACCTCCTCCTGCTGATCGTCGTCTACACGGTCTTCGTGGTGCTCGCCTCCGTGATCACCGGGATCATCTCCGACCGCACCGGGGAGCGGCGCCGGCTCGCCGTGGGGGCCACGATCGTGCAGGCGGCGTCGGGCGTCGTGATCGTGGCTCTGCCCACCTTCGAGATGACGATGGTCGCCGCCGCGCTCATGGGCGTCGGCTACGGCGCCTTCTCGACGGTCGGTCTCGCGTTCGCAGCCGATCTCCTCCCGGATGAGCAGGATCACGCGCGCGACCTCGGCATCGTGAACGTCACCGCCGCCCTCGGACAGCTCATCGGTCCCGTGCTCGGGGCGGGGCTCGTCGCGCTGGCCGGCGGGTTCTGGCTCGTCTTCCTCGTGGCAGCCGTCCTGTCGCTCGTCGGCGGAGCGCTCACCGCCGCCGCGCGGCCTCGGGTGCTCTCAGCCTGACGCCGTGCGCTGCTCGATCGTCGCGATCGCGAGGGAGAGGACGGCGTTGAACACCCGCGGGCGCATGGCCGTGATCAGGTGCGTGGTCCGTGGCACGACGATGAGCTCCGCCTCCGGGGCCAGGCGCCGGAACAGGGGTTCGTTCAGCCGGAGCTGATCGTACTGGCCGTTCACGAACCAGAGGGGCACCTGGATGCGGGGGACGGCGGCCGCCACATCCAGGGCGGCGAGGCTGCGCAGCGTCTGGTCCTGGATGTCGAGGGCGTACCCGCCGGCGGCGAAGTCTCCGCGATTCTCCTCGGGGATCGTCGCGGCGAGCATGCGCTGCGTCAGCCACATGCCACGGTCGGGCAGGGAGTCGACCGCCCGGGCGAACAGGCGGTACGCGCGTAGCCCGGCGCCGCGGGGAAGCGAGGTGCATGCGGCGGCGACGAGTCCGTCGACGGGCGGAGGCTCAGCGCCACCGGTGTACGCGAGCGAGAGCAGCCCGCCCATGGAGTGGCCGACCAGCAGCACGGGGCCCGTCTCGGCCGCGGCGCGGACGGCCGCATCGATCGTGTGCAGCGCCTCGTGGAGGGTGAAGTCCTCGTCCATCCGGCTGCCGTGGCCGGGGAGGTCGACGGCGGTGACGGGGAGCCCGCGTGCCCCCAGGTACTCGATCTGCGACCGCCACATGGTGGCCGACGTGCGGATGCCGTGCACGAGGACGGTCTGGACGGTCACGCCTTCAGCATAAGGAAAGCGGGGCCGGTGGATGGACCACCGACCCCGCTTCGACACGAGGTGTCAGAGGATGTTACTTCTCCCAGCCGACGTTCTCGACCGGCGTGACGCCGAACAGGTCGAGACCGACGTAGGGCTCCGGCGTGAGGTTCGCCAGGCCGTTCTTGACCACGTAGATCGAGGGGCCGCTGTACAGCGGGATGAGGCCCCAGGTCTGCTCGATGATCTTCGGCTCGAGGTCCATCGCCGCGGTGGTCCAGGACTCCGCGTCCTTCTGGCTCTCGACCTCGTCGGCGATCTGCTGGTCGATCTCCTCCGTGCCGGTCGCCGACAGGTTCAGACCGCTGTCGGAGCAGTAGAGCTGGCAGAACCAGGCCGGGCCGAACGGGTCGGAGTCGGTGAAGCGGAGCGAGACGACGTCCCAGTTCTTCGTGGTGAAGTCGCTGGAGAAGTCGGCGGAGGCACGGACATCGATCTTGAGGTCGATTCCGATCTCCTTCTGCTGCGCCTGCAGCGACTTCGCGAGGGCCTCGATGGTCGGGTCCTCACCGAAGATCGGGAAGGTGACGGAGAGCTTCTCGCCGTCCTTCTCACGGATGCCGTCCTCGCCCTCGGTCCAGCCGGCGTCGTCGAGGAGCTTCTTGGCGCCCTCGACGTCGTGCTTCAGACCGGCTTCGGCGAACGAGTCCTTGTAGCCGTCCTGGAACGAGTACAGGTTGAGCGAACCGGCGACCGGCTCCTCGTAGCCGAGGCCGTTCCACGCGATCTGCTTCTGCTGGTCGACGTTCACGCCGAGGAAGAACGCCTTGCGCACGTCGATGTCCTCGAACTGCGGCTTGTCGGCGTCGACGAGCAGGACCGTCTTGGCGGTCTGCTGTGCGCGGCGGACGACGGTGTCGTCCACTTCCTGGACCTGCTTCAGGCGGTCGTTGGTGTTGGCGCCCACCATGTCGATCTCGCCGTTCTTGAAGGCGTTGATCGAGGCGTCGGGCTCCATGGCCGTGAAGGTGACCGTGTCGAGCAGCGGCGCGTTGCCCCACCACTCGGGGTTCGGCTTGAACGAGACGAAGCCGCCGTTCGCGTCGAACGTGTCGACGGTGTACGGGCCGGCGCCCCACTCGGGGTGCATGTTGCCGATGAAGGCCTCGTTGAACACGGCCGGGTCGGCGATGTCCGGGTGCAGGACGCCACCCGTGAGGAACGCCATGGACGGCCAGGCGTAGATGCCGTCGAACGTCACGACGGCGGTCTTCGCGGTGTCACCCTGCTCGACGGTCTTGATCTGCTTGTAGCCGTCGGTCGCGTTCGGGTTGAAGCCCTCGTCGTAGGAGCGGTTGGCCTTCCACGTGGCGTCGATGGACGTCCAGTCCATGTCGGTGCCGTCGTTGAAGTGCGCCTCGTCCTTGAACGTGAAGGTGATGGTCGTGTTGCCATCCTCCTCGCCGATCTCGTACGCGTCGAGGTAGGCGTCGTTCTTCGTGACCTCGCCCTCCGGCGAGACCAGGAGGATCTGCGGCATGTACCACGACCACAGGCGAGCGGTGTCAGCACTGGCATCGCTGTTGAAGCCGTTCAGCTGCTCCGGGATCTCGTTGATGGGGAAGTTGACCTCGCCACCTTCCTGGAGGTTGCTGCGGTCCTGCGGGTTGTAGTCGGCGGTCTTGGTCTCGACCTTCTCGCCGCCGTTGTCTCCGCCGCCGTTGTTCCCGGAACCGCTCGCGCAACCCGCGAGGGCGAGTGCGAGGGCGCCGCCGACCGCGACCGCCCCCAGCAACTTCTTGTTCTTCATGGTGCTCCTTTCGCCTTTCGGCGTTTCATAAAGGGAAGACTAGTTCGCGCTGTATCCCGGAACACGGCGCTGCGGTGAATGCCGCCTAACCGTTATCGGACGGTGACCAGGAACGCGCGCATGGGATCCGGGTCAGACCGTCGCGGGCTTCGTCGACATCGTCTCAGCGTCGAAGACCACCCGCTCGCGGGTGCGCTCGATGTCGGGATCCGGCACGGGGATCGCCGACAGCAGCGCCTTCGTGTACGGGTGCTGCGGGTCGTCGAACACCTGGTCGACGTCGCCGTGCTCCACGAACTCGCCGAGGTACATCACGGCCACCCGGTCGGCGATGTGACGCACCACCGAGAGGTCGTGCGCGACGAAGAGGTACGACAGCCCGAGCTTGGTCTTGAGCTCGTCGAGCAGGTTGATGACGCCGGCCTGGATCGACACGTCGAGCGCGGAGACCGGCTCGTCGAGCACGACGATCTTGGGGTTCGTGGACAGGGCCCGGGCGATGCCGATGCGCTGCCGCTGACCGCCGGAGAACGCCTGCGGGAAGCGGTCGCTGTGCGCGGGGTTGAGCCCGACGAGGTCCATGAGCTCGTCCACCCGCCGGTGCGCCTCCTCCTTCGGCGTGCCGATCGCGAAGAGCGGCTCCGAGATGATGTCGGCCACCGTCATGCGCGGGTCGAGGGCTCCCATCGGGTCCTGGAAGACGATCTGGATGTCGCGGCGCAGGGCGCGCTCGACCTTGCGGCTGTGGATGTCGTTGACGCTGGTGCCGGCGATGACGATGTCGCCGTCGGTCTGCTTGACCATGTCCATGATCTGCAGCAGCGTCGTCGTCTTGCCCGAGCCCGACTCGCCGACGATGGCCATCGTCTCGCCCTCGCGCACGTCGAAGCTGATGCCCGTGATCGCCTGGACCTCGCCGACCTTGCGCTTCAGGAACGCGCCCTTCACCAACGGGAACGTCTTGCGGAGGTTCTTCACCTCGAGCGTGATCGGCCGCTCCTCGCGGGGCGTCCGTGTGAGGTCGCTCTCCGGGACGGGGCGGACGGGGTAGACGGGCAGGCCCCCGAGGAGGCCGCCGTCCTCGATCTCGTGCGCGCGGATGCAGGCGGCCTGGTGCAGGTCGCCCGAGCCCGTCGGCACGGGGAGCAGTTCCGGCTCCTTGGCGCGGCAGGCGTCCATGACGATCGGGCAGCGGTCGGCGAACGGGCAGGCGTCCGGCAGGTTGATGAGCAGCGGCGGGTTGCCCTTGATGGGGGTCAGCGGCTCCTTCTCGGCCTTGTCCACGCGGGGGATGGCGCCGAGCAGACCGATCGAGTACGGCATGCGGGTCTTGTGGAACAGCTCGCGCACGGGCGCGTGCTCCACGGGCTTGCCGGCGTACATCACGAGCACGTCGTCGGCGGTGCGGGCGACCACGCCCATGTCGTGCGTGATCATGATCACCGCGGCGCCGGTCTCGTCCTGCGCCTTCTCGATGAGGTCGAGGATCTGCGCCTGGATGGTGACGTCGAGGGCCGTGGTGGGCTCGTCGCAGATGATGAGCTTCGGATCGTTGGCCATCGCGATGGCGATGACGACACGCTGCCGCATGCCTCCGGAGAACTCGTGCGGGAAGGACTTCATCCGGCGCTCGGGCTCGGTGATGCCGACGAGCTTGAGCAGCTCGACGGAGCGGTCCCAGGCGTCCTTCTTGGACAGGCCGCGGTGGACCGTGAGGGCCTCGATGAGCTGATCGCCGACCGTGTAGACCGGCGTGAGCGAGGTCAGCGGGTCCTGGAAGACCATCGACATGCCGTTGCCGCGGATGACCGACAGCTGCTTGTCGCTCATGCCGACGAGCTCCTGCCCGTCGTACGTGATCGAGCCGGTGACCTTGGCGTTCTCGTCGAGGAGACCCATGATCGCGAGCGAGGTCACGGACTTGCCGGAGCCGGATTCGCCGACGATGCCGAGGGTCTTGCCGGCTTCCAGGTCGAAGGAGACGCCGCGGACGGCGTCGACGCGGCCGGCCTCGGAGGCGAAGCTGACCTTGAGGTCGCGGACGGAGAGGACGTTGGTCATGCGCGGCCTCCAGCAGCCGAGGTGGGATCGAGGGCGTCGCGCAGGCCGTCGGCGATGAGCGCCATCGACACGGTGAGCAGGGTCAGCGCCGCCGCCGGGAAGTAGAACAGCCAGGGCGCGGTGGTCAGCGAGCTCGAGCCGGCGCCGATGAGGGCACCGAGCGACACGTCGGGGATCTTGACGCCGAAGCCGAGGAAGGACAGGCCCGTCTCCGTCACCACGGCGTTGACGACGCCGAGGGTGAAGTTGATGACGAGGAGCGAGCCGATGTTGGGCAGGAGGTGGCGGAGCACGATGCGCATGCCGCCGACGCCCATGTACCGGGAGGCGCTGACGTACTCGCGCTCGCGGAGCGACAGGGCCATCGTCCAGATGACGCGGGCGGGGAAGTACCACCCGATCACGAAGATCATGATGAGGGCGATGACGCGCCAGTCGCCGCCGGCCTTGTTCGAGATCATCGCGAGGATGAGGAAGCTCGGGATCACCATCATGAAGTGGATGACCAGGAGCGAGATGCGCTCCGTCCAGCCGCCGAAGTAGGCCGCGGCCGTGCCGACGAGCGCGGACACGATCGTGACGCCGACGGAGACGGTGATGGCGATCATGAGCGACCGCTGCAAGCCGACGGCGACCTGGGCGAAGAGGTCGTTTCCGGCGTTGTTCGTGCCGAACCAGTGCTCCGCGGACGGGGGAGTGCTGAGGTTCAGGAAGTCGAGCTCGATGTGGTCGTACCGGGCGATGAAGGGCCCGACGATGGCGAACAGCACGAGGACGACGAAGATCACGAGGCCGATGAGGGCTCCGCGGTTCCGGGAGAAGCGTCGCCAGTACAGCGTCCACTTCGACAGCCGCTTGGTGGCGACGCGGGTGGTCTCGGGGCCGGCGGTCTCCGGCTCCGGGTGGATGGTCGGGTCGAGCATGTCGGTGCTCATGTCAGCTCACTCTCACGCGCGGGTCGAGGACGACGACGGCGATGTCGGCGAGGATGGCGCCGATCGCCGTGAGGACCGCACCGAAGGCGGCGATCGCGACGGTTCCGTGGATGTCGTTCTTGGTGATGGTCTCGATGAAGTACCGGCCCATGCCGTTCCACGCGAAGATCGTCTCGGTCAGGACCGCTCCGGTGAAGATCGCGGGGATCGTGAAGGCGACCTGCGTGGCGACGGGGATGAGCGATGTCCGGAGCGCGTGCTTGCGGATGGCCTGCTGCTTGGTCAGGCCCTTCGCGCGGGCCGTGCGGACGTAATCGGCGTTGATGTTGTCCAGCAGGAGCGACCGCTGCAGGAAGTGGATGCTCGCGTACCCGGTGAGCACCAGCGCGATCGTCGGCAGCGTCAGGTGTTGCAGCACGTCTATGAGGGTGGGGAAGAAGCCCTCGACCCCTTGGCTGGCGTTACCGGTCACGTAGAAGATGCGGGTGCCGGTGGCGTTGTTCAGGCCGATCGCGAGCAGGACGATCGCGAACGCCGCGACGACGATCGGGATGTTCAGGGTGATGATGCTCGTCGCCTGGCCGATGCGGTCGGCGAGCTTGTACTGCCGAGACGCGGTGTACACGCCGAGCGCGATGCCGAGGACCGTCGTGAGGATCGTCGCGCCGAGGACGAGCTCCGCGCTGACCCACATGCGGTAGGCGACCTGCTCGTTGACGGATCCGCCCGTCGGGCTCACGCCCCAGTCCCAGCGGAGCAGGATGCCGGTGAGCCACGTCCACCACCGCTCGATTAGCGGGACGGTGTCGCTCAGGTTGCGGGGAGCGAGGGTGTTCACGATCTGCTCTTCGGTGAGCGGAGGGCGACGACCCACGTAGTTGCTGCGCGGATCGAGGAAGCCCCACGCGAGGAAGTAGGTGAGGTTCGTCGCGACCACGATCATGAGCAGCCAGCCGAGGGCACGGCGCGCGAGGTACTTGATCAAGGGGGATTTGTCTTTCTCTTCTCCAGACGCGCTCGGGGTCTGCCGACGCAACGCTGAGCCGGGCGGATGATCGGGTTTCATCCGCCGTTCCGCGCGACGCGACAGCCCTCACGGAGTCTGTGACGGAGTCGTATCGCTTACGGGATCCGGTGTCACGGATTGATCCCGGGCAACTTCGGGAGACTATCACCGATACGCACGAATGGGGATTATGAGGACCCTCACCGTAGAATCGACGGGACATGTCCCCACGCGCTCTCACCCCGCTTCAGCCTGCCGCGACGCCGGCTGCGCAGATCCGTAACTTCTGCATCATCGCCCACATCGACCACGGCAAGTCGACCCTGGCCGACCGCATGCTCCAGATCACCGGCGTGGTCGCGGAGCGGGACATGCGCGCCCAGTATCTCGACCGGATGGACATCGAGCGGGAGCGCGGCATCACGATCAAGAGCCAGGCGGTGCGGATGCCGTGGGCTCTGGGGCAGGCACAGGGCCCGGACGAGGTCTTCGCGCTCAACATGATCGACACCCCCGGTCACGTCGACTTCACGTATGAGGTGTCCCGGTCGCTGGCGGCGTGCGAGGGCGCCATCCTCCTCGTCGACGCCGCGCAGGGCATCGAGGCCCAGACGCTGGCCAACCTCTACCTCGCGCTGGAGAACGACCTCCACATCATCCCGGTCCTCAACAAGATCGATCTCCCCGCCGCAGACCCCGAGAAGTACGCGAAGGAGCTCGCCTCGCTCATCGGCGGCAAGCCGGAGGACGTGCTGCGCGTGTCCGGGAAGACCGGCATGGGGGTCGAGGATCTGCTCGACCGGATCGTCGAGGAGATCCCGGCTCCGGTGGGGGATGCGGACGCACCCGCGCGGGCCATGATCTTCGATTCCGTGTACGACGCCTACCGCGGCGTCGTCACCTACGTGCGGATGGTCGACGGCAGCCTCTCGCCCCGCGAGCGCATCCAGATGATGTCCACCGGCGCGAACCACGAGGCCCTCGAGGTCGGCGTGTCGAGCCCGGAGCCCACTCCGACCAAGGGGCTCGGCGTCGGCGAGGTGGGCTACCTCATCACCGGCGTGAAAGACGTGCGGCAGTCGAAGGTCGGTGACACGATCACGAACGCGCGCAAGCCCGCGGCGGAGGCGCTTCCCGGCTACACGGACCCGAAGCCGATGGTGTTCTCGGGCATCTACCCGATCGACGGCAGCGACTACGCGGAACTGCGCGAGGCGCTGGACAAGCTCAAGCTCTCCGACGCCTCGCTGCAGTACGAGCCGGAGACCTCCGTGGCGCTCGGCTTCGGGTTCCGCTGCGGCTTCCTCGGCCTGCTGCACCTGGAGATCGTGACCGAGCGCCTCTCGCGCGAGTTCGGCCTCGACCTCATCACCACCGCCCCGAGCGTGATCTACGAGGTCGTGACGAGCGACACCGGCGAGACGGTGACCGTGACGAACCCGAGCGAGTACCCCGACGGCCGTATCGGCTCGGTGTCCGAGCCGATGGTGAAGGCGGCGATCCTGCTTCCCAAGGACTACGTCGGCACCGTCATGGAGCTGTGCCAGTCACGGCGCGGCACGCTGCTGGGCATGGAGTACTTCTCCGAGGAGCGCGTCGAGCTGCGCTACAACATGCCCCTCGGTGAGATCGTGTTCGACTTCTTCGACCAGCTCAAGTCCAAGACGCAGGGCTACGCCTCCCTGGACTACGAGCCGTCGGGGCAGCAGGAGGCCGACCTGGTCAAGGTCGACATCCTCCTGCAGGGCGAGAAGGTCGACGCGTTCAGCTCGATCGTGCACCGGGACAAGGCCTACGCCTACGGCACGATGATGGCGGAGCGGCTGCGCAAGCTCATCCCTCGCCAGCAGTTCGAGGTGCCGATCCAGGCCGCGATCGGTGCGCGCATCATCGCCCGGGAGACGATCCGCGCGATCCGCAAGGACGTGCTCGCCAAGTGCTACGGCGGTGACATCACCCGCAAGCGCAAGCTCCTCGAGAAGCAGAAGGAGGGCAAGAAGCGCATGAAGATGGTGGGCCGCGTCGAGGTTCCGCAGGAGGCGTTCATCGCCGCGCTCTCCGGCGACGTCGAGACCAAGGACAAGAAGTAGCCCACCCCGCTGAACTTGTCGAAGCGCGCGGTTCTCAGGGACCCACCCTTCGACAGGCTCAGGGACTCACCCTTCGACAGGCTCAGGGACCCACCCTTCGACAGGCTCAGGGACCCAGCATCAGGGGCCCAGCCCTCCCGGGGATGTGACGGCGTGCGGCGCGGGGGGTGTTCGCTCAGGGAACCCGAAGTAGGCTGGATCTCATGCGGCGCGGGACTTTCCGAGACGACACGGTGGACTATGCGGCCGTGGGTGCGACCCACGCCCCCGATCTGATGCAGTACCCGCCGGAGCGCAGCATCCCGGCGGAGGAATCCTGGCGGATCGGCAGTGGCGAGGAGCGTTTCCAGACGGCCGGCGAAGCCCTGCTGTCGTGGACGGCGCAGCGTGCGGCCGGGCTGTCCGTGGAAGACGTCCGCCCTGCTCCCGGCCCCGCCTATGCGGGCGTGAGCTTCGACGCCGAGGGCAATCCGATCGCGCCGAGCAAGCGGGATGTGGAGCCGCGCTACGACGCCGAGGGGATGCCCTTCGTGGGCGCGGGCATGACACTCCACCTCCGCGGTCGCGTCGGCGGCATGCGCGCCGACTCCGAGCTGCGTGTGATCTCGGTCACCGAGGAGACCCGGCGAATCGGTTTCGTGCTGGGCACGGTCGGGGGCTCCGTTGTGAGCGGCGAGGAGTCGTTCGACGTGGACTGGCGCGAGGACAACGACGAGGTCTGGTTCACGGTCCGGGCTTTCGACGCCCCGAACACGCTGCTCTATCGGCTCGTCCCCGCCCTGATGAAGCGCCGCCGTCGCGAGCTGTTCGCGCGCTACCTCCGCGCGATCTCCCCGCTCTACGCGACTCCGGTGTGATGGCGGGACTACTTCCGCTCGGGGAGCCGGCGCCCGCGGACGGGCGACTCCCCGCCGATCTCCCGATCTCCGCCGAGACGCCGTTCTCCGCCTACCTGCACATCCCGTTCTGCCGCGTGCGCTGCGGCTACTGCGACTTCAACACGTACACGTCCGGTGAGCTCCGCGGGGCGAAGCAGGAGGACTACGCGTCCACCCTCATCGGGGAGATCGCCCTCGCGCGTACGGTGCTGGACGAGGCCGGGGCGCTGCGCCCGATGGACACGGTGTTCTTCGGCGGCGGCACGCCCACGCTGCTTCCCGCGGGAGACCTCGCCCGCATGCTGGGAGCGGCCACCGCGGCGTTCGGACTCGCACCGGGCGCGGAGGTCACGGTCGAGGCCAACCCCGACACCGTGACCCCGGAGGTCGCGCGCATCCTCGCCGAAGCGGGGGTCACGAGGCTGTCCATCGGCATGCAGTCCGCCGTCCCGCACGTCCTCGCCGCGCTCGACCGGACGCACCGGCCCGAGAACGTCCGCACCGCCGTCGCCGCGGCGAAGGAGGCAGGACTCGCAGTCAGCGTCGACCTCATCTACGGCGCACCGGGGGAGAGCCTCGCCGACTGGGAGGCCTCGCTCGACGCCGCCCTCGCCCTGGAGTCCGACCACGTCTCCGCGTATGCCCTCATCATCGAGGACGGCACGAAGCTCGCGCGACAGATCCGTCGCGGTGAGGTGCCGACCCCGGACGACGACCTGCAGGCGGACATGTACGAGCTGGCGGACGAGCGCCTCGCCGCCGCCGGGTTCGAGTGGTACGAGGTCAGCAACTGGGCCCGCAGCGAAGGGCAGCGGTCGCGGCACAACCTCGCGTACTGGCGGGGGAGCGACTGGTGGGGTTTCGGCCCCGGCGCCCACAGCCACGTCGCCGGACTCCGGTGGTGGAACGTCAAGCACCCGGCGGCCTACGCGCAGCGACTGGCCGCCTCGTCCTCGCCGGCGGCCGGGCGCGAACGTCCGGACCCGGAGGCGCGGACCCTGGAGCGCATCCTCCTCCTCAGCCGCATCCGTGAGGGGATCGCGGTGACCGACGTCCCGGAGCGGAACAGGGACCGCATCGCCGGCCTCATCGCCGACGGGCTCATCGATGCGCCGGCGGCGATCCGCGGGCGCATGCAGCTCACGCTCCGCGGCCGCCTCCTCGCCGACGCCGTCGTGCGCGAACTGACGGATTGAGCGGCTCCACCGGCGCTGCCCGCCTTCGGAGATCTCCCGGTCGCAGGAGGTAGGATTGGCACTCAGGGCAGCAGAGTGCCAGCATCCGGTCGGCGGGAAGGGGAAGCCATGGTCACAGAGCGAGGGCTGCAGGTCCTCCGCGCGATCGTGCAGGACTACGTCGAGACGCACGAGCCCGTGGGCAGCCGTTCCATCGTCGACCGGCACTCGTTCGGGGTCTCGGCCGCGACCATCCGCAACGACATGGCGCAGCTGGAGGACGAGGAGCTGATCACGGCTCCGCACACGTCGTCCGGGCGCGTCCCCACGGACAAGGGCTACCGGGTGTTCGTCAATCACCTCGCCCAGCTCCGTCCTCTCTCCACCGCTCAGCGTTCCGCCATCGAGTCGTTCCTCGCCGACCCGGCCGACCTCGACGACCTGATGGTCCGGACCGTCCGCGTCCTCACGCAGCTCACCGGCCAGGTCGCGTTGGCGCAGTATCCGTCGTTCGCGCGGGCGCACGTGGCCCACGTGGAGCTCGTGACGCTGGCCCCGAACCGGCTCCTCACGGTCCTGGTGACGGACGCCGGTGGGGTGTCGCAGCGGATCACCGCTCTGCCGGACGCGATCGACGAGGCCGACCTCGCCGTGCTGCGCGCGCGGCTGTCCGCCCTCATCACGGGGCAGGCGATCGCGGCGGCCTCCGACCGGCTTCAGGCGCTGCTCGCCACGGAGGAGACGCCGCAGGATCGCGTGCTCCGCACCCTCGCCGGCGTCGTGATCGACGAACTCGGCGGCTTCCGGCAGGAGCGGCTCGTGATGGCCGGAGCGGCGACCCTGGCGCGGCGCGAACAGGACTTCCGCGGCAGCATCCACCCCCTCCTCGAGGCCATCGAGGAGCAGGTCACGCTGCTGCGGCTGATGAGCGAGATGGTGCCGGACGAGCACGGCCTCGCGGCGAGCATCGGCACCGAGAACGCCTCCTTCGGGCTCGGCGAGGCGTCGATCGTCGCCAGCAACTACGCGGCGCCTTCGGGGACCGCACGGGTCGGCGTCATGGGACCGACCCGGATGGACTATCCGAGCAACCTCGCGGCAGCGCGGGCGGTCGCCCGCTACCTGTCGCGCATGCTCGACGACGACGAGGCCGGCCGCTGACGCGGCCCCACGGAAATCACACGCAGAAAGGCGATTGTGGCGGACCACTACGAGGTTCTCGGGGTGTCCCGGGACGCTTCCACCGACGAGATCAAGAAGGCGTATCGGCGCCTGGCGCGGCAGCTCCACCCGGACGTGAATCCGGGGGAGGAGGCTGCGGAGAAGTTCAAGCTCGTCACGCACGCCTACGACGTGCTCAGCGACGAGGAGTCGCGCCGCCGGTACGACATGGGCGGAGGTGACGGCGCGAACAACTTCGGCGGCTTCGGAGGCTTCGGCGACATCTTCGAGACGTTCTTCGGCGCGTCACAGGGTGGCGGACGCGGCGCCCGTCCGCGATCGCGGCGAGAGCGCGGTCAGGACGCGCTCGTCCGGGTCACCCTCGATCTCGGCGATGTGGTCTTCGGTGCGCACCGCGACATCGAGGTCGACACGGCCGTGCTCTGCGAGACCTGTCAGGGCTCGTGCTGCCAGGAGGGCACGTCGCCCGTCACCTGCGACATCTGCGGCGGCACGGGGCACGTGCAGCGTCAGGTGCGGAGCCTTCTCGGCAACGTCGTCACCTCCCAGCCATGTGGCACCTGCGAGGGCTACGGCACGACCATCCCGTACCCCTGCGGCACCTGTGGCGGGCAGGGACGCGTCCGCTCGCGCCGCACGGTGTCCCTCGACATCCCGGCGGGCGTCGAGACCGGACTGCGGCTGCAGCTCCCCGGCTCCGGCGAGGTCGGCCGCGCGGGCGGCCCGAACGGCGACCTCTACGTGGAGGTCACGGTCAACCCGCACCCCGCCTTCAGCCGTGACGGCGACGACCTGCTCGCCACGCTCGAGGTGTCCATGACCGACGCCATCCTCGGCACCGAGACCTCGATCGAGGGACTCGACGGGGAGGTCGACCTGGAGATCCGCGCCGGCGTGCAGTCCGGTGACGTGCTGACCATCAAGGGCCGAGGCATCACGCCGCTGCGCGGCACCCAGCGCGGCGACCTCCGCGTCGGCGTGCAGGTGGTCACCCCCACCAAGCTCGACTCCGCGCAGCGCAAGCTCATCGAGGACTTCGCCAAGAAGAACAAGGCGCCGGGCCCGCAGCTCGCGCAGTTCCAGCAGGGCCTGTTCTCCAAGCTGCGCGACCGGTTCCGCGCCCACTGATCGTGGCGCTGCACTTCCTCGTCGAATCCGCGGGTGATGCCGCGGTGGCCGGCCTCGTCTCCCTGACCGGGACCGAGGCGAAGCATGCGGCCGTCGTCCGGCGGCTGCGCGTCGGCGAGGCCGTCACGGTCGGTGACGGTCGGGGCATCTGGCTGACCGGCGTGGCCGAAGCGGTGTCGCCGTCGCGCGTCGATGTCCGGATCACCGCGCGCGTCGAGCACGAGCCGGCGAGCCCGCGCCTCGTGCTCGTGCAGGCGCTCGCGAAGGGCGACCGCGACGAGCTCGCCGTGCAGGCCGCGTGCGAACTGGGCGTCGACGAGATCGTGCCGTGGCAGGCGGGTCGCAGCGTGTCGCGCTGGGAGGGGCCGAAGGCGGTGAAGGGACGTGAGCGGTGGGCGACGATCGTCCGCGAGGCCGCGAAGCAGGCGCACCGTGCCTGGGTGCCCGAGGTGGCCGCCCCGGAGACGACCGCACAGCTCGCGACCCGCGCGGCGACGCAGCGCGTGCTCCTGCTCGACCCGACCGCGACCGCGCGGCTCTCCGCCCTGGTGCCGGATGACCGTGACCTGGTGCTCGTGGTGGGTCCGGAGGGCGGGATCGCTCCGGAGGAGCTCGAGAAGCTCACCGCCGCGGGCGCCGAACGCGTGCTGCTCGGCGACACCGTGCTGCGCACGTCCACGGCGGGCCCCGCGGCCATCGCTGTGCTTTCCGCGGCCCTCGGGCGCTGGTGACCGGCCGCGCCGCGCGTCCCCCCAGTAAGCTGAGAGCATGAGCGAACCCTCGATCTTCACGCGCATCCTCACCGGGGACATCCCCGGGGAGATCCTGCTCGACACGGGCCGCGTCTTCGCGATCCGCGACATCGATCCGCAGGCGCCGCTCCATGTGCTCGTCATCCCCAAGACCGAGGAGTACCGCGACGTGACCGAGCTCGCGGCCGGGGATCCCACGCTGCTGGCCGAGATGGTCGCCGCCGCCAAGCGCATCGCGGAGGAACACGCCAACGGCGAGTACCGCCTCATCTTCAACAACGGCGCGAGCGTCGCGCAGTCCGTCTTCCACGTGCACGCCCATGTGCTCGGCAACCTCGAGGAGAACAAGCTCGTTGGCTTCTGACGATCAGGAAAACGTCACCGAACGGCTCTACGCCGACGGCGTCGCGATGGTGCAGCTGCTCGGTCCGCAGGACCGGCTGCTGCGGATGCTCGAGCGCGAGCACCGCGACGTGCAGGTGCTCGTCCGCGGCAACGAGATCACGCTCACGGGCGCGCGCGAGGCCGTCGCCGAGGCTAAGACCCTCGTCGACGAGCTCCTCACGATGACCAAGGCCGGGCACGATCTCGCCCCGAGCGACGTGTCCAGCTCGGCGCGCATGCTGCGTCAGGACGGCGGCCCGCGGCCCAGCGAGGTGCTGGGCGAGGCGATCCTCTCCACGCGGGGCAAGGTGATCCGGCCGAAGACCCTCGGTCAGAAGGAGTACGTCGACGCGATCGAGGAGAACACGATCGTGTTCGGCATCGGTCCGGCCGGAACGGGCAAGACCTACCTCGCGATGGCGAAGGCCGTCCAGGCGCTGCAGCGCAAGGAGGTCACCCGCATCATCCTCACCCGTCCGGCGGTCGAGGCGGGGGAGCGCCTCGGGTTCCTCCCCGGCACGCTCACCGACAAGATCGATCCGTACCTGCGGCCGCTCTACGACGCGCTCAACGAGATGATGGATCCGGAGATCGTGCCGCGCCTGATGGCGACGGGCACCATCGAGGTCGCGCCCCTCGCGTACATGCGCGGACGCACCCTCAACGACTCCTTCGTCGTGCTCGACGAGGCGCAGAACACCACGCCCGAGCAGATGAAGATGTTCCTCACGCGTCTCGGGTTCGGCACGAAGATGGTCGTCACCGGCGACATCACCCAGGTCGACCTTCCGCAGGGCGCCTCCGGCCTCCGCCTGGTCACCCGGGTGCTCGACGGCATCGACGACATCCACTTCTCCCGTCTCACCAGCGACGACGTGGTCCGGCACTCCCTGGTGGGGCGCATCGTCGACGCCTACAGCGAGTACGACGAGCGGCGCGTGGCGCAGCGGGCCGAGCGCGAGCAGGCGCACGAGTTCGCCAACCGCGCCGAGCGCCGCGGCGCCCAGCGACCCGGACCACGCGACCGCATGCCGAAACGAGGGCTCTCATGATCGAGATCAACAACGAGTCGGCCATCGATGTCGACGAGACCGTGCTGCAGCGGCTGACGGACTTCAACCTCGCGCAGCTCCACGTCAGCGCGGACGCCGAGGTGGCCATCGTGCTCGTCGACGAGGGCGCCATGGAGGCGCTGCACGTGCAGTGGATGGACGAGCCGGGGCCGACCGACGTCCTGAGCTTCCCGATGGACGAGCTCCGGCCCGGCACCGAGGACCGTCCGACGCCTCCCGGGCTGCTCGGCGACATCGTCCTCTGCCCGCAGGTCGCGGAGACGCAGGCGCAGGCCGCCGGCCACACCCTCATGGACGAGCTCATCCTGCTCACGACGCACGGACTGCTGCACCTGCTCGGGTTCGACCACGCCGAGCCGGATGAGGAGCGGGAGATGTTCGGGCTGCAGAAGCAGCTCATCCAGGGCTTCGCCGCGTCCGAGCGCCGTCGGCGATGACGGAGCTGCTGCTGCTCGTCGCCGCGGTGCTGCTGGTGGCGTTCGGCGGCCTCATGGCCGCGATCGACGCGGCATACGGCGTGACCTCGCGCGCTGGGCTGGAGGACATGGCCACCGAGGGACGCCGTGCGAAGGCCCTCGGGCGCATCGCCGCCGACCTCGACGCGCACGTCAACGCCGTCGCCTTCATCCGTGTCCTCGCGGAGGTGACGGCCGCCGTGCTCGTCACCGTGGCGTTCACGATCGTCTTCGAGAACATCTGGTGGGCGATGCTCGCCGCCGCCATCCTGATGACCGGCATCACCTTCGTCCTCGTCGGGGCGAGTCCGCGGACGTTCGGTCACCAGCACGCCGAGAGCATGATCCGCGGGAGCGCGGCCATCGTGCGCGGACTCCGGATCATCCTGGGCCCCATCGCCCAGGGGCTCGTCGTCCTCGGCAACCGTGTCACGCCGGGGACCGGACGCAGTTCGTTCTCCAGCGAGGACCAGCTGCTGAGCATGGTCGACGAGGCCGCGTCCAACGACCTCATCGAGGAGGACGACCGCGACCTCATCCACTCGGTGTTCGACTTCACCGACCAGTTCGTCCGGGCGGTGATGGTGCCGCGCACCGAGATGGTCACCGTGGGTGCGGAGGCGACGACTGACGAGGCCATGTCGCTCTTCCTTCATCGCGGGGTGTCCCGCATGCCCGTCGTCGACGATGAGGCCGACGACGTCGTCGGGGTGCTGTACCTCAAGGACCTCGTGCAGTTCGCGTACCGGGACGACAGCGCCTGGCGCGCGGCCTCCATCCGTCCGATCGCCCGGCCGGCCACGTTCGTCCCCGAGTCGATGCGCGCGGAGACGCTGCTGCAGCAGATGAAGCGCGACGCCGTGCACGTCTGCCTCGTGATCGACGAGCATGGCGGGATCTCCGGCCTGGTGACGCTGGAGGACCTCATCGAGGAGCTCGTGGGGGAGATCTCGGACGAGTACGATCAGGTGTCCGCCGAGTTCGTCGACCTGGGCGACGGCCGCTATCGCGTGAGCTCCCGGCTCTCGCTGGAGGACGTGGGCGATCTGTTCGGTCTGGAGCTCGAGGACGAGGACGTCGACTCCATCGGCGGCCTGCTCGGCAAGACGCTCGGCCAGGTCCCGCAGCCCGGTGCGACGGCGACCGTCCACGGGCTCGTGCTCACCGGAGGCGCGTCGCGCGGCCGGGGGCGCGGGATCGCGACGGTGTTCGTGGAAAGGGCAGCAGAGCCCGAAGAAGTGCAGGATGAAGGAGAGCGGCGCGATGACTGAAGACACCCGGAGCGGGTTCGTGACCTTCGTCGGGCGGCCGAACGTGGGCAAGTCCACGCTCACCAACGCCCTGGTCGGCGAGAAGATCGCCATCACCAGCGAGAAGCCGCAGACCACGCGCCGCGCGATCCGCGGCATCCTCAACCGTCCGGACGGGCAGCTCGTCATCGTCGACACCCCCGGCATCCACAAGCCGCGCACACTCCTCGGCGAGCGGCTGAACGATCTTGTCGAGCAGGTCCTGGGCGACGTCGACGTGATCGGCTTCTGCGTGCCCGCCACCGAGAAGGTCGGTCCCGGCGACCGCCGGATCGCCGCCTCGCTGGACGGCTACCCGCGGGCGCAGAAGATCGCCATCGTCACGAAGACCGATGCTGCCGGGCGCGATGAGATCACCGAACGACTCATGGAGGTGGACTCCCTCCGCGAGGACTGGGCGGCGGTGATCCCGCTGTCGGCGCTGACGCGGGATCAGCTCGAGGTGCTGGCGGACGAGATCCTGCAGCTCATGCCGGAGGGGCCCGCGCTCTACCCCGAGGGCGTCACCACCGACGAGTCCGCCGAGGACCGGATCGCGGAGATCATCCGCGAGGCCGCCCTCGACGGCGTGCGCGACGAGCTCCCGCACTCGATCGCCGTCGTCGTCGATGACATCGCCCCGCGCGAGGACAGCGACCTCACCGACGTGCATGCCTCCATCGTCGTGGAGCGGGACAGCCAGAAGGCGATCATCATCGGCCACAAGGGCAAGCGCCTCCGCGACGTGGGAGCGCGCGCCCGCGCCGGCATCGAGGAACTGCTCGGGACCCGCGTCTTCCTCGGGCTCCATGTCAAGGTCGCGAAGGAGTGGCAGCGCGATCCGAAGCAGCTCGGGCGGCTCGGGTTCTGACATGCCGGGCAGCAGGACGTCGGAGGCGGCGGGCCGACCGCCGACCCCACCGACATGATCGGCCGCGGCGAAGACCCGAGCTCGCTGCGGAACGAGGTCTTCACACGAGTGTTCGACGAGCACTGGGCGACGGTGCGCCACCACATCGAGGGCGTCGTCCCCGATGACGACGAGGTCAGTGAGATCGTGTCGGAGGTGTTCCTCGTCGCGTGGTCACGACTGCGCCCGACCCGTCCCCCCGGGAAGGTCTGGCTGCTCCGACAGACGGACCGCCACCTTCGTGCCCGCGCTCGGCGTTCTCCCACCGCGCACGGTGCGATCGATGCCGTGCACGCGGGGCTCTCCGGCGACCCGGAGACCCTCGGCGGGTTCGGCCGCAGCGAAGTCCTCCGAGCTTTGGGTGTCCTCACTCCCGGGCAACGGCGTATCATCATGCTCACGTACTGGGATGGACTCGCGGTGGGGGAGATTGCGGAGCTGCTGCGCGCTTCGGAGTCCCGGGTGCGGAAGACGCTGGCGCGGGCCGAGGAACGGCTGCGCGCCACGCTAGGACTGGAGGAGACGGGGAGTGCGTGATGCCTGAGAATGCCCTGCTCGAGCGCGTGCTCGTCGAGGCCGATCCCGCGCGCACGCCGCGCGACGCCGAGCCGGACGCGCGCGCGATCGCCGCGCGCGACCGCATCATCCGGTCCGCTCCCGCGCCGCAGCGCCGCCGGCGGACCCGGACGATCGGCTGGGCCGCAGGGCTGACCGCCGCCGCCGCGGCGGTCGCCATCGCCTTCGCGGCCCTCACTCCGCCGCAGTCCGCCGTCGCGGGTACTCCGTCGCCGCTGGTCTTCGAGAGCACCGGCTCGCTGAGCGACATCGTGGCCGACGCGGAGACCGAGCTGACGGTGTTCGCGCCGCCCGCCGACCCGGAGCGCTCGGTGCGGACCGCGTCCTGGTCGTTCAACGCGGAGATGGACACGGGGCGCACCGAGGTCATGCCGCAGTTCTCGACGTTCACCTGGCGGGAAGACCTCTCCGGGGAAGCCCTCGCCATCAACGGCGTCCCCTACGATCCCGAGGACGCGGTCGCGAACGGCGACTCCGAGATCGTGAGCAGCGGCGAGGTGGCCTCGCGCGTGACCTTCGCCCCCGGCGAGTTCGAGACCCCGGTCGTCGCCGCGCCGGGGGAGTCCGCCGCCGACGTGCGGGCGCTCCTGGAGGCATTCGACATGCCGAACGACCCGACGGCCTTCGAGGTGGTGACCGCCCTCACCTCGGTCTTCGGTCAGTGGACGCTCACCAACGCGCAGCACGCCGAGGTGTTGACGCTCATCGAGGCCTCCGGAGGAGCGCAGGCGCTCGGCGAGTCCACCGACCGCCTCGGGCGTCCTGTCGCCGGTATCCGCGTGCTGTCCGCGGACGGCATCGTGAGCGACGACCTTCTGGTGTCCCTCGACACCGGCCGCATCGTCGGCATCGAGCGAACCGTCCTGAAGGACGACGGCGTCTTCCCGGCCGGTGCGGTCGTGGACTACCGGATGTGGGACATCCCTGAGGAGGTCGTGCAATGAAGCACTCGCGCCCGCTGACCGCGGTTCTCGTGGCCCTGGCTCTCGTCGTGACCGGCGGCCCCACCGTCGCGGCAGCCGAGGAGCCCGTCGATCCCCAGCTCTCCCAGTTGCTCGAAGAGGTTCCCGGCGGTGTGGTGACCGACGGCGGCAGCGCCGTCTGGCCGAAACTCGACATGGAGTACCGACCGGCCCCGGCGTCGTCGCGGGTCGCGGCGCGCTCCGTCGGCTCCTGCGCGACCGGGCGGATCTGCGCGTACAACGCCTCCAACCTCGGCGGTGGCATGCTGAGCTGGGGGAGCTGCACCACCATCACCATCCCGTCGTCGTTCGCCACACGTTCCGCGGCGAACGCGCGGACCTCGGGGTACATGCAGGTGCGTAACGGGGCCTCGGTGCTCGCGACCGTCAACGCCAATGCCTGGGGCAACGTCTCGGGTTCCGCGACCAACATCCGCTGCTTCCTCTGAGAGCCGGGGCGGGCCGGTACAGGAGACGATGAGGGGCGAGGGCATGGCGAAGCACTGGGTGGCGACGACGGCCGGGCCTCCCGAGTCGTGGGCTTTCGAGGAGTACGTGCCCGCGCCGCCGCGCCAGGGCGAGGTCACGATCCGGGTGCGCGCCGCCGGGGTGAATCCGGCCGACGCGAAGCATGTGGCGGCCGCTCGGCCGGGGCTCGAGTTCCCGGTCGCCATCGGGTACGAGGTCTCGGGTGAGCTCGTGGCGATCGGCCCCGGGACCCGCATCGGCTCGGGCGACGCCGGGGTCGGCGACGAGGTCGTGGCCTTCCGCGTCCGGGGCGGGTACGCGACGGAGCTCACGGTGCCGGCTGCCACGGTCTTCGCGAAGCCGACGACGCTCGCGCACCCCGAGGCGGCGAACCTCCTGCTCGTCGGCACGACCGCTGCCGAGATGCTCGCCGTCACTGGGGCGGCCCCGGGGGAGACGATCCTGTTGCACGGAGCGTCCGGTGCGGTGGGGGTCAGCGTGCTGCAGCAGGCCCGGCTGCGGGACGTCCGGGTGATCGGTACGGCGAGCCCTGAGCGCTTCGACGAGGTGCGGCGGTTCGGCGGCATCCCCGTGGCCTACGGTGCCGGGCTCGCGGAGCGGGTGCGCGCGCTGGCGGACGGTCCGGTCGCCGCGGCTCTCGATGCGGTGGGGACCGACGAAGCCGTCGACGTCTCCCTGAGCCTGGTGGCGGACCGCCGGAGGATCGTCACGATCGCGAACCCGTCACGGGCGTCCGCCGAGGGTTTCCTCGCGATCGCCGGGTCGATGCCGGACAGCGCCCGGTTCCGCGACGAGGTGCGCAGCGAACTCCTCGCTCTGGCGCAGAACGGCGACCTCGTGGTCCCTGTGGCACAGACCTACCCGATGGCCGAGGCGCCGGAGGCCCATCGCCTCCTCGCCACCGGGCACCCGGGCGGCAAGCTCGCGCTGATCCCCGAGGGCTAGCCGATCTCCTGCAGTGCCGAGGTCACGATGACGACGCCCTCGCCGTACTCCTCATCCGCGACGTTCTGCATGGAACCGTCATCCCAGACGACCTGGAGCCAGACGTAGCCGCGATCGATGGACAGTGCGAGAGCCTCCGCACCGAGGCGGCCGGCGATGTCGTTCTGCACGCGGTCGAGCTCCTCCGCCGTGCTGGTGCCGTCCACGCCGCCGGTGGGGTCCTCCGGCGCCATCGGATCGTAGAGCGCGAGGAGAGCAGGCGGCCCGGTCACCGTGAACCGCTCGCCGTCCCAGGCACCGGTGACCGCATAGGCCCCCCACTGCGTCTCTCCGGACGTCTCGCGGCCGTCAACGCCGTCCCAGCTCCACCCGTCGAGCGGCACACCGTCGCACTGCGGGGGATACGACTCGCGGATCGCGCCGAGGCACAGCCGGACATCCCCGGACTCGTCGAGCACGGTTCCGGTGCCGACCACGGGTCCTGTCGGTGGCGCGGGCTCCGCCTCCTCCCAGCGCGTGTCTGACGGCACCGTCGTGCTCGTCGGCGGTGCGGACGCTCCCGGCGCGGTGGTGCAGCCGGCCAGGAGCAGCAGAGCCGTCGCGACGCCGACGACGAGGGGAGAGCGATCGCGGAAGGACCTCATACCGACCAGTGTCGCGCGTGCACGGATCGTCTCAGGTGCTAGCATGACCACATGCCTTTCGGCGGTCTGCTTCTTCTTAGCTGCCGCGACGAGTCCTAGAGCTAGGGCCTTCCTCGTCGCGGCGCTTGTGTTGGCCCGTTCATTGTGACGAAGAGAAGAAGCCCCATCATGCAGAACACCCAGCGCCCGTCCGCGATGCCGATCCACAAGTACCGGCCGTTCCACGAGCAGATCGCCGTCCACCTGCCTGACCGCACCTGGCCCGACGCCCGCATCACCGAGGCGCCCCGCTGGTGCGCGGTCGATCTCCGCGACGGCAACCAGGCTCTCATCGACCCCATGTCGCCCGAGCGCAAGCGCGTCATGTTCGAGCTGCTCGTCGGCATGGGCTACAAGGAGATCGAGGTCGGTTTCCCCTCGGCGAGCCAGACCGACTTCGACTTCGTGCGTCAGTTGATCGAGGAGAACCTCATCCCGGATGACGTCACGATCCAGGTCCTGACGCAGGCGCGCGAGCACCTGATCGCCCGCACCTACGAGGCCATCGCCGGTGCGAAGCAGGCCATCGTGCACCTGTACAACTCCACGAGCGTTCTGCAGCGCGAGGTCGTCTTCCGCACCGACAAGCAGGGCATCATCGACATCGCGCTCGAGGGCGCCCGGCTGTGCCGCCGGTTCGAGAAGACGATCCCGGACACGCAGGTGTACTACGAGTACTCCCCGGAGAGCTACACCGGCACCGAGCTGGAGTTCGCGGTCGACGTCTGCAACCAGGTCATCGAGATCTTCGAGCCCACGCCGGACCGCAAGGTCATCATCAACCTCCCCGCGACGGTGGAGATGGCGACGCCGAACGTCTACGCCGACTCCATCGAGTGGATGAGTCGTCACCTGAACCACCGCGAGAACGTGATCCTGTCGCTCCACCCGCACAACGACCGCGGTACCGCGATCGCCGCGGCCGAGCTGGGGTACATGGCCGGAGCCGACCGCATCGAGGGGTGCCTTTTCGGCAACGGGGAGCGCACGGGCAACGTCGACCTCGTCGCGCTCGGCATCAACATGTTCACGCAGGGCATCGATCCGCAGATCGACTTCAGCGACATCGACCAGGTCAAGCGTACGGTCGAGTACTGCAACCAGCTGCCGGTGCCCGAGCGCAGCCCGTGGGCCGGTGACCTCGTCTTCACGGCGTTCAGCGGCTCGCACCAGGACGCCATCAAGAAGGGCTTCGAGGCCATGGCCGCCAGAGCCGAGGCGGCGGGCGTGACGGTCGACGAGATCGAATGGGCCGTGCCGTATCTGCCCGTCGACCCGAAGGACCTCGGTCGCTCCTACGAGGCCGTCATCCGCGTGAACTCCCAGTCGGGCAAGGGCGGCGTCGCGTACCTGCTCAAGTCCGACCACGCGATCGACCTGCCGCGCAAGCTCCAGATCGAGTTCTCCGGGGTCGTGCAGGCCAAGACGGATGCCGAGGGCGGAGAGGTCACCAGCGAGCAGATCTGGTCGATCTTCACCGACGAGTACCTGCCCGCCGTGGACACCGAGGCGAAGTGGGGGCGCTTCGAACTGCTCGCCACGCAGACCCGGAGCGACATGTCCGGCGACGTCGTGCTCGACGTCGTGCTGCGGGACGACGACCAGGAGGTCTCCGTGTCGGGTAACGGCAACGGTCCGGTCGCCGCGTTCGTCGAGGTGCTGCGTGGTCAGGGCTTCGACATCACGGTCTACGACTACGTGGAGCACGCTCTCAGTGCCGGTGGGGACGCGCAGGCCGCGGCCTACGTCGAGCTGCAGGTGGGCGATCAGCGCCTGTGGGGGGTCGGCATCGACGGCGACATCTCGACCGCATCGCTCAAGGCGATCGTGTCCGGTGTGAACCGGTCGATCCGCAGCCGTCAGCAGGAGCTGGCCGCCGTCTGATCCTCGTTCGAATCGCGCGATTGGTCGTCTCCGGCCGCCGGATGGGGCCAATCGCGCGATTCGAAGTGGAGGGTCAGTCCACCCACTGCACCAGCTGCCAGATGAGGCCGTTGGGGTCGGCGAACTGGCAGTACCGCTCGCCCCAGGGTTCGGTCTCGGGAGGGGTGACCACGCGAGCGCCCGCGGCGGCGATCCGGGCGAACTCCTGGTCGATCTCGTCGACGACGAAGACGATCAGAGTTCCCTGACCGGCGGATCCGGCGATCTCCTCCGGGCGGAACGTCGACAGCCCCGTCTCGAGGAAGATGACGTTCGGCACCGGCCCCGGGTGCTGCAACGAGACGAAGCCCTCCGCGGACATCGCCTCCTCGAACCCGAAGTGCGTCATGGCGAAGGCGGCGGAGGCGGCGACGTCGGGGACGTTGAGCGAGAGGGCGGTCTGCGTGATGTTCACGGTTCTCCTTATCGAAAGTCTGTACAGCGTACAGTGTTAAGGCGCGAGCGGTCTAGGCTATTCCCGATGACCAAGAACCTCGTCGATCTGCTCTGGCGGCACAGCCCCGTGGCTCCCGCGACCCCACAGCGCGGACCGAAGGCGCGTCATTCGACGGATGACGTGGTCGACCGCGCTGTCGTGTTGGCTGACGCCGACGGGCTCGGCGCGGTGACCATCCGGTCTCTCGCGCAGAGCCTCGACCTGACGCCGATGTCGATCTACACGCACGTCAACAGCCGCGCCGACCTGCTCGTCCTGATGGCGGACGCGATGCACGCCAGGATGCTGGTCGCGCCTGCGCAGGCCTCCGGATGGCGTGCGGCGGTTCGGGCGATCGCCGAGGACAACCTGCGCCTCTTCCGCACCCACCCGTGGCTCATCGATGTCCGGGATCCGCGGGTCGCACTCGGCCCCGGCACCATCGCCAAGTACGACCGGGAGCTCCACGCCTTCGACGGCCTCGGCCTCGGCGCCGTGGAGCGCGACGCGGCGTTGAGCTTCGTGCTGGACTTCACCCTCTCCGCGGCGGCGCGCATGCGCGAGCAGCAGAGTGCGGAGTCGTTCGCCGCCTCGTGGGCGGAAGCGGCACCGCGTCTGGCGGCCTACCTGGGTGACGACCTGCCGCTCGCCCGGTCGGTGGGCCAGGCTGCCGGGGAAGCCCTGGGCGCGCCCTATGACGCTCGAACAGCGTGGGAGTTCGGCCTCGCGCGCGTGATCGACGGGCTCGCCGCCACCTGATCGTCGTTCGAATCGCGCGATTGGTCGTATTCAGCGGCGGGATGGAGCCAATCGGGCGATTCGAAGTCAGTCCTGGGGCTTCACGATCGGGATGGCACCGGTCTCCGCGGCGACCTTGCGGCGGTAGAGACGGCGCTGCTCCGGAAGCGAGACGTCGAACGTCACGGCGAGGATCCGGATCACGGCGGTCACGACGATGCCGATGACGGCCGCGAGGGGGATGGGCATCCCGACGGCGTTCGCGACGACGATGAACGTGCATCCGGCGGCCGCGGCCACGGCATACAGCGAGCCGACGTGCATGATCGCCGTCGGCAGGCCCATCAGCATGTCGCGGAGCACACTCCCGCCGACCGCGGCGCAGACCCCGATGAAGACCGCGGGCACTTCGGGGATGCCGAAGGCGAGGGCCTTGCTCGTCCCGAAGGCGCCGAACATGCCGATCACAACGGCGTCCAGCACCACGATCGCGGTGTTGAGCCGCGTGAAGAGTCCGGCCAGCAGCATGCCGAGCAGGGCGGCACCCGCGGCCGTGACCAGGTACCACTGGTTCTGCAGGGTGGCGGGCGTCTGTCCGAGCAGGATGTCGCGGATGAGACCGCCGCCCATGCCGATCATGATCCCGATGATCGCGACGCCCAGCCAGTCGAGCCGGCGCTGGCCCTGGAATCCGGCGGCGAACATCGCGCCCTGCACTCCGCCGAGGCCGACGCCGAGGAGGTCCGCCCACAGCGGAATGGTGAAGAGCGGTTCGGTCACGCGTCCATTGTCGCGCACGGAGGATAATCGAAGGGTGCCCACCTACCGAGACGAAGCGGTGATCCTGCGCACCCACAAGCTGGGCGAGGCGGATCGCATCGTCACGATGCTGTCCCGGCGGCACGGCAAGGTGCGCGCGGTGGCCAAGGGCGTGCGGCGCACCTCGTCGAAGTTCGGCTCCCGCCTCGAGCCGTTCATGGTCGCCGACGTGCAGCTCTACGAAGGCCGCTCGCTCGACATCGTGCAGCAGGCTGAGTCGCTCGGAGCCTACGGCACGGACATCGCCGCACACTACGACCGGTTCACCGCCGCGAACGCCATGGTCGAGACGGCGGATCGGCTCAGCGACGCCGAGGCCACCCCGGAGCAGTACCTCCTGCTCGTCGGAGGGTTGCGGGCGCTGTCCCGCGGCGAGCACGCCCCGCGCAGCATCCTCGATTCGTACCTGCTGCGGGTCATGTCCCTCTCGGGGTGGGCGCCGTCCCTCGAGGACTGCGCGCGCTGCGGAGCTCCGGGGCCGCACTCCGTCTTCGTCGCCCAGCTGGGCGGCCTGGTCTGCCACGCCGATGCACCCGCCGGGAGCCCGCGGATCGCCGAGAAGACCCTGACACTGCTGCGCGCGTTGATCCGCGGCGACTGGGACCTCATCGACGCGGCGCCGCACGCTGACACCGCCGCCGCCTCGGGTCTCGTCGCGGCGTACGCCCAGTGGCACCTGGAGCGGGGCATCCGCTCGCTCGCGCACGTGTCGTCCACCCCCGGAGAAGGAGCACGGTGAGCCCGAAGCCCTACACGCACAAAGACGCCGTGCCGTATCGGCCGATCGACTGGACCGGCGTGTACCCGCCCGCGTTCCCGGCCGTCCCGGAGCACGTCGCCATCGTCATGGACGGCAACGGGCGCTGGGCGAACCGCCGGGGCCTCAACCGCATCGAGGGCCACAAGGCCGGGGAGGAGGTGCTGCTCGACGTCGTCGCCGGCGCGATCCAGGCCGGCGTGAAGCACCTCTCCGTCTATGCGTTCTCCACCGAGAACTGGGCCCGTTCCCCCGAGGAGGTCCGCTTCCTCATGGGGTACAACCGCGATGTGCTGCACCGCCGCCGCGATCAGCTCAACGAGTGGGGTGTGCGTGTGCGGTGGGCGGGGCGCAAGCCGCGCCTGTGGGGCAGCGTCATCAAGGAGCTGCAGTACGCCGAGCAGCTCACCCGCGACAACGACGTGCTCACCCTTACCATGTGCGTCAACTACGGCGGTCGGGTCGAACTCGTCGACGCGATGCGGGCCATCGCAGCCGATGTCGCGGCCGGGCGGGTGAAGCCCAACGCGATCAGCGAGAAGATGATCCGTCGTCACCTCTACGTGCCCGACATGCCGGACGTGGACCTGTTCCTGCGCAGCTCGGGGGAGCAGCGCACCTCCAACTTCCTGCTGTGGCAGTCGGCCTACGCCGAGATGGTGTTCCTCGACACCCTGTGGCCGGACTTCTCGCGCGAGGAGCTCTGGCGCGCGATCGGGGTCTACCTCTCCCGCGACCGACGCTTCGGCGGCGCCGTGGACACCCCGACCTCGGCCTGAGCCCGCAGCCAGCGCTCCGTCTCGCGCGGATGCGTGAGTCGTACGATCGTGAGGTGGGGGAAGCGCGCCTGCACCGCGGGAAAGCGCTCGGACCAGGTTCGCAGCGTCTTCGTCTGCCAGGCCAGGATGCTCTCCTCCGGCGGGGCCCCCAGCATCCGCCAGATCGGCTTCTCGACGTTGCCGTTCCACATCCGGGTGCGGAGGATGCTGCGGCTGAGGGTGCGCCGGAGCAGACGCGACCGCACCACGCGGTACGGGTAGTCGAGCCAGAGCGCGAGCTGCGCTCTCGGGGTCAGGATCTCGTCGGTGCCCTTGCTCGTGTACTGCCACTCGGTCACCCAGCGCTCCTCCGCGGCGAAGGCGCGCACGTCGTCGAGGAACTCCGCCCGCGGGGTCCAGTCCGGCCCGTGGAACAGGCCGTCGATCTCCACGTGACGGAGGTCCCAGAGGGCGGCGAGCCGTCGGGACAGAGTCGTCTTCCCCGACCCGGTGACGCCCGCGACGAGCACCCGAGCGGGCCGGAAGGGCAGGGGATCGTCGGCGGAGAGCATCCGAGGATTCTACTGACGGAATACGTCGGACGCCCGAGCGGTTGATCACGGTGTGACTGAACCCATCTCCATCGACATCTGGTCCGACATCGCCTGCCCCTGGTGCTACATCGGCAAGCGCAACCTCGAGAAGGGGCTGGAGGCGGTCTCCGCCGACGAGGACGCTCCGCAGGTCACGGTCACCTTCCACTCGTTCGAGCTCTCCCCGGACACCCCGGTCGACTTCGACGGCGACGAGATCGACTTCCTCTCCGGGCACAAGGGGATGCCGCGCACGCAGGTCGAGCAGATGCTCGCCAACGTCACGAACGTCGCCGCGAACGCGGGCCTGCAGTACCGGTTCGACCTGCTGCAGCACACGAACACCGTGAAGGCGCACGAGCTGCTGCATTTCGCGAAGGCCGTGGGCCGCCAGCACGAGATGGAGGAGCGGCTCATGTCCGCCTACTTCACCGAGGGCAAGCACGTCGGACGCATCGACGATCTCGTCGCCCTCGCCGCCGAGGTGGGCCTCGATGCCGATCGCGCCCGCGCCGCACTCGAGAGCGAGCAGTACCTCGCCGACGTCCGGCAGGACCAGGCGCAGGCTCGCGCCTACGGGATCCAGGGGGTGCCGTTCTTCGTGGTCGACGGTCAGTACGGCATCAGCGGCGCGCAGCCACCGGCGGCGTTCGAGAACGTGATCCGCGATCTCTGGGCGCAGCGCAGCGCGGCCGTCGAGGCCTGACCCGCATCGACAGACGACGGCGGGGACCCCGGGTCGGGGTCCCCGCCGTTCTGCTGCCCGGGCTCAGAGGCGCTGCTGGCGCGGTCCGAGGGGGAGCGGCTCCATCGGCTGATCGTTGGCCGTCAGGTCGATGCCGAGGTCCCGCGCATAGACGACGCGCGTGGCGATCGTGACCTCCTCGCCGGCCTCCGTCAGCTCGAACACCCGGCCGCCCCGGAGGCGATTGCGCTCCGCGCCGGCCAGACCGTAGGCGCCGAAGCCGGTGCCGGGAGCGTATCCGAGCATCACGCCGTAGTAGTCGCCCATGTAGTCGTTGACATGGTCGTGGCCGACGAACACGCCCTTCACGTCGCCGCGCTCGAGGATCGCGTTGAACATCCCCGAGTTGAACGGCCCGGGGCACTCGTCCTCGTTGCGCTCCCCGACGATGCCGTGGCGGGCCCTGCCACGGGCGGCATCGGCCGCCGTGCGGGTGTCCACACCGCCCCACCACATGAAGCGGTGCTCCCACAGGGCGATGTGGAGGAACATGAGGCCCGGGACCTTGCGCCCTCGGCGCTGCTCCAGCCGCTGCGACTGGTCGCGGTACCAGGCGACCTGGTCCATGCGCAGCCAATCCCATGCCGGGTAGCCGGCGAAGTCCTGGCCGTCGATGGCGTCCGGCGCGTAGCGGCCCGAGTCCATCAGCCAGAGCGCGAACGCCTCCCGGTTCTTCTTCGCGGCGGAGCCGATCGTCACGATCGTGTTGCTCGTGCCCGTCACGCCGCGCGTGTTCTCGGCGTTCACGTTGTACTCGTACGACCGGTAGATCTGCAGCATCCCCGCCTCATCGACGCCGGACTGCGGCAGCGAGTCCTCGTCGTGGTTGCCGTAGGTGACCGCCCACGGGATGCGACGGGACTCCATCGGCATGACGACGTTGTTGATCGCCTGCTTCACCGCCAGCCGCGTCTCGCACCCGCCCGTGATCACATCGCCGTTGATGACCACGAAGTTCGGCTTCTCCTGGTCGAGCACCTTCTCCATCAGCTCGACGGTGCGGCGGTCGGTGAGCTCGTCGTCCTGCGTGTCGTTGAACTGCACGACCTTGAAGGTGCCGTCCGCGCGGAAGCGCAGGTTGCGCGCGTGGGCCGCGCCGGGCGATGCCGGGACGGTCACGGCGGCGGCAGGAGCGGCTCCGAGGGGGAGGGCGGTGCCGAGCGCGCCGAGCGCTCCGGCCGTGAGGACAGTTCGCCGGCTGAGGGGCAGTCGGTCGGGCATTCGTGGTCTCCTTCGTCTTCGGCGCGTGTCGCCGCGGTGAGACTAGGGACGCCAGATGTCCGCGGAGAGACCGGACGGTGAACGACGGCGGCCTCGTCGAGCGCCGGGACGCGGTGCGCGCGTGACGCGGAGGTGAACGACGCTCAGCGGGGGAGCGCGGCCTCGATCGCCTGGACGATCTCCGGCGCATCGGGCTTCTGCTTCGGGCGGAAGCGCAGCACATCCCCGTCCGGGAGCACCAGGAACTTCTCGAAGTTCCACTCGACGCGGCCGGCCTTGCCGCCGGCATCCGGCGCCTCCTTGAGAGCCTTGTACAGCTCGGCGGCGTTCTTGCCGTTGACCTTGACCTTGTCGTTCACCGGGAAGGAGACGCCGTACGTCGTGGAGCAGAACTCGAGGATCTCGTCGACCGAACCGGGCTCCTGGCCGAAGAACTGGTTGCAGGGGAAGCCGACAACGGTGAAGCCGCGGTCGCCGAAGCGCCGCTGCAGCTCCTCCAGCTGCTCGTACTGCGGGGTGAGCCCGCACTTCGAGGCGACGTTCACCACGAGCACCACGTCGGCGCCGAGATCGTCCAGAGTCTTCTGCTGGCCCTGGGCGTCGGTGAAGGGGATGGAACGGAGGGCGGGATCGGTCATATGCACAGCTTAGGTCGCCGCATCCCCACCGGCTCCGGGTCTGGGAGAATGGACACGCCATGACTGTCGCCACCGCCCCCGCCCGCCCCCTCCGCATCGGCCCGATCGACCTCGACGTGCCGGTCGTCCTCGCGCCGATGGCCGGGATCACGAACACGGCTTTCCGACGCCTGTGCCGGGAGTACGGGGCCGGCCTCTACGTGAGCGAGATGATCACCTCGCGCGCGCTGGTCGAACGCAACGAGACCACGATGCGTCTCATCCGGCACCATGAGTCCGAGACGCCACGCTCCATCCAGCTCTACGGCGTCGATCCGAAGACCATCGCCGAGGCCGTCCGCATCATCGTCGCGGAAGACCACGCCGATCACATCGACCTCAACTTCGGCTGCCCGGTCCCCAAGGTCACGCGCAAGGGCGGCGGTGCGGCGCTGCCGTGGAAGTCGAAGCTCTTCGCCGACATTGTCGATCAGGCCGTCAAGGCCGCCGGCGACATCCCGCTCACGGTCAAGATGCGCAAGGGCATCGACCGGGACCACCTCACCTTCCTCGACGCCGGACGTGCCGCGGAGGATGCCGGAGCCGCCGCCGTGGCTCTGCACGCCCGGACCGCGAGCGAGTTCTACTCCGGTCACGCCGACTGGAGTGCGATCGGTGAGCTCAAGCAGGCCGTGACCAGCATTCCCGTGCTGGGCAACGGCGACATCTGGTCGGCCGACGACGCCGTGCGCATGATGGCGGAGACCGACTGCGACGGGGTCGTCGTCGGCCGCGGGTGCCTGGGCCGCCCGTGGCTGTTCGGACAGCTGGCTCTCGCCTTCGGGGGAGAGGGCAAGACGGTCGACGCGACCCTCGGTTTCGTCGCCGACGCCTTCCGCCGGCACGCGGAGCTGCTCGTCGAGTTCTTCGAGGACGAGGACCGCGGCTGCCGCGACATCCGCAAGCACGTGTCCTGGTACTTCAAGGGCTACCCGGTGGGCGGCGACATCCGCACGGGCCTCGCCACCGCGTCGAGCCTGCAGGAGATCGACGACCTCCTGGGCCGACTCGACCGTGCGGCTCCGTACCCCGGCGCGGACGCCGAAGGGCAGCGCGGCCGCGCGGGACACCCGAAGAAGACGGCTCTTCCGGAGAAGTGGCTGGAGTCGCGCGAGCTCGCCTCGTCGGCGTCGGAGATGATGCGTGGAGCGGAGATCGAGAACAGTGGCGGATGACCCCCGGGTCGGCGCGCGCGCCGACGGCTACGACCCGCGCGACGCGGAGCGCTTCATCGCGGAGACCCATCGTTCCGAGCGGGACGACTTCGCCCGCGACCGCGCGCGCGTGCTGCACTCGGCGGCTCTGCGGCGGCTCGCCGCGAAGACGCAGGTGCTCAGCCCCGCCAGCACGGCCGACTTCGCCCGCAACCGTCTGACCCACTCGCTCGAGGTCGCGCAGGTCGGCCGGGAGCTCGCCGCGGCGCTCGGGGTCTCCGCGGACGTGGTGGACACCGCGTGTCTGAGCCATGACCTCGGCCACCCGCCGTTCGGTCACAACGGCGAGCGGGCGCTGAACGAGTGGGCGGCGGCCATCGGCGGCTTCGAGGGCAACGCCCAGTCGCTGCGCATCCTCACCCGGCTGGAGGCGAAGGTGCTCGACGCCGAAGGCTCCTCCGTCGGCCTGAACCTCACGCGGGCGAGTCTCGACGCGACCTGCAAGTATCCGTGGACCGTCGACAGCCCCGTCCCCGACCCGGGGGGTCGGCTCAAGTTCGGCGTGTACCCGGAGGACGAGGCCGTGTTCCGCTGGATGCGCGACGGAGCACCAGGGCGGCTGCGCTGCATCGAGGCCGAGATCATGGACCTCTCCGACGACATCGCCTACTCGGTGCACGACTTCGAGGACGCGATCGTCAACGGCTACGTCGACGTCGCGCAGCTCGCCGACCCGGCGGCGCACGAGGCCCTGCTCAGCCGGATCCAGCAGTGGGTCGGCTACGACTTCACGCGCGACGAACTCGCCGACGCCCTCTACCGGCTCGCCTCGCAGCCGATGTGGCTCGCGTCCTTCGATCGTTCCCGACAGGATCTCGCCCGGCTCAAGAACCTCACCAGCGACCTCATCGGCCGGTTCGCGCGCGCGGCGGTCGCGGCCACCCGGGAGGCCTTCGGGGGCACGCGCCTGGTCCGCTACAACGCGCACGTGATCGTGCCTCGCGTCGTCGAGGTCGAGATCGCGGTTCTCAAGGGGATCATGGGTCAGGCGATCGTCACGATCGATGCCAGGAAGGGCGTCTACAAGGAGCAGCGCCGAGTGCTGAAGCGCTTGGCCGACGCCCTGTGGTCGACCGACACCCTGTGGTCGGCCGGCGCCGACGTGCTGGAGCCCGCGTTCGCCGCCGACTTCGTCGCCGCCGAGAGCGACGCGGAGCGGGCGCGGGTCGTCGTGGATCAGATCGCGAGCCTGACCGATCAGAGTGCGATCGACTGGCACAACCGCCTGGTCGGGGAGATCGACCCGGCGGAGGTCGGCATCTGGACGCCGCGTCATGCGCGCCCCGGCGCGCGCACGCCTGTCGAGAGGCGGCCCGTCGCAGAAGGCGCCCGCTGATGCCCCGCATCCGGCAGGCCGACGTCGACGAGGTCAAGGCCCGCACCAACATCGCGGACATCGTGGGGGAGCGCGTCGCCCTCAAATCGGCGGGGGTCGGGTCCCTCAAGGGACTGTGCCCGTTCCACGACGAGAAGAGCCCCAGCTTCCACGTGCGTCAGCAGGTCGGCTACTACCACTGCTTCGGCTGCGGGGAGTCGGGCGACGTGTACTCCTTCCTCCGCGCGATGGACCACGTGAGCTTCACGGAGGCGGTCGAGCGGCTCGCGGGCCGCATCGGCTACACCCTGCATTACGAAGACGGAGGGGCGGCGCCGGAGACAAGTGGCCGCAGCCGGCTGTACGCGGCGAACACGGCCGCGGCGGAGTTCTTCCGATCCCAGCTCCTGTCGCCGGATGCGGAGGCGGCCCGCCGGTTCCTCGGGGAGCGCGGCTTCGACGCCGGGGCGGCTGCGCACTTCGGCGTCGGCTTCGCCCCTCGGGGATGGGACGGCATGCTCAAGGCGCTGACCGCCCAGGGCTTCACGCGCGAGGAGCTGAGCACCGCAGGACTCGTCTCCACGGGACAGCGCGGTGTGTACGACCGGTTCCGCGGCCGCCTCGTCTGGCCGATCCGGGACGTGTCGGGGCAGACCATCGGCTTCGGCGCCCGCAAGCTGTTCGATGACGACCAGGGGCCCAAGTACCTCAACACCCCCGAGACCCCGATCTACAAGAAGGCCCAGGTGCTCTACGGGCTCGACCTCGCCAAGCGCGACATCGCCCGCGGCGACCCGCGCCGGGTCGTGGTCGTCGAGGGCTACACCGATGTGATGGCCTGCCACCTCGCCGGGCTCACGACCGCGGTCGCGACCTGCGGCACCGCGTTCGGCGCCGAGCACATCAAGGTGCTCCGCCGGGTCATGGGCGACGACAACGCGTCCGGTGAGGTGGTGTTCACCTTCGACGGCGACGAGGCGGGACAGAAGGCCGCGCTGCGGGCGTTCACGGAGGACGACCGGTTCAACGCGCAGACCTTCGTCGCGGTCGCCCCGGACGGCCTCGACCCGTGCGACCTCCGGCTGCAGCGCGGGGACGCGGCGGTGCGCGGCCTCATGGACGCGAAGCAGCCGATGTTCGAGTTCGCCATCGACCGCAAGCTCGCGGGTTTCGACCTTTCCACGGTCGAGGGCCGGGTCGGCGCCCTCCGTGCCGCGGCCCCGATCGTGGCGGAGATCCGCGACCGCCTGCTGCGCCCCGGCTACGAGCGGGTACTCGCACGCCGACTCGGCATGGACCCGACCGAGGTGCATGGGGAGGTCGAGCGCGCCGCGCGCGGTGCGCAGGCGGCCGCTCCTCAGGCGCGTCGGGAGGCCGCGCCGCGGGTCGATCCCGCCACGGGCGGGCCGGTCGTCGCGGCCGTGACGCTCGCCAGCCTGCCCCGTTCACCCGACGTCGCCGTGGAGCGCGATGCGCTCATGGGCGCCCTGCAGTACGGTCACCAGATCGATGCGGCGCTGCTGACGCGAGCGCTCGCGGAACCGTTCCGCACCCCCGGCCTCGATGCCGTGCGCGAGGCGGTCGCCGCCGCCCCCGATCGCAGCCGTCCCGGCTGGGTGACGGACGCGGTGAACAGCGTGCGCGAGCCGTACCGCTCGCTCGCGGGCGAGCTGCTGATGACGCCGTTCCCGGCACGAGACGAGGCCGGCGCGGTGGCGTCGGCGACGGATCTCGCCCGACGACTGGTGGTGCGGCAGCTCGAGCACGAGAAGCAGGAGCTGCTGGGTGCGGTCCAGCGCGTCCCTGCCGACTCCGATGGCGGGCGCGCGCTGCGGGTACGGCTGCGGGACATCGACGTGGAGCGGCAGCGGTTCTTCGCCGAGTCGTAACCGGAACGGTCCCGGACGAGACGGCAGGATGGACATATGCCCCGCACGCCCGAATCCTCGAATGCGATCGAGTGCTCCGATCTGGTCATCGACCGGATCGGCCACGGCACGCCCAATCGCGCGGTCGACGGCGTGACGTTCTCGCTCGCCCCCGGCGGGCTCATCTGCGTCGCGGGGCCGACCGGCTCGGGCAAGTCGACCCTCGTCGCCGCGCTCGCGGGTTCCACCGATCCCTCGGTGCGGGTCGTCGGCGGCCGGGCGCAGGTCTGCGGCATCGACATCCGTCGTCCGGGTCGCAAGCACCGCATCCTCACCTACCGCACGGGCTTCGTGCCGCAGGGTGCCGGGGCGGACCTGCCGCCGCAGCTGACGGTCAACGAGGTCATCGCCGAGCCGATCCTCATCCGGGAGAAGCGCGTCAACACCCGGGCGCTCTCCATCCGGGTGGCGACGCTCCTCGACGAGCTCCACCTGCCGCTCGGGACCGCCGCGAAGTTCCCCTACGAGCTCAGCGCGGGCATGCGACAGCGCGTCGCGATCGCCCGTTCCTTCGTGCTGGAGCCGCGGGTGCTCATCGCCGACGAGATCCTCGCGAACCTCGATCTGGAGGTTCGACCTGTCGTCTTCGACGCCATCACCCGGCGCCGCAAGGAGGAGGGGATGGCGGCTCTCCTCGTCACCAACGACGCGGACTTCATCCGCGAGCTGAACGCGGAGACGCTCATGCTGCGCGGGGGTCACGTCGTCGCGCGGGGCGTCGGCAAGGACCTGCTCTGGGTGCCGAATGCGGAGTCGGATTCCCGCCGCTGAGCGCGACACGCCCGACGGTCGCGGAAGGCGCCCCGGTGTCACGAACAGCGTCTCGAGTTTGCTAAGCTTGACGAGTTGCCCGCACCGCGGCGCACATTCCTCGGTAGCTCAATTGGCAGAGCAGCCGGCTGTTAACCGGCAGGTTCTTGGTTCGAGTCCAAGCCGGGGAGCCAACGAGAGAAGCCCCCTCCACGGAGGGGGCTTCTCTCGTTCCCGAACCGCTCGTCTGCGCCGCGGGACACAGGAAGAGCCCCTCCTCGCGGAGGGGCTCTTCCTGGCGGGGAGGACGGTTCAGCCGACGCCCTCCATGGCGCTCGTCTCGGTGTTGCCGATCCGGGCGATGACGTCAGGGCGACGACGGGCGAGGTAGGCGTAGCGGGTGAGCGCGAGAGCGACGGTCACGAGGAACACGTACGGGATCACGTTGTAGGGGAAGGCAGGCACGGGCCACACGTTCGCGAAGAAGACGTACGCCATCGTCACGACCGCGACCGTGGCGCACACCTTCACGAGGCCGTTCCGCATCTTCGCCCGCTGCGTGTAGACCACGCAGGCGATGGCGACGAGGGCGTAGGCGACCATGTAGCCGTAGGTGCCCCAGGTGTTGACCCAGACGAGGATGTCGCCCGTCGCCGCCCCCGCCACCAGCAGCACGATGTCGACGGTGATCGCCGCGGCGCCCGCGAGGATGAGCACGCGGTGCGGCGTGAGGTGCTGCTCGTGCGTGCGGCCGAAGCGCTCCGCAACGACGCCTTCCTTGCCCATCACGTAGACGATGCGGCCGATCACGTTGAGCGGGGCGACGACGACCGCGAAGAACGACGCCGAGACACCGAACGTGAGCACGGCCGCGAACCAGCCCGGCATGCCGATGAGGGCGGACATGCTCTCCAGCGGGCTCGCGGCGGTGGCGAGGTCGTCGCCGAGGACCGCGATCTGCGTGTAGGCGGCGAAGACGTAGAGCACGCCGACGCCGAGGGCGCTCCACATGATGGCGCGGGGGATCGCCTTGTACGGCTCCTTGGCCTCGCGCCCGAGGGCGTCCGCAGAGGAGAAGCCGACGAAGCCCAGGATGCCCAGGACCATGCCGGACGCGATGCCCTGGAACGACGAGCCGGTCGCGAGCACCTGCGCGGGGTCCCAGGCGGAGGGGCCCGCCCACGCGAGCGCCGCGATGAGGAGCACGAGGATGATGCCGACGGAGAGCAGCTCGAGGACGAGCGAGACCCGGGCGGAGAGCCGGATGCCGCGGATGGTGAACAGCGTCGCCAGCCCGCCGAGCACGATCGCCAGGCCGATGTCCCAGCCGAGTCCCTGGGCGGGGAGGCCCAGCATGCTCAGGAACTGCCCCATGTAGCTGACCGAGCCGCTGAGGGAGGCCGCCGCGATGCCGAAGCAGCCGATCAGCAGCGTCACGCCGGCGAGGAAGGCGCCGAACGGGCCGAGGCCCTTCGACACGTAGGTGTACAGCGAGCCTGCGGAGGCGTGCTTGCGGGCGAACACCACCACGCAGTAGCCGACGCACAGGATCACAATGGTGGCCAGTGCGAAGGCGTAGATGGTGCCGTTCCCGGCGCCGAGGAAGATGGCGGCGGCCGTGAAGGCGATGACGGCGCTGGGGGCGATGTTGGCGATGGCCTGGGCGGCGAGCTCGGGTCCGCTCATGACGCCGGTGCGGAGCCCGGCATCCTGCGGGGCGCCGGGCGGGGCGACGACGGTGTCTGACATGGTTCTCCTGGATTCGGGTTTCAGGGATGGGGGCCGCGCGTGGCGGTCAAGGGATGAGGAGGGTGCGCAGTGCCGAGCCGCCGTCGAGGTCGTCCAGGGCGGCGGCGGCCTCGGAGAGCGGACGGCGACCGGAGATCAGCGGATCGATCTTCAGCTGCCCGTCCATGTAGCGGTCCACGAGCGCGGGGACGTCGATCGACGGCCGCACCGAGCCGTAGTTCGAGCCGAGGATGCGCTGGTCGGCCTCGGCGAGGACGAGCGGCTCGAACGAGGCACGGGCTCCCGTGGGCGGCAGCCCGACGATGACGGCGGCGCCGCCGAGTCCGAGCATCTGGATGGACTGCTCGGTCGTGGAGGTGCGTCCGATCGCGTCGAAGGCATAGTCGACGCCGTCCGGGATGAGTTCGCGCAGCTGGGCCACGGCATCGCCCTGGGAGGCGTCGATGCGGTCCGTGGCCCCGAACTGCAGGGCCATCTGCGTCTTCTCCGGCCGCACGTCGATCGCGACGATGCGCTCGGCACCGGCGAGCCGTGCGCCCTGGACGACGTTGAGGCCCACGCCACCGCAGCCGATGACGGCGACCGTCGACCCCGGTTCCACGGCGGCGGTGTTCAGGACGGCGCCGACACCGGTCGCGACCGCGCAGCCGACCACGGCGATGACGTCGAGGGGCGCGTCGTCGCGGACCTTCACGGCTCCGGATGCGGGGACGACGACCTCCTCCGCGAAGGACGAGACGCCCAGGTAGTGGTGCAGCTGCTCGCCGTCGCGGCTCAGCCGGGATGTGCCGTCGAAGAGCACGCCGAGGGGAGCGACCACGGTGGCGACCTTCTGACAGCGCGCCTCGTGACCTGCGCGACAGTAGCGGCACTCGCCGCACGGCGGCACCCAGCTCAGCACGACGTAGTCGCCGACAGCAAGCGTGGTGACGCCCTCGCCCAGCTCGGTGACGACGCCGGAGCCCTCGTGGCCCATGACCAGGGGAGCGGCGGCATCCCACTCGCCGCGCTTGACGTGCAGGTCGGAGTGGCAGACACCGGCGGCGGCGATGCGCACGCGCACCTCACCGGCGCGGGGCGGAGCGAGGTCGACGTCGACGAACTCGATGGGCGACTGGGGGTCGCGGAAGACAACAGCTTTCATGACATCCTTCGGGAAGTGGGGATGCGCACGATGCTAGGAGAGAGCGGAAGCCCTCGGCATCCGACAGAAGGGTGAACAGAGTGAGCGCTCTTCGACAATCTGTATGATCGGAAGGTGGCTCGTGACGTCGCCTCCGTGGCCAGGTATCTCCGTGCGGAACTGCTGCCGGGCGCTGTCCCCGGAGCGCGGCCGGTCAACGCGGTCCTTCCCCTCGACGACTTCGGTCCGCCGGTGGATCCGCTCCATGCGACGCTCGTCGTGGCCGAAGAGGCCGCGCTCCTCGGTGTCGACGGCGACCGCGGTGCCGCGCTGGGGGAGACCGTGGTGGTCACCAGCGACGACGGCCCCCGTCTTCGCGAAGCCGTGCGGGACGCGGGGATCACGGCGATCGTCGGGGCGCCGATGCCGCCGTCGCTGCTCGTCCCGACGCTGACCTCGCTCCTCGCGGTCGATCAGGCGGCGGAGGCCCGCGCGATCACCTCGGCGATGCGGGTGCTCACCCTGGCGGCGCGGCGCAGCGGCATCACCGGCGTCATCGCGGAGCTGGCGCACCGCATCGACGGGTGGGCGGTGCTCCTGGATCGGCACGGCGAGGTCATCACCACGGCCGGTGCCGGAAGCCTGCACATCGACGACGCGATCGCCGTCGCCGTCGGCCGCCCGGTGCGCGTGCGGCATCGCGCTCTGCAGGTGCACCCGGTCGGTCCGGGCCAGGACATCACCGCGCAGCTCGTGACCGCTCCGCGCAACGACAGCTCCGGCCGTGGTCGGGAACTGAGCTCGCAGGCCGCGGCGCTGCTCGATCTCCTGATGCGCACCCGGGACAGCAGTCAGCTGGAGCGCCTCGGCCGCTCCATGATGTTCGAGACCGTGCGCGAGGGAGGGGAGGAGGCCGCTCGTCTGCTCCGCCGCTGGGGCGTGCACGAGCGCGTGCTGGTGGGCTTCGCCCTCGCCTCCCGCACCAGCGGTGTCGACGTCGAGCATCTGCTCGGCCTCTGGCTCGACGAGCTCGGTGCGGAGCACGTCTTCACGTCACAACGGGGAATCGTCCAGGGTGTCGTTCGCGAAGACCACGCCGAGCAGATCGCGCATCGCGCCCGGGCGTTCGCATCGACGCTCTATCTCGGTCTCGGCCGACCGGCGGGCACGGATGCCCTCGCCCGCAGCATCGACGAGGCGCGGCACGCCTGCGAGGCCGCGCGCACCGGCGGCGAACGCGTGGTCCGCTACGAGGCCATTCCGACGGTGTCGTTCGTGCTCGGGGCGCTGGACCCGGATCAGACCACTCGCCTCGCGCGTCTGCTCGACCCCCTGCGCGCGGCCGAGCGGCCCGCCGAGCTCCTCGACACCCTCCGGGTGTTCCTCGCGTGCAATGGGGCGTGGAGCGAGAGCGCGGCGCGGCTGCGCATCCACCGACAGACGCTGACGACCCGCGTCCGACGGATCGAGGATCTCACCGGGCTCTCCCTCTCCGATCCGGACGACCGCGTCGCCGCGTGGCTCGCCCTCCGCGCCTCCGACGGCTGACGAGCCACCGGGACGACGAAGGGCCCCGCCTTGCGGCGGAGCCCTTCGTGGAGACGCGGTCGGATCAGCGCGCGGCGCCCTTGAGCGATCCCTCGACCTGGCCGGCCGGGTCGACGATGATGCACTGGATCACGCGGTCGTTGGCCTGCTCCCACGAGTCCTGGCTGGGGGTGAGCGTGGTCACGTCCAGAGCGGAGTCCTGGTACGAGACGCCGACGAAGGACGTGTACGCGTCGCCGATGCACTCCTCGGACGCGGCGCTGATGGCGTCCTCCGAGTACTCGCCGTCGTCCATCTTGATCTCGTAGAAGACCTCTTCGTCGTGCGGCTCGGAGCACGGCACGACGTTCGCGTCGGTGAGCATCCCGGAGCCGGTCTCGAGCATGCAGTCGCCGAGCTTCACGGAGAAGACGTCGATGTTCGCGCTCTCGGTGACCTGGCCGGTCTCCTCGTCGCGGTCGGCGTCGGCGCGACCGCCGCCGAGAATGCTGTTGATCGCGCTGCAACCGGTGAGAGCGAGCGAGACGGCGACGGCCGAACCGGTGAGCACGAGTGCGCGACGGGTGCGCGACTTCATCATGGATTTCCCCTTCAGAGCGTGACGCGGGGCATGCTGAATATCCCCGCCGCGAACACGCTATAGTGCCCGGAGTCTATGATGCAACTTGAAGGATGCTGTGCGCCGGCTGAACGCGATCAGCCTTCGAGGTCGTCGACGCCGGGCAGCCAGCTGGCCCCCGGGCGCCCCCAGCCCCGCTTGCGGGCGATCTTCTGCGTGGTCTTCCAGTCGGAGTCCGAGAGGCGATCGATGTAGAGCACGCCGTCGAGGTGGTCGAACTCGTGCTGCATGATGCGAGCGCGCCAGCCGTCCACCTCCAGCGTGACCGGGCCGCCGTCCAGATCGGTCGCCGTCACGCGGACGCGATCGGAGCGACGCAACGGGAACCGTTCGCCCGGGAAGGACAGGCAGCCCTCCGACTCCAGCTCGGGGTCGGGCGCGCCCGGCTCCGGGGGCGTCATCCACAGCTCCGGATTGATGAGCACACCGCGCCAGGGCTGGTCGTCGTCGTCGACGTAGGAGTACGTGTAGATCCGCAGCGGCACGCCGACCTGAGGGGCGGCGAGGCCGACGCCGGGCGCGGCATCCATGGTCTCGAACATGTCGGCGACGAGGGTGCGGATCTCGTCGGTGATCGCCTCGACGGGGGAGGCGGGGGAGTGCAGGACGGGATCGCCCATGATGCGAATCGGAAGGACAGCCACGTCACAACCCTAGTCGGCGGCACTCTCCGGGTAGGGTCGTACTGTGAGCGCAGGGGTGTGGATGGGGACGGTCGAGGACGTCGGCGACCAGCTGGTCGGAGCGTTCCAGAACCCCGGCCTCCTCCTGGGGATCCCGCTGGCCCTCGCCGGTGCGGTGTTCATGTCGCTCGGCGCGCAGTACCAGCACCGGGGCGTGGAGAAGGTCGAGCGGCTCAGCGGCTCCGACGGCGCGGCCGGTCTCAGCCTCGATCAGCTCAAGCGCCTGTTCACGCGACCGTCCTGGGTGATCGGGACGCTCATGCTGGGCCTCGCGATCGTCTGCCAGCTCGCAGCGCTCGTCAAGGCGCCGCTGATCGTGGTGCAGCCGCTCGGCGCCATCGCCCTGGTCATCACGACGCTCCTCAACGCCCGCATCTCCGGTCACGCCCCCACGAGGCAGTCCCTCACCGCGATCATCGCCTGCGTCGGCGGCATCTTCCTCTTCGTGTTCTTCGCTGCGATCTACGCCACGGAGAAGGAGGTCACGGACCGCGAGCTGTTCGTCATCCTCGCGATCCTGCTCGTCGTGATCATCGTGCTCGGGGCGTGCTGGCTCATCCTCCGGCATCGGATGCGCGCGCTGTTCTACATCATCGGCGCCGGCATCCTCTACGGCTTCGTCGCCACCCTCGCGAAGGTCATCATCAAGCGCATCGAGGCGGGCCAGTTCGAGTGGATCACCGCGGTCTGCCTGCTCGCGCTGCTCTCGGCGGGTGCCGTCGGCGCGTACTTCGTGCAGACCGCATACAGCTCCGGTCCGCCCGACCTCGTCATCGCGGGCCTGACGGTGGTCGACCCCATGGTGGCCGTTCTCATCGGCATGCTCGTGCTCGGTGAGGCCGCCGCGGCGCCCTGGTGGGTCTTCATCATCTTCGGCGTCGCCGGCGGCATCGCGGTCTGGGGTGTGGTCGGACTCGCCCGCTTCCATCCGCAGGTCCTCAGCGAGAGCCAGGACCTCGGGATCACCCGGGGCAGCGACCCGGTGGCCCCTCCGACCTCGCCGGCGCCGAGCGCGCCGGAGCACCCGGACACGCCCGAGAGGCGCGACCCCGACGCTCAGTAGGCCTGGTCGATGAGGTCGGGGGAGACCTCGGATGCCGCGGCCTCGTCGACGAAGAAGACCGTCCGCTTGCGCCCCTTGGCGCCGGCCGCGGGAACGCTCGTGTAACTGGCACCGGCGAGGGCGAGGCCCAGCGCCGACGCCTTGTCGGCGCCCGTGAGCACGAGCCAGACCCGCTTGGAGGCGTTCAGCACCGGGCGGGTGAGGGTCACCCGCTCGGGCGGGGGCTTGGGGGAGTCCCGCACCGGGAGCGCCGCGGCATCGGTCACGGTGACCTCTTCGCGGTCCGGGAACAGCGAGGCGATGTGGCCGTCCGGTCCGACGCCGAGGAAGCACACGGCGAATGACGGCCAGGGGTGGTCGTCGGTGCCGAAACGGGCGAGCTCGGCGGCGTACGCCGCGGCGGCCTCATCGAGCTCGAGACCGCTGTCGGAGCCGGCGACCTCGTGCACGTTCTCCGCGGGGACGTCGATGTGGTCGAGCAGTGCCTCCCGGGACTGGAGGGCGTTGCGGTCCGCGTCGTTCCGCGGCACGTACCGCTCGTCCCCCCACCAGAAGTGCACGAGGGACCAGTCGATCTCGGCGGACCGCGGGTTGTCCCGGACGGCGCGCAGGACGGCACCGCCCATCGACCCGCCCGTCAGCGCGATGTGGGCCAACCGCCCGTTGCGCGTGCGCGCGCGGACGCGGGTGAGGAAGCGATCGGCGACCCGGAGGGCGAGGGCGGTCGGGGTGGCTTCGACCACGACTCGCTTCTCTGCGGACGATCCCGGCATCGAGATCACTCTCCTGTCTCGGGCGGACCGAGCTTCTCCCAGCCCTCCGTGATCACTCGACCGTACAGGACGTCGGGGTCGAGCCGGCGCAGCTCCTCCGCGAGGCACTCGCGCAGCGTCCGCCGCGGCAGGTGCAGGTCATGGTCGGGCTGGTTCGGCTGGGTGAGCACGGCGACGCCGGGCGAGGGGCGCTCGAGGAGGATGTCGCCGGACTCCCGGGTGAGGCGCACCGACTTGATGCCCTCCTGCCAGTGCTCCGGGTCCTCGTACGACCACCGCACCGGGACGTCCAGTGCCATCTGCAGCCACGCGGCGAGCAGCGCGGTGGAGGGCGAGGCGCTCCCGCCCCGGACCTCGACGGCGGTGATGGTCTCGTACGGCGGCTGGTCCAGCACCGCGGCGAGCTGCTCGCGCCAGTGCGTCAGGCGCGTCCAGGCGAGATCGGTGTCACCAGGGGCGTGCGTGCGTCCGAGGAGGGCGAGCCGGTCGCGGACGTCGGGCGAGGTGGCGGCATCGGTGATCCGGCGCTGGGCGATGCGGCCGAGCGGGGAGGTCGCGGGAGAGGTGGGGGCCTCGTCCGGCCACCAGGCCACGACCGGGGCGTCGGGGAGGAGCAGGCCGGTCAGCAGGCTCTCCTCGTTGCTCGCGGCGTCGCCGTGCGCGTGCAGCACGACGACCTCGCTGGCTCCGGCGTCTCCGCCCACGCGGATCTGCGCGTCGAGACGGGACTCGCCGTCGCCGGTGGTCAGCACGATCACGCGCATCGGGTGCTCGCGCGACGCATCGTTCGCGGCGTCGATCGCGGCCTCCGCGACGCCCTTGCGCGCGGCGATGACCAGGGTGAGGACGCGGCCGAGGGCGACGGCGCCGCCCTCCTCGCGCACCTTGACGAGCTGCTTGGCGACCTGGCTGACGGTCGTGTCGGGAAGGTCGATGATCACGGGCGTCTCCAGACTCGTCCGTCGCGGGCCAGCAGGTCGTCGGCCGAGGCCGGTCCCCACGAGCCGGGCGCGTACTGCTCCACCGGACCGCCCTGGGCGGCCCAGTACTTCTCCACCGGGTCGAGGATCTTCCAGGAGAGCTCGACCTCCTCATGCCGCGGGAACAGCGGCGGGTCGCCCAGGAGGACGTCGAGGATCAGACGCTCGTACGCCTCCGGGCTCGCCTCCGTGAACGCGTGGCCGTAGCCGAAGTCCATCGTCACGTCGCGGACGTTCGTGCCGTTGCCCGGCACCTTCGAACCGAAGCGGATCGTGACGCCCTCGTCGGGCTGGACGCGGATCACGAGGGCGTTCTGCCCCAGCTCCGAGGCGTTGCCGCGGCCGAACAGGTGCTGCGGCGCACGGTTGAACACCACCGCGATCTCCGTCACGCGACGGCCGAGGCGCTTGCCCGTCCGCAGGTAGAACGGCACGCCCGCCCAGCGACGGGTGTCGATCTCCAGCTTGATGGCCGCGTAGGTCTCCGTCGTCGACTCGGGGTTCATCCCCTCCTCGTCGAGGAAGCCGGTGACCTTCTCGCCGCCCTGCCAGCCCCCGGCGTACTGTCCGCGCGCCGTGGCGAGGGAGAGATCCTCCGGCACGTGCACCGCCGCGAGGACCTTCTCCTTCTCGGCCCGCAGATGCTCGGCGGAGAGGCTGATGGGCTCCTCCATCGCCGTGAGCGCGAGGAGCTGGAGCAGGTGGTTCTGGATGACGTCGCGTGCGGCGCCGATCCCGTCGTAGTATCCGGCACGACCGCCGACGCCGATGTCCTCGGCCATCGTGATCTGCACGTGGTCGACGTAGTTGCGATTCCAGATCGGCTCGTACAGCTCGTTCGCGAAGCGCAGCGCGAGGATGTTCTGCACCGTCTCCTTGCCGAGGTAGTGGTCGATGCGGAAGATCGAGTCGGCGGGGAACGCCACTTCGAGGGCCGCGTTGAGAGCGCGCGCCGACTCGAGGTCGTGCCCGAAGGGCTTCTCGATCACGACGCGCCGCCAGCGCTCGTCGTCGTCCGCGTCCTCGCCCACGAGCCCCGAGTCCTTGAGCTGCTTCGCGACGAGCGGGAAGTCCTTCGGTGGGATCGAGAGGTAGTAGGCGTGGTTGCCCATGGTCCCGCGTTCCACGTCGAGCTTCTCGACGGTCTCCCGCAGCTTGCGGAAGGAGTCGGGGTTGTCGAACTCGCCGGAGACGAACCGGATGCCCTGGAGCAGCTGTGTCCAGGTCTCCTCGCGGAACGGCGTGCGGGCATGCTGCTTCACCGCGTCGTAGACGACCTGGGCGAAGTCCTGGTCCTCCCAGTCGCGGCGGGCGAAGCCCACGAGCGCGAACCCCGGAGGCAGGAGCCCCCGGTTCGCGAGGTCGTAGACCGCCGGCATGAGCTTCTTGCGGGACAGATCACCCGTCACGCCGAAGATCACGAGGGCGCTGGGCCCCGCGATCCTGTTGAGACGACGATCGTCGGGGTCGCGCAGCGGGTTGTGCCCGCGCGAGATGGGTACAGACATCGGTGGGGGCTCTCCTGCGGTTACTTCTGTGCGGCTTCGAAGAGGGCGAGCACGTCATCCGAGGACTCGGTGATCGTCAGCGAGACGACGGGCCGTCCGTGATCCGCGAGCACACCCGCGTCACCGGCCGCCTGCGCCTGGATGAGCTGCCCGAACGTGAACGGGCGGTCGGGGATCTCGAGATCCACGTCCGTGCGCTCCAGGATCTGCAGGAACACGCCCTGTGCGGGCCCGCCCTTGTGGTACTGGCCCGTGGAGTGCAGGAAGCGCGGTCCCCATCCGAACGTGGTCGGACGCCCCGAGTCGGCGGCGACCAGCTCGCGCAGGCCCTGGAGCTGCGGCACCTCGAGGCGGTTGACGTAGGCCTGGATGGACACGTAGCCGTCGGCGGGGAGCTGGGCCCAGAGGGCGTCTAGCACGCCTTCGACCGTGCCCGAGACGGCGAGGGCGGGATCGGAGACCCGCACCTCGACGCCGTTCTCGACGAACGCGGGCGCCGTCGGCTCCGGGCGGGCGTCGAGCAGGCCCCGGGCGGCGACCTTGGCCGACTCGACGTCGGGCTGGTCGAACGGGTTGATGCCGAGGAGGTGCCCGGCGATGGCCGTCGCGTACTCCCAGACGATGAACTGCGCGCCGAGCGTGCCGCTGACGAGGATCTCGCCCTCGTGCCGCTCGTGCAGGTGGAACTCGTTGGCGTCGTCGACGAGGCGCACGATCTGGAGGTCGGCGGGGACCGGGTCGAGCTCCGGCGAGACCGGGAGCAGGACGACCGGGAGGATGCCGGTGCCCTCCTTGCCCGTGGACTCGGCGATCAGCTGCTCGATCCAGTCCGGCAGCCCCTTGATGTGCGTGCCGTCGGTGATCAGGCCCAGCTTGTCGCGGCGGGGGCTCGTGGCGGCGATCGCGGCCCCGAGACGGAGCGCGGGGTTGTCGGCGGAGTCCACGGCCACCTCGAGCAGGGAGGCCTCGGCCTCGTCCAGGAGCTCGTCGATGTCGACGCCGGCGAGTCCCGACGGCACGAGGCCGAAGGCGGTCAGCGCCGAGTAGCGGCCGCCCACGTTCGGGTCGGCGTTGAAGACCCGGTAGCCGGCCTCGCGCGCGGAGGCGTCGAGCGGCGAACCGGGATCGGTGACCACGACGATCCGCTCGGTGGGGTCGATGCCGAGGTCGCGGAAGGCGGCCTCGAAGGTGCGGCGCTGCGAGTCGGTCTCGACCGTGGAGCCCGACTTCGAGGACACGACGAGGACCGTCTCGGCGAGACCCTCGTCGAGCGCGGCGAGGACCTGTCCCGGGGCGGTGGAGTCGAGGATCGTGAGCGGGACGCCGGACGTCTGCGCGATCACCTCGGGAGCGAGCGAGGAGCCGCCCATCCCCGCGAGGACCACGCGCGTGACGCCCTTCGCCGCGAGCTCCTCGCGCAGTGCGACGATCTCCGCGACCAGCGGGCGGGAGACCGAGACAGCCTGGACCCAGCCGAGCCGGACCGACGCCTCGGCCTCGGCGGCCGGACCCCAGAGCGTGGCGTCGCCACCGGTGATGCGGGAGGCGACGAGGTCGTGGACCAGGGCCGGCACGGTCTCCTCGATGGCGACGCGCGCCGCGCCCGATGCATGGATGGCGAAGGTCATCGCTGTGCCTCCAGAGCCTCGGTGACCTGCGCCAGCAGGTCGTGCCAGGAGTCGATGAACTTCGCGACCCCCTCCTTCTCGAGCACCTCGGTGACGGCGTCGAAGTCGACGCCCACCTCGGCGAGCCCGGCGAAGACCTCGCGGGCCTCCTCGTAGCCGCCGGTGATGGTGTCTCCGGTGACGACGGCGTGGTCGAACGTCGCCTCGAGGGTCTTCTCCGGCATCGTGTTCACGACGCCGTCCGCGACCAGTTCGGTCACGTACAGCGTGTCGGGGAGGTTCGGGTCCTTGACGCCGGTGGACGCCCACAGCGGGCGCTGGACGTTGGCGCCGGCGGCGAGGAGATCCTGCGCGCGCTTCTCGGCGAACGTCTTCTCGAAGAGCTCGTAAGCCAGTCGGGCGTTCGCGAGGCCCGCCTTGCTCTTCAGTGCGGCGGCCGCGTCCGTTCCGATCGCGCTCAGGCGCTTGTCCGTCTCCGTGTCGACCCGGGAGACGAAGAACGAGGCCACGGAGTGGATGGTGGACAGATCGATGCCCGCCTCCTTGGCGCGCTCGAGTCCCGTGAGGTACGCCTCGATGACCTCGGCGTAGCGCTCCAGGCTGAAGATGAGGGTCACGTTGACGCTGATGCCGTTCGCGATCGCCTCGGTGATGGCCGGGAGCCCCGCCTTGGTCGCCGGGATCTTCACGAGGAGGTTGGGGCGGTCGATCCGGTCCCAGAGCTCCTTGGCCTGCGCCACGGTGCCGTCGGTGTCGTGGGCGAGGTCGGGGGAGACCTCGATCGACACGCGTCCGTCGACGTGGCCGGACTCCTCCCACACCGGGCGGAAGACGTCGAGCGCGGCACGGACGTCCTGGGTCGTCGCGGCGAACACCGCGTCCTCGGCCGAGGCTCCGGACGCGGCGAGCTCGGTGACCTGCGCGTCGTAGGACGTGTCGTTCTTGTCCGTGATCGCGTTCGCGAAGATGGTCGGGTTCGTGGTGACGCCCACGACGTTGCGCGACGCGATCAGCTCGGCGAGGTTGCCGGAGGAGATCCGGGTGCGCGAGAGGTCGTCGAGCCAGATGCTGACGCCGGCGGCGGCGAGCTGGGCGGTGGGGGTGCTCATGCGTTCTCCTTGATGGTCTCGCGGGCGGCCGCGACGACGGCCTCGGTGGTGATGCCGAACTTCTCGAAGAGGGTCTTGTAGTCGGCGGAGGCGCCGAAGTGGTCGATGCCGACCGACCGGCCGCGGTCGCCGACGATGCCGCGCCACGTGAGCACGGAACCGGCCTCGACCGAGACGCGGGCGGTGACGGACGACGGCAGCACGCTCTCGCGGTAGGCCTCGTCCTGCTCCGCGAACCACTCCAGCGAGGGGGCGGAGACCACGCGGACGTTCACGCCCTCGCCGGCGAGCACCTCGCGGGCGTTCACCGCGAGCTGCACCTCGGAGCCGGTGGCCACGATGATGACGTCCGGAGTGCCGTTCGGCGCCTCGGCCAGGACGTAGGCGCCCTTGGCGGCCTGGGCGGCGGAGGCGAAGGTGTCGCCCGAGGCCTCGCCCTCGCCGCGCGGGAACACCGGGATGTTCTGGCGGGTCAGCGCGATGCCGGCCGGGCCCTCGTGGCGCCGGAGGATCTCGAGCCACACGGCGGCGGTCTCGTTGGCGTCCGCCGGGCGGACGACGGCCAGGTTCGGGATCGCGCGCAGCGTCGCGAGCTGCTCGATCGGCTGGTGCGTCGGGCCGTCCTCGCCGAGGGCGACGGAGTCGTGCGTCCAGACGAAGACGCTCGGCACGTTCATCAGCGCGGCCAGGCGCACGGCCGGACGCATGTAGTCGCTGAAGATGAGGAACGTGCCCCCGAAGGCGCGCGTGGGCCCGTGCAGCACGATGCCGTTGACGATCGCGCCCATGGCGTGCTCACGGATGCCGAAGTGCAGCACCCGGCCGTACGGGGTGCCCGACCACTCGTGGGTCGACCACTCGGCGGGGATGAACGACGGCGCGTCCTTGATCGTCGTGAGGTTCGACTCGGCGAGGTCGGCGGAGCCGCCCCAGAGCTCGGGGAGCTGCGCGGCCAGCGCGTTGATGACCTGGCCGGACGCGGCGCGGGTCGAGACGTCCTTGCCGGCCTCGAAGACGGGGAGCGCGTCGGCGATGTCGGCGGGGAGCTCGTGGGCCTCGACACGGTCGAGCAGGGCCTTGCGCTCGGGGTTGGCGGCCGCCCAGGCATCGAACGACTCCTGCCAGGCGGCGCGGGCCTCGGCGGCGCGCTCCGCGAGGCCGCGCGTGCGCTCCAGCACCTCGTCGGCGACGACGAAGGTCTGCTCCGGGTCGAACCCGAGGACCTTCTTGGTGGCGGCGAGCTCGTCGGCTCCGAGCGCCGATCCGTGGATCTTCCCGGTGTTCTGCTTGCCGGGAGCCGGCCAGCCGATGATGGTCTTGAGGATGATGAGCGACGGCTTGTCGGTCTCGCCCTTGGCCGCCTCGATCGCGGCGTGGAGCTCGGCGACGTCCTCCACGTACTCGCCGGTCTTCTTCCAGTCCACGGTCTGCACATGCCAGCCGTAGGCCTCGTAGCGAGCGGCGACGTCCTCGGTGAAGGCGACGTTCGTGTCGTCCTCGATGGAGATCTGGTTCGAGTCGTAGATCGCGATGAGGTTGCCGAGCTGCTGGTGGCCGGCGAGCGAGGAGGCCTCGCTGGTGACGCCCTCCTGCAGGTCGCCGTCGCCCGCGATCACGTAGACGAAGTGGTCGAACGGGCTCGTGCCCGCTGCGGCCTCGGGGTCGAAGAGGCCGCGCTCGTACCGGGCGGCGTACGCGAAGCCGACCGCCGAGGCGAGGCCCTGGCCCAGCGGGCCCGTGGTGATCTCGACGCCCTTGGTGTGGCCGTACTCGGGGTGGCCGGGGGTCTTCGAGCCCCAGGTGCGGAGTGCCTTGAGGTCGTCGAGCTCGAGCCCGAAACCGCCCAGGTAGAGCTGCACGTACTGCGTCAGCGACGAGTGGCCGACCGACAGGATGAAGCGGTCGCGGCCGAGCCAGTCGGTGTCGGTCGGGTCATGCCGCAGCACCCGCTGGTAGAGCAGATAGGCGGCGGGAGCCAGACTCATCGCCGTGCCGGGATGACCGTTGCCGACCTTCTCGACCGCATCGGCCGCCAGGATCCGGGCGGTGTCCACCGCGCGTCGATCGATCTCGTCCCACTGCAATTCCGACACGTTCATGCCCTTTCCGACAGTTTCGAGGGCGCCGGTATTCCCTGGCGCATCCGCAACTTCCCTGGCGCATCCCGCATCGTCCGGGAGACGGGCGGGGTTGTGCGCAGCACCGGGCGCGCGAGTGCTCTCAGCATAGCGGGGACGGTCCCGGCGACTGAGGGGTGGAAGGCGCGGAACGCGTCACGGCGTGTCATACACTGGAGAGGTTGTCCGGTAACGCGCGCGGAGGAGGCGATCGAGATCTCGACGATGTCTGATCAGACCGTACGGAAGTCGTCCATCGGTCGCACGGTGAGCGCCTACGTCACTCTGACGAAGCCCCGGGTCCTCGAACTCCTCCTCGTCTCGACCGTTCCGGTCATGTTCCTCGCGCAGGGCGGACTGCCCGATCTCTGGCTGGTCCTCGCGACGGTCATCGGCGGATCGATGAGCGCCGGTTCGGCGGGCGCGTTCAACATGTACCTCGACCGCGACATCGACGCGCACATGCACCGCACGGAGAACCGGCCGCTCGTGACCGGCGAGGTCAGCCCGCGTGGCGCCCTGATCTTCTCGTGGACGCTCGCGATCGTGTCGACCGTGTGGCTCTGGTTCACCACGAACCCGCTCACGGCGATCCTGTCGGCCTCCGCGATCTTCTTCTACGTCGTGATCTACACGATGATCCTCAAGCGCCGCACCGAGCAGAACATCATCTGGGGCGGAATCGCGGGGTGCTTCCCGGTCCTCATCGGCTGGTCCGCCGTCACCGGTTCGCTCGACTGGCCGGCCTTCATCCTCTTCCTGCTCGTCTTCCTCTGGACGCCGCCGCACTACTGGCCGCTGTCCATGAAGTACAAGGACGACTACGACGATGTCGACGTGCCCATGCTCGGCGTCACCCGCAACGCGTCGCAGGTCGGCCTGCAGGTCATCCTGTACGCGTGGGCCACGGTCGCCTGCTCGCTGCTGCTCGTGCCGATCGCCGGCATGGGCCTCGTCTACACCGTCTCCGCCCTGGTGTTCGGCGGCTGGTTCATCTATGAGTCGCACCGCCTGTATAACCAGGCAGTGCGGGGGACCGAGGCGCGGCCGATGCGAGTCTTCCACGCCTCGATCACTTACCTGACGCTGCTGTTCGTCGCCGTGGCGATCGACCCGCTGCTGCCCTTCTGATCCTCGTCGGCCTGGGGCTCGTCAGCCTGAGGCTCCGCATCGACCTGCGGCTCTGCGAACTCGGCATCGGCGGTCCGGAGAGCGGGCTCGTCGCGCGGGACTGAGACCGTCTCGATCGTCTCGTCCTGGATGCTCGGCGCCTCGTGCTCGACGACCGGCGCGGCGGTGACGGGGGTGGCGACGAGCGTGCGCGCGGCGACGAGGCCGAGCGACAGGAGCAGGCCCACCAGGCCCGCGCCGAGGACGACCGCGCCGACGACGACGAGCGACTGACCGACGTACACCTCGACACCGGTGGCGGTGCCGTCCATCAGGGTCGTGGTCATCGTGCCGACCTGTCCGGCGATCATCCAGCCGCCGACCCCGACCGCGGCGAGGGAGACGACGATGAGGAGCCAGAACCCGGCGCTGCGGGTGAGTGTCTTGTTCATGTCGACCACGATGGTCGATGCGGTGATGAGCGCCCGGTGCGCGCGCTATGGATCGTCTGTGCGGCAGGTCAATCGACGGGGGCGGGTACGACGGACGCGGTGCGCTTGAGGTGCAGCACGACGACCGTGTAGGTCGCGGCCGACAGCGATGCAAGGACCATGTGGATGCCCACGAGCACGGGCGGCAGCCCCTCCCGCGCCTGCCAGACGCCGACGGCCACCTGCACGAGGATCGCGATGACGAGCACGAGCAGCCACCGCCGGGGCTCGAGGCGCAGGACCCAGGCGGACACCGTCAGGAAGAGCACGAGGGCGGCCAGGATGTAGCCCGGCCAGGAGTGGACGTGGGCGAGGACCGTGGCGTCGAAGCCGCGGCGAAGCACGTCGGCGTCGCCCGAGTGCGGGCCCGATCCGGTCGTCAGCACGCCGAACAGGATGGTCACGGCGAGGGCGAGGCCGGTGACGTGCGTCACGATCGCGAACGAGATAGGGACGGCCCGCTCGCGCGGTCCTTCCGGAGTCGCCAGCCGCACGAGGAACGCGGCGGTGATGCAGACGAGCAGGAGCGACGACGTGTAGTGGAACCCGACGATGAAGGGGTTCAGGCCGGTGAGCACGGTGATGCCGCCGACCAGGGCCTGTGCGACGACGCCGATCAGCACGAGCCAGGCGAGGAGGACGAGATCCCGCCGGGCGGGCGTCGTGCGCACCGAGTGGACCGCCGCCGCGATCACCGCGACCAGGAGGACGGCGGACGCGACGGGGAACGCCGGGAAGTCGGTGAGCGAGACCAGGGCGAAGGCGACGGCCGCGCCGGCGAGACCGCCGACGGCGAACCACAGGGCGTCGATGAGCGCCCGGCGGCCGCTGATGGTGTGCAGGACGAGCAGGACGACGGCGATCGCGATGATCCCGACGACGCCGGTCATCAGCCGGTTGCCGAACTCGATCATCCCGTGGATGCCCTGCACCTCGACGATCGGGACGAGCGACTCGGGCGTGCACAGCGGCCACTCGGTGCAGCCGAGGCCGGATCCAGTCAGCCGCACGGCGCCGCCGGTGCCGATGATGATCGTCTCGCTGAGGAACGACAGCCACGCGAAGACGGTGAGCGCACGACCCCACACCGCGGAGCGGGGGGAGGCGGTCGCCCCGGTCGTCGAGGGGGCGGGGATGGTCGTCTCGGGCATAAGTCCTCCGGCCCGTCGAAGACGTGGCGCACGGCCCGTCCGTCAGGCGGAACCTGTAGAATCGGATTGTTGCGATGAGCGCTGACAGCGCTGAAGCATCGTCAACAGTTTAGGCGCGATGGAAGCGCCCGTGATGAGGGCCCCACCAACGGCACCCGCTCCCGCAGACTCGACGGGGATCAGGTGTGTCGGGGCGGATGACACCGTTTGGGACCTGTGAGGAGAGTGTTGCATGTCGGATGTGCTGATCGACCGCCCGGAGCTCGATGGTCTGGGGGTGTACGAATTCGGCTGGCACGATGAGGATGCCGCGGGTGCCGTCGCGAAACGCGGGATCTCGGAAGAGGTCGTCCGCGGGATCTCGGCCCTCAAGAACGAGCCGGAATGGATGCTGAAGACCCGTCTCAAGGGCTATCAGCTCTTCGGCCGCAAGCCGATGCCGACCTGGGGTGCCGACCTCAGCGACATCGACTTCGACAACATCAAGTACTTCGTCCGCTCCACCGAGAAGCAGGCGCAGAGCTGGGAAGACCTCCCCGAGGAGATCCGCGAGACGTACGAGCGCCTGGGCATCCCCGAGGCCGAGCGTCAGCGCCTCGTCGCCGGCGTCGCCGCGCAGTACGAGTCCGAGGTCGTGTACCACCAGATCCGCGAGGACCTGGAGGCCCAGGGCGTCATTTTCATGGACACCGACACCGCCCTGCGCGAGCACCCCGAGTTCTTCGAGGAGTACTTCGGCACGGTCATCCCCGCGGGCGACAACAAATTCGCCGCGCTGAACACCGCCGTCTGGTCGGGCGGCTCGTTCGTCTACGTCCCCAAGGGCGTGCACGTCGAGATCCCGCTGCAGGCCTACTTCCGGATCAACACCGAGAACATGGGCCAGTTCGAGCGGACCCTGATCATCGCCGACGAGGACAGCTACGTCCACTACATCGAGGGCTGCACGGCCCCGATCTACAAGTCGGACTCCCTGCACTCGGCCGTCGTCGAGATCATCGTGAAGAAGAACGCCCGCGTGCGCTACACGACGATCCAGAACTGGTCGAACAACGTCTACAACCTGGTCACCAAGCGCGCCGTGGCGCACGAGGGCGCGACCATGGAGTGGGTCGACGGCAACATCGGCTCCAAGGTGACGATGAAGTACCCGTCGATCTACCTGATGGGTGAGCACGCCAAGGGCGAGACCCTCTCCGTCGCCTTCGCCGGCCCCGGCCAGCACCAGGACGCCGGCGCGAAGATGATCCACATGGCGCCGTACACGCAGTCGTCGATCGTCTCGAAGTCGATCGCCCGCGGCGGTGGCCGTGCCGGCTACCGCGGCGAGGTCCGTGTCGACGCCGCCGCCCATCACTCGGCGAACACCGTCCGCTGCGACGCGCTGCTCGTCGACACCAAGTCCCGGTCCGACACCTACCCGGCGATCGACATCCGTGTCGACGACGTGCAGCTCGGCCACGAGGCCACGGTCTCCAAGGTCAGCGAGGAGCAGCTCTTCTACCTGCAGTCCCGCGGCATGCCCGAGGACGAGGCGATGGCGATGATCGTGCGCGGCTTCATCGAGCCGATCGCGCGCGAGCTGCCGATGGAGTACGCGATGGAACTGAACAAGCTCATCGAGATGGGCATGGAAGGATCGGTCGGCTAAATGGCGGCCTCGACGACAGCGCCCAGCGAGGCGCAGCACACGAACGCGCACATCGACCCGGCCGCCCAGGTGGCGGACGCCGGATTCGTCCCGGTGCAGACCCGCTCCGAGCGTCCGCACTCGTTCGACCCGGACGACTTCGGCACGCCGACCGGTCGCGAGGTGAACTGGAAGCACACGCCGGTGGCCGCGCTCACGCCGCTGTTCCGCACTGCGGAGGGCGAGGACGGCGTGCAGTACTCCTTCACGTCCGGCGAGCAGTACGTCGCCGCACCGCTCACGGCGGGCACCGCTCCGCGCGGTGAGGTCTTCCTCGCCGAGGACATCACCGCCGCCGTCGCGTGGCAGGGCGCCTCCGAGGCCCTGCACATCCGCATCCCGCGCGAGGAGGAGGTCGCGGCGCCGATCTTCCTGTCGCTCACGGGCGCCGGTGCCGACCGCCGGGCGGACGCCCACATCGTGATCGAGGCCCTCGAGCACAGCGCCGCCACGGTGGTGCTGCAGCACAAGGGCTCGGCGCAGTACGCCCAGAACGTCGAGATCATCGTCCGCGACGGGGCGAAGCTCACCGTCGTCTCCGTGCAGCAGTGGGACGACGACGCCGTGCACGCGGCCGCCCACCAGGCGCGGGTCGCGGCCGACGCCACCCTCAAGCACTTCGTCGTGAGCTTCGGCGGCGGCGTGGTGCGCGTGAACCCGAGCGTCGAGCTCGCCGGCGCCGGCTCCGAGGGCTACCTCTACGGGCTTTCCTACGCCGACTCCGGTCAGCACCTGGAGAGCCAGGTGTACCTGCACCACAAGGGCCCGCACACGACCGGCGACGTGCTCTACAAGGGCGCGCTGCAGGGCGAGAGCGCCCACAGCGTGTGGATCGGCGACGTGCTGATCGGGGCGGAGGCCACCGGCACCGACTCCTACGAGGCCAACCGCAACCTGGTGCTCACGGAGGGCGCACGCGCCGACTCCATCCCGAACCTCGAGATCGAGACGGGCGACATCGTCGGCGCCGGGCACGCGAGTGCCACCGGCCGCTTCGACGACGAGCAGCTCTTCTATCTCCAGGCCCGCGGCATCCCGGAGGACGAGGCCCGCCGACTGGTGGTGCTCGGCTTCCTCACCGACATCGTGCTGCGCCTCGGCATCCCCGACCTGGAGTCGGAGCTGCTGGCCGCCATCGAGGCCGAGCTCGCCGAGGTGGACGCGTGACCGCGCAGCGCGTCTGCGGCGTCTCCGAGCTGGAGCAGGACACGCCGCTGCGCGTCGAGCCGGACGGTGTGCCGATCACGGTCATCAAGGACGGCGAGGGCGTCATCCACGCCATCGGCGACACCTGCACCCACGGCGACATCTCGCTGTCCGAGGGCTTCGTGGAAGGTGACACGGTGGAGTGCTGGGCCCATGGCTCGGCCTTCTCCCTGATCACCGGCAAGCCCCAGAATCTCCCCGCATATGAGCCCGTCCCGGTCTACGTCGTCGAGATCGACGGCGACGACGTGCTCATCGATCCCGCTGTGACGAAGGAAGTCTGAAGAATGTCTGTTCTCGAGATCCGCGACCTGCATGTGACGGTCGAGACCGAGGCGGGGACCACCCCGATCCTCAACGGAATCACCCTCACCATGAACACCGGTGAGACCCACGCCATCATGGGCCCCAACGGCTCCGGCAAGTCCACCCTGGCCTACACGATCGCCGGCCACCCGAAGTACACGGTCACCTCCGGCTCCATCACCTTCGACGGTGAGGACGTCCTGGCGATGAGCGTCGACGAGCGCGCCCGCGCCGGTCTGTTCCTCGCCATGCAGTACCCGGTCGAGATCCCCGGCGTGACCGTGACGAACTTCCTGCGCACCGCGAAGACCGCGCTCGACGGCGAGGCGCCCTCGATCCGGCAGTGGACCAAGGACGTCAAGGAGTCCATGGCCAACCTCCGCATGGACCCGAAGTTCGCGCAGCGCAACGTCAACGAGGGCTTCTCGGGCGGCGAGAAGAAGCGCCACGAGATCCTCCAGCTCGAGGTGCTCAAGCCGAAGTTCGCCGTGCTCGACGAGACCGACTCCGGCCTCGACGTGGACGCGCTGAAGATCGTCTCCGAGGGTGTCAACCGCGCGAAGGAGTCCACCGGCCTCGGTGTGCTGCTCATCACGCACTACACCCGGATCCTCCGCTACATCCGCCCCGACTACGTGCACGTGGTCGTCGCGGGCAAGATCGTCGAGGAGGGCGGCCCCGAGCTCGCCGACCGTCTGGAGAACGAGGGCTACGACCGATTCCTCGACCCCTCCGCTCCCATCGAGGCGTAGGCTGATCGCATGACAGCGACCCTGACGGACGAGAAGTACGACGCGGTCACCGAGGCTCTCAAGGACGTGATGGATCCTGAGCTCGGGATCAACGTCGTCGACCTCGGACTCATCTACGACCTCGCCTGGGATGACGAGAACGACGCTCTCGTCATCCACATGACGCTGACCAGCGCGGGTTGCCCGCTCACGGATGTCCTCGAAGACCAGACGGCGCAGGCCCTCGACAACGTCGTGGACCGCTTCCGCATCAACTGGGTGTGGATGCCGCCGTGGGGACCCGAGCGGATCACGGACGACGGGCGCGACATGATGCGTGCGCTCGGTTTCGCGATCTGAGCGTTCCGGTCACCTGACCACCAGACGAAGCGGGCGTGCCGGGCACGCCCGCTTCGACGTCTCCGCATCGACGCGGGGAGAATCGGAGGATGAATGCTGTCGGTGAAGGCCCTGCCGCTGTCGGAGCTGCGCGAGCGCACCAGCGAGAAGTGGCGGGAGTATCCCGAGGACGTGCTGCCCCTCTTCGTCGCGGAGATGGACTTCCCGCTCGCCCCGGCGATCACCGCCGCACTGCAGCGGGCGCTGGATCTCGGGGACACCGGGTACATCGCCTCGCGGACACCGCTGGCGGAGGCGTATGCGGGTTTCGCGGAGCGTCGCTTCGGCTGGCGCCCCGACCCGGCGCGGATGCGCAGCACGGCGGACGTGAGCATGGGCATCGTCGAGATCCTCCGTCGCGTCACGCAGCCGGGGGAGCGCGTCGTCGTCACGCCCCCGGTCTACCCGCCCTTCTACGACCTCGTCGCCGAGGCCGGTGCCGAGGTGCAGCGCGTCCCGCTGCGCGACACGGGGACCGGCTGGGAGCTCGACCTCGACGGGATCCGCGCCGCCTTCGAGGACGGCGCGACGGCCATGCTCCTCTGCAACCCGCACAACCCGACCGGCACCGTGCACGATCGGGAGACGCTGTCCGCGCTGGCCGAACTGGCCGAGGAGTACGGCGCGACGATCGTCTCCGACGAGATCCATGCGCCGCTCGCCCAGCCGGGCGCGGGATTCACGCCGTTCCTCGCCGTGAGCGACGCGGCGGCCCGCATCGGCTATGCGGTCGTCAGCGCGAGCAAGGCGTTCAACCTCGCGGGCCTGAAGTGCGCGCTCATGGTCACCGCCGCGGAGGAGACGTCCGCGGTCGTGCGCGACCTGCCGGTCGAGGTGGAGTGGCGGACGGGGCAGTTCGGTCTGCTCGCCGCCGTCGCCGCGTTCTCGGAGGAGAGCGACGCGTGGCTCGACGGCCTCCTGCGCACGCTCGACGAGAACCGTGTCCTGCTGGAGGACCTGCTCGCCCGTCACCTCCCCGCCGCCCGCTATCGCCTTCCGGACGCGGGATACCTCGCGTGGATCGACCTCTCCGCCCTCGGCTGGGGAGACAACCCCGCCCGGAAGATCCTCCGCGAGGCGAAGGTGGCGTTGCACTTCGGCCCGGCCTTCGGCGAAGAAGGGGCCGGGCACGTGCGACTCAACTTCGGCACGAGCCCGGAGGTCCTCACCGAGGCGATCGAGCGCATCGCCGCGCTCGTCGAGCGATGACGGCGGCGGATCCCACCGCCACGATCTGGGACCGCAGCCGGTTCTGGGTGACCCTGGGTGCCGTCGCCCTGATCTTCCTCGCCGCGATCGAGGCCCTGGCGGTGACCACGGTCATGCCGATCGTCAGCGACGCCTTGGACGGGGAGTCGCTGTATGCGGTCGCCTTCGCCGGCACGCTCGCGACCAGCGTGATCGGGATGGTCGCGGCGGGGTCCTGGTCGGACACGCGTGGTCCGCGCGGCGCGCTGTACGCCGCCGTCGCCCTCTTCATCCTGGGGCTGCTGATCTCCGGGTTCGCGACGACGATGCCCCAGTTCCTGATCGGACGACTGGTGCAGGGGCTGGGCGCGGGTGGGCAGACAGTGGCCCTGTACGTCGTGGTCGCGCGGCTGTATCCGCCGCACCTGCACGGCCGGGTGTTCGCGGCGTTCGCCGCCGCCTGGGTGGTCCCGTCGATGATCGGGCCCTTCCTCGCGGGAGCGGTGGCGGAGTACCTCGATTGGCGCTGGGCTTTCCTCGGCGTGGCGGTCCTGACCGCGATCGCGTTCTCGATGATCGCGATCCGTCTGCGGGGTGTCGATCTCGGCCGCGGGGAGCCGCAGGACCGCCGGGCGCTGCTCACCCGGCTGCTGCTGGCCGTCGTCGTGGCGGTGCTCGCGGTGGTGATCGGACTGTCCGCCGAGCTCGATCCGGCGATCGGGTGGCCGGTGGCACTGGGGGCCGTGCTCGCGATCGGCGTCGTCGTGCTCCCGCTCCTGCCACGACGGACCCTCCGAGCCGGTGCCGGGCTTCCCAGCGTCGTGCTCATGCGTGGGGTGGCGGCCGGGGCGTTCTTCGCCGCCGAGGCCTACATCCCGTACCTGCTGATGCGGAAGTTCGACTTCTCCGCGACCTGGGCCGGAGTCGCCTTGATGCTCGCGGCCTTCGCCTGGGCCGGGGCGTCGGCTGCGCAGGGCCGCTACGGTGAGCGGCTGGGCAATCACCGCATCACGGCGCTCAGCCTCGGCGCACTGCTCGTGGCGATGCTCTGCGTCCTGGCCGCAGCGGCGTTCGATGCCTCCCCGGTCTTCGTGATCGTCGGGTGGGCGTTCGCCGGGGGCGGCATGGGGCTGCTGTATCCGCGGCTCACCGTGCTGACGCTGGCCTACTCGGACGAGACGAACCAGGGATTCAACTCCTCGGCGCTGTCGATCTCGGATGCCACGGGTTCGGCGGTGGCCATCGCGCTGGCGGGGCTCGCCGTCGCCACCCTCGGCGGCGGCGCGGACGCGTTCGCCGTCGTGTTCGTCCTCGGTGTCGGGCTGGTGCTGCTCGCGGTGATCCCCGGGCTCAGGCTCGGGCACGCCGCGGAGTCATCCGTGCGCTGAGCTCGCCGGCCAGGGCGAGGACGCCGAGGTCGAACACCCGGTCCAGGCCCGCGGTGACGTCGACCTCGCCGGAGGCCGGGAGTGCGCCATGGCTGTCGGCGTGCATCCGCTGCTGGACGAGGGTGGCATGGCCGAGCACGAAGTGCAGGATCGCCGCCCCGCGATCCTCGGCGTGAGTGGCGCCCTCGGCGTGGAGGGCGGCGACCAGGGCGTCGCGGGCATGCGCGGAGCCGAGCTGGAGCGCGTACGTGCTGAGGACGAGCTCGGCGCCGTCCCGGTAGGCGAAGAGGGCGTCGCGGAGCGCGCGGGCGGTCGCGAGGACGCCCTCCGCTCCGTCTGGGACGGTCGCCGTGATCCGATCGGCGAGGTCGGCGAGGAGCTCCTGCTTGTTCGCGACGTGCCAGTAGAGGGCGCTCGGCTGCACGTCGAGCCGGGCCGCGATGCGGCGCATGGAGAGATCGGCCAGCCCCACCTCGTCGAGAAGGGCGAGGGCGGTCCGTGCGACGCTCTCCCGATCGTGACGGGCGGGATTCGTCTCGGGACTCATGCCCCCACTATAGTGAACGGCGTTCAGGTGAACGGTGTTCAGGGGGATGCATGCGCTGGCGGGAGCGGGACGCGACGACGATCGCGGAGCCGGGGACGCTGCGTCTCGACGGCGTGGGCGTGACCGTCGACGACCGCGTGCTCCTCGACGACGTGACGCTGGAGCTCACCGCACCGCGCATCGCCGTGATCGGAGCGAACGGCTCGGGGAAGTCGACGTTCGCCCGGCTGCTGAACGGCCTCATGACGCCGACCACGGGAACGGTCACCGTCCACGGCCTCGACGCGCTCCGGGAGCGGACCGCCGTGCGCCGCCGGGTGGGCTTCGTCTTCACCGATCCGGATGCCCAGATCCTGATGCCGACTCCGGCCGAGGATCTCGCGCTGTCGCTCCGAGGGCGGCCCCGTGACGAGATCGCCGCCCGCGTTCAGGAGACCCTGGAGCGCCACGGTCTCGGTGCCCACGCCGACATCCCGGCGTCGTCGCTCTCGGGAGGACAGAAGCAGATGCTGGCCCTCGCCGCGGTGCTCCTCGCCGAGCCGGCGCTGATCGTGGCGGACGAGCCGACGACGCTCCTCGACCTGCGCAACGCGCGGCGCATCGGAGACCTCCTTCTGTCGCAGGAGGCGCAGGTGCTGATCGTGACCCACGATCTCGAGCTCGCGGCCCGCTGCGACACCGCCGTCCTGTTCGACGGCGGGCGCGTCGTCGATCAGGGAGAGCCCGAGGCGGTCATCGCACGCTACCGTCGGTTGTGCGCATGATCGTGCCGTCCCCGGTCGGTGCGGGATTGCTGCATCGGGTGCCGGCCGGTCCGAAGCTGGCGGGTCTCGCCATCGCGGCGCTCCCGTTGACGCTGTTCCCGCAGGGGCCGCTCATCATCGCGGTCTGCCTCGCGACCGTGCTCGCGCTCTACCCGATCGCGGGGGTGCCGCTCTCCGCCGCGGTGACGGAGCTGTGGCGGCTGCGTGCGGTCCTGCTCGTGCTCGCGATCGCCCTCGCCGTCTTCGTGTCTCCCGTCGCCGCCTGGGTGAGCACCGGGCGGGTCGCCGTGCTGCTGCTGCTCGCCGCCCTCCTCACCCTGACCACGCGCATGGCCGATCTCCTGGCCGTGCTGCAGCGCCTCCTGCGTCCGCTGCGGCGCGTCGGGGTCGATCCGGAGGCGGGGTCGATGGCGGTGTCGCTCACGCTGACCATGGTTCCCGTCGTGGCCGGACTCGCGCAGCGGGTGCGGGACGCGGAGCGCGCACGAGGAGTCCGCCTGGGCGTGCGCAGCGTGGTGCCGCTGCTCGTGCTGACGCTGCGCCACGCGGATCAGGTCGGCGATGCCCTCGCGGCCCGCGGAGTCGGCTGACGGTCACGCCAGGACGGGGCGTCCGGTGTGACCAGCAAGCCGCAGCGCCGCGACCAGGAGCAGCACCGCGAGGGCGGCGGTGGAGACCGTCGTGCCGAGGACGAGCAGCAGCACCACTCCGGCGAGACCGAGGACGGTTCCCACGGCCAGGCGGCGCCGCGAGGACGTGGCCTGCGGCGAGGGGTGATTCTCGAACCGGTCGACACGGACCGCGACCAGCGCGGTGAGGACGACAGCCGTCAGGAGCCACAGCGGGCGGGCGGCCCACCACTCCGCGCTGTCGAGCGTGGGCAGAGTGAATCCGCCGAGGAGGGCGACCAGGGCCGTCGCCCCGGCCATCGCCAGCAGCACCGGCATGTGCCAGAGGTAGATCGTCATCGTCCGCCGGGTGACGAAGGCGGTGAACGCGGCCACCGGACGGCGAAGACTGAGGCGCCCGATGTGCGGCCGGTACAGGGAGAACAGGATCGTGTGGATCAGCCCGACCAGCAGCAGGGCGCACGTGGGCGGGTTGATGTTGGCGATGAGGTCGGGGGAGTACGCGCCGATGAGGAACAGGACGACGAGCACCCCGAGGGCGCCGATGCCTATCGTGACGCGGGTCCGGCGACGAAGGGCGTCCACGCGGCCGTCGGCGAGGAGGAATCCGAGCTGCTGCATCGTCAACCACACGAAAGCGAGGTTGAGGAAGCCCACGGCGTCCGTCCCGGTCACGGCCCGCAGGACATCGACCGCCACGGCCGCGGTGGCGAGGACGGTGATCGTGCGCAGGGGCGCGCGCTCGTGCAGGGCGACGAGCGCGGGGAGCAGCGCCTGACACAGCAGGAAGACCCCGAGGAACCACAGCGGCTGTCCGTATCGGAAGCCGGCGACGGCGATGAGATCCGGCGCGACACCGAGGACGGTGAGCACCGCGAGCGCGACCCCGACCGCGCCGACCGTGAACAGGGCCGGGCGCAGGAGCCGGTGCACCCGACCGGCCACGAAGGCGGTCGCGCTCCCGCCGCGGGCGCGGAGGCGGCGGTACGCGAGGAGCCCGGAGAATCCGCCGATCACGAAGAAGAGCGGCATCACCTGCAGCAGCCAACTCAGCGGGGCGATCCAGCTCGTGCCGTCGCTCGCATTCTCGAACACCGGTCCGGTCTCGGACACCGTGACCCCGACCATGACGGCGTGCAGCAGGACGACACCGAGCACGCAGAGGGCGCGCACGACGTCGATGCCGGTGTCGCGGTGACCCGCGTGGCCGGATGAAGCGGGGGCGGGGGCGGGGGCGGGGGTGCTGAGGCGTGGAGCCGCGGCGATGACCATGAGTCCTCCTGGGAACGGTGTCCTCGGAGGCTATGGAGGCGGTGGTGGGCGGGACATCACTCCGTGGTGCCGTCCTGACCCCTACGCAGGGGTGACTCAGGCGGAGGGCTCGACCAGGCCGGTGTCGTAGGCGAGGATGACGGCGTGCACGCGGTCCCGGAGGCCGAGCTTCGCGAGCACCTTGCCGACGTGGGTCTTCACGGTCTGCTCCGCGATGAACAGGTCGCCGGCGATCTCGGTGTTCGACCGGCCCTTGCCGATGAGGACGAGGACCTCCCGCTCGCGGTCGGTGAGTTCGGCGAGGGCCGTCGCCGACCGCCGCGAGGCCGGCCGCCGTCCGGCGAACTGCTCGATCATGCGCCGGGTCACGCTGGGGGCGAGGAGCGCATCGCCGCCGGCCACCACGCGGACCGCATGGACGAGCTCCTCCGGCAGAGCGTCTTTGAGGAGGAACCCGCTGGCCCCGGCGGCGAGGGCGTCGTAGACGTAGTCGTCGATGTCGAAGGTGGTGAGCATGAGGATCCGCGGCACGTGCGCGGCAGGGTACGACGGACCGAGGATGCGGCGGGTGGCCTCGATGCCGTCGAGCTCCGGCATGCGGACGTCCATGAGGATGACGTCGGGATCGAGCCGCGCGGCGAGCGTCACGGCCTCCGCGCCGTCGGCCGCCTGGCCCACCACGCGGATCCCCTCGTGCGCGTCCAGCAGGGCGGCGAAACCGGCGCGGACCATCGCCTGGTCGTCGGCGATGAGCACGCTGATCGTCACGGGTTCTCCTTGTCTTCCGCTGAGGCGGTCGGGGTGGGCGGTACGGCCGTTGCAGACAGCGGCAGGGCGGCCTCGACGGTCCAGCCGCCGTCGTCGGAGGGCCCGGCGGCGAGGCTTCCGCCGAGCAGTTCGGCGCGCTCGCGCATTCCCCGGAGGCCGTAGCCGCCGGAGGGGCTCTCGGTCGCCTGCGGCGGTGCGGCGTTGTGCACACGGATGTGCAGGGCATCGGCGTCGGCATGGAGGCGGACGGTGACGCGGGCACCAGGCGCGTGGCGGACGGCGTTGCTCAGCGCCTCCTGCACGATGCGGAAGGCGGCGATCTGCACGCCGGGTCCCGCCGCGGAGGCCGCTTCCATCCCCTCCAGCACGAGGCCGACCTCCACCCCTGCCCGGCGGATCGTGTCGACGAGGGCCGGAACGTCGTCCAGTCCCTGCTGCGGTGCGAGCTCGGCGTGCTGGTCCTCGGTGCGGAGCACTCCCAGCATGCGCCGCATCTCGGTGAGCGACGTGCGCGCTGTGGCGGCGATGTCGTCGAACTCGGCGGCGGCCTCGGCGTCGAGGTCCGCGATCCGGTAGCGTGCGGTCGACGCCTGCACCTGGATCACCGACATGCTGTGCGCCACGACGTCGTGCAGCTCCCTGGCGATCCGGGTGCGCTCCTCCACGAGAGCGCGCCGGGATTCCTCCAGCGCGCTGTGCTCCTTCTCCCTCGTGAGCTCCGCGGCGACACGCACGCGACCGGCGACGAGGACGGCGATGAGCAGCATCGCGGCAGCGACCGAGGTCGTCACGATGAGATTGGCGGTGGCGCTGCCGGAGCTCGCCGGCGTCGCGACCATGTCCGGGCGCAGCAGCGGCGCCGTCAGCGAGGTCAGTGCGCCGATCACGAGGGTGAGGCCTCCGAGGCGGGCTCCCTGCACGAAGGACATCACGCCCACGAGGAGGACGAAGGCCAGGAGCGCCGGTACCGACCAGGGCCAGGGGGAGTGGATCGCGCGCGCCGGCTCGACGAGGAGCGGCAGCAGGAAGGCGCCGGCGGCGAAGACGACGATCGCCGTCCGCGGCCGGGAGGGGACGAGGAGGGGAGCGCCGCACACGGCGGCGCCGAGCAGGAAGGACAGGGGCAGCGGCGTGCCGGAGAGCACCGTCTGCAGGGAGACGAGGAGCGCGTACAGCACGACGACCGCCGCAGTCAGCGCCACGAGGGCGCCGGTGCGACGGCTCATCCGTGGCGGGCGCGGGGTGCGCTCTCGGCGGCGTGCCATGCGTCTCATCCTGCCAGGTGCGCGACCGGCGTACGGCGTCGGCGGAGCGCCGCGATCCGGTCGATGATCACACCGACGAGCAACGCGACGACGATGCCGATTGCGGCGCTGAGCACGGGCTGGTCGTGCAGCCAGGCGCCGGCGAGCAGCCCGATCGCGAGGCTGAACACGCTCCAGCTCACACCGGCGATGAGGCTCAGCGGGAGGAACCGCCGCCAGGGGAACCCGAGCGCTCCGGCGGACATGTTCACCGCGACGCGTCCGATCGGGATGTAGCGGGCGCCGAGGATCAGCGTGGCACTGCGGCGGTCGAGGGCGTGCTGCGCGAAGGCGAAGGCGGCGGCGACGCGGGGGCGCCGCATCCAGGCGAATCTCGTCGTGCCCAGTCGGCGGCCGATGAGGAACGCGATGTTGTCGCCGATCGCGGCGCCCAGGGCGGCGACGGCACCCAGCAGCACGATGTCGCCGTCACCGGTGGACGCGGCCACCGCCGCCGCGGCGACGAGGACCGTCTCGCTCGGGACCGGCGGGAAGAACCCGTCGATCACGGTCACCGCGAACAGCACGGCGTACAGCCAGGGGGAGGCGATCGCCTGCAGGATGAGATCGTTGAGGATGTCCACTCCGGCACCGTAAGCAGCGGGTGGGGAGAGGGACATCACTCCGGGGTATCGCCTCGGTCACCCTGGAGAGGGATATCCGTGGCGGGCGTCGCCACAGGCGCGGCGGCATATACTGGTTGGCTGGCCGCTCGGCCATCACCCTCCTCCCGAACGAACGGACGTCCGCTGTGCTTGCCGTGCACGACCTCGAGATCCGCGTTGGCGCGCGCCTGCTGATGGAGAACGTCTCGTTCCGTGTGTCCGACGGCGACAAGATCGGCCTCGTCGGACGCAACGGTGCGGGCAAGACCACGCTCACCAAGGTGCTCGCCGGCGACGTGCTGCCCTCGGGTGGCACCGTCACCCGGTCGGGTGAGCTCGGCTACCTGCCGCAGGACCCCCGTTCGGGCAATCCGGAAGACCTCGCCCGTACCCGGATCCTCGATGCCCGCGGCCTCGGTCAGCTCAACCTCGGCATGACGGAGGCCTCGCTCGCCATGGGCTCCGACGACCCCGCGGTGGCCGCCAAGGCGATGAAGCGCTATGCCGCGCTCACCGAGAAGTTCGAGGCGCAGGGCGGCTACGCGGCCGAGGCCGAGGCGGCGTCGATCGCGCACAACCTCTCGCTGCCGGACCGCATCCTCGACCAGCCCCTGTCGACCCTCTCCGGCGGCCAGCGTCGTCGCATCGAGCTCGCGCGCATCCTCTTCTCCGACGCGCAGACGATGATCCTGGATGAGCCGACCAACCACCTCGACGCGGACAGCGTGGTGTGGCTGCGCGAGTTCCTCAAGAACTACAAGGGCGGGCTGATCGTCATCAGCCACGATGTCGAGCTCGTGGGCGAGACCGTCAACCGGGTGTTCTACCTCGACGCCAACCGCCAGGTCATCGACATCTACAACATGAACTGGAAGAACTATCTGCGGCAGCGCGCCGCGGACGAGGAGCGTCGCAAGAAGGAGCGGGCCAACGCCGAGAAGAAGGCGACGACCCTGCAGCAGCAGGCGGCGCGGTTCGGAGCGAAGGCGTCGAAGGCGGCAGCAGCGCACCAGATGCTCGCGCGCGCCGAGAAGCTCCTCTCCGGGCTGGAGGACGTGCGTCAGGAGGACCGCGTCGCGAAGCTGCGGTTCCCGAAGCCCGCCCCCTGCGGCAAGACCCCGCTCATGGCCTCCGGGCTGTCGAAGTCGTACGGCTCGCTGGAGATCTTCACCGACGTCGACCTCGCGATCGACCGCGGTTCCAAGGTCGTCGTGCTCGGTCTCAACGGTGCGGGGAAGACGACGCTGCTGCGCATGCTGGCAGGTGTCGACAAGCCGGACACCGGGCAGCTCGAGCCCGGTCACGGTCTCAAGGTCGGGTACTACGCGCAGGAGCACGAGAACCTCGACGTCAGCCGCTCGGTCCTCGAGAACATGGTGTCGGCCGCTCCGCACATCACGGAGACGGAGGCCCGCAAGGTCCTCGGCTCCTTCCTGTTCACCGGCGACGACGTCCTCAAGCCGGCGGGCGTGCTGTCCGGTGGCGAGAAGACCCGGCTGTCGCTGGCGACGCTCGTCGTGTCGTCCGCGAACCTCCTCCTGCTCGATGAGCCCACGAACAACCTCGATCCGGCCTCCCGCGAGGAGATCCTCGGGGCACTGGCCCACTACGAGGGCGCGGTGGTGCTCGTGTCGCACGACCCCGGCGCGGTGCAGTCGCTGAACCCCGAGCGTGTCCTCATCCTGCCCGACGGCGTCGAGGACATCTGGAGCCAGGAGTACCAGGACCTCATCGAGCTCGCGTAGCGGGACGTGGCATAGTCGGAGGATGGCGGCGCACCCGATCCTTCCTCCCTCGGAACTCGCGGCGTGGTTGCGTGCGCAGCCCACCCTCACCGGGACGGCGCCGCCGCTGCACCTCGACGACCTTCCCGACGATCCGGTGCTGCTCTTCCGGGAGTGGCTCCGCGCGGCGGCCGCGGCCGGCGTCCCCGAACCGCATGCGGCGACGCTGGCGACGGTGGACACGGACGGCATCCCGGACGCGCGCACCCTGATCCTCAAGGACGTGGACGCGCGCGGCTGGGCGTTCGCCGGGGCCCGGTCCTCCCGGAAGGCCGCGCAGCTCGACGCGCATCCTGCTGCGGCGCTGAACCTCTGGTGGCAGCCGCAGCGGCGTGCCGTGCGCGTACGGGGAACCGTGCACGAGGCGTCGGCGGCCGAGAGCGACGCCGACCTCGCGGCCCGCTCCGAGAGCGCCCGCGCGGGTCTCCGACCGGGGGACTGGGTGCTGTGGCGGGTGGTTCCGACGCGGGTCGAGTTCTGGCAGGGGGCGTCCGACCGGAACCACACCCGGATCGTCTATGACGTCGTCGGCCGCGTATGGCGGCATGCCGTCACGGGCTCTGCTCGCGAGCGCTAGACATCGAGAACGACCGGAGGCGCCCCGTAGGCGGGGATCGAAATGGTGCCTGCCGACGGTCCAAGAGGCCCGTTTCCCATCCTGCGTCGGCCGGGCGGTCCGTCCGGGATCGAAAGGGTGCCGGGCAGCGCAGCGTCCGGCGCGTTCTCGCGCTCGCGTGACGCTCGGCGGGTGCGTCAGCGCGCGTCGAGCAGTTCGTCCTCGGCGTCCGCGTCGCGGTCGCGGCGTTTCGGTGCCTTCGCCGGTGCCGGCTTCCCCTCGACCTCTTCGCGGTGCTTCACGATCTCCGTGCGGATGATGTACCCGATGAAGATGAAGCCCATGATGGCGAACAGGATCCACTGGATCGCATAGGACAGGTGCGGACCCGGGTCATCGGTGGGGGACTCGAAGCCGCCCAGCGCGGCATCCGCGGCGGGCTGTTCCTCGACCAGGCGTCCGTAAGCACCGGTGATCACCTCGTCGCCGACGAGGTCGGCGATGGACGGGAGGTGGATCGTGGGCACCTGGCCCTCCGGAGCCCCGCGTCCGGACCCGGGAAGCGGCTCGCCGGGACGCAGGCGGACGGTCACCGTGACCTCGCCGGACGGTGGAGAGGGGACAGCGTCCGGGAGCTCGCCCTCGCCCGGTGCCACCCAGCCGCGGTCGACGATGAGCACACGACCGTCCGTGTCGCGGAAGGGGACCAGCACCTCGAACGCGCTCGTTCCGCCGTGGGGACGGTTGCGGACCAGGAGCTGCTCGTCGGCGAGGTACTCGCCCTGCAGCGTGACGGGGCGCCATTCGTCCGCGGGGTCGAGCTCGTCGTCGACCACGTCGGCGAGAGGGACGGCCGGGGCATTGTAGTTCTGCTCCACCAGCGCGATCTGCTCAGCGCGGGATTCGTTCCTCTCGAACTGCCAGTTGGAGAGGAAGACGCAGGCGATCGCGAAGCCGATGGCGATGAGGACGTACACGCCCCAGCGGGTCAGGCGGTTGCTCATGAAGGCGCCCCGTCTCGCACCGTCACCGGGAAGTCCCGCGCGGCGAGGTAGTCGTGGAGGAAGCCGACGTGCTCCTCGCACGCCAGCCAGATCTTCTCGCGATCGGCGGAGTGGATACGCGGGTTGCGCCAGACGACCTGCCTCGTGGCCGCGCTCCGGCAGCCGGCGCGCGAGCAGATGAGCGCGCTCATCGGTCGGTGCGGCCTTCGCGGATGGTGATGACGTCGGGGGCGGTCTCCGGAGCGAGCGACGGTGCGGGCGGCGCGTCGATCTCGCGCATCGGCGACTCGGCGGCGGTCTCCGTGCTGTCGCTGCCGGCGTTCGCGAAGACGACGGCGATGTACGGGAGCACGGCGGCGGCCAGCGCGAACACCCAGGTCCACCAGCCGAACGGCTGCACGAAGAACATCAGCCCGAAGCAGACGATGCGGATCGTCATCGTCAGGGCGTACCGGCGCACACGATGGTCTCCCTCATCCCGCGGGGACTGCGGCAGTGAGGTGACGGCCGGGACTCGACGTGCGTTCTTCACGATGGTTCCAGCCTACGCCGCCGTGGCGACATCGGCATGCCCGGGCGAGGCGTCAGCTCGCGAAGACGAACGGCAGGGTGAAGGCGCCGAAGACGACGAGGCCGATGATCGTCGAGACGATGGTGAAGACCAGCACGCCGATCATGACGTAGCCGAGGATGAGCCCGGCGATCGCCATGCCGCGGCCGCCGAGACCGGGAGTGCGACGGATCTGTCCGAGCGCCATGTGACCGGTGATCACGGCCGCGATCGAGGCGAGCATCGGCACGATCGCCCAGAACAGCACGACACCGGCGATGCCGCAGACGAGGGAGGTGATCGCGAGTCCGCTGGACGGCCGCGCAGGCGCGGCTCCATACGGCTGCGGGGCCGCGTACTGCTGCGGGGCCCCGTACTGCTGAGGCGCCGAGTACTGCTGAGGCGCCGAAGACGACTGCGTGGCGGCGTTCGCCGGCGGTGCCGGCGGGAACCCCGGGTACGCCGGGGCGGAACCGGGAGCCGGGGGGAAGGCCGGGGGCTGCTCGCCGGACGAACCTGAGATACGGGGATCGCTCACGCTGGTGCCTTTCGTCGCCCTCAGAGTCCCAGGAGGCTCCCGGTCTGTCAAACCGTCGTCGTGAAGGCGGCACGGCAACGTCGCTAGGATCGATCACGGCCCGGAACCCCGGCCCTCGACCCCAGACCCAGGAGTGTCCCATGAGCGCGGAGCGCGTCGTCCTCGTCACCGGAGGCAACCGCGGCATCGGCCGCGCTATCGCCGAGCGCTTCGTGCGGGAGGGCTACCGGGTGGCGGTGACCGCTCGCAGCGGAGAGGGTCCGGAAGGCACCCTGACGGTGCGCGCCGACGTCACGGACGCCGCCGCTCTCGACGCGGCCTTCACCGAGGTGGAGCAGCAGCTGGGTCCGGTGGAGATCGTCGTCGCCAACGCCGGCATCACCAAGGACACCCTGCTCATGCGCATGAGCGAGGACGACTTCGACAGCGTCGTGGCCACGAACCTCGGCGGCACCTTCCGCGTCGTCAAGCGTGCGTCGAAGGCGATGCTGCGGGCACGGTTCGGACGGGTCATCCTCATCTCCAGCGTCGTGGGCCTGTACGGCTCCGCCGGGCAGACGAACTACGCCGCCTCCAAGAGCGCGCTGGTCGGTTTCGCCCGCTCGCTCACGCGCGAGCTCGGCGGGCGCGGCATCACGGCCAACGTCGTGGCACCCGGCTTCATCGAGACCGACATGACGGCGGAGCTCCCCGAGGAGACGCAGAAGCAGTACAAGGCGAACATCCCCGCGGGGCGGTTCGCGACGCCGGATGAGGTCGCGGGCGTCGTGACCTGGTTGGCGAGCGACGACGCCGGCTACATCTCGGGCGCCGTCATCCCGGTCGACGGCGGTCTCGGCATGGGGCACTGACCCCAGCGGTCCTCGTCAGCGATCGATCGCGCGCACGAGGAGCTCCGCGAGACGCTCGGGCGCCGAGAACTGCGGCCAGTGTCCCGAGCCGATCCGGACGACCTCGGCGTCGCCGATCGCCCGATACTCCTCGGCGTACGGACCCCACTGGCTGATCACCGCGTCGAAGGCGTCCTGGTCCAGCCCTCCCATCAGCAGGGTGACCGGGATGCGGTACCGCGCCGGGTCGCTCAGTGCGAGCTCGTCCGTCGGCACGCGCGCGGGCACGCTGTGGGTGAGCGCGGCCGTCCTCGCGCGGCTCTCGTCGTCCAGATCGTGCACGTCCTCGTCGGGGAAGAAGCCCCAGCCCGGGAACGGGACGACGCCGTCCTGCACCGGGAACTCGCTGATGCCCGAGCCCGGGGGCGGCGGCACGGTGTCGACGAAGACGACCCGGGTCACGCGGTCCGGTCGCACGTCGGCGACGCCCCAGGCGACGTTGCCTCCGCCGCTGTGTCCGACGACCACCACGTCGCCCTCCGCGGCATCGACGGCGGCGGCCGCGGCGGCGACCCAGTCGTCGATCCCGATACCCGCCGCCGTCTCCGCAGACGCGTCGAGCCCGGGCATGGTCAGCGGATGAGGGCGGTGGCCGGCGCGCTCGAGGGCAGGCACGACGTCGTCCCAGCTGGAGGCGTCGAGCCAGAGGCCGGGGATGAGGATGATGTCCATGACCCGACCGTGGACCCGGCCCCGGACATCGGCCAGGGTCAGGGGAGGAGCGGGATGACCGTTCCGAGGTCGACCGGGCCGATGACCAGGCTCGCGGACTCGCGGACGGCGGGCTTGGCGTTGAAGGCGAGCCCCAGGCCGGCGACCGCCATCATCGGGAGGTCGTTGGCGCCGTCGCCGATCGCGATGGTCGCGTGCGGCGCCACGCCGAGCTCCTCGGCCCAGGTGCGCAGCCAGAAGGCCTTGGCCGCGCCGTCGACGATGTCACCGTCCACCCGCCCCGTGAGTGCGCCGTCCGCGACCTCGAGGCGGTTCGCGCGCCACCGGTCCACACCGAGTCCCGGCGCGACCTCGTCGAGGATCTCGTGGAACCCGCCGGAGACGACGCCGACGACGCCGCCCCGTGCGTGCACGGCGGCGGTGAGGTCGCGGACGCCCGGAGTCGGCTCGACGCGGGCGCGAACGCGGGCGAACGCCTCGACGGGAACGCCCGCGAGGGCAGCCACCCGGGAGCGGAGGCTGGTCGCGAAGTCGATCTCCCCGCGCATCGCGGCTTCCGTGGCCGCCTGCACCTCGGTGCGACGGCCGGCCTCCTCGGCGAGGAGCTCGATCACCTCGTTCCGGATGAGCGTGGAATCGGCATCGAGGACGACGAGGAATCGCGCGGTGGTCACCCCCCGAGCCTAGCGACCGGGGGACCGGAGCCCACGCCGCATGACGCGTCAGCGTTCGATGAACACGCCCTTGCCCACGACTGTGATCCCCGACTCCGTGACCGTGAACCCGCGGGCGAGATCGCGTTCGCGGTCGACGCCGACCGTGGCGCCGTCGGCAAGCACGACGTTCTTGTCGAGGATCGCGCGGTGCACGCGGGCGCCCTGACCGACGTGGACGTGATCGAACACCACGGAGTCCGTGATGGTCGAGCCGCCGCCGGCCAGGGTCCACGGCCCCACGACGCTGCGTTCGAGGTGCGTGCCGGAGAGCACCGACCCCAGCGAGACGATCGAGTCGATCGCGTTGCCGATCCGCCCTACGGAGTCGCGGACGAACTTCGCCGGCGGGGAGTTGACCGCCTGCGAGTGGATCGGCCACTCCATGTTGTAGAGGTTGAAGATCGGGAGCGTCGAGATCAGGTCCCGGTGCGCGTCAAAGAACGAGTCGATCGTCCCCACGTCGCGCCAGTACGAGCGGTCGCGCGGGGAAGACCCCGGGACCTCGTTCTGCTTCATGTCGTAGTAGCCGGCCTCGCCGCGGTCGACGAAGTACGGGACGATGTCGCCGCCCATGTCATGACTCGACGTCGGCAGCTCGCCGTCGGCCTCGACCGCCGCGATGAGGGCGTCGGTGTCGAAGATGTAGTTGCCCATGGAGGCCAGCACTTCGTGCGGGGAGTCCGACAGACCCGTGGCGTCGGTGGGCTTCTCGAGGAACTGCCGGATGCGTCCGGACTCCGGATCGGCGTCGATGACCCCGAACTGGGACGCCAGGGCGAGCGGCTGACGGATGCCCGCGACCGTCGCCTTCGCGCCGGACTCGATGTGCGCCTCGAGCATCTGGCGGAAGTCCATCCGATAGACGTGGTCGGCGCCGATCACGACGACGATGTCGGGCTTCTCGTCGTTGATCAGGTTCATGCTCTGCAGGATCGCGTCGGCGGATCCGGAGAACCACCGCTTGCCGAGCCGCTGCTGGGCCGGGACCGAGGCGACGTACGAGTCGAGCAGCGCCGACATCCGCCACGTCTGCGAGATGTGCCGGTCGAGGCTGTGCGACTTGTACTGGGTCAGGACGACGATCTGTCTCAGCCCGGAGTTGATGAGGTTCGAGATGGCGAAGTCGATCAGGCGGTACTGGCCGCCGAACGGGACGGCCGGTTTTGCGCGGTCGGCCGTCAGCGGCATGAGTCGCTTGCCCTCGCCGCCGGCGAGGATGATCCCGAAGACCTTCTTTGGAGCGGACATGGGTCCACCATAGATCCCGTTCGGCGCGGGGAACTAGCATCTGGACAACCCGCTCGATAGCGTCTAGGCATGCGAGTCGAGATGATCACCAAGGAGTATCCGCCGGAGATCTACGGAGGCGCGGGTGTGCACGTCGCCGAACTCGTCTCCGCACTGCGTCGGGACATCGATGTGACGGTGCGTGCGTTCGGCGCGCCGCGCGACGAGGAGGGCACCTTCGCCTACCGCGCTCCCGAGAGTCTCTCCGCCGCCAACCCGGCGCTGCAGACGCTCGGAACGGACCTGGAGATCGTGTCGGCCATCGCGGGCGCCGACGTCGTGCACAGCCATACCTGGTACGCCAACTTCGCCGGACACCTCGCCTCCCAGCTCCATGGGATCCCGCACGTGCTCACGGCGCACAGCCTCGAGCCGCTGCGGCCGTGGAAGGCCGAGCAGCTCGGGGGCGGCTACGCCGTGTCGAGCGGCATCGAGAAGCTCGCCTACGAGAACGCCGCCGCGGTGATCGCCGTGAGCGCCGGCATGCGCGCGGACATCCTCCGCAGCTATCCGCAGGTCGACCCCGCGCGGGTCCGGGTGATCCACAACGGGATCGATGTGGAGCGCTGGCGTCCGGTGCAGGATCCGGCCTTCCTCTCCTCGATCGGCATGGATCCTGACCGCCCCTCGGTCGTCTTCGTCGGACGCATCACACGGCAGAAGGGGCTGCCCTACCTTCTGCAGGCGGCACGGCTGCTGCCGCCCGAGGTCCAGCTCATCCTCTGCGCCGGTGCTCCGGACACGCCGGAGATCATGGCGGAGGTCCAGGAGGGGGTGCGGCTGCTGCAGCAGACCCGAGAGGGCGTTGTGTGGATCGAGCGGATGCTGCCGCGGGACGAGCTGTCGGCGATCCTGGCCGCGGCGACCACCTTCGTCTGCCCCTCCGTCTACGAGCCGCTCGGGATCGTGAACCTCGAGGCCATGGCGTGCGGAGCGGCCGTTGTGGGAACCGCGACCGGCGGCATCCCCGAGGTCGTCGACGACGGCGTGACGGGCCGGCTGGTCCCCATCGAGCAGGTGCAGGACGGCACGGGCACACCGACCGACCCCGACCGCTTCGTCGCCGATCTCGCGGCAGTCCTCACCGAGGTCGCCACGGATCCGGCGCGGGCGCGGGAGTACGGCGAGGCCGGTCGGGAGCGGGCCCGCACGCAGTTCAGCTGGGGCGCGATCGCCGACGAGACCCGCGCGCTCTACGCAGAGCTGTCCGCCTGAGCCGATAGGCTTTCGGTATGCCGATCGCTCTGGAGTTCACCGACGTCGTCGTGCGCCGAGAGGGGCGCAACATCATCGATCACGTGACCTGGCAGGTCTCTGACGATCAGCGATGGGTGATCCTCGGGCCGAACGGTGCGGGGAAGACGACCCTGCTGCAGCTCGCCGACACGCTGATGCACCCCACCTCGGGCACGGTCACCGTCCTCGGCGAAACGCTCGGACGCGCGGACGTCTTCGAGATCCGTCCGCGGATCGGGTTCGCGTCGTCGGCCATGGCCAAGCGCATCCCGCGCGACGAGACGGTGCTCAACACCGTCCTCACGGCGGCGTACTCCGTGCTCGGGCGCTGGAACGAGAGCTACGAGGACATCGACGAGCGGCGTGCGCTGCGTGTGCTGGGCGACTGGCGTCTCGCGCACCTCGCCGACCGCACCTTCGGCACGCTGAGCGACGGCGAGCAGAAGCGCGTGCAGATCGCCCGGGCGGTCATGACGGACCCGGAGCTCCTGCTGCTCGACGAGCCGACGGCCTCGCTCGACCTCGGGTCGCGCGAGGAGCTGCTGGCTCTGCTCGGCGGCTATGCGTCGGCGCCGACGACGCCCGCGATGCTCATGGTCACCCACCACGTCGAGGAGATCCCCGTCGGATTCACGCACGTGCTGCTGATCCGCGACGGCGCCGTGGTCGCCGCGGGCCCGATCGCGGAGACGCTCACCGCGGACGCCCTCGGCGAGACCTTCGGCATGCCGATCGCGCTCAGCAGCGAGGACGGGCGCTACTCCGCCCGCGCCGCCTCCTGACCTCGGTCCCCGTGGGTCGCTGAGCTCGGTCCCGATGGGTTACTGAGCTTGTCGAAGTACTGGTAGAATCGATCCTTGGTGCGTTCGGCACCACAGACTTCCCTCGTCCCTGGCACAATCCAGGGCAGCAACAAAGGAATCCCATGAAGACTGACATTCACCCCGAGTACAAGGCTGTCGTGTTCCGCGACCTGGGTTCGGGCGAGACCTTCCTCACCCGCTCCACCGTCACGAGCGACAAGACGATCGAGCTGGACGGCGTGGAGTACCCGGTGATCGACGTCGAGATCTCCTCGGCCTCGCACCCCTTCTACACGGGCAAGCAGCGCATCATGGACTCGGCCGGCCGCGTCGAGAAGTTCAACCAGCGCTTCAAGGGCTTCGGCGGCTCCTCCAAGTAAGACCGCCCACGAGGGCCCCGTACTCCTCGGAGTGCGGGGCCTTCGTCATGTCCGGGGTGGACGAGTCGCTCAGACGTCGATGACGATGCGTCCGCGCTCGATGCGGCCCGGCGGATCTCCGGGGGTCGGCGCCGGGGCCGTGCGCCGGGTCTGCCGGTCCCGCTCCTGGCCGGCCTCGTGCGCGGTGGGGGACCACACCGCGTCGAAGACGCCGACGAGCCCTCCCGAGCCGGCCTGCCCGTACTTCTCCTCGACCGGACGACGGGAGAGGGAATGCCGGATGCCCACGAAGAACAGCACCGGCCCCGTGCCGAGCACGAGGACGATCGTGGTCCACCCGAGCAGATGCTCCATGGCCCCAGGATAGATCGCGGAGCGCGGCGGTGGCACCCGTCGCGGGGCGGAGGTCAGCGGAGGCGGCGTCCGTGGGCGAGGTCGATCAGCCGCTCCAGCACGGGCCCCGTCCGCAGGCCGTTGTGCTCGTGCTCGCTCGTCACCCAGGGTGTCACACCGGGGAGGAGACGGGCGGTCTCCAGCGAGAACTCCACGGGCACATACACGTCGTTCACGTACACGGCGGCCGCGCCCGTCGCCCCGGAGGCGGCGAGGGCGGCGGTGTCGTAGATCCGCGGCCAGGGGTGCTCCGCCAGGATCGACGTCACCTCCCGCCAGGGCTGCAGCGCCGGGACGGTGTCGGCCCACTCGCGGCGGATGTGCTCGCCCGTGAAGAGCGTCGGATCGTCGCGGAAATCGGTCGGTTCGACGCGCTCGGCGGACCACCGCGTGGTGTGTCCGTTCGCATAGCTCGACTCATGGAAGGCGTAGTACAGCGGGTTGCGGCCGGCGAAGGGCATGGCGTGCTGGAGGTCGTGCCGGAAGGCGTTGGACGCGGGATCCCGCTCCAGCAGCGACCAGACCGTCTGCCAGCCGTCGTCGGTGCCGAGAGCGGAGCCGACGGAGCGGAGGCGGGAACGCGATACGACCTCGCCGTCGGGGATGATGAGCTCACCGGCGTCCGCGAGATCGATCAGGCGTCGCATGACGTCGCGGTGCTCCGGGAAGCGCCGGTAGTACCGCTCGGAGGCCGTGCGCATCTTGTCGTAGCAGAGCGCGTACACCTCGTCCGGATCGCGCTCGACCGTGCTGAGACCGCCGGTGATGAAGACGTCGTCGAGGGAATCCGCGTGGGTCGACAGGTACGCCAGCGTCGTGAACCCGCCGAACGACTGCCCGAGGACGCTCCAGGTCGATGCCCCCAGATGCTCCCGTAGTGCCTCGCAGTCGCGCACGATGGCATCGGCACGCAGGTGCGTCAGGTACTCGGCGACGGCTTCGGCGCCCTGCGCGAGGTCGCCGTCGCCGACGGGGGAGGAGAGGCCGGTGCCGCGCTGGTCCAGGAGCACGAGCCGATAGTGCGCGAGGGCCTGATCCAGCCAGGCCGGCGCCGTGGAGGAGTGGAAGGGGCGCGGCGCCTCGTGGCCCGGCCCGCCCTGCAGGAAGACCAGGTAGGGGAGCGCCTCGCCGCCCTCCCGTGCGACGACGCGGGCGAACACGTCGATCGTGCGGGTGTCTGCCGGGTCGTCCCAGACGAGGGGGACCGTGAGCGTGTGCTCCTCGACGGCGAGGTCGAGCAGGCGGCGGCGGATGACAGTGGTCATGGTCACATCACATTCCCGATGTAGGAGTACTTCACGAAGACCTCGGCGGCGATGCCGGACTCGTCGAGGACGCCCTGGACGGCCGTCATCATGTAGTTCGAGTCCCAGCCCATGTAGAGGAAGTGCGTGTCATCGAGGTCGTCCCACTGCCCCTTCCACGCCTTGTCGCGGTAGATCGGGCCGCCGTGGGTCGCGCAGTACGCTAGAGCGGCCTCGGTCGTGTCGGTCCAGGCGCGACGGAACACGCGGTTGAACAGGTGCTTGACGTCGTACACCTCCCACCGCTCGCCCCGGTACTCCACGTAGTCGAACTCGCGCTCCCACCCCGCGGGCCAGCCGCGGCGGCGCACGGCGTCGAGGATCGGGGTGAGGCCGTCGTCGTCGATCTCGGGCAGCGCCGGTCGTGCCCACACGCGGACGAGGTCGGCCGTCAGCGCCACTGTTCGTGCGGTGATGGCCGCCGTACCCCAGGATTCCTCCGCGGCGAGGGCGCGGGTGGCCGGTACCGCGCTGCGGGCGTAGGCCTCATCGCGTTTGGCGGGGAAGGAAGCGCCGAACACCCGCTCCGTCAGCCCCTGCTCCAGGAGCGTGAGGTTGCCGAGGGTGGGTGCGAGGGCGCGGTGGCTGTTCTGCTCGTCCTCGGAGTACTCGCTCCAGGGACGCACGCCGTCGCCGGACCAGGCGTCGCCGGGCACGGCGGGCACGATGTGCTCGACGTCGAAGCCGTCCACGTCGTCGACGCCCTCGAGCCGGCCGAGCACGTAGGCCGGATACGGCAGCTCGCTGTATTTGAGCACGGCGCTGACCCGCTCGTCCGACGGGGTGATGCGCGCGATGGCGCGGGCGAGGGCGTCGTGTCCGTCGCGGCGGGCACGGCAGAGCCGGGCGATCAGGCGTTCGGCGGGAAGGTTCACGAGCGCGCGACGGAGGAACATCGCCTGCAGCCACTCGAGCGTCTCGAGGAGCTGACTCCGGTCGATGAGGCCACGCGCGTGATCGCTGTAGGCGCTCATGACCAGCGGGGAGGAGGAGCGTCCGAACGTGTTCACGTACTTCAGCTGCCGCGCGATCTCCGGGTCCTGCTCCTTCGTCGGATCGAGGAGGATGCCGTAAATCTCCGCATAGTGCCGCCACGTCTCGGCGTCGGCCTGGAGGTGGGCGACGTCGACGCGCGGGAACGACTGGCGGAAGGCGCTGTACACGCCGTGCTCGCCGTTCGCCGCCACCTCACGCCCCGTCACGAGCACGAGGTAGTGGCGCCAGAACGCGCCGATCGCCTCGCCCGTGTGCTGCTCGATCGGCAGCCAGAACCGCGCTTCCACATCCATCTGCTCGGCGTGGTTCAGCCCCATGAGGATGTAGTTGTGGATCAGCTCGTGATCCCGCAGCGGCTCGCCGGTGGAGTTCAGGCTCTCGAAGATCTGCTGCGCGTTGGCCTGGGCGCCGAGCGTGATCGAGACGTGCTCGAGTCGCTGCAGCCCCTGCCAGATGAACGGCACCTCGTCGGCATGGATCTGGCTGCGGAAGAACGCGTAGTTGTCGTCGAAGCGCGATTCGCGGTCGACGTCATCCCGGCGGTCGAGCACGACCGACTCGTAGAGATCGGCCCAGGCGTCGTGCGGACGGAGCTTCGTGCGCTCGGGATCGTCGGGGCGGACCAGCACGCGGGCGAGGTCGGCGGCGAGCTCCGGATCGCGGTCGCGCACCGAGTGATGCAGCGCGGCGACGAGGAGCATGAGCGTCGTGAGGCGCTGCTGCCCGTCGATGAGGATGAGGTCGGCGTCCGGACCGGAGCCGTCCTCGGCGGAGAGGATCGAACCGATGAAATGGCGATGCGCGTCGTCTTCCGCCGCCACCGCCCTGACGTCGGAGAGGAGCCGCTCGCAGCCGCCGATGTCCCAGCGGTACTGCCGCTGGTAGACCGGGACGACGATGGTCGTGCGTCCCGCCGCGAGCCATTCGATCGTGTTGACTGCCGTCGCCTCGACGTTGGTCGCGGTGCTCATGCTGGTGTCTCGTCCTCCCGTAGCGACAGGCGCCACGGACGCGCCGGGTGCCCCGCCCAGTCTATTCGCTTATCCACGGCGACCCTCCGGGGGAGGGCCAGGTCCCGCTGTTAGCCTTGCCTTATCAGGGCCTGTTAAAACGTGCTGGCCCCCGATGAAAGGAACATGACTCGATCATGGGATACATCAAGTCCGCAGCGCTGGAGGAGAAGGGCTTCGTCGTCCTCGACAGCTACGACCAGGAGGCCGACCCCAAGGAATGGCTCGACATCGAGTACGTCGACTGGAAGTCCTCGGGTGACACCCGGTTCGCGCCCCTCGCCAGCGCCTTCGGCGACATCGAGTGCAACGGCTTCTGGAACCACAAGCCGCCGCGCACCGACAAGGACGGCGTCTGGATCGACGAGCAGACCGCCAAGGCCCCGAACCTCACCCGTCGTGCGCAGGAGCCCGGTGCGAACGTCGGTCGCTGCCGCGTCATCGAGCTGCAGCCGACCCCGTACGGCGACTGCCTCTACAACCTCCACCAGGATGACAACAACCGCCTGAACCCGGACGGCACCGGCTGGGTCGTCCGCGGGTTCTTCAACCTGACGGACGACAAGGACAGCTACTTCGTCCTGCGTGAGAACCGCACGGACCCCAGCATCGAGTACCGCATCGCCCTCCCGGCGGGTGCGCAGCTCATCGTCGACACCCAGCGCCTGTGGCACGCGGCCACGCACAACGGCACCGACCCGCGCTACTGCCTCATCACCTCGTGGACCTCCGGTCCCGAGCTCGACGCCTACATCGAGAAGTACCACGGCACCGACGACGTCCCGAACGTCGAGGTCCCGCAGGACGTGCTCGAGTTCGGCTACGCCGAGCAGGCCCGCAAGGACGCCGCTCGCGCGGCCTACTACGCCGCGAAGGGCCAGCAGGTCAAGCAGGCCATGAGCGAGGCCTGAGCTGGGTCGCTGAGCTCGTCGAAGCGCCCGAAGGCCCCGGTCCACGGACCGGGGCCTTCGTCGTCGAATCACACGCTTGTGATTTCGCGGGAACTCGGCGAGAATGGGCGCACAACCGCATACTCTCGCCACTTCGTGGTTCAGGTCGTAGGGGAAGACGCACCTGATGAAACGGAGAGAACATGGCGACGGCTTACGCACGCGGAGTGGTGTTCATCCACTCGGCGCCTCGCGCGCTCTGCCCGCACCTGGAATGGGCGGTGGGTCGCGCTATCGGGCGTGCGGTGAACTTCGACTGGACCGAGCAGCCCGTGCTGACCGGCGCGCGCCGCGCCGAGTTCTACTGGGACGGTCCCGTCGGTACCGGTGCTGCCCTCGCGACCGCGATCCGGGGCTGGGAGCACCTCCGATTCGAGGTGACGGAAGACCCGACGCCGCGCAGTGACGGCGGTCGGTGGCTGCACACGCCGGACCTCGGCATCCACTACGCCCAGACCGATGCCGCCGGCAACATCGTCATCGGCGAGGACCGCATCCGCTACGCGATGGAGATCGCCGCGGGCAACGCCGTCGAGCTGCAGCGCGAGCTCGACATCGCCCTGGGCTCCGCCTGGGACGAGGAGCTGGAGCCCTTCCGTCACGCCAGCGACGACGCGCGCGTCGTCTGGCTCCACAAGGTCGGCTGACCGACCGTCGATACCGGGAGCGCGGAGGCGTGAGTATCGGATTCCGGTGAGTGATCCCGGACGCTGAGAAGACGAATCCGCGCTCCGCTCGACGAAGACCCCGCCCCGGGAGACCGGGCGGGGTCTTCGTCTGCGCCGGTCAGATCACGGCCGCGTGCGCGAGGTCGTCGACGGTGTTCACTCCACCGCCGCGCACGTCCGCCCAGGCCTGCGCCAGGCGCGTCATCGCCTCCGTCGCACGCTCGGGCGGGAGCGTGATCGGGATCCGGAGTCGCCGCTCCAGCACGCCGCCGGTCGTAAAGCGCGGTCCGGGCGGCAGGATGAGTCCCCGTTCGCGGGCAGCGAGGGAGAGGGTCGTCGACAGGGGAGCGCCGAGATCGATCCAGGCGGAGAGGCCGCCGGGCGTCTCCGGCATCCGCATCCCCGGGATCCCGGCGATTCCCGCGGTTACGGCCTCCCGTCCGGCCGTGAGGCGTCGCCGGACGTGCTGGGTCAGTGCCGGGACGTCGTCGAGCAGCTCCACGGCGATGCACTGCTCGAGGAGGGCCGTGCCGAGCTCGAACGAGGGGCGGACGGCCAGCAGCCGGGCGATGACCGAGCGCTCGGCGCGGATCCAGCCGATGCGCATGCCTCCCCACGCGATCTTCGACATCGATCCCACCGTGATCACGTTCGGGCCCTCGGCTGCCATCGGCGTCGGGGCCCATCCCCGGTCGATGTCCAGCTCCGCCGTCGTCTCGTCGACGATCAGGTGCGTGCCGGTGTTGCGGGCCGTCGTCGCGATCCGGGACCGCTCCTCCTGCGGCAGCGTCGCTCCGGTGGGGTTGTGGAAGTCCGGGATGAGGTACGCGACGTGCGGGCGCGCTGTCCGCAGGGTGTCGGTGAGGTGGCGGGCGTCCCAGCCATCGGTGTCGACCGGCGTCGGCACCAGACGGTAGCCGTGCCGGTGCAGAGCCTCGAGCGCATGCGGGAAGGTCGGCTGCTCCACGAGGGCGCGTTCGCCGCGGCGGCCGATCGCCGTGAGGATGAGGTTGACGGCGTTCAGGGCGCCCGAGGTGATCATGATCTCGTCGGCCGAGGTCGCCGCGCCGCGTTCGGTGAATCGGCGGGCCACGGCTTCTCGGAGCTCGGGAAGGCCCTGCAGCGAGTAGCCGCTCGTCCCGCGCAGGGCCGCCAGTCGGGGGAGGGAGCGCACGGTCGCGTCGTACAGGCCGGGGGTCGAGTCCATCGCGGCGATCGACAGGTCGATCGCCGCGTCGTCCGCGTCGGGGGCGGCGGCCGCCGGGCCGTGCGGGAGGGTCACTCTGGTGCTTCCGCCATGATGCCGGGACACGTAGCCACCGGCCTCGAGAACGCCGTAGGCGCGGGTGATGGTCGAGCGTGACCGCCGCAGCTCGAGCGCGAGGGCGCGCTCGCTCGGCAGTCGCTCGCCGACCGTGAGGCGTCCGTCGAGGATGAGGGCCCTGATGCGGTCGGCCAGGCCCGACGCTGAGGCGTCGTCGATGTCCTGGGTGCCGAGCTGGGTGACGAGACGGGAGGCCATGCCTCCAGCCTGCCGCAAAGTGGCCTTCCATGTGCAGACCACTTTTCGCTCAGTGGTCGGCCTCGTCCGGCCTTCGTGCGGGCCACGATGGAGAGATGCTCTTCCGTGCCGTCTTCCTGCCCTTCACCGCGACCAGCCGCCGAGACCTGGCCGAGCGGCTGGCGCAGCTCGTGGGCGGGCTCTTCCTCTACGGCGTCGCGCTCGGCTTCATGGTGCGCGGCGGGATCGGCGTCGCGCCCTGGGACGTGCTCTCGCTGGGTGTCGCACGCTGGACGGGACTCGGGTACGGGGTCGTCACGGTGCTGATCTCGATCGTCGTCCTGCTGCTGTGGATCCCGCTCCGTCAACGGGTGGGTCTCGGCACCCTGCTCAACGCGCTGCTCATCGGCCCGTTCGCCGACCTCACCCTCCTCGTGCTGCCGGCTCCGCCCTCCGTGTGGGTGGGGGCGCCCATGTTCGTCTTCGGACTCGTGCTGCTGGCGTTCGCGACCGGGCTCTACATCGCGGCGGACTTCGGCCCCGGACCGCGCGACGGACTCATGACGGGGCTCGTCCGGGTGACCCGATGGCCGGTCTGGCTGGCGCGGACGGTCATCGAGGGGTCCGTGCTGCTGATCGGCTTCCTGCTCGGCGGTCCGGTGGGCGTCGGCACCGTACTGTTCGCCTTCGGCGTCGGCCCGTTGATCGGCTGGTTCCTCCCGCGGATCGAGCGCCGCCGCCGGGAGCGTTCGCAGCGCCTCGCCGTCGGGGCCAGCGCGTCCCTGGGTCCCTGAGCCCGTCGAAGGGCCGGAGCGGACCGCGCATGATGAAGGCCCCCGGGATCACATCCCGGGGGCCTTCATCGTGGACGCGGAAACGGTCAGTCGACGCCGCCCAGCACGAGCACGGCGTTGTGTCCGCCGAAGCCGAACGAGTTGCTGATGGCGATCTGCGGGCCGTCGCCGAGCGGAGCCGCCTCTCCGGACAGACGGAACGGCACCTCCGGGTCCGGCTCGGTCATGTTGATCGTCGGCGGGGCCACGCGGTCCCGCAGCGCGAGGAGGGAGAAGATCGCCTCCAGCGCGCCGGTCCCACCCAGCAGGTGTCCGGTCGACGCCTTGGTGGCCGACACAGGGATCTCGTCGATCCGGTCGCCGAAGACGTTCTTCAGCGCGACGTACTCGTTGGGGTCGCCGACCGGGGTCGAAGTCGCGTGGGCGTTGATGTGCGTCACCTGGTCGGGCGTGATGCCGGCCTCCTCGAGTGCCTGGATCACGGCACGCGCCGCCCCCTTGCCCTCCGGGTCGTTTCCGGTGATGTGGTACGCATCGGCGGTCACGCCACCGCCGAGGACGTAGCCGTAGATCTTCGCGCCGCGGGCCTTGGCGTGCTCCTCGGTCTCGAGGATGAGGGCCGCGGCGCCCTCGCCCATCACGAAGCCGTCGCGGTCGATCGCGCCGGGTCGGGAGGCGTGGGCCGGGTCGTCGTTGCGGCGCGACAGCGCCTGCGCGGACGCGAACGCGGCCATCGTGATCGGGTGGATCGCCGACTCGGTGCCGCCGGCGATGACGACGTCGGCCAGCCCCTCCTGCAGGTGGTGGAAGGCGTGGATGATCGACTCGGTGCTGGAGGCGCACGCGCTGACGACGGTCTGCGCATAGGCGCGGGCCTCGAACTGCAGCGACAGGTTGCCGGCGGCCGCGTTCGGCATCAGCATCGGCACGGTCAGCGGCATGACCCGGCGGGGGCCCTTCTCGCGCAGCGTGTCCCAGGCGTCGAGCAGCGTCCAGAGGCCGCCGATCCCGGTCGCGAAGTCGACGCCGAGGCGCTCGGGAGCGACCTCGGGCGAGCCCGCGTCCTCCCAGGCCTCGCGCGCCGCGATGAGCGCGAACTGCGAAGAGGGGTCGAGACGCTTCGCCTCGTGGCGGGGCAGCACCTCTTCCGGGCGGACGCTCGCGGAGGCGGCGAACGTGACGGGCAGATCGTACTCCTGCACCCAGTCGTGCTCGATCGTGCGGGCGCCGGAGGCACCGGCGAGAAGGTTGTCCCAGTTCTCCGGAGCCGTCCCGCCGATGGCGGAGGTGGCGCCGATGCCGGTGACGACGATGCGCTTGGTCATGAGGTGTGGTTCCTTGTCGAAACGAGTCCGTGCGGGGGATGGGCAGGGCCGGAGGATGCCACGCCCCGCGCGGGGCGAGGGTGGCATCCTGCCGGGATTACTCCTGGCCCGCGACGATGAAGTTGACGGCGTCGCCGACGGTCTTCAGGTTCTTGACCTCGTCGTCCGGGATGGTGACGCCGAACTTCTCCTCGGCGTTGACGACGATCGTCATCATCGAGATCGAGTCGATGTCGAGGTCGTCCGTGAACGACTTCTCCAGGGCGACCTCGCTGGCGTTGATGCCGGTCTCGTCGGTGATCAGCTCTGCGAGGCCGGCGAGGACCTCATCGTTGGTGAAAGCCATGGTGGTCTTCCTCTTTCTTGCGGGTTGTATTCGGAACCGTGGAACAGTCTAGGGAAGGTCGACGCGTCTTCAGGGGAGGACGACGACCTGGGCTGCGAAGACGAGGCCGGCGCCGAAGCCGATCTGCAGGGCGAGGCCACCGGAGAGCTCCGGGTGCTCGGCCATGAGGCGGTGGCTGGCGAGCGGGATCGAGGCGGCCGACGTGTTGCCGGTGGTCTCGATGTCGCGGGCGATGACGGTGGTCTCCGGCAGACCGAGCTGCTTGGCGAACTCGTCGATGATGCGCATGTTGGCCTGATGCGGGATGAAGGCGGCGAGGTCGGAGGCCTCGATCCCGGCCTTGTCCAGCGCCTCGCGGGCGACCTTGGCCATCTCCCACACGGCCCAGCGGAAGACCGTCGGGCCCTCCTGGCGGAGCGTCGGCCACGGCACCACGCCGTCGCGGAAGTCCGTGAGGGTGCCGTTCATACCGACGGCGTCGGCCTTGGAACCGTCGCTGCCCCAGACCGCGGGGGCGATGCCCGGCGTGTCGCTGGGGCCGATGAGAGCGGCGCCGGCGCCGTCGCCGAGGAGGAACGAGATGCTGCGGTCGGTCGGGTCGACGACGTCGGAGAGCTTCTCCGTGCCGATCACGAGGGCGTGGCGGGCGGCGCCGGCCTTGATGAGCGCGTCCGCCTGCGCGACCGCATAGGCGTAGCCGGCGCAGGCCGCGTTGATGTCGTAGGCCGCGGCCGGGTTGGCCCCGACGCGGTCGGCGACGATGGCCGAGACCGACGGCGTCTGCTTCGGGTTGCTGATGGTCGCGACGATGACGAGGTCGACCTGGTCGGCGGGGACACCCGACTTCTCGATGGCCTCGGCTGCCGCCGCGGTCGCGAGGTCGATGGCGTCCGTCCCCTTGTCGGCTCGGGCGCGCGTGACGATGCCGGTGCGCTGACGGATCCACTCGTCGCTGGAGTCGATCGGCCCGATGAGGTCTTCGTTGGGCACCGCGTTCTCGCCGCGAGCCGCGCCGAACGCGTAGATGCGGGTGTAGGCGGGCCCGGCGATCTGGGCGAGGGAGGCGGTCATGCGGCTTCTCCGTTCAGCAGCGCGACGGCGGCTTCGAGGTCTTCGGGGGTCTTCACGGCGACCGTCGGCACGCCGCGCAGGCCGCGCTTGGCGAGACCGACGAGGGCGCCCGCGGGGGCGAGCTCGATGACGCCGGTCACCCCGGCGTCGGCGAAGGAGGTCATGCAGAGGTCCCACCGGACGGGGGAGGAGACCTGATCGACGAGGTAGTCGAGCGCCGTCGCTCCGTCGGTCACGACCGAGCCGTCGCGGTTGGTCCAGAGCGTGATCTCGGGGTCGGACGGCTGCACGTCGGCGACCGCGTCGCGGAGCGCCGAGACGGCGGAGGCCATGTAGTCGGTGTGGAACGCTCCGGCGACCTGGAGCGGCACCACGCGGGTGCCCTTGACCGGCTCCTCGGCGAGAGCTGCCAGGGCCGGGAGAGGACCGGCGACGACGATCTGCCCGCCGCCGTTGAAGTTCGCCGGCGCGAGGCCGAGCTCGGCGAGGCGGCCGAGGAGCGTCTCCTCATCGCCGCCGAGGACCGCGCTCATCCCCGTCGGGGTCTGGGCGGCGGCATCGGCCATCGCCCGCCCGCGGATGCCGACGAGGCGCATGCCCGTCGCGGCGTCCAGCGCGCCGCTGCCGACGAGCGCCGCGATCTCTCCGACGGAGTGCCCGGCGATGCCGTCCGCGCGGCGACCGGCGGCGGCCACGAGGGCGTCACCGGCGACGAGGGAGGCGGCCACGATCAGCGGCTGGGCGACCCGGGTGTCGCGGATGGTGTCCGCGTCCGACTCGGTGCCGTGCGTGCGGAGATCGACCTGCGCGGCCTCGGAGTAGGCGGCGAGACGCTCCTCCACTCCGTCGAGCTCGAGCCAGGGGGCGAGGAATCCGGGGGTCTGCGAGCCCTGTCCAGGGCAGACGGCGACAATCACCCACCCAGTCTGCCAACGATCGCGGCAGAACGGTGGATGATCCATCACAAGATTGCGCGGAACCCTTGTGTGTGGCGCACAGAATGCACCGGGTGGGTCAGCGCGGAGGGCGGCGCAGCGGCGGACGGCGGCGTACCTGCTCCGCGGCCCCGATGGAGCCGAGGATGAGCGCCGTCTGCAGGATGAGCGCCTCGCGGGGCCCGGTCGCGTCCCACCCGATGACCTCGCTCACCCGCTTCAGGCGGTAGCGGACGGTGTTCGGATGCACGAAGAGCTCGCGGGCCGTCGCCTCGAGGGAACGGCCGTTGTCGAGATAGCTCCAGAGCGTCGTGACGAGGTCGGTCGAGTGCGCCTGCAGCGGGCGGTAGATGCGCTCGATCAGGGTCTGCTTCGCGAGAGGGTCGCCGGCGAGGGCGCGCTCCGGGAGCAGGTCGTCGGCTTCGACGGGCCGCGGTGCGCTCCGCCAGGCGCGGGCCACCGCGAATCCAGCCAGAGCCGCACGCGCGCTCTGGCTGGCGTCGACGAGGGCAGCCACAGCCGGCCCCAGCACGACGAACCCCGGGCCGAACGACGGCTCCAGACGGGCCGCGATCTCCTGGAACCCGAGCTCCTCGTCCTCGCCCTCCTGACCCTCGACCCGCGCGCGCCCGAGCACGAGGACGAGGCGAGAGCCCTGCACGCCGATCAGGACGTCGACCGCGAGCTTCCGCGCCGTCCGGCGCACGAGGTCGACGTCGAACTGCGGGGGCGTGGTGCCGACCAGGACCGCGACCTCTCCGTGGCCGTGCCACCCGAGAGCGGCGATCCGGCTGGGAAGCTCCTCGTCGGCCTCGCCCGTGAGGATCGAGTCGACGACGAGCGCCTCGAGCCGCGCGTCCCAGAGGCCGCGGGCCTCGGCGGCGCGCGCGTAGACGTCGGCGGCGGCGAAGGCTACGTCCCGCGAGTAGAGCAGGATGGCCTCGCGAAGGTGCTCGCCCTTGCCCGCCACCCGTTCCTCAGTCACCTCGACCGTGACGCGGATGAGCTGGAGGGTCTGCTGCAGACTCACGCTCCGCAGCAGCTCACGGGGAGCGGCGGCGAAGATGTCCGCGGCGATCCACGGGGTGGACGTCGGGTCGTCGTACCACTGGATGAACGAGGTGATGCCCGCCTGCGCCACCAGCCCGACCGCGGAGCGGCGGGCCGGTGGCATGTCGGCGTACCAGGGGAGGGTGTCCTCCAGCCGCTTGATCGTCACCGTGGCGATGTCACCGGAGATCCGGCGCAGCCAGGTGAGCGTGGCGGCCTTGTCCATGCCGGCGGCGGAGGCAGCTGTCACCGAGGGCTCAGCTTTCGCCGCCTGCGTTGCCGCTCGTGCCGGCGTTCACGTCGTGCAGGCGGTACTTCTCGATGGCCTGGGCGGAGAGGCCGCGGTCGACCTTGCCCTCCTCGGCCAGCGCCTGCAGCGTGCGCACGACGATCGACGGTCCGTCGATCTTGAAGAAGCGGCGGGCCGCGGCACGGGTGTCCGAGAAGCCGAAGCCGTCGGCGCCGAGCGTGGCGAAGCGGTTCGGGACCCACGGGCGGATCTGGTCCTGCACGGCGTGCATGAAGTCGCTGACCGCGACGACGGGACCCTCGGCGCCCTGGAGCTTCTGCGTGAGGTACGCGGTGCGCGGCTCCTGGTCCGGGTGGAGGAAGTTGTGCTCGTCGGCGGCGAGGCCGTCGCGGCGCAGCTCGGTCCACGAGGTGACCGACCACACGTCGGCGACGACACCCCAGTCCTTCTTCAGCAGCTCCTGGGCCTCGAGCGCCCACGGCAGGCCGACGCCGGAGGCGAAGAGCTGGGCGCGGGGGCCGTCGCCCTCGCCGACGGAGACGCGGTGGATGCCGCGGACGATGCCGTCCACATCCACGTCGGCCGGCTCCGCGGGCTGGACCATCGGCTCGTTGTACACCGTGAGGTAGTACATGACGTTCGGGTCTTCGTGCTGCCCGCCGTACATCCGCTCGAGACCGGAACGCATGATGTGCGCGATCTCGTAGCCGTACGCGGGATCGTAGGAGACCGTCGCCGGGTTGGTCGAGGCGAGCAGGTGCGAGTGGCCGTCGGCGTGCTGCAGGCCCTCACCCGTGAGGGTGGTGCGCCCGGCGGTGGCGCCGATGATGAAGCCGCGGGCCATCTGGTCGCCGGCGGCCCACTGGGCGTCGCCGGTGCGCTGGAAGCCGAACATCGAGTAGAAGATGTAGATCGGGATCAGCGGCTCGCCGTGCGTCGCGTACGACGTGCCCGCGGCGGTGAACGCCGCGAGAGCGCCCGCCTCGTTGATGCCGACGTGGACGATCTGTCCCTGCGGGCTCTCCTTGTAGGCGAGCAGCAGCTCCCGGTCGACCGAGGTGTAGTGCTGGCCGTTGGGGTTGTAGATCTTCGCGGTCGGGAAGTACGCGTCCATGCCGAACGTGCGCGCCTCGTCGGGGATGATCGGCACGATGCGGTGGCCGAACTCCTTCGAGCGCAGCAGGTCCTTCAGCAGACGGACGAACGCCATGGTCGTGGCGATCTCCTGCGTGCCGGAGCCCTTCTTGGGGAGCGCGTAGGCGTTCTCCTCGGGAAGGGACAGGCCGACGTGCGTCGAGCGGCGCTCCGGGAGGAACCCGCCGAGGGCCTTGCGGCGCTCGAGCATGTACTGGATCGTCTCGTCCTGCGGTCCCGGGTTGTAGTACGGGGGCAGGTACGGGTTCTCCTCGAGCTGCGCGTCCGTGATCGGGATGTGCATCGCGTCGCGGAACGTCTTGAGGTTGTCCAGCGTCATCTTCTTCATCTGGTGGGTCGCGTTGCGGCCCTCGAACTGCGGGCCCAGCCCGTAGCCCTTGACGGTCTTCGCGAGGATGACCGTCGGCTTGCCCTTGTGCTCGGTCGCGGCCTTGAAAGCGGCGTAGACCTTGCGGTAGTCGTGGCCACCGCGCTTGAGGTTCCAGATGTCGTCGTCGGAGTAGTCCTTGACCAGCGCGGCGGCGCGCTCGTCGCGGCCGAAGAAGTGCTCGCGGATGTACGCGCCGGACTCCGCCTTGTACGTCTGGTAGTCGCCGTCGGGGGTGACGTTCATGAGGTTGAGCAGTGCGCCCTCGGTGTCGCGGGCGAGCAGGTCGTCCCACTCGCGGCCCCAGATCACCTTGATGACGTTCCAGCCCGCGCCGCGGAAGAACGACTCGAGCTCCTGGACGATCTTGCCGTTGCCGCGCACCGGGCCGTCGAGACGCTGCAGGTTGCAGTTGACGACGAAGGTGAGGTTGTCGAGGCCCTCGTTGGCGGCGACCTGGAGCTGGCCGCGGCTCTCGACCTCGTCCATCTCGCCGTCGCCGAGGAAGGCCCAGACGTGCGACTGCGAGGTGTCCTTGATGCCGCGGTTCTCGAGGTACTTGTTCGACATCGCCTGGTAGATCGCGTTGATCGGGCCGAGACCCATCGACACGGTCGGGAACTGCCAGTACTCCGGCATCAGGCGCGGGTGCGGGTACGACGGGATGCCGTTCGGCGCGTGCGACTTCTCCTGGCGGAAGCCGTCGAGCTGGTCCTCGGTGAGGCGACCCTCGAGGAAGGAGCGGGCGTAGGTGCCGGGGGAGGCGTGGCCCTGGATGAAGATCTGGTCGGCGCCACCGGGGTGGTCCGCTCCCTTGAAGAAGTGGTTGAAGCCCACCTCGTACAGCGCCGCGGAGGACGCGTAGGTGGAGATGTGACCGCCGACGCCGATGCCGGGGCGCTGGGCGCGGTGCACCGTGATGGCGGCGTTCCAGCGGATCCAGGCGCGGTAGCGGCGCTCGATCTCCTCGTCGCCGGGGAACTCGGGCTCGTTCTCCGGGGCGATGGTGTTGATGTAGTCGGTGGTCGGAACCATCGGCACGTTCAGGTGCAGTTCCTTGGAGCGCTTGAGCAGGCTGAGCATGATCTCGCGCCCGCGGCCGTGGCCCTTGGCGTCCACCAGCTCGTCGAGCGACTGCTGCCACTCACCGGTCTCTTCCGGATCGCTGTCGAGGGGGCCCTGAGAGTACGGATCCTGGTCGTGGACGGTCACGGGGGAACCTTTCGTCAAGCTGGCAGGTCATGCCAAGGAAACGGGAAGCGACACGGGCAGCCTTGTCGGCCGTGCACAACGCGCGCCGACCTCAGCCTATCCCTCTTCCACGACACGGGTGCGCATCCGCGCCCGGATAGACTGAGCGCACCAGGGCCTTTAGCTCAGCTGGTAGAGCGCCACGTTTACACCGTGGATGTCGTCGGTTCGATCCCGGCAGGGCCCACACCCTCACCCTCACCGAACAGGTAGGACACGCTCACGCCCAGCTCGGCGGCGACGGTGGCCACCTCGTCGAGGCTCCAGCCGCGCTGTCCGCGCAGCTTCTTGGCCAATGCGCTCTGGTCGATTCCGACCCGCGCGCCGAAGGCGGTCTGCGTGAGCTGCTGGTCCCACATGAGCATGTGGACGCGGCGGCCGACCTCGGCGTCCATCTGACGCTTGACGGCCTGGACTCGATTCTGCTGCTGTGTCTCCATGTCGACATCATATGGACATTTCGGACACATCGGCAAGTGAATTGACCGAAGTGCTTGATTAGTCCGTTTTGTCCTGTACTCTCACCGGTATGACGAATCAGCCTACTCAGGACAGATGGGTCACTCCCGGCGTCGCGGCGGCTGCTCTCGGCGTCGATCCCCGCACCCTCTCCCGCCTCGCTGACAAGGGCGTCATCGTCGCGATCCGCCCGGGTGGCGAGGGTAGCCACCGCCGGTACCTGGAGGCGTCCATCGAGGCGCGACTCGCACAGGGGCCCTGGGATGCCGCATGAGCGACCGCACGTATCCCACGAGGCGTACCTCTGGCTCATCGGCGAGCGGGAGCGCCTGCTCGACGAGCTACACGCGGTCACGGTCGACCGCGACCACTGGTACGCGAAAGCGAACTACACCCCCGAAGAACTCGCGGAGTTCTACCACCGCGCGAGCCAAGGGCTCGACGAGAACGGAGCATGGCTATGGCCGGACGGCGTGAGGACGACGAAGTGACCCGCGACGTGGAAGCGGCAGCGGTGAGCATCATGAAGCTCCGGCCGACACACCGCATCGTCTCGATGTGGGGTGACCTGCGCGCATGCCTGGAGAACATTCGCAAGGTCGAGTTCTACCTCGGCTACCTGCCCGAGAAGCCGAACACCCTCGGTATCGACCACGAGGCCGTCCAGGTGCAGCTCCAGGACGCACGCATGCTCCTGGGGCAGCTCGCCCTTCGCCTCTCCGACGAAGCGGAGGACGAGTCGTGATCGTCAACGGGGTCTACCTGCTCATCATCGCCGGGGCATACCTCGCCTATCGCCTCGGCTGCTGGGTCCATGACCACTCCGAAGCCCGAGGCGACCGGTGAGCCTCGGATGCCTGTTCGGGCTTCACTCGCCCGAGCGCGTGCGCGTGGTCGAGGTCCGAGGCGGACGCATGGTCGTCGTCGCCGGCATCCGGTGCGCGAGATGCCTCGTGAGGATTGCCGAGGAGGTGACGGATGAGCGCCCCATCGTTCCTGGACGCCGAAACGGGCAAGTTTGACGCCACCCTCCTCGCTGACTACATCGCGGCTGAGCCCACACGGCTCGGCCGCGGTGTCGAAGGCGACCTGTACGAGTACCGCGACGGCGTCTACATCCGCGATGAGAACGTCGTCACCAAGCGTGTCGCGAAGGCCCTCGGCGCCAAGTTCTCGACCACCGTGCTAGGGCAGGTCCAAGCGCACCTGCTCAACATCGACCTTCCCGAGGTCGGCCTCCCCGACCTTCCGCGCGGCTACCTCGACTACATCGTGCTGGAGAACGGCATCTACTGGTGGCAAGAGGACCGGCTCACCGAGCACAACGAACTCCTCGGAGCGCTGACCAAGCTCCCGATCGCATATGACCCCATCGCGATCCCTCACACCTTCCTCGAATGGCTCCAGCAGGTGCTCGGCGAAGACCCGGAGCTCCACCGACACATGTGGGAGGTCCTCGGCTACCTGCTCATGACCGGCAACCCGCTGCAGAAAATCTTCCTGCTGTACGGCGAGGGCGGCAACGGCAAGGGCACCATGCTCCGAGTCATCCGCTACCTCCTCGGCCGCGCGAACTACTCCAGCATCAGCATGCACCAGCTCGTCGACGACCGCTTCGCCACCTCAGGCCTGTACGGCAAGACCGCGAACATCAGCGGCGACCTCTCCAGTCGGTTCCTGTCCGACCCCCAGATCCTTAAGGAGATCACCGGCGGCGACTCGATCAGCGCATCCCGCAAGTTCGGCCACTCCTTCGAGTTCGTGCCCTACGCGGTCCCGATCTTCGCGTCTAACGAGTTCTTCCGCACCTCCGACAACTCCATCGGCTGGCGCCGACGCTGGGAGGTCATCGACTTCGTGCAGAAGGTGGACGGCTCCGGGCCCTTCGACGAGCAGCTCCTCTTCGACGACGCCCCCGGCATCTTCCGCTACGCAATGGAGGGCCTTCGCCGCCTCATGCAGCGCGGCAAGTTCGCACCGCCCCAAGCCGCTCAGGAAGCCACCACCCGCCTCCACGACGCCGCCGACCCGCTCATGCTGTGGCTCGACGAGGACGAGGCGGTGTTCCTCGGCCCTGAGCACATGAGCCCCACCGCCGACGTGTACCGCAAGTACTCCGGGTGGTGCCGCCGCAACGGCTACTCACCGCTCGCGTCGGGCCCCTTCGGGCTCCGACTCAAGCAGATGGGCATCACCCGCACCCGCCCCCGCGTCGGTTCCTCGCGCACCTGGCATTACGAGGGCATCGCCGTGACCCTCTCGACGGTCGACTGATGCGGTCCAGGCAGGCGGTCCAGGCAGCGGGGCGGTCCACCCGCGCCCGCTCCCCGCGCCCCTCATCTAGAGACCTTCGGCCGATGGAATGCGGGTGGTCCAGCCCCGGGTCCAGGCGCGGTCCAGGCGCTGGTCCAGGCGCGATGCCAGTGGGGGCGCGGGTTGGTCCAGGCGGTCCACCCTCTCTCCAACCCATCACACATAGGAGAGAAGAGGAAGAGATAGGCGAACTGCCTGGACCACCTGGACCGGGAGGACCACATGACCAGCAAGCACCGCGACCCCGAGTACCTCGCGAACGCCCGCATCGTGCGTTCCCAGGTGCGCGCCGCCTGGCGGCGAGGCGAGGACGTCCACTGCTGGCGACGGGGCGAGCTGCTCGCGCCGGGTCGCCCGTTCGACGTGGGGCACCTCGACCCGGACGGGGGACACGCGAGGTCGAACCTCGCGCCCGAGTGCGTGACGTGCAACCGCTCGGACGGCGGGCGGCGTGGTGCCGCGATCACCAACGGCCGTGCCGCTCGACCTATGCCGGTGCCGCGCCGGTCCACGTCTCGCGAAGGCCTCGCGCCCTGGTGAGCCCGTCTTTTTTTGAGTCGTCGTGCAACCCCCGCCTTCGGCTCCAAGAGCAAAATCCCCCCCTGAACTGGAGAACCTCATGAACGACGACCACGTCACTGTCACCATCACGATCAAGGCGTGCGTTCCCCCCGAGTTCGTGCCGCATATGTTCGAGGCGATCCGGAAGGCTACGCCGCTCAACGGCAAGCTCGTGTTCGAAGTGGACGGGCGATGAGCGCGACGCCGACCCTGGCCGACCTGCGGTCCGAAGCGAACTGGCTGGAGTGGCGGTCGAAGATCGAGCACCTCGGCGCGATCCGGCTCGACGACCTCGTGACGACGGAGCAGTCGCGCGGGGAATTCATCACGGGGGCGCGGCTCCTCCGCCTGGACGAGCGGCAGCGCGCGGGCGACGGCGGGAAGGGGCCGTCGCCGATGCAGCTCATGGTGGCGGACCTCCTCGCCGCCGGCCGCTTCATGAACGCGATCTTCGAGCCGCGCCGGTCCACGAAGACGACGGGGGTGCAGGCGGTCATGCTCGGTCGGTGCTGGCACCGCGAGGACTACCAGGTGGGGTGGACGATGTTCACGACCGGGGCGAAGGCGGGGGAGCGGTTCCGAAAGGACATCGTGTCGCACCTCGATCGGCTGTATCCGTCGCGGCGCGACAGCCCGGTCCAGATCAACGTCGGCAAGGGCACCGAGCACCTGCACTTCACCGCGACCGGCTCCTACCTGAACGTGTACACGCCGAACGGTGAGGGCTTCCGTTCGGGCGGTTTCGACATGGCGTTCGGCGACGAGGCGGCGGAGGCCGACATCGAGCAGGGCGAGGACGTGACGCGCGCGGTCATCCCGACGATGGACACGAAGATCGGCGCCCAGTTCGTGCTCGCCGGGACCGGGCAGAAGTGGCGGACCGGGAACCTGCTGTGGGAGGCGCTGCACGATGAGGATGCGGCGGTCGCGTGGCACGGCATCCCGGAGACTGTCGACCGTGCACAGCTCGGGTCGTGGGAGCCGGACCAGCCGCACCCGAAGACGGGAGCGACGGGCGGCCGGATGCGGGAGTTCATCGAGCTCCATCACCCCGGCGTCGGATTCACCACGCCCGTCGAGGCAGTGCGCCGGTCGTTCGACCGCTGGCCGCTCGACGACTTCCTCATCGAGTACGGAGGCCAGTTCGGGACCGAGGGCGCGGCCGACGTCGCGATCCCACCGGCGCAGCTCGACCGTGCGCTCCGCAAGCTCCCGTTCCCCGAGGCGCTCCCCGAGCGGTTCGCCGCCGCGCTGAAGGTCCACCACCTCGGCCTGGGCGGGTCGCTCGCTATCGCATGGGACTACCACGAGCCGGGTGACCTGGTGACGGAGGCGCTGGAGATCGCGGGCGAGGAGGAGCCGCGGCGGAAGCGCGCGGTCGCGCTGTGGTGGCACCAGCAGGGCACGACGAACCTGGAGCGCGAGGTGTTGCTCCGTCTGCGTCGCACGGGCGCGAAGCTCTGGTACGACGCCTTCGGCTACACCGAGCAGGTGGCCGGGGCGCTGGCGAAGGCGAGCCCTCGGCCGGTGATGGAGGGCACCCGGCAGGCCGACATCCCGAAGTCCACGGTGGGGATGCTCAAAGCTCTGGAGGACGACGACCTCGTGATCTACTACCACCCCGCTCTGGAGCGCGCGGCGCGGGCGGTGAAGCGGCAGAAGTTCGGCAACTACGGCACGTTCCGGTTCGGCCCGCCGGACTCCGACCCGGAGCTGGACACCTCGCCTATCGAGGCGGCGGCGCTCGCGCTCCGGTTCCTCGACGAGGTGCCCCATACCAAGAGCCCGCGCGACATGTTCCGATTCGGAGGCACCCGATGATTCGTCTCGACTGCACGCAGATCAGCATCGTGATCGTCTGCGAGACATGCGGTGTCTGGCATGCGTTCGCGTTCTCGAAGCTCGAGGCGTGGGAGCGCGCCGCGGCTCACGAGAAGCGTGCTCACCCCGGGGACACGCAGGCGCAGGACGCGCTGTCGGAGCTGCGCCGTAAGCTCCGACACGCCGTCTGATTTTCGGCTGTGGGATACCCGCCTGATCGTTCATCACGTGGGATTCTCAATCTTCGGACGGAACATCGAGCAGGTCTACGCCAAGCGCGCCGCGACCGAGCTGCTCACGCCTCCCGCGAAGCCTCCGGTGTCGATCGTCTCGCCGTGGTCGCCGCAGGACAGCATCGTTACCTGGGCTGTCGACGACGCCCTGGGCGGGCTCCTCGACCGCAGCGTCCTTCCGCTCACCCGCGAGATTGCGCTCCGCCTCCCCGGCGTGAAGCGCGCGCACGGCATCATCTGTCGGCAGCTCGCGTCCATCCCGTTCTTCCAGATGGACAACGACGCCCGTACCGACGACCAGCCCGAGTGGCTGACGAACTCGCAGTCCGGTGTCGCCCCGTACCACCGCATGTACGGCGCCGCGTCGGACTGGTTCTTCAACGGGTGGGCCGCGTTCGGCTTCACCGAGGACATGACCGACTGCCTGCACATCCCGTTCGGCCTGTGGAAGATCAACGAGCACGGCATCATCGAGGTCACCGACGAGCGCGTGCCCGCCGAGTACACCGCCAAGATCATCGCCATTCCCCTCGGCTACGGAGAGAACGGTCTGCTGGTCGATGGAGCGGACACCATCCGGCAGGCCCGCAACGTCGAGGCCGTTTACCAGCAGCGCCTGGAGAACCCGATCCCGCTGACGACCCTCGAAGTCGACGGCGCCGTGTACGACCAGTGGGACGACCCCGAGATCGATGAGTTCCTCGACCAGTGGATCCGGAACCGTACCAAGCATGCGACCGCTGTGCACCCGTCTTACGTGAAGGTCGGGATGCCCGGTCAGGTGCAGGTCGACCTGTACGAGACGGGGCGCAACGCCGCCCGCCTCGACATCGCGAACCACACCGCGCTTCCCGCATCGATCCTGGAGGCGGTCCGGCAGGGAGGCGGCGGAGGCGGCACCGAGATGCGCTACCAGGGCGTCGCGAACGGCGGGGCTCGCTCCGACCTGTGGGACTTCGGTCTGGCTCGCGGCATGATGCTCGCCTTCGAGGCGCGGATGTCGCTCGACGACGTGTGCGACGAGGGCCTGTCCATCCGCGGCGACCTGACAGCGCAGAACGCGATCCCCGCCCTGAACACGAACCCCACGAGTGAGGACTGACCCATGCCCGACATCCAGATCGAAGGTGGCGAGGTCCTCGCCAACCTCGACGAGCGCACCCTGACCGGCCTGCTCCTGCCCTACGGCGAGGAGGGCCGCACCAACGTCGGCCGATTCACGGTCATGGCCGGCGACATCGCGATCCCCGAGGACCCCTCGGTCGTGTCCATCAACGAGGACCACGACCGCTTCCGTCCCATCGGACGCGCGACGCGCCTGTGGGAGACCACCGCCGGCATCATGGCCACGTTCGCAATCGGCCGCACGGCCGCCGGGGACGCCGCCCTCGCCGACACCACCCGGCGGTGCCTGTCTGCCGAGTTCAAGACCGGCATCAAGAACGGCCGCGCCACGGGCGGTGTGCTCGCCGCCGCCGCCAAGGTCGCACGCGGTGCGTTCCCGTCCGCTCAGGTCCTCGCGGCGGACGCCGAGATCGACGACGAGACCGTCGAGCTGGAGACCGGCGAGGAGGCCACCGTCGCCGAAGACCATTCCGAGGTCATCTACACCGACGAGGACGGTCGCACCTACCGCCGTGTGTACGACTCCGTGACCACGGAGGAGGCCACCGAGAACGGCACCGAGACCACCATCACCACCACCATCACCGAGGAACAGACCGAAGCGGATGCCGAGGTCGAAACCGAACAGGAGAACGAAGTGTCCGCAACCGCCATCCCCGCCACGCACCGCAACGGTGCCCCGGCCGCCACCACGACGCCGCGGCCGGCGAACCTCCAGCCCGTGTTCGCCGCCTTCGCGGCAGCGAAGGACGCCTTCAAGCTCGGCGGCGAAGCGCCCGCCGAAGCCGCCGCGGTCCTCGCCGCTCTCTCGGACATCACCATCAGCGGCGCGGGCTCCCTGCCCGCCGGTGGCGAAGTGCTCCAGCCGAACTGGCTCGGCCCGCTCTACCAGGGCATCCCGTACGAGCGGCAGTACATCACCCTCGGCAACCTCGGCACGAACATCACCGCCGCCGGCAAGAAGGGCTACACCCTGGAGCGGGGCACCGCCGGTGCGCGAGTCGAGCACTTCGACGGCACCTGGGCGGGCAACAAGCAGCCCATCAAGTCCGGGACCGGATTCACCGAGTCGGCCGCTTCGGAGCTGTTCCGGTTCGCGTTCGGCGTCGACATCGCCCGCGAGTTCTTCGACCTGCCCGGTGGAGCGGAGGTCGTCGAGGCGTTCCTCCGCCTCATCGTCGAGGACCACCTCGTCTGGTCCGACGAGATCGCACTCGACACCTGGGTCCAGGTCGCGGGCGCGCCCATCGCCCCCCAGGTCTACCCCGGCGTCGACGGCCACGACTACGCCGGAGCTATGGGCCAGCTCATCCAGGGCGTGCTCGCCGTGCGGCGCAAGAAGGCCGACGGCCGCCGCGACGTCCCGACGTTCGCCATCGCCAACGAGGCGGCATACGAGGAGATCCTCTACACGCCGAAGGACCTCGTGCCCGAGTTCGTGAACTTCGGTGCCAACACCGACGAGGGCATCACCGCGGACGGTCTGCGCATCGTGGTCGGCGACACCGGCATCGAGGACACCCCGTCCGTCATCGTCGGCACCAAGAACGCGGTCGACTTCGACGAGCTCTCCAACGGCCCGCTCCACATCGACGCGATCGACCTCGCCCGCGGTGGCATCGACAAGGCGATCCACGGCTACCTGCAGCGTCTCATCGTCCGCCCCGAGGCGGTCGTCCACATCGGCGTCGCTGACGCCTGAACCGGACGGGAGCGTAGGCATGGCTGAGTGGTACACCGCCACGGGCGACGAGGCACAGCAGCGTCTCGTCGACGCGTGGCCGGATGCCCCCATCGAGAACCTCGAAGTGTGCGGATTCCTCCTGGAGACCGCCCGCGTCCAGGTCCTCGCCTACGCTCCCGAGACCGGCACGCTCGCGGGTGCGGTCGAGCTGGCACTCGTCCAGTTCGGCCTCGCCGAGCGCCTCGCCGACGTGCTTGTGCTGCTCGACGCCGACCCGACCGACCCGCCGATCAACTACGTGTACGCGCAGCTCCAGCAGGCCACCAACCTTTGGAACGCCGGGCGCGTGTCCGGCGGCGGGGACGCCGGGATGGAGCAGTTCACGTTCACGCCGCGGCCGCTCGACAAGACCATCAAGCAGATCATCCGCCCGGTGCACGGAGGCCCTCGTGTCCGATGAGACCCCCACCGTCCGTGAGTACGTGTTCGGCGTCCTCAAGCCGCTGGTGCCCACCGACTGGAAGACCGACCCCGGCATCCCCAGTCAGATGCACTCGCTCGCTCGACCGCTCATGTGGCTGGAGTACACCGCGTTCGAGCCTCTCCCGGAAGCGCCCCTCGCGAAGATCGCCGCCACCGTGGACGTCTGTATCGCGACGAACCGCACCGACGTGCGCAAAGGCGAAGCGGACGCCGACGAGTCCGTCGCCGAGGTGTACGAGGCCGCCCTCTCCTCGCACAGCTTCTACAGCATCAGCGCCCGCAAGACGGTGTTCTGGGACGCCTACTTCGGGTGGCGGCTGAGCATCACCGTCGTCACGACCAACCCCGCCACCGACCCGCCGGCTCCGGCCGGCCCCACTCAGGAGTAAACCCTCATGCCTCAGATCGATGTTTCCCCCATCGTCCTCCGCGACTGTCTCGTCCGCGCCGCCACCTACGACTTCGAGAAGGCAATCTCGGGCGTCACGATCACGCCGACCACCGGCATGGTGACGTTCAACGGGCTGAGCCCCGACGCCGCCTACAACTTCCCGACCTCGACGACGTGGGCGACGCAGCTCGACTACGCGCAGGACTGGGAGACGGCGGACTCGCTCTCCATGTTCCTCTACGAGCACGAGGGTGAGATGGTCACACTCCTGTTCGAGCCGAAGCGTGGCGGTCTCGGCTGGGAGGTCGATGTCTTCATCGCCCCGGGCTCGATCGGTGGGCAGGTGAACACGGTAGCCACTTCGTCCGTGTCCCACGGCGTCCAGGGTCGTCCCCGCCCGGTGCCCGCGGGTACCGGCGCCTAAGCCGGTGGTGGCCATGCAGCTCGACGTGCGGCGCAGCCCGACGCTGACGGCGCTCGTCCAGGTCATGGCCACCATCCCGCGCGAGGTTGCGAAGGAGGCCCGCGCGCAGACCAAGCGCGTCATCGTCCCCGAGTGGAAGAAAGTCCTTGCCGAGAAAGCTCCCGGCGAGGCGATCTTTCACAAGCGCCTCGTGGCTCCCGCCACCGTGTACGTCTCCGACCGCGGCGCCAAGCTCATCGCCGGGGCGAACGGCAAGTTCCCCCGCGAGACCGAGTTCGGCGCCTACCGCGAGGACTACGCCACCTACCAGACCCGCCGCGGCTCGGTCACCCGCCGCACGCAACGGCAGTTCTGGCACTACGTCAAGGCCGGTCGAGTCGTCTACCCAGCGCTCCGCGAGTTCATCCCGCGGGCCTGGTCCCTCTACGCACAGACCGCTTACCGGACGGTCGCCGAGACCATCGAGAAAGCCACAGGAGCATGAGCAAGCGATTCGAGATCGATATCGGCTTGAACGCCTCCGGCGTCGCGAAGGGCGCGAAGGACGGGCAGAAGGCCCTCTCCGACCTGGAAGCCGCCGTCGAGGGCGTCGGCGAGGAGGCAGGCCGCTCCAGCCGCCCCGTCGACTCCTTCGCGTCCAAGCTCGTCGAAGCGTCCCGCAAAGCGGGCAAGTCGGACGACGACATCAAGGACGCCCTCCGCTCGATGGGGCTCTCCGCGAAGCAGGCGGAGCGCGCCGTCGAGGGCGTCGGCGACGAGCTCAAGGACGTTGGCCGAGATGGGGAACGCTCGCTCGACGGGATCGAGGACGCTCTCAAGGACATGAAGCGGCAGTCCGATCGCACGTTCGATGACATCGGCGACGCCGGAGCGCGCGGTTTCGCGAAGGCTGAGGAGGGCGTGAAGGGGCTCAAGGATGAGGCGATGCAGTCCGCTCGTGAGACGGCGGCGAGCTTCGATGGGTCCTTCGAGTCCATCGCGGAACTCGGTCAAGAGGTCGCCGCGAACGCGTTCGCCGACTTCGGGCCGGCAGGTGCGGCCGCGGGCCTCGCCGTCGCCGCCGCGGCCGGCGTCATGGTGAACCACTTCAACGAGGTTCAGGAGGCCGCCGACGAGGCGCGCGACTCGGCGTTCAAGCTCGCGTACGACGTCGCGGGCTCTCTCGACGCCGCGGGCTACACGGAACGACTGCGCGAATGGACCAGCGAGACGGAGAAGCACAAGCAGATCCTGGACCTCGTGACGGTCTCCGGGTGGGACCAGGTGGACGTCATCGACGCGCTGGCCTCGGGCGGCGACAAGCTCGACCGACTCACCGCAGCTTTCGCGAGTAACGGCATGACCACCGCGGTCACGTCGGGGCGTGTCCGGGAACTCGAGGCCGTGCTCAAGGCGACCGAGGAAGGCTACATGAGCGGCACCGACGCCGCGCGCCTGAACGAGCGAGCGCTCTACGAGTACGCCAAGACGGTAGGCACCGCCACGGGCGAGGTCGACGCCCTCGGCAACGCGATCTTCGTGCTCCCGGATCAGAAGGAGCTCTCGGTCAACGCCCACACGCAGACCGCGACCGAGAACATCCAGCGCGTCGGCGACGCCGCCCGCAACGTCCCCGACGCGGAAATCAACGCCCGCGTGAACGGGCTCAACCAGGTGCGCGTCGACCTGGAAGCCCTCACGCGGCCGCGCACGATGACGATCACCGCGCGCCTCAACCAGCAGTTCGCGCAGAACATGGGGTGGGACCGATGAGCACGACCATCACGCACTCGTCGGGCGTTATCACTCCCACCGTCCAAGACGGCTACGCGGCACGCATCAAGACCCGCACCCGCGTCCACACCATCCTCGGACGCCGCGACCCCGACATCACCTTCCGGCCCGCCGGGCTCCGGGCGGGCACGCTTCCCCTCGTGTTCGCATCGCGGGCCGCAGCGTGGGCGGCCGTGGATGTGCTCGTCGTCGGCCAGGTGTTCACCTTCGATGACTCCGACAACCCCGAAATCGGGATGAAGTTCGTCGTACCGGAGGGAGAGCTCGAGCCCCGCCTCGACGATGAGACCCGTTCGGTGTGGCTCCTCGACGTGCCCTTCCAGGAGGTGTCGGTATGACGACTCTCTCCGAGCACATCTACACCGCCCGCGTCCTCGACGCCGGCGGCGACGTCGCCCTGTCGCTGGACGAGGACCAGCAGGGGTGGATCGGACTCGACTCGTCGGGTATCCCGCACGTCGAGGGAAGCCTCACCGTCGCGGTGGAGGACCCGATGCTCCTGGACCGGCTCGACCCGCGCGACGGTCGACGGGTCGTGATCGACGTGACCGGCAAGCTTCCGGGCGGGACCGTCTCGCGCACTTTCAACCTCGGCATCCGGGAGGCGACTCCCGACCGTGCTCAGGGCAAGGTGACGTTGCGTCTCGCGTCGGACGAGGCGCTGCTCATGGACTACGCGCAGCTCGTCGACGACAACGGGCCCCGCGGGTTCGAGTCCTCGCTCCGGGCCGTGTGTGAGTACGTTCTCGGGCGCGTGAGCGGCATCGCCCCGAACCGTGCTCAGAGCCCGCGAGGCACGAGCGCGGGGCCGTGGAGCGCGAGCCAGTCCGCCGCAGGCACCCCGTCCCTGGCGCCGGCGAGCACCCCAGGTATGAACGTCGGCGGGGTTGGCCTCGACACGTTCCTACGCGCTGAGGCGACGGCCGCGAGCACCTATCTCGACATTCGAGGGACCGCGGCGAACAACATCCTCGCCGAACCGCTCGGGACGGCGATCACGATTTCGGCGTGGGTGCGGCCCTCTTCCATCGGGACGCCGCTCGGTCGCGTGTATGTGCAGCAGTACGACGCCGCGGGCGTGCTCCTCGGCACGTCGGACGTGAGCGCGGCGGCGCCGTCCGGTGTGTGGTCGCGGGTCAGCCTCACTGTCGCCCGCCTGCCGTTCGCGGTGCGTGTGGTTCCGATCTTCCGGGTGACCGGCACCGTGCCCGTCGGTGCTCGGCTCGACGCGACCGGCTTTGTGACGGAGCAGGCGTCCGTGGTCGGCCCGTACCGGGACCGCGTGCTCACGCCCGGGGCCGACGATGCCGACGTGACGGCGTATTGGCCGCTTACCAACCTGGCAGTGAACCCGGCCGCCCGGGTGGACGCCGCCGGGTGGGTCGCCGGGTCCGGCGCGACCGGTGTCGCACGGTTCGTCTCGCCCACGATCTTCGGCCTCCCCACGATCCGGTACACCGCCACCGGCGCCGGAAACGCCTTTCTGAACACGCCCGCACAGGACGTCCGCGTGACGCCGGGACGGATCATCACGGCGAGTGTCTACCTGGCATCGGCGAGCACGTCGCGGCCGGCGCGCATCATGCTCCGGTTCAAGGATCAGAGCGGCGCGACGATCCTCGACTCCTACTCCGACCCGGTGAACACGTCCACCACGACGGACGCGCCCACGCGGATCAGCCGGTCGCGGCGCGTGCCGCCGAACGCGACGACGGTCAGCGTCTACGTCAACACGACCGTGAACGCCGCCAACCAGAATCACTACGTCTCCGCGATGATGCTCCACGAGGGCGCGGAGCTTGTGCCGTTCTTCGACGGGTCGACCACCAACGGCGGCGGCTACACGTTCGCTTACGAGGACGCGCCCTATACGTCCACCTCGACCCGCACGCCGAACGTCGAGCGAGACCCGGAGTCGCTTGTGTGGCGCGCCGGAGTGTCCGGTATGGAGTTCCTGCACCCCCTGCTCCTCGCGAGCGGGCTCCGCCTCGTGTGCGACGAGCGCCGCGGGTGGAGCCTCCGCCCCGCGAACTACCGGGCGGTCGGGGATCAGGTCTACCGCCACGGCGTGAACATCGAGACCGCTGACGAGCAGCTCTCCCGAGACGGCGAGGACTGGTTCGACGCGGCCGTGTACGAGTACACCTGGACGGACAAGGACGGGATCGCGCAGCGCCGCCTGGATGCCTTCGCGCTCACCGCCAACCCGACGAAGGTTCTCCGGGTCGAGGTGACCAACACCCCGTATCCCGGGCCGGGGCGTGCCGAGAACGTCGTCCGCCGCGCGCAGGGCCGTGGGCGCACCGTCACGGTCTCCGCTATCCCGACGTGGACCGAACGCCCCGACCAGACGATCAGCGTGCTCCTGGAGGGCACCCCGATTCAGACGGGCATCGCGGGGAGCATCCGGTTCGACCTCTCCGAGGACACCGTGACCGCGACCTCCCGCACCACCGACACCCCTGCCGGCGCGTGGGTGCTCCGCCCGAGCACGCAGCGCTGGATCGACGTACCGAGCACCGAAACCTGGATTGGAGCATCCTGACATGCCCGAGAGCTACACGGGGACCGAGGGGACCGCCGCGGCCGCGGCGGGCCTGCCCGTCCTCGACGGAACCGAGAAGGTCAACCAGGGCCACCTTGCGGTCAACAAGACGCGCGACATGGTGGCGACGCGCGTCTTCGGAACCGCGCAGATCGCCAATGGCGCGGTGACCGTCGCGAAGGCCGACACCTACACCGATCCGAGCGACGGCGCGAACAAGATCCCGCGCTACAACTCCACCGGCAAGCTCGCCACGAACGACCCCACCGCGCCCCTCCACGCCGCCAACAAGCAGTACGTCGACGCGAAGGTCGCCGCGATCCCGACACCGGACCTCAGCAGCCGCGTCGCGAAGACCGGCGACACGATGACCGGGAACCTCGGCATCGACGGCGCGCACCTGATCGTGCCCGCCGCCGCCCCGGCGACACAGGCCTACTCCGTGGCCTACATCAACGGTGACGGTCGGCTGTCTCGGGGCGCGTCGTCCGAGCGGTACAAGAAGTACATCAGCGACATCGACCCGGACGCGCTCGGCGACCTCTGGCCGCAGCTCGTCCGCTACCAGATGCGGCAGGGCGACGGAACGTGGAAGTACGGCTACATCGCCGAGCGCCTGGCGGAGAACGTCGATCAGGAGCCGTTCGTCGTCTATAGCGAGTTCGACGGCGAGCAGGTGCCGGAGTCCATCGACTTCATCGCGCTCCTCATCGCGCAGAACGCGCAGCTCCACCACGCGGTGGACCTGCTCGCGCAGCGCCTCGACGCACTGGAGGCCCGCGATGGCCGTTGACGGAACCGCCGCCGCCCGGTGGCTGCTCGCTCAAGGGCCGCTGCAGCATCACGGCGCGTGCCTCTACTACGTGTGGCAGGCGTACAAGGCGCAGGGAGCCGCGACTAGCCGCTCCGCCTACGACGCCCTCGACGCCTGGCACCGCACCGAGGGGAAGCACTACGACGCTAACCCGCCCGCCGGTATGCCGGTGTGGTTCGGCGCGAAGCCCAGTTCCGACGCGGGCGATGTCGTCATCAGCCTCGGCGGTGGGCGCGTCGTCGCCACCGACCAGCCCCGCTACGGCGTCGTCGGCACCTGCACCATCGCTGAGCGTGCCGCCCTGGTCGGACGGCCGTACCTCGGCTGGACCGATCACATCTTCGACCAGCCCATCAGCGCGCCCGCCCCGGCCGGCGGGAGCGCGATACCCACCCCCGCACCCATCCCATTCACAGACGAGGACGACGACATGCTCACCACGTTTTACGCGACCCAGTCCGACGGGACCAAGCCCCAGAAGGGTCGCGTCTTCATGATCTTTCGGGACTCCCGCACCGGCAACCTCGCCAAGCGGCACTTGCGCCCCAAGAGTACCTGGGACGCGATCAAGGCCGCGCACGCCGCCGCGGGCGAGAAGCTGCCCCACATCACGATGACGTCGACCGCGCTCGACGACATCGAGACCGCGAAGTAGAACGGCGAATGAGCGACCCCGTTCTCATCGCGATCGTCGGGTGCGTCCAAGCTGTCACGGTCGCACTCGTCGGCGTGATCGCTGTCCGCATCGGAAAGGTCCGACGCGACACGACCGTCGCGAGGGAGCAGCTCGAGAACGACCACACCACGAACCTCCGCGAGGAGAACGACGGACGCCACGCCGAAACCGCCGGCTGGTTCCGGGAGCTCCGACGCGACATCGGCGGTATCCGCGAAGAGATCCGCGGTATCCGCCAAGACCATCGACACCTCTCCGCACGCATCGACCGCATCGACACGAAAGGCCCAACACTATGACTACCACCTCGCGGCGCTCGCATCGCGCCAAGCTCATCGCCGACCTCGCTGACCCCACCGTCTTCGCCGCGGACGCCGAAACGCCGGAGGTCGACTACCGGCCCGCCGTGCCCGCGCGCGTCCGCGACGCGGTGTACTGGACCACCCTCGGCGTCGCGGCGGCCTCGGCGCTCGTCTCGGGCGTCGCGGGCGTCTGGTTCCCGGACCTCGCCCCGCAGGTGCTCGCCACTGGCGGAGTCCTGACGGGAGTCATGGGCATCGTCGGCGGCGGTGTCGGCGTCGTCTACCGCCCCGGCGCTGGCCGCTAGTCGCGCGAGCACGCCTCCGCCGCCGCCACGATGTCCTGGAGATACTCCTCCTGGTCCTCGTCGGCGACGGCGGGCGCGGGCGCGTCCGCGGCGTAACCGTGGCGGGCCATGCACTCCTGGTAGGCCTCATTCTCGGCTTGCGCGCGGAGCGTGTTCAGGATGACGACGCCCACGATGATCGCGGCGATGAGGAGTGCGGCCACGGCCGAGCCGACGATCACGATGATGCGGGTTTGCTTCGTCATGCCGCGATCTTAGCGGCACCCCTCCCGGACCGTGCGGGCACCTCGCGCGGCGCGAGCGTGCGGATGCCGTCCTGCTTCCGGCGCTCGCTGACCGCGGTGTATATCTGCGTCGTCGACAGGTGCTCATGCACGAGTAGCTCTTGGACGACGCGAATGTCGACGCCCTGCTCCACGAGGTCGGTCCCGAAGGCGTGGCGGAGCGAGTGCGGCGTGAGCTTCGGGTCGGTGATTCCGGCGCGCACCTTCGCCTTCGTGATGAGGTCGGTCACCGACGATGCCCGGATATGGCCGGCCTGCCCGCCGCGCGCGGGGAACCAGTACCCGTCACGGGGCATCGTGAGCGCGAGGTCGGCGATGACGTCGTGCAGCGGGAGGCGGCGCTCCTTGCCGCCCTTGACGAGCGTCGCGATGGTCCGGCCGTCGAGGTCGATGTCGTGGCCGTGCACGCGGGCGATGGACGAGACGCGGAAGCCCTGGTAGTACCCCAGGAGGATCATCGCGCGCGTCTTCGCGTACGCGCCCGAGGTCAGCATCGCGTCGATCTGCTCGGGCGTGAACGGCCGCGGCTGACCCTTCGGCACGCGCACCACGGGCAACTTCGCCGCGGGGTTGTCGGCGCGCAGGCCCTCGTCCTGCAGGAACGTGTAGAACGCGATCAGCGCGCCGCGCTCGGTGCGCCGGGTGCCGGCGCTCACGGCGTCGTCGCGGCCGATGTACCGGCGCAGGGTGAACACGTCACAGTCGACGAGCGTCCCGGTCCGCCGTGCGAAGGTGGTCAGGATGCTCCTACGGTTGCGGATCGTCGTCGCGGCGAGGTTCTGCGCGCGCTGGTAGTCGATGAACATCTCAAGAGCGGTGATGTCCTGGAAGTGCATGTGTCTCTCCTCGGGTTGGAAGGCCCCCTCCAGAGCCTGTGAGATGACCGTACGGAGCGTCTCGAAACGCGCGCGACGACCGACGCGCCCAGGAATCACGGCGATTCACTGAGCGCGTCGTTTACGGGAGCCGGTGGCCGCTACGGTGTACGCAGCACTCGTGGGACCGTGTGGACCCGGGGGCGCTTGCCGCGCAACTTGGCCAGCCTCTTGGCCCGGAGCCTCGCCCGCACGCGCTCGTGAGCCTCGACCAGGCCCGCAATTCGCTGGCAACGCTCAGTGCATCTCGCGTGGACGCTCACGATGCAGCCCTCGCTGCGAAGAGGTTTACGATGGGTGCCAAGCGTGGGGACTCCACCGTGGATGTCGTCGGTTCGATCCCGGCAGGGCCCACCCGTATCGATTGCAGCGGGGAGCGGCAATGGCGCGACGCATCGTCATCAGCGGGGCCTCAGGCCTCATCGGTTCCGCCCTCGCCGCCTCCCTGCGGGCGGACGGCATCGAGGTGAGCACCCTCGTGCGGCGTCCTCCACAGGCGGAGGGCGAGATCGAATGGTCGCCGGGGGACACCGCGCTCGACCCGGATGCGCTCGCGGGAGCGGAGGCCGTCGTCGGCCTCGGAGGCGCGAGCGTCGGCCGGCTCCCGTGGACGCGAGGATATCGCCGTCAGCTCGTCGAGTCGCGGCTCGACGCGACGAACACCCTGACCACGGCCCTGCGCGCTCTGCGCACCGACGCGCCGGCCTTCCTCTCCGCCTCCGCCGTGGGCTTCTACGGATCGGCGCCCGGCGAGGTGCTCACCGAGCACTCCGGCCCCGGGAGCACCTTCCTCGCCGACCTCACCGTGCGCTGGGAGACGGCCGCGCGACGAGCGGAGGACCACACGCGGGTCGCCCTGCTGCGGACGGCACCGGTGATCCACCGCCGGGGTGTGCTCCGACCCATGATCACGCTGACGAAGCTCGGCCTCGCCGGCCCGCTGGGGCCGGGTACGCAGATCTGGCCGTGGATCTCCCTGGACGACGAGGTGCGCGGCATCCGGCATGTCCTCGATGAGAAGCTCGTGGGGCCCGTCAACCTCACCGGACCCACGAGGGCCTCGGCGAACGACATCGGACGCGCGCTCGCGCAGCGGATGCACCGGCCGTTCTGGGTGCCCGCTCCCCGGTGGGCCCTGCGCCTCGCCCTCCGCGATGCGGCCGAGTCCTTGCTGCTCCCGGATGCGGACGTGCGGCCTGAGGCGCTGCAGCAGTCCGGCTTCCGCTTCACCCATCGCACCGCTGCGGATGCGGTGGCCGCGGCGGTCTGACGCCGACGCGATTCTCCCGGCGAGGCCCCTGCCATGACGGCGACCGCGCTGTCAGGATGGGCGCATGGAGATCATCGAGAACTCGAAGCTCACCGTCGTCGGCGCCGGAAGCGTCGGATCGAGCGTGGCCTATGCGGCTCTGATCCGGGGATCAGCCCGCCACGTCGCCCTGTACGACATCGCGACGGAGAAGGTCGAGGCGGAGGTGCTCGACCTCGCGCACGGCACGCAGTTCACCGGCAGCAGCGACATCATCGGCGGCAGCGACATCTCGGTGGCGGCCGGCTCCCACGTTGTGGTCATCACGGCGGGAGCGAAGCAGAATCCGGGGCAGACACGCACCGAGCTCGCCGGGGTGAACGCCGGCATCATCCGGCGCATGATGCCGGAGCTGCTGTCGGTCGCGCCGAACGCGGTCTACGTCATCGTCACGAACCCGTGCGATGTGCTCACCGTCATCGCGCAGCAGGAGACAGGACTGCCGCCGGAGCGCATCTTCGCGTCGGGCACCGTGCTCGACACGTCTCGGCTGCGCTGGAAGCTGGGGGAGCGGGCGGGCGTGTCCACGGCCAGCGTGCACGCCCACATCATCGGAGAGCACGGCGACACCGAGTTCCCGCTCTGGTCGCGGGCGACGATCGGCACGGTCCCGATCCTCGACTGGGAGACCCCGGGGCACCCGCGCTTCACTCTGGAGGAGCTGGACGAGATCGCCGTCGACGTCCGGGACGCCGCCTACAAGGTGATCCAGGGGAAGGGCGCCACGAACTACGCGATCGGGCTCTCCAGCGCGCGCATCGTGGAGGCGATCCTCCGGGACGAGCATGCGGTGATGCCCGTGAGCACGGTTCTCCGCGACTTCCACGGGATCGACGGCGTCGCCCTGTCCGTGCCGTCGATCGTCAGCGCCGCCGGGGCCGTCCCGATCCGCACGACGGCGTTCTCGGAGCGGGAACTCGAGCTGCTGCGGCAGTCGGCCGACGCACTCACCGCGGTCGCCGCATCCCTGCAGGAGTGACGGCGGGTGGGGCGGCGGTCCGCCCCACCGGGGCTCACCGGCCGTGCGGATCGGTGCGGTTGAGCACCGCGACGACCTCGTCGTAGTCGCCCCGTGCCTCGCCGTAGCGGAGGAACTTCACCCGCTCGACCTGGATCTCGGTCGCGTCGGGCTGGGTCTCGATGAGCGTCATGACCTCGTCGATGAACGCGTCGAGGGGCAGTGCGGCCTCGTTCTCCGCATGCCCGGGCATGAGGTCCGTGCGCACCGCCGGGGGCTCGAGCTCCTGCACCGCGACGGTCGTGCCGGCGAGCTGCAGCCGCAGCGACTCGCTGAACATGTGGATCGCCGCCTTGCTCGCGTTGTACGTGGGCGTGACCTTCAGGGGTGCGAAGGCGAGACCGGAGGAGACGGTCATGATGGTCGCCGAGGGCTGGGCCTGCAGATGCTCGATGAAGGCCGCGATGAGGCGGATCGGGCCGAGGATGTTCGTCGTGACGGTCTCCTCGGCGGTGGACAGGAAGCCGGCCGGCGTGGTCCAGTCCTCCGCCCGCATGATGCCGGCCATCGTGACCAGCACGTTCAGCGTCGGATGCGCGGCGAGCACCGCGGCCGCGGCCTCGTCGATGCTCGCCGGGTCGGCCGTATCGATGCGGATCGTGCGGAGTTCGGGATGCGCGGCAGCGATCGCGGCCAGCCGGTCCTCTCGGCGTCCCCCGACGATCACGGTGTTGCCACGCTCCTTCAGCTGGAGGGCCAGCGCCAGGCCGATCCCGCTCGTCGCGCCAGGGATGAAGATGGTGTTTCCGGTGATGTCCATGGCCCCAGCCTCGGCGCTGCGCCTGCGCCGTTCCAGAGACGGCTGATCGGGGGACCGGCGGTCCCTGGATCCCGTCCCGTGTCCGGGGGATACTGCACGGATGGATCGCGATGCCCTGGCCGACTTCCTCCTGCGCCGTCGGGAGGCGCTCCGTCCCGCCGACGTGGGTCTGCCCGAGGGAACTCGTCGGCGGACGGCCGGGCTGCGCCGGGAGGAGGTCGCGCAGCTGGCGACCATGTCGACGGACTACTACACGCGTCTCGAGCAGCGTCGCGGCCCGCAGCCGAGCGCGCAGATCCTCGCCGCCCTCGCCCGTGCGCTGCGGCTGTCCTCGGACGAGCGCGACTACCTCTACCGGCTCAGCGGGCTCAGCGCTCCCGATCGCGCGGTGATCACCGACTACGTCCGTCGCGGCATCCTCCGCGTGCTCGACCGTCTGCACGACACCCCGGCGTTCGTGGTCTCGGCTCTCGACGAGGTGCTGGTGCAGAACGACGCCTCCCGGGCGCTGATCGGAGACGCGAGCGGTCTGACCGGGTTCGACCGGAGCGGCATCCATCGCTGGTTCGCGCGACCGGAGGAGGAACGGCGTCGGTACCGGGAGGTCGATCACCCCCGGCAGTCACGGGCGCTGGTGGCGGCGTTGCGCGCGGCGTACGGCACCATGGGCGCGCGGTCGCGGGCGGGGGAGATCGTGGCGGATCTGTCGGAACGGAGTCCCGAGTTCGTGCGGCTCTGGGCGGCCCACGAGGTCGCCCGTCGCTTCGAGCAGCACAAGGTGATCGTGCATCCGGAGCTCGGGGAGATCGAGGTGGACTGCCAGGCGCTGTTCACCGAGGACGAGTCGCAGGCGCTCATCGTCCTGACGGCGCAGCCGGGGAGCGAGGCGGCCGGGAAGCTGGAGTTCCTGCGCGTGCTCGGTACGCAGAGCGTCTGAGCCCTCCCCGCTCAGGACTCCTCGTGCACCGCGGGATCGCCGTCGAACAGGCGCCCGTCCGCGCGTCCGAGTGCGGTGATCGCGGCGACCTCCGCGTCGTCGAGCACGACGGCGGCGGCGGCGAGGTTCGCGGCCTGGTGCTCCGCGGACGACGCCTTCGGGATCGCGACCGTCTCCCTGGCCACGTGCCAGGCGAGGACGGTCTGCGCGGGCGTGATGTCGTGAGCGGCGGCCACCTCGCGGACGACGTCCTCGTCGAGGAGGGCCTGCGCACGCCCCAGCGGGCTCCAGGCCTCGGTGAGGATGCCGTGCTCCCGGTGGTAGGCCAGCTGCTCCTCCTGCGGGAAGTACGGGTGCACCTCGATCTGGTTCACGACCGGCCGGACCCCGGTCTCCCGTTCGATGCGCTCGAGATGCTCGGGGAGGAAGTTCGAGACGCCGATCTGGCGGACCACGCCCCGCGACTGGGCGTCCACGAGCGCCTCCCACGCCTCGATGTACTCGTCCTGGCTCGGGTTCGGCCAGTGGATGAGGTGCAGATCGGTCGCGTCGAGGCCGAGGCGGGAGCGGCTCTCCTCGATGCTGGCGGTCGCCGTCGCGCGGGCATGGTGCCGCCCGGGGAGCTTCGTCGTCACGATGACCTCGGAGCGGGGGACGCCGGAGGCCGCGACGCCGCGCCCGACGGAGCCCTCGTTCTCGTAGTTGAACGCCGAGTCCACGAGGCGGTAGCCGCCACGGAGGGCCTGGGCGACGGCATCCGCTCCGGCGTCGCCGTTCAGCCGATACGTGCCGAGGCCGAGTGCCGGCAGGGCGAAGCCGTTGTGGGCGCGGAAGGTGGGGACAGTGGTCATCGGTGCTCCTGGCGTTGGCGTGCCTCCAGCGTAGGGCGAGTTGGCGCCGCACGGCCCTCCGCGCAATGCTGGCAGGTATGACCCTGATCGTCGCGCTCCCATGACGGCGTCCTTCCGCTGCCCCTGCGCTTCGGGGGACACCGTCGCCGCGTGCTGCGGCCCCCTCCTCGGCGGCGCTCCTGCCCCGACCGCCGAGCGGCTGATGCGCTCCCGGTACACCGCGTTCTTTCGTGAGGACGGGGCGTACCTGCTCCGCACCTGGCACCCGGAGACGCGACCGGAGACGATCACCTTCGAGGCGGACCTGGAGTGGCGGCGTCTGCTGATCGTGGACCGCGTGGCGGGCGGCCCTTTCGACACGGAGGGCGTGGTCGAGTTCGAGGCGTTCTGGCGGCAGGGCAGCACGCGCGGATCGCTGCACGAGCGCAGCCGCTTCGTCCGTGAGGACCGGACGTGGTTCTACGTGGACGGCGACATCCGATGATGCGGCCCTCGGCCCGGCAGCGACTAGATTTGAGAGCGTGAACGCCACCCCGGAGAACCAGCGCACCCTGCTCGACATCGCGGACCTCGACCGGCGCATCGCGCAGGCGGAGCGCGCCCGCACGCAGCCGAGCCAGGCGGGCCGGATCGCCGAGCTCGTCGCCATCCGTCAGGAGCAGCTCCGCGAGCTCACGGTCCTGACCGGCGCCAGGGACGACGCCCGCACCGAGCTCTCGCGGCTGGAATCGGACGTCGCGCTGGCCGAGCAGCGGCGCGACCGCGACGCCCAGCGCCTCGCGGCGGCCACCAACCCGAAGGAGGCGCAGGCTCTGGAGCACGAGCTCGCCAGCCTCGCCAAGCGTCTGAGCGACCTGGAGGACGCGGAGCTCGACGTCATGGGCCGGGTCGAGGAAGCCGACGCCGCCGTGGCCGCCCAGCAGGCGCTGCTGGATGCGACGACCGCGGAGGGGGGTGCCCTCACCGCGCAGGGCAAGGCCGACGTCGCCGCGGCGACTGAGCTCGGCGCCCAGCTCGCCCGCGACCGGGAGGCGGTCGCCGCCACCGTTCCCGCGCCGCTTCTCGCGGAGTACGATCGCCGCGCCGCGAACAGCGCCGGAGCGGCCCTCCTCACCCGCGGAACCTGCGAAGGCTGCCGCATGATGCTGCCAGGCACCGATCTCAACGAGATCCGTCGCGCGCCCGAGGACGAGGTCGTCTCGTGCCCCGAGTGCGGCTGCATCCTCGTGCGCACCGAGGAGTCGGGACTCTCGTCATGAGCGCATCCGGCCTGCACCGCCCGTGACGGCGCCGGCGTCGGGCCCGGAGCGACCCCTCGCGCTGGTCGGCCTCGGTGCGGGGGAGTACGCCGCGATCGAGCTGGACGAACACGGCGAGGAGCAGCAGCGCACGCTCCTGCCCGCGGCGGAACTCGCCGGATGGGTGGCGGCGGTCGAAGCCGCCGACGCCCCGCGGTGGATCATCCGCAGCGCGGCCGAGATCTACGCGCTGCTCCTGAGCGAAGGCGTCAGGATCACGCGCAGCCACGACCTCGTCCTCTGTCACGCGATCCTGCGCGACACAGCCATGGCGTCCACGCCGCTGGCACCCGCCGCGGCGTGGGAGCGCCGCGACCCGGTCGACACCACCCCCTCCCTGTTCGACGTCCTCGACGAGGAGTCCGGTGAGGACGCGGTCACCGCGGCACTCGAGCAGTACCGCGCGCAGCGGAGCGTGATGGCGGAGGCGGCCGACGGACGCCTGACGCTGCTGTGCGCCGCAGAGTCGGCCGGCGGGCTGATCGCCGAGGAGATGCGCGTCGCGGGGCTCCCGTGGGACGCCGGGGCGCACGACGCGATCCTCACCGAGACCCTGGGCGCTCGTCCTGCCGCGGGCGGGCTGCCCCGACGGATGGTGGAGCGCGGCGACGAGGTTCGAGCCCTGCTCGACGACCCCACGCTGCACCTGGACAGCCAGCCGAAGCTGCTGCGGGCGCTGCACCGCGTGGGCGTGTCGGTGGAGTCCACGAGCAAGTGGGAGCTGTCCGCCCACGAGCACCCCGTGATCGAACCGCTCCTCGCCTACAAGAAGCTGTCTCGACTGCTCAGCGCGAACGGCTGGACCTGGCTGTCGGAATGGGTGCAGGACGGCCGTTTCCGCCCGGTGTACATCCCCGGAGGGGTCGTGACCGGACGGTGGGCATCGGCCGGCGGCGGCGCGCTGCAACTGCCGCGCAACCTCCGCCCCGCTGTGCGTGCGGATCCGGGCTGGGCCCTCGTCGTCGCGGACGTCGCCCAGCTCGAGCCGCGGATGCTCGCGGCCATGGCGGCCGACGAGGCGATGGCGGCCGCGGCACGCGGCGGCGATCTCTACGCGGGGGTCGTCGCGTCGGGTGCCGTCGCGACCCGCGAGGAGGCGAAGTACGCGGTTCTGGGAGCGATGTACGGCGCCACCAGCGGCGACAGCGGGCGACTCGTTCCCCGGCTGCGGAAGGTCTATCCCCGCGCCATGGCGCTCGTCGACGACGCGGCGCGTGTCGGGGAGGACGGCGGCATCGTGTCCACCTGGCTCGGTCGCTCCTCGCCGCGTCCGCCCACGGAGTGGATGCGGCTGCAGGCTGATGCCACGGGCGCCGACGCCGATCCCGCCGTTGTCTCCCACGCCCGCCGCCGCGCACGGGAGTGGGGGCGCTTCACCCGGAACTTCGTCGTCCAGGGCACCGCGGCGGAGTGGTCGCTCATCTGGCTCGCCGAGATCCGTCACCGCCTGGCACAGCTTCCCGAGGTCTTCGGCGCGGCCGAGGCATCGGGGCCGTTCGCCCGGGAGCCGCACCTGGCGTTCTTCCTGCACGACGAAGTCATCCTGCACACACCGCAGGAGCACGCGGAGGCCGCGGCCGACGCCGTCCGCGAGGCCGCTGCCGTCGCCACCACCCGCCTGTTCGGCACCTTCCCGATCGACGTGCCGCTCGATCTGCGCATTGCGGACTCCGCCGAGAAGTGAGGCCCCGTAGACTGGAGGGGCGAATGGGTCGACTGGACGGTCGCGTGGCGGGCAACCGCACCGAGGAACGTCCGGGCTCCACAGGGCAGGGCGGTGGGTAACACCCACCCGGAGTGATCCGCGAGACAGTGCCACAGAGAGCAGACCGCCCCGCGAGGGGTAAGGGTGAAAGGGTGGTGTAAGAGACCACCGGGGGCCGTGGTGACACGGCCCGCCAGGTAAACCTCGCCCGGAGCAAGGTCAGACAGAGGATGATGACGCGGCCCGCCGAGTCCTCGGGTAGACCGCTGGAGCGGCACGGCAACGTGTCGCCGAGAGAGATGGCCGTCGAAGGGGCGAAGAACCCCGGAACAGAACCCGGCGTACAGGTCGGCCCATTCGCCTCGAACGCCGAAGGCCCCGATGACTCCCGTCATCGGGGCCTCCCTCGTTTGGGTCCCTGAGCCTGTCGAAGGGTCAGTCGCCGGCGAGCGAGGCCGCGCCGATGATGCCCGAGTTGTTGCGGTGGATCGCGGGGACGATCGGCGTCTTCAGGTCGAGCAGGGGCAGGAAGTCGCCTGCGTTCTTCGACACGCCGCCGCCGACCACGAACAGGTCGGGGCTGAACAGGAACTCGATGTGGGAGTAGAACGCCTGCAGGCGCTCGGCCCACTCCTCCCAGCTCAGGCCCTCGCGCTCGCGCGCCGAGGTGGCCGCATAGGTCTCGACGGACTCGTACTCGCGGAAGTTCAGGTGGCCGAGCTCCGTGTTCGGGAGCAGCACGCCGTCGTACAGGAACGCGGAGCCGATCCCGGTGCCGAGCGTGGTCAGGAGCGTGAAGCCGAGCACGTCGCGGGCGGCTCCGTGGCGGGCCTCCGCGACACCGGCGGCGTCGGCGTCGTTCACGAAGACGATGTTGCGGCCGAGGCCGTCGCGGAAGAAGCGCTCGGCGTCGAAGTCGATCCACTCCTTCGAGACGTTCGCCGCGGACAGGGTCTTGCCGCGCTTGACGATCGCGGGGAACGCCACGCCGAGCGGCAGGGTCGACTCGTGCACGTCGAGCGTCTTCAGGACCGTCTGCACCGCGACGAGGACGTCTTCCGGTGCCGCGCCGGCCGGAGTGGGCACGCGCACCCGATCCGAGGCCATGGTGCCGTGTTCGAGGTCGACGATTCCCGCTTTGATGCCCGTGCCGCCGATGTCGACGCCGATCGCTTTTGCCATGGCCGATAGCTTAGCGACCACGGTGCACGCCAGTAGGATCGATGACATCACCCCAACCGCTCGCGGGAAGAAGGAGCAGCCATGACCGACGGCGATCACAAGTACTGGTACAACTCCGTCACGGGCGAGGTCGAGTTCGGCATGCTGTCGCCGTCCATCGACCGCATCGGCCCGTTCGACACCGAGGCCGAGGCGCGTCGCGCCCCCGAGGTGCTCAAGGAGCGGTCGCGTGCCTGGGCCGAGGAAGAAGCCGCGGAGCAGGGCTGGGACGCGAAGCCGTCCAGCGGCTTCGGTGCGGAGAAGGGCCAGGGCGCAGAGTAGCCATGGACAAGCAGAGGGACTTCGTCCTCCGGACGATCGAGGAGCGCGGCGTCAAGTTCGTGCGCCTGTGGTTCACCGACGTGATCGGCACGCTCAAGTCCGTCGCCATCGCGCCGGCCGAGGTCGAGGGAGCCTTCGCCGAGGGCATCGGGTTCGACGGCTCCGCGATCGAGGGGCTGACCCGCACGTACGAGTCCGATCTGCTCGCCCAGCCCGACCCGACGACCTTCCAGACGCTGCCGTGGCGCGGGGAGATCGACCCGACCGCGCGCATGTTCTGCGACCTCACCACGCCCGACGGACAGCCCGCGGTGGCCGATCCCCGTCACGTGCTGAAGCGGACGCTCGCGAAGGCCGCCGATGCGGGCTTCACGTTCTACACGCACCCGGAGATCGAGTTCTACCTACTCAAGTCGTCGTCGTTCGGTCCTGAGGGGCCCGTCCCCGTCGACTCCGCCGGCTACTTCGACAACGTCCCCGGGGGCACGGCGCACGACTTCCGTCGCCGTTCGGTCCGCATGCTGGAAGACCTCGGCATCTCCGTGGAGTTCAGTCATCACGAGGGTGGCCCCGGCCAGAACGAGATCGACCTCCGCTACGCCGACGCCCTCACCACCGCAGACAACGTGATGACCTTCCGCACGGTCATCAAGGAGGTCGCGATCGAGCAGGGCGTGTACGCCACGTTCATGCCGAAGCCGCTCAGCGGCCAGCCCGGCAGCGGCATGCACACGCACATGTCGCTGTTCGAGGGCGATCAGAACGCGTTCTACGAGGAGGGCGCGAAGTACCAGCTCTCCAAGACGGGCCGTCACTTCATCGCGGGCCTGCTCAAGCACGCCAACGAGATCTCCGCCGTGACGAATCAGTTCGTCAACTCGTACAAGAGGCTCTGGGGCGGCGACGAGGCGCCGAGCTTCATCACGTGGGGCCACAACAACCGGTCTGCGCTCGTCCGCGTCCCGATGTACAAGCCGAACAAGGGGCAGTCCTCGCGCGTCGAGTACCGCGCGCTCGATTCCGCGGCGAACCCGTATCTCGCGTACGCGCTCATGCTCGCCGCCGGTCTCAAGGGCATCGAGGAGGAGTACGAGCTTCCGCCGGAGGCGGAGGACAACGTCTGGGCGCTGAGCGACGCCGAGCGCCGGGCGCTGGGCTACTCCGCCCTGCCCGCCAGCCTCGACCACGCCCTGGAGTACATGGAGGCCTCCGAGCTCGTCGCGGAGACGCTGGGGGAGCAGGTGTTCAACTACGTGCTGCTCAACAAGCGCAAGGAGTGGGAGGCGTACCGCGGCCAGGTAACGCCGCTGGAGCTGAAGAACAACCTCGAGCTCCTCTGAGCGCGGCATGGCTCGCCCCGACGCCTCCGTCTCGCTCTCGGCCCTCGCCCGGCTCGGGTTCGCTGAGCTGAGCGAGGCCGCGGCGTCGCTGGCGGAGCTCGAGAGCCTGCTCGGCGTGCCGCGCGCGATGCTGCTCGAGGCGGCCGTCGCGGCGGACCCGGATGCGGCCGTTCGCGGGATGCTGCGGGTCGCTCGACGAGACCCTGCCCCGCTGCGGGCGCTCGCGGACGACGAGGAGACGCGCCGGCGCGTCTGGCGCGTCTTTGGTGCCTCTGTAGGACTGGCGGAGTTCTTCCTGCGGCATCCCGACGAGCTGGACGTGCTGGCCGCACCGATCGACGTGCTCCCCACGGCGGACGTGTGGCGCGATCGCCTCCTCGCCGCCGTCGGGGCGGAGGACGGGTTCGCCGACGCGGCGGACGACGGGACGGTCGTGGCGCTCCGCGTCGCGTATCGGCGGAACCTCGCGGAGATCGCCGCCTTCGATCTCGGTCACTCGCGCCCCGAAGAGGTCGTCGCCGCGGTCGCCGCTTCCCTCGCGGATCTCGCCGGCGCCGCGCTCGAGGCCTCGCTCGCGATCGCCCGCACCCGCCAGGCGCCGTCCGCCGGTCGGGACGCCGTCGCTGCCACTCAGCTGGCCGTGATCGGCATGGGAAAGGCCGGTGCGAGGGAGCTCAACTACGTCAGCGACGTCGACGTCATCTTCGTCGGCGGCACGGCGGATGAAGAGGCGCTTTCCGAGCCGCAGGCGATCGACATCGCCACGCGTCTGGCCAGGGACACCATGCGCAACCTCAGCGCCATCGAGGTCGAGCCGCCGCTCTGGGAGGTCGACGCGGCGCTGCGCCCGGAGGGCAAGCAGGGCGCCCTCGTGCGCTCCCTCGCGTCGCACGTCGCGTACTACGACCGGTGGGCGAAGAGCTGGGAGTTCCAGGCTCTGCTGAAGGCTCGACCGCTGGCCGGCGACCCCGACCTGGGCGCTGCCTACATCGACGCGGTGCAGCGGCGCGTGTGGTCGAGTGCCGCCAGGGAGGAGTTCGTCGAGAGCGTCCAGCGCATGCGCGAGCGGGTCATGGAGCACATCGACCCGGAGGACGCCCCGTACCAGCTCAAGCTCGGCGCGGGCGGGCTGCGCGACATCGAGTTCACGGTGCAGCTCCTGCAGCTCGTACACGGTCTCACCGACGAGTCGCTGCGCACGCGTGGCACGCTGGAGAGCCTGGACGCCCTGGTCGCCGGCGGCTACATCGGCCGGGCGGATGCGGGCACCTTCGCGGACGACTATCGGGTGCTGCGGCTCATGGAGCACCGTCTGCAGTTGCGCGACCTCAGCCGCACCCACCTCATGCCCAAGACGCCGGCCGGCCTGCGCATCCTGGCGCGCAGCACGAAGCTGGCTGAGACGGGGGAGGGCGTCTGGGCGCGCTGGGAGAGCGTCCGCCGCGAGGTGCGCGACATCCACACCCGCCTCTTCTACCGCCCGCTGCTGAGCGCCGTGGCCGGACTGCCCGAGGAGGAGCGCACCCTCTCCGCGGAGCAGGCTCACGACCGGCTCGCCGCGATCGGGTTCCGCGACCCGGCGGGAGCGTTGCGCCACATCGGCGCGCTGACACGCGGACTCAGCCGCAAGGCGACGATCCAGCGGCACCTCATGCCCGTCATGGTGCGCTGGTTCGCGGACGGCAGCGACCCCGACTACGGCCTCCTCGCGTTCCGCCGCATCAGCGAGCGGCTGGGGGATACCTCGTGGTTCCTGCGCATGCTGCGGGACTCCTCCGGTGCGGCAGAGAGCCTCACCCGACTGCTGTCGTCCTCGCGGTACATCGGCGAGCTGCTGGAGTGGATCCCGGAGTCGGTGGCGTGGCTGGACAGCGCCGAGCGACTGCGTCCACGGAGCGCGCAGGCGCTCGACGACGAGGCCCGAGCAATCCAGACGCGCCATGAGACGGTCGCCGACGCGTTGCGGGCCGTCCGGGCCCTGCGGCGTCGCGAGCTCCTGCGCACGGCGATGGCGGCCGTCCTCGATGTCGTCACCATCGAGGAGGTGGCCACCGCGCTCACCGACATCACGGATGCGACGATCCAGGCCGGCCTCCGCGCCGTCCTCCGCGAGGTCGTGCCGCCCGAGGACACGGCGCTCGACTTCGCGGTCATCGGCATGGGGCGGTTCGGCGGCGCCGAGCTCGGCTTCGGGTCCGATGCGGACGTGCTGTACGTGTACGACGCGAACGGCGTCGACCCGGGCAGAGCGGAGAAGCTCGCGACGCGGATCGTGGCCGGGCTCCGCGAGCATCTGACGGATCATCGCCTGCCCCTTGACCTCGACGCGGGTCTGCGGCCCGAGGGGCGCAACGGTCCGATCGTGCGGTCCCTCGACGCCTACGCGGCCTACTACCGCCGCTGGTCGCTGTCCTGGGAGGCGCAAGCGCTCCTGCGGGCGCGCGGTGTCGCCGGGAGCACGAAGCTCATCGGGCGGTTCATGGAGCTCGCGGACAGCATCCGGTACCCGGAGGCGGTCGACCTCCAGGGGCTCCGGGAGATCAAGCGGATCAAGGCGCGCGTCGAGGGGGAGCGGCTGCCGCAGGGCACGGACCCCCGTCGTCACCTCAAGCTCGGGCCGGGGACTCTCAGCGACGTGGAGTGGCTCGTGCAGCTCCTCCAGCTGCAGCATGCGACCGACGTCCCGGGTCTCCGCACCACGTCCACGCTGCACGCGCTCGACGCCGCGGTCGCAGCCGGGCTCGTCGAGGAGGACGACGCCGAGCGCTTGCGGGCGGCCTGGCTGCTGTCGAGCCGGCTCCGTTCGGGCATCACCCTGCTCACGGGGCAGACGAGCGACGTCCTGCCTGCCGACCGCCGTCAGCTGGATGCCCTGGCCCGTCTGCTGGGCTATCCGCCCCGGTCGGCGACACCACTCGAGGAGGACTACCTGGCGGTCACGCGGCGCGCCCGGCGGACCTTCGAGCAGCTCTTCTACGGCTAGACGGCCGGTCGAGTTGCACGATCGTCCTCCGTCGCTCAGAGTGAGCGTATGACCTCTCCTCGCATCGGCGTGATCTGGAACCCGACGAAGTCCGACCGGGATGTCCTCGGGGAAGCGGTGACCCTCGCGTTCGGCGAGGAAGCCGATGTGCGCTGGGGGGAGACCACCCCGGACGACCCCGGGCGCGGCGTCGCGGCGAAGGCCGTGGAGGAGGGTTGCGCTCTCGTCATCGCGGTCGGCGGCGACGGCACGATCCGCGCCGTCGCGGAAGCTCTGGTCGGAACCGATGTCGCTCTCGGGATCGTGCCGCAGGGCACGGGCAATCTGCTCGCGCGCAACCTCGGTGTGCCGCTGGAGGGCGTGCTGCCGGCGCTCGAGCACATCCGCGACTCGGAGCCCCACCGCATCGACCTCGGCTGGGTGGAGTTCGACGGCGAGGAGCATGCCTTCTCCGTCATGGTCGGCTTCGGGGTCGACGCGCAGATGCTCGTGGAGACCAACGACGACCTCAAGGATCGCGCCGGCTGGCTCGCCTACGTCGAGGCGATGGGGCGCGCACTGGCCGGCACCGAGATGACGGACATCACGCTGCAGCTCGACGACCACGAGCCGGAGGAGGTGCGCGGGCACACGCTGCTCGTCGGCAACTGCGGCATGCTCCAGGGCGGCATCCGCCTGCTTCCGGACGCCGTCCTCGACGACGGCCTCCTCGACATGCTGCTCATCAGCTCCGACGGCGCGCTGCAGTGGCTCGACACCGTCCGCTCGGTCGTCTGGGACAACGGCATCCGTCGCATGATCGGGAACGTCGATCAGGCGGTCAGCACGGACTCCACCACCCACGTGTCGGCGGAGCGGATCCGCGTGCAGCTCGCCACGCCGCAGATGTTCGAGATCGACGGCGAGGAGGTCGGCGAGATCGACGCCTTCACCGTGCGCGTGCAGCCGGGCGCCGTCCTCGTCCGCTGATCAGGCGACGGTCACCGCGGGCGGCGTCTTCTTCCTGTCCTGGTTGGGGAAGACGACCTTCTGCACGATGATGATGATGCTCGCGGCCACCGGGATCGCGACGAGCGCACCCAGGATCCCGCCGAGCGCGCCACCGGCCACTGCGGCGATGACGACCAGTGCGCCCGGGACGTCGACGGCCTTGTTCATGATCCGCGGAGAGAGCACGTACGCCTCGATCTGCATGTAGATCAGGTAGTAGATGATCGCGATCAGCGCGGTCGTCGGCGAGACGAACAGGCAGATGAGCGAGATGATGATCGACGCCGAGAGGGTTCCGACGAGCGGGATCATCGAGCCGATGAAGGCGATCAGTGCGAGCAGCGCCGGCACCGGCGCTCCGATGATGGTCAGGAAGATGAGGCTCAGGATGCCGTTGGTGAGCGCGAGGCTCGCCTGACCGATGACGTAGCGCCCGACGGCACTGGAGACGTCCTCCAGGAGCTCGCTGAACGTGTCGCGCTGGTACGCCGGGACGAACCGGGCAGCCACCCGCTTCATGCTGCGCAGCGACGCCATGAAGTAGAGCGTGAGGATGACCACGATCGTGATGCCCGTCAGGCCGCCGGCGATTCCGGCGCCGACGGCGAAGACACCGCCGCCGATGTCGAGGAAGTTGTCCGGGTTCTGCACGAAGCCGACCACGCCGTCGACGGCGTCCTTGATCGTGCCGCCGAACTGTCCGCTGACGTCCTGGAACCAGGCGCTGTTCGTGAAGTCCTCGATCATCTTCGGACCGTCTTTGATCAGGTTCCCGATCTGCTCCGCGAGGGTGGGGACGATGGCGAGGATGATCCCGGCGAAGGCGAGGAGAACCCCGATCACGACTACGGCGACCGCCGCCGGACGGGGGAGCTTGCGCTCGATGAACCGCACGATCGGATCGAGGCCGAGCGCCAGGAAGAGCGCGACGCCGATGTAGACCAGCACGGTGGCGAGCTGGCCGACGATGCCGCCGATCATGAGCGCGACGAGAACCCCGAGGGCACCGAGGAGACCGAACATGAACGGGTTCGCCCTGGCGCCGGCGACCACGCTCGACGGCGACCGTCGCTGCGCGGACACGCTGGGTGCCTGATCCGGCGGTGCGATCAACTTCCTGCGACGCATGGTCCCCTCCCTCTGTCGATACTCGACACTCGATCATCCTCCACCCGGTCCCGCGCGCTGCTCAGCGACACCCGCCGGCTCGGCAGGCGTCGGAAGCGTCGGATCAGTGGCTGCTGTTGCCCTTGCCGCTGTTGCCGGCGCTGTTGCCCTTGCCGTTGTTGCCGTCGCGGCCGGGGCTCTTGCCTCGGTTCTCCTGAGCCTGCGGTGCGGCGTTCTCGGGCAGGCTCGCATCCGGCACCGCCTCGGTGACCGATGCGGTCGGTGCCACAGGGGTCGCGGCCACCGGCTCGACGGCGACGGTCTCTGCCGGCTCCGAGTCGACGAGGGTGTCCGCGGGAGCCGGCTCGACCGGCACGAGGTCCTCGACGCCCTCGACGATCCTCGACGCGCCATCGGACACGGCGCCCGAGCTCGCGAGAGCCTGCTCGCCGTGTCCGAGCAGTGCTGCGGAGGCGGTGGTCACCACGCCGAGCACGACCACCGCGGCGATGAGGAGAGACTCGCGACGACGGCGCGTACGCCGTGCCGGGGACGCGGCGGGGTGCGCCGCGGCGGCGCGACGGCGGGCGCGAGCCTCGGCGCGCGTCCGGGGGAGGGCGCCTGCGGTCGGCGCGGGAAGCGGCACGGTGACATCCGTTGCCACCTCTTCGGTGACGGGGAGATCGATCAGCCGGCGCAGTTCGCTCTCGACCTCCAGAGCGTGCGGCCGTGCTTCGGGCTCGATCGCCGTCATCGCGGTGAGCAGTGCGGCCCACTCCGATCCCAACTCCGCGGGGATCTCCGGCGCGATGTGGAGACGGGCGAGGGCGGATTCGACGCTGAGGGTGGGGGCGAACCCAGGCTTGCCGGTGAGCGCCTCCAACAGGACGAGACCGAGCGCGTAGATGTCGACCGCGGGACGGATGTCGCCGTTCCGCAGCTGCTCGGGTGCCATGTAGGTCAGCGTCCCGAGGACGATCCCGGGGGTGGTGACACGGGACATGTCGATGGCGCAGGCGATCCCGAAGTCGGCGAGCTTCGCGCTCCACCTGCCGTTCGTGTCGAAGGGCGGCGTGAGCAGGACGTTCGAGGGCTTGATGTCGCGGTGCACGATGCCGGCGCTGTGCACGGCGTGGAGGGCGGAGGCGATGTCCGCCCCGATCGTGGCGATCTCGCGCGGGGTCACCGTCGCGCGGGCCATGCGCTTGCTCAGCGTCGGTCCCGGCACGTACTCCATCACGAGGTATTTCGGTCGTCCGGGCTCGAGGTGCGCGTCCAGGAGCGTGACCAGGCCCGGGTGGTTGAGGCCCGCGAGGAGCGCCTTCTCCGAATGCACCCGCTCCACGGACAGTACGGCATCGTCGGACTCGCGGAACATCTTCACCGCGACGGTGCGTTCGAGCGCGATGTCCTCCGCGCGGTACACGGTCGCCATCCCGCCCATGCCGACGGCCTCCGCCAGGCGGTAGCGGCCGTCCAGAAGCGCGGCGGTGGGCGGGGCTTCCTGGGTGATCACGGCGTCCTCCACTGGCGGGACCGGGTATCCCGACGATGTCTTCACCGTATCCGCGCAAAAAAAGCGACGCGTTGGGGTTGACGTAGAGCCCGACACCTGCAATGGAGGATCCACGGGGAGCTGAGAGACTGGACGGATGGCAGGGATTCACCACGTGGAGGTCTGGGTCGCCGACCTCGTGTCGTCGCGAGCGGAGTGGGGGTGGCTGCTCGGTGCGGTGGGTTTCGTCCGCGCCAGCGCGTGGCCCGAGGGCGAGTCCTGGGAGGCGGGTGGCGCGTATGTCACCCTCACGACATCCCCGAACCTCAGCGGCAGTGAACACGATCGTCGTGCCCCGGGCGTGAACCATCTCGCCTTCGCTGCGGGCCCGCGGGACCGAGTGGACGCGATCATGGCGGCGGCGCCCGAGCACGGCTGGCGGCCTTTGTACGCGGAGCGCTACCCGCACGCCGGTGGGCCGGATCACTACGCCGGATGGCTGGAGAACTCCGCGGGCTTCAAGGCCGAGATCGTCGCCGACGAGCGCTGACGCGGGCCCCGCCCGGGGCGCCGTTACCGCCAGAGGCGGGCAGCGGTGCTGGCGGTCTCCAAGACTCTCATCTTTGCTCCGACAGTTCTTGGCTGAGGTCGAGCTCGCGGAGGATGTACGGCTGAGCGACGGCGTCGGTGAGGTAGTAGGTGTAGAAGATGACCGCGGCTTCGTCAGCGGTGAACACCTCGTTCGAGAACACGCGCACCGCACGGGTCTGATTGATCGGGATCAGCGTCGTCCCATCGGCAGACTCGGGACGACCGACCGTGTACAGATGGGGCTCGCCGTCAGGTCCAGGAAGTCGGACTTCGACAGTAATGCCATCGGCTGATCCCGCCGCCTGGATGAAGGAGCCGGTCAGGTCTTCCGGCGTGACGAATCCCTTCTCAGGGTTCTCGGCTCGCCAGATGCTGCACGTGAACTTCGTTTCCCCGTCGAGGCGTCCCAACATGAAGCAGAGCTCGTCAGGGATGGGACGGTACGCGTCCGTGACGAATCCGTAGAGTCCCGAGGGAGAGGCCGAGGCGTGGGTGGGCTTGAACGTCAAGGCACAACCTGCGTTTCTACTCGTGTGACGACGATGTCTTCGCCGTCCGGTTTGGCGCGGGCGGGGGTTCCATCCCGAACCGTATGAGCGTCACTTCCAGAGGCGGGCGGCGGTGCTGGCGGTCTCCATGGAGATGGCGTTGGCGGTGATGAGTCGTCGATTGGCTTCGGCGAGGGCGGCCTTCATGCCGCGGATGGCGGTGTCCCAGTCGTGGTGGGCGCGGTCGTATGCGGCATGGGCCTCACCGGACCATGAGGATCGCAGCAGGGTGGCCTCCGCGTCGAGGGCATCGAGCGCGTCTTCGAATCGCCGGACGGTGAGAGCGAGACGCGCGACCGTGTCGCTAATGGCGTCGTGGCGGACCGCGACTCTCATCGTTCCTCCGACAGCTCCTGGCTGAGGTCGAGCTCGCGGAGGACGTACGGCTGAGCGACGGCGTCGGTGAGGTAGTACGTGTAGAAGATGACCGCGGCTTCGTCAGCGGTGAACACCTCGTTCGAGAACACGCGCACCGCACGGGTCTGACTGATCGGGATCAGCGTCGTCGTCCCGTCGACGGGCTCGGCACGCCCGACCGTATACAAGTGGCTCTCACCGTCAGGTCCAGGCAGTTTCACCTCCACCGTCATTGCGTCGGCAGAGCCTGCCGCCTGCATGAAGGTATCCCCGGCAGGCTCGCGGAAGCCCACGGTGCTGGAGGGATCGGATCCGGGCCAGATTATGTAGGTCAGCTTTCGCTCGCCGTCCAGGTGGCCCAGCATGAGCCTCAGATGCGCGGGAATGGGGCGGAAGCTGTCCGTGATCCAGCCGCGCTGCCCGCTGGGTGTTTCTTCGCCATGCGTAAATGGCGCTCTCATGGGACATCCCTGCTCTCTACTCGCGTGATGATGATGTCATCACCGTCTAGTTTGCCGCGCGCGGGCGTACCTGCGTTTACGGCATCGTCGAACTGGCGCTGGGTGCTCGATGCCCTGCCATACTCATCGATAGCCGAGCCGGACTTGACCTCGATTCCGGTATAGGTGTTCGACCCGTCATTATTCTTGACCAACCCGTCGTACGAGCGGCTCGCTTGCGGGGCGCCCTCATAGGTGACGTGAACTTTCCTTCGAATCACGTCGACCCCTGCCTCAGAGGCATACTCGTCGAGTCCGACTTTCTCCTTGTCGACCCAGGGCCTGATCTCCTGGCCATTCGCATAGCGCCCACCGGTGTCGCGCCCATCCCCGCGATCGACACCTTTACGGGAGTCGGCGGCTCGGTCGGTTTCGCGGAACCACCGCCCGGTTGCATCGCCGATGAGTTCTGCACCGACGCCGGCGACGCCGACGCCTGCGGCGGCGATGGCGGGCGCGCCGGCGAGGGCACCGACTCCGGTCACCGTCAGACCTCCGCCACCGACAGCGAGTGCGGCGCCTCCGATGAAGGTTGCAGCCCCGCCGAGGAGTTCGAGGATGATGTCCGGGTGCTCCCACAGCGTCTGTGCGGAGACGGCGAGCATGTCCATCGTGGCTTGGAACGGCTGCACGACAGCAAGGGTGAACACCGTCTCGGTGACGGCATGCTGCGCTGCGGTCGCGGCCTCAGCCTCGGTGAGCGGCATGCGCGCGGCCTCTGCAGCCTGGTCCAGCCGGACTGCGCAGTCCCGGGCGAAGACCTCCAGCGTCGCCCGGGCGTTGAACAGCACCTCTCTGGGCTGTTCATGCGCCGGACCGGACGGGTCGACGAACGGCACCTCCGCCTCCGGGTGCCGTAGGCCCTGCCCGACCCGAAGCTCGCGGACGTAAGCGCGGTGCGCGGCCAGTGCCGTGGCGGCCTGCTGCTCGGCCTCGTCCCACAGGGTGATGGCGCGCGCGGCCTCCTCCTGCGCCCACTCCAGCGCATCCGCCCAGGTGAACAGGGCGTGAGCGCCCTCGCGGAGCCCGTCGCCGGCGTTCGACCAATGCAACAGCTGACGATCGAAGCGCGTCAGGTACGCGTCGTAGGCCTCGCCCGTCCAGGTGCCCTCGTCGTCGAGCGTCGCGAGTTGGTCGTGCACGCGTGCTGCAGCCGTGCCGTGTGCCTTCCACCTTTCGGCTGTCTGCCGGACCTCGCCGGGGGAGCCGGGAATGAGGGCGGCGGCGGAGCGGTTCTGCCCGAGCTCCATCACTCTTCCCAGATCATCGCGTCGACCTCGGCCTTCGCGGCATCCGTCCCCTCGTCGAAGACCCGGGCCGTCGTCGCCAAACGCTCGGTGAACTCGTCGGAGTCCGTCACCCGGGCTGCGAGGCCCGCAGACCAGGCCTCGGCGAACCGCTCAGAGGCTGCGACCACCCACTCGTGGCCGGCGCACGTCGGCGGGGCGAGGTCGGTCGACCCGACGTCTGCGATGATGCGCCGCGTCTTCGCCGCCATCGCCCGCAACACGTCCGTGTCGACTTCATAGTCCTGCGACATGCCGCCCTCTTCCTGCGAGCCCCCCGGCTGCGGGATCGAGCATAGGCGAAGACGGAGTCAAAGGACAGTGAAAAGTCTGTATCTGTGTATGAAATCACCTCGAACGAGTACGGAGGAATGAGGCTGCCGTAGTCGCGCAGTCCCCCGGACGGCGAAAGAGCCCGCCCCCGGATGGGGACGGGCTCTCTCGCGATCCGCGGTCGGCTCAGACTCCGAAGTACAGCTCGTACTCGAACGGGTGCGGGCGCTGCGCGATCGGCAGGATCTCGTTCTCGTACTTGTAGGAGATCCAGGTCTCGATGAGCTCCTCGGTGAACACGCCGCCCTCGAGGAGGAACTGGTGGTCGGCGCGGAGCGCCTCGAGCGAGTCCAGCAGGGAGTTCGGCACCTGCGGGATGTTCTTGGCCTCCTCGGGCGGGAGCTCGTAGAGGTCCTTGTCGACGGGCTCGTGCGGCTCGATGCGGTTCTTGATGCCGTCGAGGCCCGCCATGAGCTGCGCGGCGAAGGCGAGGTACGGGTTGCCCGAGGCGTCGGGGGCGCGGAACTCGATGCGCTTGGCCTTCGGGTTCGAGCCCGTGATCGGGATGCGGATCGCGGCGGAGCGGTTGCCGGCCGAGTAGACCAGGTTGACCGGAGCCTCGAAGCCCTTGACCAGACGGTGGTAGCTGTTCAGCGTCGGGTTGGTGAAGGCGAGCAGTGCCGGCGCGTGCGCCAGGATGCCGCCGATGTACCACCGCGCGATGTCGCTGAGCTGACCGTAGCCGGCCTCGTCGTAGAACAGCGGCTTGCCGTCGTTCCACAGCGACTGGTGGGTGTGCATACCCGAGCCGTTGTCGCCGTACAGCGGCTTCGGCATGAAGGTGGCGACCTTGCCCCACTCCTCGGCGGTGTTCTTGACGATGTACTTGAACTTCAGGATGTCGTCCGCCGCGTGCACCATGGTGTCGAAGCGGTAGTTGATCTCCTGCTGGCCGGCCGTTCCCACCTCGTGGTGGGAGCGCTCGAGGATGAAGCCCGCATCGATGAGCTTGAGGGTGATGTCGTCGCGCAGGTCGGCCGTCTTGTCGACCGGGCTGACGGGGAAGTAGCCGCCCTTGTAGGGGGTCTTGTTGGCGAGGTTTCCGCCCTCCTCCTCGCGGCCGGTGTTCCACGCGGCCTCCTCGGAGTCGACCTTGTAGAAGCTCTCGCCGGCGGTCACGGAGTAGCGCACGTCGTCGAAGATGTAGAACTCGGCCTCGGGGGCGAAGAACGCGGTGTCGGCGATGCCGGTGGAGGTGAGGTACTTCTCCGCCTTCTTCGCGACCTGACGCGGGTCCTTCGAGTAGATCTCGCCGGTGCGCGGGTTGTAGATGTCGAAGATCATCACGAGGGTGCTCGCCTCGCGGAAGGGGTCGATGTACGCCGTCGTCACATCCGGGATGAGCTGCATGTCCGACTCGTGGATGCTGGCGAAGCCGCGGATGGAGGAGCCGTCGAACAGCTGTCCGTCCGTGAAGAAGGCCTCGTCGACCGTCGCCGCAGGGATGTTGAAGTGCTGCTGCACACCAGGGAGGTCGGTGAAACGGATGTCAAGGAATTTGACGTCGTTCTCCTTGATGTAGGCCAGTACCTCGGACGAATCTTTGAACATGTACGACTCCTGTGATGCGGATCGATGGCTTCGGGGCCACTCTGCACAGTACGGACGGGGGATTTCTCCACGGTATCCGCTTTGTTTCGTCCGTGTTACAGCGTGAGCAGGATCAGAGGGCATCCACAGCCTCGGTAGGCTGGAGGGGTGACGGATGCTGTGAACACGTACCCCGGTGAGCGACTCGGACTCCCGGAGTCCGGACCGGGGAGCATCGGTCGCCCTGGACGCCGGATCGGCGCCCTCGCGATCGACTGGACGGCAGCCGTCATCCTCTCCGTCGCGTTCTTCCAGTACGACCCGTTCGCCACGCTGCTCATCTTCGGGGTCGTGCAGATCCTCTTCATCCCGACCGCGGGCGGCAGCCCCGGGCACCGCATCCTCGGTATGCGCGTCGTCCGTCTCGACGGCGGATGGGTCGGTCTGTGGCGCCCGATCGTGCGCACGCTGCTGCTCCTGATCGTGATCCCGGCCGTGGTGTGGGACCCGGATCAGCGTGGCCTGCACGACAAGGCCGTGGGAACGGTCCTCATCCGCGCCTGACGCTCAGGCGCGGCCGCGGTTGCGCCGACGTGCCTCACGGGGCGCGCGACCGCCGAGGAAGGAACGCGCCGGATCCACGACGTAGCCGCGACGCAGCGCTTCCCGGCCGATCAGCATGCGGAATCCCATCTCGTCCCGGTTGCTCAACGTGACCTCGGCCATCACCTCGCGGTCGACTAGCCGGATTATCAACTGCACGACGAGACGCTCCTGCGCGTGCCCGGACGAGCTCCGGACGGCCCGGCGATCGTGGATGGGGGACTCCACGACGACCGCGTCCTCCTGGCTGTCCTGCCAGGGCTTCACGCGGAAACGCACCCAGGCCTCGCCGTCGCGCTCGAACTCCTGGATGTCGAACGCGTGCAGGGACGAGGTGCGGGCGCCGGTGTCGATCTTGGCTTTGATCCAGTCGACGCCGAGATCGGGCAGGCTCACCCACTCGCGCCACCCCGTAAGGGTGTTTGAATGGGTAGACCTACTCACCTGATACATCCTGGCAGGAAATCCCCCGTGAAGATCGCAGTGCTGTCCCGTGCGCCGCAGGCGTACTCCACCCAACGCCTCCGCGCGGCCGCACTGCAGCGGGGCCACAACGTGAAGGTGCTCAACACGCTGCGCTTCGCGATCGACCTCACCTCCGATGAGCCCGACCTGCACTACCGGGGCCGGCAGCTCAGCGACTACGACGCGATCCTGCCCCGCATCGGCAACTCGATCACGTACTTCGGCACCGCCGTGGTGCGGCAGTTCGAGCAGATGGACGTCTACACCCCCAACACGGCGAACGGCATCTCGAGCGCGCGCGACAAGCTGCGGGCGAACCAGATCCTCTCCCGGCACAACATCGCGATGCCTCCGACGGCCTTCGTGCGCAACCGCGCCGACGTGCGACCGGCGATCGAGCGCGTCGGCGGCGCCCCCGTGGTGATCAAGCTGCTCGAGGGCACCCAGGGCATCGGCGTCATCCTCGCGCCTCAGGTGAAGGTGGCCGAGGCCATCATCGAGACGCTCCACTCCACCAAGCAGAACGTGCTCATCCAGAAGTTCATCGCCGAGAGCCGGGGGCGGGACATCCGCGCGCTCGTCGTCGGGGACCGCGTGGTCGCGGCCATGCGCCGCTCGGCGGCCGGAGACGAGTTCCGCTCCAACGTGCATCGTGGCGGCTCGGTCGAGGCGATCGAGCTCGACCCGGTCTACGAGCGGGCCGCCGTGCGGTCGGCCCAGATCATGGGCCTCCGCGTCGCCGGCGTGGACATGCTGGAGGGGGACGAGGGACCCCTGGTGATGGAGGTCAACTCCTCCCCGGGCCTGCAGGGCATCGAGACCGCGACCAAGCTCGACGTCGCGGGCGCGATCATCGACTACATCGCCGGTCAGGTCGCCTTCCCGGAGATCGACGTGCGGCAGCGCCTCACGGTCTCCACGGGGTACGGCGTCGCCGAGCTCATGGTCCACGGCGCCGCGGACCTCGTCGGCAAGACGCTGGGGGAGGCGGGCCTGTGGGAACGCGACATCACGGTGCTCACGCTGCACCGCGGGGTCAGCGTCATCCCGAACCCGCGCAAGCACGTGGTCCTCGAGGCCGACGACCGCCTGTTCTGCTTCGGCAAGCTCGATGAGATGCGCTCGATGATCCCCGAGCGTCGTCGCCGGCGGGCGAAGGTGCGCCGCCTCCCCAAGCAGCCGCTCTCGGAATGAGAGAAGCGGGGGGGGACCCAGGTGGGGAGGAAGAGGATCGTGGGTTCGGGGGGGGGGGGGGGGCGGAGGGGGTCCGCGCGGCCGCCGCCGCCATCGCGCACGTGCAGGTGTGCGGCAGCGACCGCGGTGCCGTGGGCGAC